>NZ_JARBAE010000002.1:0-544096 GCF_033795305.1 Streptomyces sp. AK02-01A
CCCACCCCACCAGCCGGAGGCGGTCGTGACCGGCAGGACCACCGGCGGGAGGGGGACGGGGGCACAGGAGGATGGTGACCGGACGTAAAGCGTGATTTGCGGCGCGGCATCCCGGACGACCTCACGACCGCCCGAGCGCGCCGTAAATCATGCAGTCCGGACACCACCTCCGGCGCCCCCGGCACCCGCACCCGAACAACAACCCCGCCGGGACAACGCACCGCCGGAGGCCCACCGCCCGCCGCCACCACCGCCCGCACCCGCAACCCCCGCCGGACGGCGACCCGCACCCGCAACCCCCGCCGGACGGCGACACCGCGCCCCTCATGCATCGGTGCCCCCGCCCACGCGCGTCCGCCCCGCGCCCGTTCCCTTTCTACTCTCGACCGGGAGCTGGTCCAGGCATCAGCTCCCCACCAGCCGCGCCGACCTCGGGGAGGGGCACGTGCTCAGCAGCGCACACCACGCGGACGTCGTCATCATCGGAGCCGGAGTCGCAGGTCTGTCGGCGGCTCACCATCTGACCAGCGCAGGCGTCACAGTCAGTGTCCTGGAGGCCGCCTCGTACGTCGGCGGTCGCATGGCCACGGACCAGGTCGACGGTTTCCGCCTCGACCGGAGCGGACAGTTGCTCAACACCTCCTATCCGGAGCTGCACCGGACGCCGGGGCTGGAGGGCGGCGTCCTGCGGTTGTTCTCGCCGGGCGTGCTCGTGCACAGTGACGGCCGGAACTACCGGACCGGTGCGGTCGGTAGCGCGCGGAGCGCACTGACCGCGGCACGCGCCCTGGCGAGCGCCCCCCGTCCAGCGCTCGGCGGCGCGCTCGATCAGGCGCGGATCGGCGCGGCTCTCGGCCGCATCGCGACGATGCCGACACCGCGTCTGCTGGCCCATCCCGAACGCACCGCGCTGGACGCGCTGTCCGCCCGCGGCCTGCCCGTCCGTACCGTCAACGGCTTTGTCCGCCCGCTGCTGTCCGCACTGCTCTGCGATCCCGGACTCACCACGTCGAGCCGGTACGCCGACCTCGCGCTGCGCGCCTTCGCGCGAGGCCGGCTGTGTGTGACCGCGGGCGGCGCCGCGACGCTGCCGGAGCTGCTTGAGCGGGCGCTGCCGCAGGGCACCGTACGGAAGGAGGTGTGCGTCACGGACACCTCGATCAACTGCGTCACCACCAAGGAGCACGGTGAGATCGCTTGCCGCGCGCTGGTGCTGGCCACCGGCGCGCGCGCCGCGGCCGAGTTGCTGCCGGGGCTGCGGATGCCGGACTTCCACGCCGTGACGGTCCTTCATCACACCGCGCCGAAGCCGCCGTTGACCGATCCGGCGCTGTTGCTGGACGCGGAGCGGAGTGGACCGGTGGCGCACACCGCCGTGATGAGCGCGGTCGACGCCTCGCGCGCGCCGGACGGCCGGGTGCTGATCTCGTCGACGGTGCTCGGCACCCCGCCGCCGGCCGCCGAGCTGGACCGCACGGTCCGCGCGCATCTCGCACGGCTGTACGGGACGCCGACCGGCGACTGGGAGCTGCTGGCCGTCCATCACGACCCGGAGGCGGTACCGGCGATGCCTCCGCCGCACGATCCGCGCCGTCCGGTCCGGCTGCTGTCCGGTCTGTATGTGTGCGGCGACCACCGGGACACGAGCACGGTCCAGGGCGCGCTGTTCTCGGGCCGCCGGGCCGCCCACGCGGTCCTCGGCGACCTGGGTGTGAAGCCCTCGTACGGCACGGTCCCGCTGCCGGCCGTGGCATAGCCCGGGCCGCCGTCCGGCCGTGACCGGGCGGCGGCTCGGTCCGCCGGGCTCAGCCGAACGCCGCGGTCCGGTCGCGGTAGTTCCGTACGGCCGCGGCGTCCCGGTACGGCTCCAGCCGCCGCTCGAAGTCCCGTACGTACTCCACGGCTCGCGCCGAACGCATCTCGGTGGCCGCCTGGGCCGCCTCCGCGCCCAGCAGGCACGCCTGGTCCAGCTCGCCGAGGCCGAGCCGGCCACAGGCGAGCACAACGCGGCAGAAGAGGCGGCTGCGGGCGTACACGGGGGCGCGTAGCTGGAGCGAGCGCTCGGCGTGCTGCACGGACGCGCGGTACTGCTGCAGATCGCGGTAGCAGTGCCCGAACTCGTCGGCGAGCTGCGCCTCGTCGAAGAAGCGCGCCCAGTGCGGTACGTCGTCGCCGGGCCGGGCCGTCTCCAGCGCGCGTTCGGCCCGTACGAGCGCGGCGGTGCACGCCCGTACGTCGCCGAGGACACCATGCCCGCGGGCCTCGGCGGAGTGCAGCAGCGCCTGGACCACCGGCGGCGCGGACGCGCCGACTCCTTGCTGGGCGACGCGGGTGAGCTGCACCGCCTCACGGCCGTGGCCGAGGTAGACGGCCTGGCGGCTCATGGTGGTCAGGACGTACGAGCCGTAGGCCCGGTCGCCGGCCGCCTGGGCGAGCCGCAGGGCCTGGACGAAGTAGCGCTGGGCGAGGCCGTGTGCCGCGATGTCGTACGCGGTCCAGCCCGCCAGCCGGGTCAGATCGGCGGCCGCGGCGAAGAGACGCCGGCCGACGCTCTCGCCGTACAGGCCGCGGAGCATCGGTTCGGCCTCGTGTTCGAGATAGCGGACGAGGGCGTGGCGGGCATGGCCGCCGCCGTAGGTCTGGTCGAGGGTGCGGAAGAGGTCGCCGACCGAGCGGAGTGCGGAGATGTCTCCGGCCGTCACTTTCTGGCCGACCGCGCGTTCGGTGCGCGAGCGCGGGACCGCCGGGGCCTCGGGCCGAGACTGGGCGGGGACGCGGGTGTTGTTGTGCGCGACGAGGCCGGGGCTGCCGACGCGGTCGTCGGCGCGTCCGATCAGCCAGTCGCGACTGGGAATGACCAGGCCCGCCGGAGTGAACGCGATCTTGCGCAGTTCGCTGTGGCTGCCGGAGTCCTTGCGCCACAGTCCCGCGACGATGTCGACGGCTTCCTCGGGTGTGGACGCGAATTCGAGGCCCGCGTAGACCGGGGCGCAGGCGTCCAGACCCAGGTCCTGTGCGGAGAGCCGGCGACCGAGCCGGCGGGTGAAGACCTCGGCGATCAGCGCGGGTGTGGTGCCGCGTGGTTGCTGCCCGCGCAGCCAGCGCGTCACCGATGTCTTGTCGTACCGCAGATCGAGGCCGTGTTCGAGGCCGAGCTGATCCACCCGGCGGGCGAGACCTGCGTTGGAGAATCCGGCTTCTGCGATGAGTGCGGCGAGCTGGCGGTTGGGGATTCGCTGCGGAGGTCGTTCCGACATCAGCTGTACGGTCTCCTGCCTTCCGGGCCCGGTGAGCAGCCCTCATGGAACGGCGCGAATTTAGCGGTACAAACCGCCCTCACCGTCACCTTCGTCCCACATTCATCCGATCGTGTGAGGATCGAGCCACCGCTGACGCGAGCGCGGCGGAAGGGGCCGGAGAGCACCTGCCCGGCCTCTCCGCCGGGAGCCGCCGTACAGTTGCGAGAGCGCGACCCGTGCACGTTGAAGGTACTGACGGCGCACGATGAAGGGTTCTAAGGAGGCACTGCCGTGGGTGAGCTGCGGTACGTCCATCTGGGGTTCGGCGAGGATTCCGTCGACTACCAGGAGGCATGGCAGGAGCAGCGCCGGGTGCACGCGGCCCGCTTCGCGGAAGAGGTTCCGGACACCTGTCTGCTGCTGGAACACACGCCGGTGTACACGGCGGGCCGGCGCACCGCGGACAGTGAGCGTCCGCTGGACGGCACGCCCGTCATCGACGTGGACCGCGGCGGGAAGATCACCTGGCACGGTCCCGGCCAGCTCGTCGGCTATCCGATCCTCAAGCTGCCGCGGCCCGTGGATGTCGTCGCGCATGTCCGCCGCCTCGAAGACGCCCTGATCCGCACGGCCGCGGAGTTCGGCCTGGAGACGACGCGGGTCGAGGGGCGCAGTGGCGTGTGGGTGCTCGGTGATCCGGTGGAGAGCCGTCCCGCGCCGGGCGGACTCTCGCTGGACTTCGATCCACGGCTGCGGGACGAGGAGTTCGATCCGCGGCTGAACGGCCCGGAGTACGCGCCGTCCAACGCCGGCCAGCGCCGGGAGGACCGCAAGCTCGCGGCGATCGGCATCCGGGTCGCCAAGGGCGTGACGATGCACGGCTTCTCGCTGAACGTGAACCCGGACAACACCTGGTTCGACCGGATCGTGCCGTGCGGGATCCGGGACGCGGGCGTGACATCGCTCTCGTCCGAGCTCGGCCGTGAGATCACGATCGCGGAGGTCCTCCCGGTGGTGGAGCGCCATCTGCGGGACGTGCTGGAGCACGCGGAGCCGAAGCCGCGCGAGATCGAGCACGCGAGCGTCTGAGGCACCGCGGCCATCGGAGGGAATGCGCCCCGACGGCCGCCGGTTGGCCAGACGTAATGCCACGTAAACAACGGGCGTAACCTGGTATTCGCCGAAGAATCGAATGCCGCGCCAGCAGAGAGAGGTGCCGGACGTGTCCGCTGTCGCACCCGACGGACGCAAGATGCTGCGCCTGGAGGTCCGGAACAGCCAGACCCCCATCGAGCGCAAGCCCGAGTGGATCAAGACTCGGGCGAAAATGGGCCCCGAGTACAACCAGTTGCAGAAGCTCGTGAAGAGCGAGGGTCTGCACACGGTCTGCCAGGAGGCCGGCTGTCCGAACATCTTCGAATGCTGGGAGGACCGCGAGGCCACCTTCCTCATCGGCGGCGACCAGTGCACCCGGCGCTGTGACTTCTGCCAGATCGACACGGGCAAGCCGCAGGCGCTGGACCGTGACGAGCCGCGCCGGGTGGGTGAGTCCGTTGTCACGATGGACCTGAACTACGCCACCATCACCGGCGTCGCCCGCGACGACGTGGAAGACGGCGGTGCCTGGCTGTACGCGGAGACCGTCCGCCAGATCCACGCCATGACGGCGGAGCGCGCGGCCGGCGGCACCAAGGTCGAGCTGCTCATCCCTGACTTCAACGCCGTGCCCGAGCAGCTCGCCGAGGTCTTCTCCTCCCGGCCCGAGGTGCTCGCGCACAATGTCGAGACGGTGCCGCGGATCTTCAAGCGGATCCGTCCGGGATTCCGTTACGACCGCTCGCTCGACGTCATCACGCGCGCCCGCGAGGCGGGACTGGTCACCAAGTCCAACCTGATCCTGGGCATGGGCGAGGAGCGCGCGGAGGTCAGTGAGGCGCTGCGTGATCTGCACGACGCGGGTTGCGAGCTGATCACGATCACGCAGTATCTGCGTCCGTCCGTACGGCACCATCCGGTCGAGCGCTGGGTGAAGCCGCACGAGTTCGTGGAGCTGAAGGACGAGGCCGAGGCCATCGGCTTCTCCGGTGTGATGTCGGGACCGCTGGTGCGTTCTTCGTACCGCGCGGGACGGCTGTACCAGCAGGCGGTCGAGCGGCGTGGCGCGGCGGTCGCCGGCCAGGCCGTGTGAGCCGTGCCGATCCGGGCTGTGTGAATCTGAGCACAAGAGGCTACTCAGCAGTAGAACGCAGTCGTGACGCGGTCCGTACCCTCCTCCCAGGTCGGGGGTGGTGTACGGGCCGCGTCAGCGTTTCCGGGCCGCGCATCAAGGTTTCATTGCCGTTTGACCGGTCGGTCACGCCCTGGTAACACCGATGAGTAAGGCTGCTTGCACGCAGCTCGTACGCTCGTCACCACCGCTCCTGAGGGGACCGCCATCATGCAGGTCGCGCCGGCCCGACCCGTCACCGAAGCGGTGACGGCGACCACACGCATCACCCCTGTGCTGCCCTCCGTCTCCACCGCGCTGCGCGCCGTGGAGTCCCTGCTCCTCAGCGGCGGCCAGCGCACAGCCCGCCGTAACGCCTGGACGGCCGTCCTGGAGGACCGCCGCCGGGCCAAGGACCGGGTCGAGGCACAGCACGTTCTGGAGGCCGTGTCGGACCACACTTCCCACGCCACGTAAACTCTGGGCATGGCGAGGAAGGAAAACGCAGACTCTGCTGCGAACCCCGGGCGACTGAAGCAGATCGCCCTTACCTACAAGATGACCCGGCAGGCCGACTCGAAGGTCGGTCTTGTCGTCGCGGGTGTGGGAATCGTCACCTTCGGTGTCTTCCTCGCGATCGGCTTCTTGATCAACCACCCGATCTATCTGGGCATCCTGGGCTTCATCCTGGCGTTTCTCGCGATGGCGATCATCTTCGGCCGCCGTGCCGAACGTGCCGCCTTCGGGCAGATGGAGGGCCAGCCGGGCGCTGCGGCGGCCGTCCTGCAGAACGTGGGCCGTGGCTGGACCACGACACCGGCGGTGGCGATGAACCGCAGCCAGGACGTCGTCCACCGGGCCGTCGGCAAGGCGGGCATCGTGCTGGTCGCCGAGGGCAATCCGAACCGGCTGAAGAACCTGCTGGCGGCCGAGAAGCGGAAGATGGCCCGCATCGTCGTGGACGTACCGGTGCACGACATCATCGTCGGCGACGGCGAGGGCCAGGTGCCGCTGAAGAAGGTCCGTACGACCATGCTGAAGCTGCCGCGAGTGCTGGCGGGCCCGCAGGTGACGGTGGCCAACGACCGGCTGCGGGCCATGGGCGACCTGATGAGCAATATGCCGCTGCCGAAGGGTCCGATGCCGAAGGGCATGCGGATGCCACGCGGCGGAAAGATGCGCTGATCTCATCCACGCATAAATCCACACATAAGAGGGCGGTCCGGAACTCGGTTCCGGACCGCCCTCTTGACGTCTGCGGGCTGTGGCGCCACTGGGGCATGTTGCGAAAGCAGCGCCGTCCGCCCGGACGACTCGGACGGCTCCGACAACGCGGCGAGCGGGCGTGCCGGGCCTCGCGGGCCGGGCGGGACTTTCGCGACAGACCCTAGATCCGTACCTGTACGGCGCGGGCCAGGCGGTCGTGGAGGCCACGGCCGTCGCGGTCCCAGACGAGGGCCGGGACGGCCACGCACAGCAGCACGCTGCGTACGAGCACGCGGCCCAGGCCGAGCCGGCCGCCGTCCTCGGCGACGACGCGCAGGCCGAAGAGCCGCTTGCCGGGAGTGGAGCCGACCGTACCGACGGTAAGCAGGCTCAGTACGAGGAGGATGCCGAGCGCCCAGTTCCCGGACGCCTGCCAGTCACCTCTGGCCAGCAATCCGTATGCGATCAGTACGCACAGCGCCCAGTCGACCATCAGGGCACCGAAGCGCCGGCCGAGCGGGGCGACGGAGCCCGGCCCGTTCTCCGGCAGACCGAGCCGCTCGCCCCGGTAGCCGAAGTCGACGCCCATGTCCTCGGCTGCCGCGCGCGGCCCGGAGAGCCACGATCCGATTGCTTGCCTGTTATCCACCCGACCACGGTACTGCGGCCGTATTCGCACCCTCGGGACGGGGGTAAGGGGGCATGTGCGGCCCGGCGTGCGCCCGGCGCCCACCCGGGCCGGTTAACTTCTGCGAAACAAATGAGTCATGCTTGAGAAACCCCGGAAACCTAAGTTGGGTCCAACGTGTGCCACCGCACTGGCCGCACGACCGAGCGACAACCCCCGCCCCACCCCGGGACGGGAGGAGGAGGAGCTGGATGTTCCAGAACGCCGACGAGGCCAAGAAGTTCATCGCGGACGAGGACGTCAAGTTCGTCGACGTCCGCTTCTGCGACCTGCCTGGCGTGATGCAGCACTTCACGATCCCGGCGAAGGCGTTCGATCCGGTGGAAGAGCTGGCCTTCGACGGCTCCTCCATTCGTGGCTTCCAGGCCATCCACGAGTCGGACATGGCGCTGCGCGCGGACCTGTCGACCGCCCGGGTCGACCCGTTCCGCCGTGACAAGACGCTGAACATCAACTTCTTCATCCACGACCCGATCACGGGCGAGCAGTACAGCCGCGACCCGCGGAACATCGCCAAGAAGGCCGAGGCGTACCTCGCCTCCACCGGCGTGGCGGACACCGCGTACTTCGGCCCCGAGGCCGAGTTCTACGTCTTCGACAGCGTGCGTTTCAACACCACCGCGAACGAGGGCTTCTACCACATCGACTCCGAGGCCGGCGCCTGGAACACCGGTGCGATCGAGGACAACCGCGGCTACAAGGTCCGCTACAAGGGCGGCTACTTCCCGGCCCCGCCGGTCGACCACTTCGCCGACCTGCGCGCGGAGATCTCCCTGGAGCTGGAGGCGTCCGGCCTTCAGGTCGAGCGCCAGCACCACGAGGTCGGCACCGCCGGCCAGGCGGAGATCAACTACAAGTTCAACACGCTGCTCGCCGCGGCCGACGACCTGATGCTCTTCAAGTACATCGTGAAGAACGTCGCCTGGCGCAACGGCAAGACCGCGACCTTCATGCCGAAGCCGATCTTCGGCGACAACGGCTCGGGCATGCACGTCCACCAGTCCCTGTGGCAGGGCGGCAGCCCGCTGTTCTACGACGAGCAGGGCTACGCGGGCCTCTCGGACACCGCCCGGTACTACATCGGCGGCATCCTCAAGCACGCGCCGTCGCTGCTGGCCTTCACCAACCCGACGGTGAACTCGTACCACCGCCTGGTCCCCGGCTTCGAGGCCCCGGTCAACCTGGTCTACTCGCAGCGCAACCGCTCCGCCGCGATGCGCATCCCGATCACGGGCTCGAACCCGAAGGCCAAGCGCGTCGAATTCCGCGCCCCGGACCCGTCCTCCAACCCGTACCTGGCCTTCTCCGCGCTGCTCCTGGCCGGCCTGGACGGCATCAAGAACAAGATCGAGCCGGCCGAGCCGATCGACAAGGACCTCTACGAGCTCGCTCCCGAGGAGCACGCCGGCGTCCCCCAGGTCCCGACCTCGCTGCCCGCGGTCCTCGAAGCGCTGGAGTCGGACAACGAGTACCTGCAGGCGGGTGGCGTCTTCACGGCGGACCTGATCGACACGTGGATCGACTACAAGCGCACCAAGGAAATCGCGCCGATCCAGCTCCGCCCGCACCCGCACGAGTTCGAGCTGTACTTCGACATCTAGGCCGAAGCACCGCTGACCTGCGGTAATGCCCTTTAGGCCGCCGCCTGGGGCACAACGGGGGCACTCCCCCGAGATGTCAGGCCGTCGACCGCCGCCGTCAGGGCGCGGTCGACGGCCTTCTTCGTCCGCTCCTCGCCGGCGGGCATCAGGTGCGTGTACGTGCGCGGCGTGAAGCCCGGGTCGGAGTGGCCCAGGTACTCGGAGAGGGCTTTGACGCTCTCGCCCGCGTCGAGCGGCACGCTCGCGTAGTGGTGGCGGAGAGCGTGCATGCCATCGCTGCGGGCCTCGCCGCAGTTCTCGCCCTCGGGCTTGATGGGGACAACGCCTGCCCGCGCGAGAGCAGGCTTCCACACGTACCTGCGCTGACCAGGCACGCAACGACTGGGACGGGTGCGACACCACCACGCCCATCGGACCGCAAAGGGAGGGGTCACGGTACCCCGCCACGCATGGCCCCGGCGGAGCAAGCTGTGGGGTAAGGAGTCCTTGCCCCGGCAGAGCATGTTGTCGCGATCGAAGTCATCCAGAGCGCCCCGACGAGATCTCTGCCAGCTCGCCCGGTCCAGTTCCGATTTGCAGGTCGGTTGTCGTGAAATCACTGAGATGCATGACGAGTTGACCGCCCCGCATCCACGGCATCCGTGGGTCGCCGAAGCGGAGTCCCGTGACATCGACAGGCACGGGCAGGGTTTCGCCCCGCTGATAGAGCGCGCCGTGAACACCGGACAAAGCGAAGGCCCTTACCCGCAAGGCCACGTACCGGCGACGCAGGTGAGGACAGGCCGCAGCCGATTGGGCGGCGCAGGGCAGACAAACCGGTGGATGAGTGGTGTGCTCTTCCTCTTGCCACAATTCGGGTTCCTGCGCGTCTGCATCGAGCAGCCACAGCACCCCGTCGGGGTTACGGTCGGCGGGCTTGCCGCAGATCTGACACAGGAGACGACTCATGGCCAGCCGCTGCCGCAGGCTGTGCACGTTTCCGTACTCCGGCCGGCCCCGGCCCGGCTGTGAAGGAGTGCGGGTCCAGAGGACGCCGTTCGCGTCCCGGTCGTACGACCGCTCATCGGCGTACGCGATGCCTCGACCGTTCCGGCGAGCCACCACCGGCATACTGGCTTCCCCCTCCTCGCTCCACCGGGTGATGTACGGCACCAACTCCGGCCGCGCAAACCCTCGGGATGCAGGAAGCGCGGCCTTACGTCCGTGCACCGTGCCTCGGTGATCCGGCTTCGTCGTCATGACGCTGCTGTTCTTCTCTCAATAGATGTGATCCAAAGATGGGCGATGGCTGACTGAGGGAGACATGCATTGGAGACTGTCCCTGCGCTCGGCCGGGAATCGGCGTGCCGCCATGCAGCCCTCGTCCCACATACGTCCAGGCACGAGCCGGGGGTCAGCCCCAGCAACAACCAGCAAATGCGCTGGCATCAGGCCGCGGACGCCTATGCCGCCCCGCCCACGTCGGCGGCGAACCTGGCCCAGACCGACTTCCCCCCGCCGTCGCGGGGTTCGCTGCCCCACGCGTCGGCGAGCGCGGCGACCAGCAAGAGGCCGCGACCGTCTTCGTCCTCCGCCCCCGTTGCCTCGACCGACGGTTCGACGTCGGAGTCGTCGGCAACCTCCAACACCACGTTCGAGCCGTCGATCGTCAACCGCACCGGAATCTCCGTGGTCTTTCCATGCCGTAGCGCGTTACCCACCAATTCGGACGCGACCAGCACGACCGTGTCGGCCAGTTCGGACAGGTCCCAGGCCCGTAACGCCTCCCGCACGGCATGCCGGACATACGCCACGAGCGACGCGTCGCCAATCCGGATGGCCATCACCTTGTTGACGTGACGACTGGTCTGGAGAACTGGTTGGTGGGCATGATCCACGACCTTCCTGGCCCAACTCAGAGGATCAGTAAGCCGGGCAGGGTCGCACTCGGGGTTGGAGGGCCGATCGGTTCGGATGGGTTTCGTCACCAATCCAGGTTCGGCGGACCGGAGATCCGGGAGTAGTACCGGCAGGTGTTATCGCGGCGGTAATACGCTGGTGGCGGCCGGTGGCGGCCACCAGCATGTCCGGCAGCACGCAGGTCACCTCGTACGAGGTGCTGGCGCGCATCGCCGACGGACTGCGCGTTCCCGGCGACTTCATCGGCCTCGCCCCGCGTCCATGGGAGACCGAGGCCCCGCCCCGAGCGGAGACGGCGGAGGTGCCTGTGCGTATGGACAGTCCTTGGCAGACCCACACCACGATCGAACTCGCCGACCGGCTCACCCGAGCCGATCTGACCATGGACCGGCGAGCGTTGGCCCGTGCCCTCGCAGCCACGGCCATGTCCGGCGCCCCCCTCCTCAACAGCCTGGAAGGGTGGATGCACCCGGGCGAGGAAGGCCGACGGCGCACCCGCCCAGGGCGTCTGGGCCTGCGGGACGTCGAGCAGTTGGAGGAGACCGCGAAAGCGTTTCGCGCATGGGACCATCGCTACGGCGGCGGACTGCGCCGCCGAGGAGTCCTTGGTCAGCTTTCGGAAGTCGCGACCGTACTGGACGAGCACCAGGCCCCAGCGGTCGAGGTACGGCTCTACCGGGTGCTCGCGCATCTTGCCGGGACGGCAGCCACCATGGCGTGGGACAGCGGCCTGCAACGGCGGGCCCAGGACTACTACCGGCTGTCCCTGCGGGCCGCACACGCGGGCGGCGACCGTCTGTGGGGCGCCAACGTGCTGGCGGGCATGGCCCGTCAGATGCTGTACAGCAACCGACCACAGGACGCACTCGAACTCGTTCGCCTGGCCCAGGACGGCGCCCGCGACGTGGCCGGGCCCCGGGTGAGGGCGATGCTTCGGACCCGGGAGGCATGGGCACTGGCCGCCCTCGGGCGTACCTCGGCGTTCACACGGGCGACCGAACAGGCGCGACAGGACCTGGGCGAGGCCGCTCCCGAGCAGACCGAGCCGCACTGGATCGCCTACTTCGACGAAGCCGAACTCGCCGGCACCACCGGCGGCCGACTGCTGGAACTCGCCCGGCAAGATCCTCGTACACACGCCAACCGCGCAGGTGAGGAAATCCGGCAGGCCCTCTCACAGCGCGGCCCGGAGGCGGGCCGAAGCAACGCCCTCGACCGGCTCGGTCTCGCGGAGGTCTACTTCCTCAGCGGGGACCTGACTGCCGGGTGCCAGGAGACCCACGCCGCGCTGGACGTCGCCGAGCGGGTGCAGTCCGGACGTGTACGGGAGGGCATGGCGTGGCTCTACTCGTACACCGTCGGACATGGCGCGTCCCGCCCGGTCCGGGAAGCTCGGGCCAGACTCCGCGAACAACTCGCCGACTGATGAAGCCGCTTGGGAAAGAGGAAGAAGCCGCTGTGACGACGCTTGCCGTAACCGGCCACATGGACCTGACGGACGCATCGGTCCCCTTGGTCCGCGACGCAGTACGAGACCTGCTCGCCGGATACCGGGGCCCGAATCTGGTCGGGGTGTCCTGCATCGCCGCCGGATCGGACAGCCTCTTCGCCGAAGCCGTACTCGCGGCCGGCGGCCGTCTTGTAGCGGTGATCCCCTCGCACGACTACCGCCGAACAAAGGTCAGGCCGCAGCACGCTCCCCTATTCGACAAGCTCATTGAGGCCGCCGACGAAGTACTGACCATGCCCTTCGAAACGGCCGGCAGAGAGGCATACGAGGCAGCCAACCGCGTACTCCTGGACCGCGCCGACCGCTTGGTCGCCGTCTGGAACGGCCAGCCACCGGGTGGCAAGGGCGGCGGCACAGCCGACGTGGTCGTTGACGCCCGCACCGCAGGCATCCCGGTCGACGTGGTGTGGCCGGAGGGCGCCGAGCGCATCGGGGCCTAGCTAGGACGCCGTCACACGTGGAGGTCGTCTGGGTTCAGTTCGACCGTAGACTCGGGAGATGGATACCGCGTCAGTCGTCGCGCTCATCGCACTTGTAATCTCGGTTCCCTCCGCTCTCGTCACCTTTCAGTACAGCCACAAGCAAACCGAAGCAGCCGCGAGAGCAAACGCTCTCACTGAGCGAGCACAACGCGAACAGGCAGAGCCATACGTCATCGCCGATATTCGGCCGAGAGTACCCGGGTCATCGCTACTAGTTTTCGTCATCGAAAACATCGGGCCGACTCTCGCCCGCGATGTCCAACTGTCCGTCGACCCTCCTCTGCGGACAACTCTCGGTGCGGAGAAAGAGGCCATTCTCAACCAAGCGGTTACCAGGAAGATCGCTGCGCTGCCTCCTGGTCGGCGACTTCCGTTCGTCATGGACGTTGGCCACAAAGTGTTCTCTTCAAACCTTCCGCTCCTCTACACGGTCAAGGTCCAGGCCAGCGGACCCTTCGGCGTCATGGAGCCGCTGACCTACGTTATTGACCTTGAGATTCTGAGAAATACCGGATTGGACACTGAATCTTTAGAATGGAGCACGCACGTTCTTGCCGAGCAATCGAAGAAGTCGGCCAGATCTCAAAAGCAGCAGGCAGACGCTCTCAGGAGCCTCACAAGGCATGTCATCGAGACGTCTGCGCGGACCCACGAGGAATAGACTCCAACGGTCAATTAAGGGCGGCGGTGTCAACACCACGGCACGGCCATCCCAATACACTTATCTTCCCAACGCCGCGACCTTGGCCTATAGGTCCGCCTGCCCGGCCAGGCCCAGAGTGTCAGTGCACCCCTGTGGCCACGATCCAATGTCCCCTCGGAAGCCCGAGTGCACCGGAGCCGTCTGATCCAGCCGCTTTCATCCCTTCCATCTGGGCTTCATGGATTCGCCCTCAGACGTCCCGGCTTGAGGCGTAAGAATCTACAGAGCTTAGGACCCGAGTCGGGGGCACATGCAGGGCACACGGGAGTCAAAAATGCCCCGCATCCGTGCAAGGTCACGAAGGATGAAACGCCAGGTCAGCGGGCGTTTGAGCAGAAAGTCGCAGGTCAGCGGCGGGCGGGTGGCACTTCTTCGACATCTAGGCCGAAGCCGAAGCACCGCTGACCTGCGGTAATGCCCTTTAGGCCCCCGCCTGGAGCACAACGGGGGCGCTCCCCCGAGATGTCAGGCCGTCGACCGCCGCCGTCAGGGCGCGGTCGACGGCCTTCTTCGTCCGCTCCTCGCCGGCGGGCATCAGGTGCGTGTACGTGCGCGGCGTGAAGCCCGGGTCGGAGTGGCCGAGATACTCGGAGAGGGCTTTGACGCTCTCGCCCGCGTCGAGCGGCACGCTCGCGTAGTGGTGGTAGAGGGCGTTTGGGGCGCCACTGCACCCGATAGCGGGCTGTGGTGCCGGCGGCACATATCTCCTCTGTGGAAAAGCCGGAGCCGAGGAACGGCCTGTTCTGTACGCCGACTCCGAGGGCCGGGCCACGCTGATCGGTGCTGACCTCGTGGAGGCCGTCACGCTGATCGTGGTACTGCCTTTCTGGCATGAGCTGGCGGCGGGCTTCACTCCGACGGAGCTGGGATCGGATCTACGTGCCGACCGGCCCGATTTCGACGCCGAGCGCGACCGTCTCCTGGCCGCCCTCGGGCTCGCTCCTGTGACTGAGGAGGAAGCTGCCGCCCGGCTGCCGGCCATCGCCGCGTGTACGGCCCCCGACTATGTTCCTCTGGTTCCGGACGACGATCACCTGCCGTACGAGCTTCTCTTCGCCGACGGCCCCACGTCAGCGACACCAACATCGGGCCCTTGCTCGGTCTCCCCAGCTTCTCCTGCCTCGCTCCGCGGATGGCGAGACGGTTTCCGGTAGTTGAGCGGGATCGCGCCCAGCGGCCCGGTCGTCGCGTCGAGTGGACGCAGCGTCTTCCCGTATTACACGGCCGGATCCTTCTCGGTGCGGCGCTCCGCTCCCGGGGCCCCGGCGCGCGCGATGACGGCGGCCAGCGCGAAGCCCAGGACCGCCGGATTGACGTAACCCGGAACGGCGCCGGTGGCGTAGTCTCCACCGTCATTCGTCTCGCAGACGAATTGGAGCGGCAGGTAATTCACCGTGTAGTCGGTGATCATGTTGGCCATTGTCCGCTCCTGCCAGCCGGGTGTGCGGCAGGACCGGATCGGTGCCGAGTCGGCGCCGCCGTCCGCCGCGGACATGACCGCCCCGACGACATGGAGCAGGCCCCACGTGTACAGCGCGATGGCGACGGCGCCCAGGATGGCGGCGAGGCTCCTGAGCCACACCCGGCGGTCGGCACTCCGAAGGCCGACCCGGCCGAGGGTGCCGAAGCCATGGCCGGCGAAGGCGAAGGCCAAGATCAGTCCGGCCGGAACGAACAGCAGAAGCAGGAATGCCATCGGCCGAGTCCATCAGGCCAAGATCACGACGGCTGTGACGGAGCCCACAGTTCCGGCAACAGAGGCGTCACAGCTCAACCGCCGTCTCTCATAGAGTCATTGGCTCCGGAGCGTGCCGATCAGGCGGGTGCCTGTGAGGGTTTCCCGGAGGGTCTCGTACAGACGACCTCCGGGCCGGGCTCACATCGCGCGGCTGTCAGGCGAGTTCGAGGACGGGGCGGGTGCTGAACTCCTCGTACATGTCCGCGCCGTCCGGGCCGTTGAGGAACTCCGCCATGGCGGGGTTGCGGTTGGCGGTGGCGAGAGGCAGCCATTGGACAAAGGTGCCGTATCCGCCGCATACCGCCTCTCCGCCGTCGCCGCCGTACACCGACGCCGGGTCGGAGGTCATCTCCGCCTGGTAGACGTCGTAGGCGATGTGCAGGCCGAAGGCGTTGGGCTGGTGCTGGGGTCCGCGTCCGGCGCCGTACGGGAAGCTGTCGAGCGGGCAGTGGTCCCCCCAGCGGAACAGTGTCGCCACTCCCGCGCCACAGGCGTGCTCCCACTCGTCCGGGCTGGGCAGCCGCAGACCTTGTCCGGCGAGTGCCGCCGGGACCCTATCGGGCAGTTCGGTGAGTTGTTGGGATTCGACCGCGATCAGCAGTGTGGGAACCGTGACCGTGCGCCGCGCGGTGAGGAACTGGGCGAGATGGGCGCGTGGATCGGGGTCGAAGCCGTAACCGCCCCGCAGGCTCTCGGTCCGGTAGGAGTCGAGCTGCTCGGCCAGTGGCTGCCAGGCGTCCGGATCGAAGCCGACCGTCACCTCGCCACCGGGTATGAGAGCGAAACGCTGTCCCGCGCGTTCGACCAGCGCGCGGTGGAGCCTGCCGTCCAGGTGCGGGGCGCTGTCGAAATGGACGAGCTGCCCGCCCACCTGGCGGGCTGCCTCTCGGGCATGTCGCGCGGCGGCCTCGTGGTCCAGAGCGCGCCAGTGTTCGAAGGTCAGGTCAGCGACGGACATGACGCTCAGTCTGGCACCCGGCACCGACAACGTGATTCCCGGAACGTGGCTCCTGGCTGAGCACGGCAGGCGTTCAAACGGGCATTGACGCGGCGGCCACGGGAAACCACGCCGTCGGTGATCTGCTTCTGTCGCGCCCGGTACCGCCTGGCACGACAGAACCGAGCGGCGTCTATCGTGCACCGAGCCGTTACCCCACGGCCCGTCTTTCGAGGAGCGAATCACGTGAGCGCAGCACCTGTACGCTTCGGCCTGGTCGGCAGCGGCTGGCGGTCGGAGTTCTTTGTCCGTCTGGCGCGTAAGCTGCCCGACCGCTTCGCGGTGACCGGTGTGGTGAGCCGGTCCGCCGAGCGCGGCGCCGAGGTGGAGGCGTCCTGGGGAGTGCCCGCCTACCGCACGGTCGACGAGTTGCTGGCGGGCGCCGAGCGGCCGGAGTTCGTCATCCCGTCCGTGCCGTGGTCCGTCACTCCGGAGGTGACGAAGGATCTCGTACGCCGCGAGGTGCCGGTACTGGCGGAGACGCCTCCGGCGTCGGACCTCGAAGGGCTGCGGGACCTGTGGCGTGAGACCGGTGGCAGCGGCCTGGTGCAGGTGGCGGAGCAGTATCCGCTGATGGCGGGACACGCGGCCCGGCTCGCACTGCTGCGGGAGGGAGTGATCGGAGAGGTGACGTCCGTCCAGATGTCCTCCACGCACCTGTACCACGCGGTGTCCCTGATCCGGCACACGCTCGGAGCCGGCTTCGAATCCGCCACGGTGACGGCCAAAGACTTCACCGCTCCGCTCGCCGATCCGTTGTCCAGGGACGGGTGGTCCGGCGATCTGACGCCCAAGGACGCCTCGACGACTCTCGCGTTCCTGGACTTCGGCGGGCGGATGGGACTGTATGACTTCACGGACAACCAGTGGTGGAATCCGTTGCGCGGACGGCGCATGGTGGTGCGCGGTTCGCTGGGCGAGATCATCGACGACAGCGTGGTGCGGATGGCCGACCCGCGCACCCCGGTGGAGTCCGCGCTGGTCCGCCGCCGGACCGGGACCGACCTCAATCTGGAGGGCGTCGAGCTGCATCACATCACGTTCGACGGACGGGTGGTGTACCGGAACGAATTCGTCGGCGCGAACCTCTCCGAGGACGATCTGGCCGTCGTTGACCTGCTGTGGCGTACCGGTGCCTGGGTGCGCGGTGAGGGACCGCAGCCGTATCCGCTCGCCGAGGGCTGCCAGGACCATCTGATCAGCCTGGCGATCATGGAGTCGGCACGCACCGGGGCCGCCGTGACCACGACCCGGGAGGCCTGGGCGGTCTGAGCACCGGCGGTTCGCGAGGACTCTCTCGGTCCCGGCCGCCGGGAGGCTTCGTCCTCCCGGCGGCGGGCCGGGTCGTCAGCGGTCGATGATGTCGCGCCAGGAGTGCCGCGGCACGAAGCCCAGTGCTTCGCGGGCGCGGTCGATGCTCAGCAGTGTTCCGTATGTGCCGATCTCGCGGGTGAGCTCCACTTCTGGGAACACCTCGGCGAGCAGTTCGGCGGAGGGCCGGTCCATGATGGTGTCCGCCGCCGCGATGACGAAGCTCGGCGCTCCGGTCACGGGCGCGGCGAGCGCGAGGCGGCAGGCCGCCGCGACATCCCGGGCGTCGATATAGCCCCAGAGGTTCCACTTCCGCAGCCGCGCGTCGGCCCAGTAACCGGGCACCAGGTGGTAGTCCTCTTCGAGGTGGACGTTGGACAGGCGCAGCGCGACGAAGGGGATGCCGGACCATTCGGCGATGTGCTGGGCGGTGGTCTCGCTCGCCACCTTGGACAGCGCGTAGGTCGTGGTCGGGTACGGGTAGTGGTCCTCGTCCACCGGCGCGTAGCGGGGCGGGACGTCGAACGGCAGGCCGAGCGTGGTCTCGCTGGACGCCCACACGACCCGGGACAGCTTGTTGTGCGCGGCGGCGAGGAAGACGTTGTTGTTCATCGCCAGGTTGGTGTTCAGGGTGTGGGCGGCGGGAAAAAGGCCGGGCGCGGGGATATTGGCCAGGTGGATCACCGTGTCGGCCTCGCTCAGCGCGTCGACCGCTTGTCCGTAGTCCGTCAGGTCCGCGCGCAGCAGCGGTGCTCCGATCTTGGCCATGGTGTCCCGGTCGCCGGGCCCGGCGGCGATGTCCACGGCCAGGACGTCGAAACCGTGTTCCAGCAGATCCGCGACGACGACACGGCCGGTCTTCCCATTGGCACCAGTGACGGCGACTGTGGTCATGGACGTTCTCCCAACTCGGCATCACTACTCGCGACTCGACGTCACTCTCGCGACTCGGCATCGCTCTCGCGTCTTGCTGCTCCATCCTCTCCCGCCGCAGGCCGGCGGCACCACCGGCCCGGTACTCGGTAGACGGAAGTGGTGCCTCCGGATGTCCGCGCGGGCCCGGCTGTCAGTGGGCGCTGGCACGATGAGCCCATGAAGATCTACAACTGGCGGCCCTTCCTTGAGCGGTGGAGTGAGGACTGGGTCGACTCCGCCGGTGCGCTGGGGCAGGAAGTCGCGGACGAACAGGTCCCGCGGGAGCGATGGCTGGGGTTCGCGCCCGCTGACGAGGATCGGATCGAGGCTCTTGAGGAGCGGCTCGGCGTGGCTCTGCCGCCGACCTACCGGTCGTTTCTGGCGGCCACCGACGGCTGGCGGCCCGCCGGGACGTCCGTTCGTCTGATGGGGACGGCGGAGGGTGTGCACTGGCACGCGGACCCGGGCGGTCTTCAGGAGATCTACGAGAGCGACCTGGGTGAGAGTCCCTCCGAGGAGGAGGTGCTGACGGCCGGCATGTGGGGCAGGGCGCTCCAGTTGTCCCTGGACTCGGACATGACCGACGTCCTGCTCGACCCGGGCGATGTGAACGCGGACGGTGAATGGGCCGCCTATGTCCATCGTGGCTGGTCGGGCGAGTACCCGGATCGCTACGAGTCGTTCACGGAGCTTATGCAGGCGCTGTTCAAGGACTTCCACCGGGTGAACGGAGACAGGCCCGGGTTTGTGAATGAGACGACCCGTGAGCTCGACGCGGCCGTCGAAGGAGCGCGGGTGGCGTGTCTGGGCGGTGATGACATCGACGGTCAGCTCGATGTGTTCGCCGAGGCCGAGGAGTCCGGCAGAGTTCGCGCCCGTGGGCTGCGCGTCCAGGTGGAGGCGATGCTGGGCGGCGGTGAGGTGAGTTCCCGTGTCGCGGGAGGCCTGGACGATCCGCTGTACGCGCACGAGTTCCTGCCGCTGGCCGCTCGGGAGCATCTCCGGTCCCGCCGTGGCGAGGCGGAGTTCGTTCAGCCTCATGACGGTGCGGACCGGGAGCGGGCCCTGGCGGTGTTCCGGGAGATCGGCGAGCTTACGTTCCGGTACGAGCCGCCCGGCCCTTTCGGAGATGCCGTCGCCGTGGCGCGGGAGCAGGCGCGCTGGGGCGATACGGACGCGGCGTGGCGCACCGTCGCGGCCGCGGTGCCCGACTGGCAGCCGTATGGCAGTGAGCACGTGGCTCCGGTCGGACTGCTCGCGGATCCGCTGCTCGGGCCGGTGATCACTCCGGAGCGCGGTCGGTACATCCTGGAAACGCCTCGTGGCGAGCGGGCCGAAGAGGCGCCGGCGTGGGACGACGGCGAGGAGGCGGCGCCGGAACCGGACGGGTTGGCCTGGCTCGCCGATCAGGAGCCCGCGGAGCCGGCGGGTTCCTATCGCTTCGTCCTGGTTCATGGCGTCTCGCCGGAGGAGCTGGCCGGGCGAATAGGAAAGGGTCCGCTGCTGGCGCCGTCCGGTGAGCGGGACCTCTCCTCGCGACACGGGAGTGACGAGCATGGTGTGGCCCGGCTCGGATCGAGTGGAGACGGCTGGAGTTTCGCCTTCGAGAGCCGCCCGGAGGCTTTTCGGCCGGGACGGCTGAACGGCGTGGACGAGTCGGTTTCGCGGGGCGCGAAGTCCGTCGCGGTGTGGGTCGAGCGTGGCGGCCTGTCCGGCGCGTTCCCAGGATCCTTCCATTTCTCCTATGCCGAGGACGGGCGGCGTGTGTACGGATTCACCGCGCGCGGCGGAGAGATCGAACGATGGGGGACGCTTCCCGGGTCGCTCGCACCGGAGGACCTCTTTCCGGCGACTGGCTCCGGCGGTCCGGCTCTGGATCCCGATGACGAGTACGAGGCGCTCAGCGCTCTCACGGAAACGTTCGGCGTTTCCCTGCCCCGCTTCGCGATCGAGCACGGGCGGCTGCACGCCGTCGCGGCCGAGCCATGGGTGGCGCCGCCCGGCCCGGAAGAGCCGCCTGTCGGAGCTCGGAGCGATGTGATCGGCTGACGCACTGCTTGGCTGACGCACTGCTTGGCTGACGCATGGTCTGGCTGACGCATGGGACGGAAGGTGTGCCTGCGCCGCACCGGGCCGTGCGCGGTGCGGCCGGCCTCCGGATCCGGCCCTGGGCACGGATCCGGAGGCCGGCGTTGTCACGGCCGTGCGTCCGCTCCCTCAGCGGATCAGGGTGCGCACCATATGGCAGGTGGTGTCGGACGGCGGGCGGATGCCGATCCTCGCCGCCGTGCTGCGGATCCTGCGGTTGCTCGCGTTCGCCGGATGGTAGACGCCCGAGTCGAGCAGGGCGATGGCGAGGCGCATGGCCTTGAGCCGGCGGTTGTGCGTCTCGTACCACTCACGGGGCAGGCCCGCCGGCAGTGGCTTGCGCTTGAGGGATGGCAGGGTATCGAAGGGTTTCGTCGTGATTGTGGCAACGGCCATCGGCGACCTCCCGGCACGTGGTTGGACCCTCACGAACTCCCTCTATTTTACTGCCTCGCACTGACAATCGTCCCTGGCCAGAGGGCATTTGAGAGAGAGTCCGGCGGCACGGCCGACGCCACTCGGCCGGCTCCACTAGTGCTTGTCGAGCCAGATCACGATCCCGGTCCAGTCGTTGAGCACGGCCGCGACGCCCGCCCTGATGGCGGCCGCGCAGCGCTCGGCGGTGAACGAGTCGGCGTCGTACGTCGAGGACGCGCCGAGCCCTTCGCCGCGGAACGACGCGCCGGACCAGTCGACCGCCGTGACGTTGTGCGTGGGCTCAGCCAGTTCCGCTCCCACGACGAGGAACTGTTGTGACAGGTGGTTCGGCGTGACCGTCGAGAGAGGATCGATGAGGTCGTTGCCCGCGCTGACGATGAGGTCCGGGCTCAGCTCAAGGGCGCTGACGACGCTGGGAAGGAGGTCGGACGGACCGTCGGCGACCACCGTCCTGAGGTCGACGTGCTCGGTCTCGGCCCACTCCTTGACCGCCTTCACCAGGGCCTTGGTCGGGCGGTCGTCACCGGCGGTGAGGAGTACCACGCGGTAGTCCTTCGACGGGTGGACCCCGGTCCAGGAGCCGGGCCGCGGCGTGGCGGTCGCCTCCGGGGTGGGCGGGGCGGAGGGGTCGATGAACCCGGAGCCGAGAGTACCGATGGCGGAGGGCTTGGGATGCGGCCGTGACCAGTCGTCGCCGGAGCTGCATCCGGTGACCAGCGCGGCGGCCGCGGCCAGCGTGGCAGCGGCCCGAAGCGAGGGGCGCAAGGCGATCGTCCTTCGTGTGGTGGTGGATGGTGCGCCTACATCCTCCTATCCCAGTTCCTGTCGCTTTCCTCCACGGGTGTCGTTCTCGGCTTTGTTTTTCCGTAATTCGCCCGCGAGCCTGATCCTGTTCATCCGTGACATGGAACGTGCACTGGCAACCTCAAGGAGCCCTCATGTCACATCGGGTCCGCCTCAGCATCATCGGGATCACTGCGGCGGTAATCACTTTCCTGAGCGTCGGGCAGCCGGCGTTCGCCCACGGGTTCACGTCGGTCGTGTACGCCCATGTCACCGCAGGTGACGAGGGCCATATACGGACGACGCTGAAGCTCGAATACGACCTCTTCGTCGCCTCCGCCGCCGACTACGAGGACGACGATCAGCTCTTCCAGACCGGAAACGCCGCATTCGAAGCCGGTGACACCAAAGAACAGGCCGCGGCGCTCAACGCCCATTCGAAGTCGGCCGTGAAATATGTCACCGATCGCTTCCCGGTCTCCTTGGACGGCAAGGTCTGTACGCCGACCCAGGTCGGCGACTTCACGATGACCCGGCAGGAGGGCGTGCCGTACGCCGCTCTGCTGCTCGACTGGACCTGTGCCGGGCCGGGCGACGATCACGTACTGCGCAGTGGACTGTTCCCCGACTCCGAGGGCTATGTCACCAGCACCAAAACGATCGTCACCTACGAGATCGACGGCCGTGCCGGCAGCGCCGCGCTCGACGCCGCTCATCCGTCCTTCTCGTTGGGTCAGTCGTGGTACGAGCGGTTCTGGGAGTTCTTCAGCCTGGGTGCCGAGCACCTGCTGACCGGGACCGACCACATCCTGTTCCTGCTGGCGCTCATCGCCGGCTCACGGCGTCTGCGCGAGATCGTGCTCGCGGCCACGAGTTTCACGCTGGCGCACTCGGTGACGTTCATGCTCGCCGCCCTCGGTCTGGTCGACGTGCCGTCGAAGGTCGTGGAGCCCGTCATCGCGCTGTCGATCGCCGTGGTCGCCGGCTGGTACCTGTGGCGGATCTGGCGGCGCGGCGGCCATGCCGCCGACCTGGAGGCGGTGGAGGGCAGTCACTTCAGCCTGGACCGTGCGGGCTGGACCCGCCTCGGGGTCGTGTTCTGTTTCGGCCTCGTGCACGGCCTGGGCTTCGCGGGCGCGCTGGGCATCGACCAGGCGTGGTCGTGGACCCTGCTGTGGTCCTTGCTGGTGTTCAACGTGGGCATTGAGGGCGTGCAACTGGCGATCATCGCCATCGTTTTCCCGCTGCTGACCGTGCTGCGCCACCGGGCGCCGACAGCCGGCCTCTGGGCCACCGGCGCGATCTCCGCGGGTGTGGCCGCCATGGGGCTGGTGTGGTTCATGCAACGGGTGTTCGGGTTCTGAGACCGCCTCAGACCCCGTAGAAAGTTCAACCAGTCCCAAGATCGTATTTATGACTAGTTAACCAGGCGATGAGACCTTAACGGTCTCCATTCATGCACCTCAGTGTGCGCAAAAGGAACGAAAAACCGATGAAATTGAGCACCCCGACGCAGGCCTCCGGGCTTGTGCGGCGCCGCCTGGCCACAGGCGCCACAGCGGCATTCCTGGGCTTGACAGTGGCCCTCGGCAGCGGCATGGCGTCCCCCGCCGCCGCCGCCGAGCCCGCTTCGCTCACCGGCATCATCCTCGGTGTGGGCGCCAACGAGACCCAGCGCACCGTGACGTGGTACTCCTCGGCCGACACCGCGCAGAAGCTCCAGGTCGCCCCGACCACTGAGCTCGTCAACGGCGAGTTCCCGGCCGGCGCCGCCACCTTCGACGCCATCGGCGGAGCGAACATCGCCACGAGTGGCGGCTTCAACCGCCACGCGACGATCACCGGCCTGAAGGAAAACACGGCGTACTCCTACCGTGTCGGTACCGAGGGCAACTGGTCCACGGCGTACTCCTTCAAGACACAGGACTTCGAAGGCAACTACGACTTCCTGTTCTTCGGCGACCCGCAGATCGGTTCGTCCGGCGACCTGGCACAGGACCAGGCCGGCTGGCAGGACACCGTGGACGTCGCTCTCGCGGCCAACCCCAACTCCGAACTCCTGGTGTCGGGCGGTGACCAGGTCGAGAGCGCCAACAACGAGTCCCAGTGGAACTCCTTCCTGGCCCCGGACAAGCTGCGTCAGTACCCGTGGGCCGCCACCATCGGCAACCACGACGTCGGCGGCAAGGCCTACGAGCAGCACTTCTCCACCCCGAACACCGACCGCTCGGGCCCGCTGTACTCCAACGGGAACCCGGAGTCCAACACCTCTGGCGGTGACTACTGGTACATCTACAAGGATGTGCTGTTCATCGACCTCAACAGCAACAGCTACGCCACCTCTCAGGGTGGCGGCGGTGACGCGGCGCACATCAACTACGTCACCGACATCATCAACAAGCACGGTTCCGAGGCCAAGTGGAAGGTACTCACGTACCACCACTCGATCTACTCGCCGGCCTCGCACGCCAAGGACGGCGACAACAAGACGCGTCGGGTCGACTTCCCGACCACGTTCTCCAAGCTCGGCGTCGACCTGGTGCTGCAGGGCCATGACCACAGCTACTCCCGCAGCTACCTGATCAAGAACAGCGAGAAGGCGAACCCGGACGAGAAGCCCGGCGCCGCCGACGTGTACCCGGGTCCTGGTGGCGTCCTCTACGTGACGGCGAACTCCGCCTCCGGCTCGAAGTACTACGACATCACGAAGCCGGACAGCAGCGGCACGAGCGGCGCCGGCAACGGTGCCGACCCGCTGAACCCGGACAGCTACTGGTACAACTCGGTTCAGAACCAGGAGCACGTCCGCACCTACGTCAAGGTGCAGGTGCGCAACGACAAGCTCGTCGTCGAGAACGTCCGCAGCGGCACCTGTGACGCCCCGAACTCCGAGGTCTCGCAGGGTTCCTGGTGCAACAACACCACGGCCGACCAGCCCGTCGGCTCGCTCGTCGACAAGGTCACCGTGCACCCGTACAACGGTGACGGCCAGTCCCTCCAGGTCAACGTGCCGAACGCCGCTCCGGGTGAGTTCGGCTGGACGATCGACGGCTACAACGGCCTGGTGGACCTCGGCACCGCCCAGGAGCGCAACGGCGACCACTTCGAGGCGAGTGGCAAGATCAACCCGATCCTCGTGTCGGACAGCCGTCGCTCGCTCGCTCCGTGGTCGGTCTCGGCCAATGTGAGTGACTTCAAGGACGCCGACAAGACGTTCTCCGGCTCCTACCTCGGTTGGGCTCCGCACCTCCTTGACGGTGGCGCGGGTGCCGTGGCCAGCGAGCCGGTGGCTTCCGGCTACGACGACCAGGGCAAGGGTCTGTCCATCTCGCGCGGCCTCGGTTCGGCCGAGCAGGGCCACCCCCGTGGTTCGGCCAAGCTGGGCGCTGACCTGGGTCTGAAGATCCCGGACAGCGTCGACAAGGGTGGCTACCGTGCCACCCTCACGATCACTGCGCTGAGCAGCTGATCGGACCTGTTCCACCTGGCGGGGCAGGCGCCTTCCGGTGCCTGCCCCGCCTCACCTGGCGGGGTGGGCACCTTCTGGTGTCCTGCCCCGCCTCCCGCTCCAGGAGAACCCCGATGCACGCGCCCGTAATACGCCGGACGACCACCGTCGCCGCCCTCATTCGTACCGCCGTCCTGGTCCTGCTCACCGCCTTGACCGTCGCCGGCCTGTCCGCCGGCACCGCTCAGGCAGAGGACGGCAACGTCACCTGGACGGTCAGGACGGCCTCGAACAGCTACGGCGCCGACCGGTCCAGCTTCAGCTACAACGTCAACCCCGGTGGACAGGTCAAGGACACCATGGCCGTCGCCAACCGCGGCAAGTCCCCGCTCGAACTCGCGGTCTACGCCGCCGACGGCTTCACCACCGACATGGGCCGGCTCGACCTGCTCACCAAGGACAAGAAGTCCGTCGGAATCGGCGCGTGGGTCCACGCCGACCGCGACAGCGTCGTGATCCAGCCCGGTAAGTCCGCCAACGTGCCGTTCACGGTCACCGTTCCGGACAACGCCACGCCCGGCGACTACGTCGGCGGTGTCCTCACCTCCCTGAAGCAGGCCGACGACGCCGAGGGCATCAATGTCGACCGGCGCCTCGGCATCCGGGTCAAGCTGCGGGTCAGCGGCGAGCTCAAGCCGACACTCGCGGTCGAGGACCTCCACGTCGACTACGACGGCTCGTTCAACCCGTTCGCCAAGGGCGACGCCACCGTCACCTACACGATCCACAACACCGGCAACGCCATGCTGTCGGCCAAGCAGGCGGTGTCGGTCTCCGGCCCGTTCGGCTGGCTGCGGACCAACGCCGGCGGCATCGCACCGCCGCCGGAGCTGCTGCCGGGTGAGAGCTGGAAGGTGAAGGTGCCCGTGCACGGCGTGGCGCCCGGAGTCAGCCTGGCCGCCACCGCGACCCTCACTCCCGTGCTCGCCGACGCGTCGGGCTCCACCACCTCGCTCAAGCCGGTCCAGGCCACGACGCACGGCTGGGCCGTCCCGTGGACGCTGCTGGTGCTGCTCGTCGTGGTGATCGCGGTCATCGTCGGAGCGCTCGTCGTCTCGCGCCGCAACCGCGCACGGCGCAAGCTGCGTGAGGACGCCCGCGTACGGGAGGCCGTCGAGCAGACGCTCCGCGACCAGCAGACGCAGAAGAGCTGACCGTCCGCGTGCGTCGACGGACACGACCCACCGGACCGCACCTGACCGTCCCTGTCCGGCGGATGGCGCCGCCCGCCGTCGGACAGATCCCGGGACAGCCCGGGCGCGGGGTGTGCGCCGCCGGGCCTCATGGCGCACACCCCGCCGAGCCGGCTACTCCTTCGCCCGCGCCGCCGCGCGCTCCTCGGCCTCCGTCAGGATCTCCGTCAGCCGCAGCCCGAACCGTGCGTCGCAGCCGTGCGGCTGTCCCGTACGGACCGACTCCAGCAGCGCGTCGATCGCGTTCCGGAACGAGTCGACCGGGTCGCTGACGCTCTCCGGCAGCGCGGCCACACCGTGCTCGCCGCGCACTTCGATCCCCGTACCGCCGCCTTCCTTCGGCGCGCTCAGGCTCAGCGCCGCCGAGCTGGCCGCGCCCGAGGTGTGCCGGAGCACCAGATGCGTGAGATCGGGCTCGGAACGTACGGCCGTCACCTCCGTCACATCGCCGAGCAACGGAATGAGTACGGACAGCGCGTGCGGGCCGACGTCCCACAGACCGCCCTTCTCACGGCGCCAGGGCGATTCGGCGAAGGGACTGTCGTCGGCGCTCTCGCCGTACAGGGAGCCGAGCCAGTACGCGTGCGCCGTGAACCAGCCTCCCTTCGCGGCCTGTTCGTCGATCCAGCCGGCCGTGTCGGCCGCGAACCGCAGGGTGCAGAAGACCACCGAGGAGACACCGGCGCTCGCCACCGCGTCCGCCACCTCGCGGGCCGCGGCCACGGTCGTCGCGACCGGCTTGTCCATGAGGAGATGGCATCCGGCGGCAGCGGCGCGTGCCGCGAGCGGCGCCTGGATGTCCGGCGGAAGAGCGAAGGCTATGGCGTCACTCTCGGCGAACAGTGCGTCGAGTCCCGCCTCTCCCGAGTGGGCGGTGGTGCCATGGGCGGCGGCGAGGGCGGCGGCGGCCTCGGGACGCCGCCCCCAGACGCCGCTGAATTCGATTCCGGTATGGCCGGCGAGGGCGGGAGCGTGTGCGAGCTCCGCCCAGGGGCCGGTGCCGAGGAGTCCGATACGTGGCTTGCTCATGCCGCTCAGTGTGCCGCGTCCGCGCAGTACAGAGAGGCCCGGGAGGGCAAAAAGCGGGACAGCGGCGCCGGTCGCTTCGAGCCACACCGAGCGGCACTGGCGCGCGAGCTGTTCCCGGCCCCATACTCCTCCGTACGGACGCACCGGACGGTCTCGTACGAGCGATGCCGTTTGCGTCCGCCGGTCCGTCCGACCGGCGAGAGCGGCGCTTCGAAAACGATCACAAACTCACCGTGCGGACGGCGTGCCTCATGACGCTCCGGCGTCCCGGGGCACGGATCAGGCGCAGGCACCCGGCGAGTCAACCGGCCACTGGACAGGGGCACTTGGTATCTACGGCCGAGGTCTCGGGCACCGGCCGTGACGGACCGGCGCGCGTGCTCCCGGACACCGGATCCGAGTCGTCGCCGAATGACCACGCGGCCGCGCGGGCAGTTGCCCGGCTCGGGATCGCTGAAACAAAAGAAGCCTGAGTAACACGTGGTTCACAGTGAGGCAACAGCCGGGAAATCACATATTGCGAGGCTTCGGGTTAAAACTGCTGCACCCGCAAAGGATGAGGCCCGTGACCTTCAAGGCTGAGTACATCTGGATCGACGGCACCGAGCCGACAGCGAAGCTGCGCTCGAAGACGAAGATCCTGACGGACGGCGCCGAGCTGCCCATCTGGGGCTTCGACGGGTCCAGCACCAATCAGGCCGAGGGCCACGCCTCCGACCGGGTGCTGAAGCCGGTCTTCTCGTGCCCCGACCCGATCCGCGGCGGGGACGACGTCCTCGTCATGTGCGAGGTCCTGAACATCGACATGACTCCGCACGAGTCCAACACGCGTGCGGGGCTCACCGAGGTCGCGGAGAAGTTCGCGGGCCAGGAGCCGATCTTCGGCATCGAGCAGGAGTACACGTTCTTCAAGGGCACGCGCCCGCTCGGCTTCCCGGAAGGCGGCTTCCCGGCCGCTCAGGGCGGCTACTACTGCGGTGTCGGCTCGGACGAGATCTTCGGCCGTGACATCGTCGAGGCGCACCTGGACAACTGTCTCAAGGCGGGCCTGGGCATCTCCGGTATCAACGCCGAGGTCATGCCGGGCCAGTGGGAGTTCCAGGTCGGCCCGCTGGCGCCGCTGGAGGTCGCGGACCAGCTCTGGATCGCCCGCTGGCTGCTCTACCGCACCGCCGAGGACTTCGACGTCTCCGCGACGCTCGACCCGAAGCCGGTGAAGGGCGACTGGAACGGCGCGGGCGCGCACACCAACTTCTCGACCAAGGCGATGCGCGAGGGTTACGAGGCGATCATCACCGCGTGCGAGTCGCTGGGCGAGGGCTCCAAGCCGCTCGACCACGTCAAGAACTACGGCGCGGGCATCGACGACCGGCTGACCGGCCTGCACGAGACCGCCCCGTGGAACGAGTACAGCTACGGCGTCTCCAACCGCGGTGCCTCGGTCCGTATCCCGTGGCAGGTCGAGCAGGACGGCAAGGGCTACATCGAGGACCGCCGTCCCAACGCCAACGTCGACCCGTACGTGGTGACGCGGCTCATCGTCGACACCTGCTGCACCGCGCTGGAGAAGGCCGGCCAGGTCTGACCGTCCGGCTCAGCGCGCTTGTCGCACCGGCTCCATGAGGGGGCGGCCGCCCGTACGGCGGTCGCCCCCTCATTGTGCTGCCCGTCACTCGGTCCGGACGTCAGGAGAGCCGAAAGGTGCCTGCTGCGCTCCTCCGGTATCTGCTTCAATGGGTCCATGGCCAGCTTCGAACAAACCGCGACAGGTCGCACCGACCTTGAGCCGTTCTGGCCGTCCCGGCAGCATCACGACTTCGACCGGGTGTGTTGCCGCGCAAGGAACGCGCCGGCCCTCTAAAGCTTTCTTGGCCTTCGGCCGCCGCGCATGACGTACGTCCCGTCCGTCCTGTCGACTTGACGACTCCTTCGCGCGAAAGAGCTGACCCTCCATGGCGAACCCCCGTTCCTTCTCCGCGGCGAGCGCCGCCGCACTCGGCCAGCAGCCGGCCGCGTCCGGCCGGCACCGGCTCCGGGCCGTCGACCGTGACGAGACCGTCCCGGCCGGCGGTTCCGCCGGTCCGCCGGCCGGATTCCCGGCCGGTCAGGTCGTGGACTTCCTGCCGCCGGGCGCCACCTGGCTGCCCGCTCCCCCGCACACCCTGCCCTCGCTGCCGGGACAGCCGCCGATGATCGGCTATCTCGTACTCGTGCCGGCCGATCAGCAGGCGGCCGTGCTGGCGGCTTCAGCGCCCTATGTCTCCGCCGACACCGGAAGCCGTGGCGGTCCTGTGGTGATCGACAGCGTCCAGCGGACCGCCGGCGTCGACGGGCGGCAGCTCGACCTGACGTATCTCGAATTCGAACTGCTCTCCCATCTCGTGGCGCATCCGCACCGGGTACACACCCGCGATCAGTTGGTGACCACGGTCTGGGGCTACGGACATGTGGGCGACGGGCGGACCGTCGATGTCCATGTGGCGCGGCTGCGCCGCAAGCTGGGAGCGGAGCATCGCCACACCATCCAGACGGTGCGGCGGGTCGGATACAAATACGCGCCCTGAGCGGTACCCGGCTGTACGGAGCCCCGCCCGGCGACCGGCAGTGCTCCGTACAGCCGCGAGGTCCGGACAGGCCCTAGCCGCGTGCGGCGCGGGCGCGGGACAGCAGGCCCAGCGCTCCGTCCAGGACGAGGAAGGCCACCAGGCTGATGCCCAGCAACGGGACGAACCAGCCGGCCAGGGCCGCGGCCAGCACGACCGGCACCAGCCGGGCCGGTGGCACCTTGCGCCAGGCACCGCGCGGTATCGCCCGGCCCGCGCTCAGCCTCCGGCCTCTGGTGGGCCTGCGCTGCCACCACATCCGGTAGCCCCAGAAAATGATCAGGATCAGTGCCAGAGCCAGAGCCGCGAGTGCGAGCTGATTGACGAGCCCGAGGAAGACTCCCATGTGGGCGTCGATACCGAAGCGGGTGAGCTGGGCGAGCAGCGGATAGTCGGCGAACCGCAGTTCGTCCATGATCATGCCGTTGGCGGGATCGACGGCGACCGAGTCGAGACGGACCGGGAACTGGGTGTCCGTCTCCGCCACGACATAACCGCTGCCCTCGACCGGCAGGGTCACCGCGAGCGGACCGTCGAGGCCGGCCTGGCGGGCGGCGACGACGGCCAGGTCGACGCTGATCTCCTTCCCAGACATCCCCTCCATCCCTTCCATGCCCTCCATGCCTTCCATGCCCTCATGGGATCCGCCGCCGCTGCCGTGTCCCTCGTGGCCGGCACCGCCCGACCCGCCGCCGCCTTCGAGCGTGGCGCTGACGACGGGTGTGGCGCCGCCGAGCTGGTCCTGCACCGCGCCGATGTTCTCGCCCGCGAACCGCGACCAGGTCAGGCCCGTCGCGGAGAGCAGCACCAGCCCGGTGACGGCCCACAGCCCGAGCGAACCGTGCAGCGAGAGAGTCCTGCGGCGGCCGGTGGCGCCCCGCTCGGGCCTGAGCAGCGCCCGCTTCGAGGCCCGCTTCCGGCCGGTCCACAGCAGCAGTCCGCCGAGGGCCACCACCCACAGCCAGCTCGCGGCGAGTTCGCTGTAGATACGGCCCGGCTCGCCCAGGTGGAGATGACGGTGCAGCTCGGAGAGCCAGGTGCGCAGCGGCAGCGCGCCCGAGCTGCCGTAACTGGTCAGCTCTCCCCGTATCTCGGCGGTGTACGGATCGACGAAGACGGCGAGGGACTTGCCTTCCTCCGTCGTCGGCGTGGTCATCATGACCCGGGTGGTCGCGCCGTCCTCGGACGAGGGAAGCACCGAGGTGACCGTGCCCTCCGGATGCGTGGCTCGGGCGGCGTCGAGCTGGGCGGAGAGCGGGACGGTACGGTCACCGGCCGGGACCCGCAGCTCATGCCGGTAGACCACCTTCTCCGCCTGGAAGGAGAGGGCGTAGAGGAGCCCGCTGGTGGCGGCGACCAGCAGGAGGGGCGCGATCAGCAGGCCCGCGTAGAAGTGCAGGCGCAGCACGAGCGGGCGCAGGGAACTCCAGGCGGACGGAGTGTCCGTCGTGGTCTCGGATACGGCGGTGGGCCGTTCGGTCTCGGTGCCCTGTACGGGGTCGTCAATGGCCATGGCTGTCCTAGGAGTCGGCATCGGCATGGGGACATGGGCCCCGGGCCTGCCAGAGGTCAGACAGTGGTGGTGACGGCGGCTTCCGGGGCCGTGGCGCGAGATGTCCGCGGCGCGGGCGGACCGCGTCGCGACAGCGTGTGCGCGAGGACGACGCCGGCGGTTCGGTGCGGGGCCGGGGACGCGGGTCCGGTGCGTACCGGTTCCGGCGGCGCGGGCAGCCGGACCGCGGTGAGCGGCGGCCGGAGCGGGATGAAGGCCGGCGCGCCCGCGGCGCGTGCGAGCCGGAAGAGCGCGGCCTCGCCCCGGGCGAGCCAGAGCGCGCAGACGGCGGCGGCGAGAAGGTGCGCGGCGATCATTCCGGCGGGTCCGTCGAGGACCGCGACCGGGACCGCCGGGTCCGCGCCGGTGCCCGCGTCCATGTTCATGGCGGGGTCCATGCGCATGCCCGTGGCGCCGTCGCCATGAGGACCGTGCGGCGGCGAGGACAGGCCGTACGGCAGCTTCCCGGCGAAGATCAGGTGCAGCGCCCCCTGGACGGTGAGGAGCGCGGCTCCGATGGCGCGCACACCGCGGCGGCGTCCGCCGGCGAGCCAGGCCCCGACTCCGGTCACTCCGAAAGCGGTCCAGAGCGCATCGAACGGGATCTCATGCCCGGATGTGAACGAATGGCCCGCCGCCGCCAGCGTCACGCACACCGCCGCGAAGACCGCGGCCCGCAAGGCGCGCATCGGCGACCGGGCATCTGTCATGGTCCGCACATGCTGCCATCCCGGTGGGCACCTGGGGCAGATCCCAAAAGCCCACGATTCCACTTGCGGCGGAATCGTATGGCCCCGCCGCCGCGCGGCGGGCAGAGTCATTTTCATGAGACTCCTGATTCTCGGTGGTACGGAATTCGTGGGACGGGCGGTCACGGAGGAGGCGCTCGCCCGTGGATGGCAGGTGACCGTCTTCCATCTCGGACGGCACACGGCCCCGGCCGGTGCGACCAGGCTGGTCGGCGACCGTACGGCCCCGGACGGTCTGGCGGCCCTCGCCGAGGGCGAGTGGGACGCGGTCGTCGACACCTGGTCGGCGGCGCCGTCCGCGGTGCACGAGGCGGCGCGGCTGCTGGCGGACCGCGTCGGCCGGTTCGCGTATGTCTCCAGCCGCTCGGTGTACGCGTATCCCGCCGCGGCCGGGCTTTCCGAGGACGGTCCGGTGGTGGAGGGCGCGTCGCCGGACGCCGGACAGACCCGCTATCCGCAGGACAAGCGCGGCGGCGAGCTGGCCGCCGAGGCGGTCTTCGGCGACCGGGCCCTGCTGCTGCGCCCGGGCCTGATCATCGGTCCCTGGGAGAACATCGGCCGGCTGCCGTGGTGGCTGGGACGGATCTCCAGAGGCGGTCCCGTCCTGGCGCCCGGCCCTCGCGACAACCCGCTTCAGTACATCGACGTACGCGACTTCGCCGAGTGGACCCTGGACGCCTTGCGGCAGGGTCTGGGCGGTGCGTACAACCTGGCCAGTCCGCCCGGATACACCACCATGGGCGAACTGCTCGACACCTGTGTGCGGGTCACCGGCTCCGACGCGGAACTGCGCTGGACCGATCCGGAGGTGATCACCGCCGCGGGCATCAAGTCCTGGTCGGACCTGCCGATCTGGGTGCCGCCGGGCCCTCTGCACGACACCCTGCTCGGTGGCAATGTCTCCAAGGCCCTGGCGGCCGGCCTGCGGTACCGACCGCTGGCCGAGACCGTGTCGGACACCTGGACCTGGCTCACCTCGATCGGTGGCGAGGCGCCCCAGCGCCCGGACCGTCCGCAGCTCGGTCTCGCTCCCGAGCTGGAGGCCAAGGCGCTGAACCTCTGACCCGGGCCCGCGGCCCGGACCGGCCGCGGGCCCCGGCCGCCGGGTCCGGGACGACCGGACCGGCGGGACCGAGCCGACGGCTCCGGGTCAGTGCGCTTCCCGGGCCATCTCCGGCGCTCCCGGTATCCCGGACGCCGCTGCCGTCAGCGCCGTTCGAAGCGCGGTGACACCGCGCAGCCAGGGGCCGCTCTCACCTTCCGCGTCGGCCCACAGGCCACGCAGCTCGGAGCCGTCCGCGAGGACCCGGTCCAGGGCCCTGGCCGCGAGTCCGCCCAGCTCCGCAGGGAAGAGCGGCAGGGGCTCGTCGGGGCCGTAGACCGTCTCCACGGGCGGGCCGCCGGGGCACTGCGCCGCGACGAGCGCCGCCGCGGCGACGGCCACCGCCCCGTCCTCGTCGTCCAGTCGGCCGGCGCCGATCGCGCGCAGCAACGCCTCGCGCACGAGGTCCGTCCGCTCTCCGGCGGCGGATCCGTCCAGCTCTCCGGCGAAGTCCGCCGCGCTGTCGTTGTCGAAATGCCCCGTGTCCCACGTACCCATCGGTCCGCCCCCTGGTCGGTCTTCATCCGGACGTCCCGATCGTGCCACGAGGCACTGACAATCCGCCGCCAATACCCCGCGCTCAGCGCGCGAGGGCTCCGGGCCGGCCGGCTCGGTACATTCGACGGCATCCCGAGGGCTGTCACGCCGGCGGCCCCGCCACGGTGCTCCTGGAGATGCCTTGCGAGTTGTGCTGGCCGAAGATCTCTTCCTGCTGCGTGACGGTCTGGTCCGGATGCTGGAGGCGTACGACTTCGAGATCCTGGCGGCGGTGGAGAGCGGGCCCGAACTGACCAGGGCCCTCGCCGAGCTGGAGCCGGACGTCGCCGTCGTCGACGTCCGGCTTCCGCCGTCCCACACGGACGAGGGCCTGCAGTGCGCCCTCGCCGCGCGCCGCGCCCGTCCGGGCCTTCCGGTGCTCGTCCTGTCCCAGCATGTCGAGCAGTTGTACGCGCGTGAGCTGCTGGCGGACGGCGACGGCGGGATCGGCTATCTGCTGAAGGACCGGGTCTTCGACGCGGATCAGTTCGTCGACGCGATACGCAGAGTGGCGAGCGGCGGTACGGCGATGGATCCGCAGGTGATCTCGCAACTCCTCTCCCGCCGTGGGCAGGACAGGCCGATCGGGCGTCTGACGCCTCGCGAGCGCGAGGTCATGGAACTGGTGGCGCAGGGCAGGTCCAACGCCGCCATCGCCGCCCAACTCGTCGTCACCGAAAGGGCGGTGGCCAAGCACACCTCGAACATCTTCGGAAAGCTGGGCCTGCCGGTGTCGGACGACGACAACCGCCGGGTCCTGGCGGTCCTCGCCTATCTGGACCACGGCCGGTGATCTCCCGCGCGGCTCGCACCGCAATGAGGCGTATCCGCCCGGTTTGCTGACGGAGATTCATATGAATTCATCGAGCGGCTGAACACGCCGCCATTGCCGTCCGTATGGAACGGAGCGCTTCGCTTCCCCCCTGCCAAGATTTCCCTGTAAACGGCAACGAAGCTTGAGGAGTTCCATGGGACGCACATCGAGAAAACGCTCCACCCTGGCAAAGCGGGCGATTGTCGCTTCCGCCGCCTTGCTCCTGGGCGGGGGTGGGCTGGTGGCGGTCAATGTCTACGCGTCCGCGGGTGAAGGATGGTCCGACAAGCCACCGGCACAGCAGCAGACCGAGAATGCCGGACAGGCGATGTCGACCATCGACTGTCCGGATGTCGCGAACGAGGTCACGGATGTTCCTGAACCGGCGCGCCCGGAGGTCGACCGGGAACTGGCGGCGATCGACAGCCAGATCACGGACGCCTACCGGCAGTTCGCCGACCAGAAGGCCCGGATCGAACAGGATCCCGCATTGGCCTACAACGCGATCCTGGATCCGCTGAAGGAAAAGCGTCTGGCCGGTCTGGACCGGATCGCCGTCGCGATCAGCCGGGTCGCGGAGCGCCCGCAGGGCCTGGAGGCCCTCGCGCCCTGCACGCTGCGGGCCGACGACAACGCGGGCGCGCCGGCCGGTGACGGCGGGCAGCCGCCCGGCCCGGGCAGCGGCCAGGAAACCCCCGGCCAGGAGGCACCCGGTGAGGATGACGGCGCACCGGCCGGCAACGGCCCGGAGGCGTCCGACTTCGTCGACATCAAGTCCGTCCGGCCGAACGTCCAGCAGCCCCGGCCGCGCCGCGGAGCTTCGAGAGGTGCTTTCACCACCGAATGCGGGCGGAACGAGGCCGGCAAGTTCAATTCGGACAATGTCATCGTCGCCCCAGGTGTGAGCAATGGCGCTCACCATATGCATGATTACGTGGGTAATCAGGCCAATGACGCCTTCGCGAGCGACGACGCTCTCGCCGCCGGCGAGAGCAGTTGCCGTAATCAAGGTGACAAGTCGACCTACTACTGGCCTGTGCTCCGTCTCCAGAACGGTCAGGACGAAGCCGATGTCAATGCGGACGGCGGCGGCAAGGAAGGCAATGTCGGAGAGATCCAGACTCCGGCTCAAGTCACCCTGAAATTCGTCGGCAGCCCGGTCTCCCGGGTCACCGCCATGCCGCGTTTTCTGCGGATCATCACCGGTGACGCGAAGGCGTTTGTCAACGGCGACGCCAACGCCAATGCCTCCTGGAGCTGCACCGGATTCGAGAACCGCCAGCTCAAGGACAAATACCCGATCTGTCCCAGAGGCAGCAAGGTGGTCCGTACATTCAAGTTCCAGAGCTGCTGGGACGGCCAGAACACCGACAGCGCCAACCACCGCACCCATGTCGCCTTCGCCGATCGGAACGGCCGCTGCCAGAACGGATTCCAGGCGATTCCACAGCTCCAGCAGCGCATTGTCTACAACGTGCCGCCGGGGCCCGGCTTCGCCGTGGACTCCTTTCCCGAGCAGCTCCACAAGCCCGTCACCGACCACGGCGACTTCATCAATGTCTTCGACGAGCGCCTGATGAACAGGGTGGTGAGCTGCCTGAACAGCGGGCGCGCATGCCGCTGATCCGGACCGGCGCGGCTCAGTTCATGCGATGACCGGAGTGCCCCTCGTGCCCGCCTCCGCCCGCCGGGCGGTGGTGGGACGAGCCGGTCTCCACCGTCCCGCCGAGCCGGCCGCGCAGCGTCGCGACCACCTTCGCGTCCCCGACCGCGACCCACTTCCTGCCGACCAGGTAGGAACCGCCGTAGTCGTTGGCCTCGTTGAGCCACTCCCGCTGGCCGCGGTCGGTGGCGAAGGTGGCCAGCACGTACTTCCCGTCGCCGGTGACGCAGTTGGCCTGCCGCAGCTCGGTCGCGTCGGTCTGGATGTCCGGCTCGCACTCCGCCTTCGAGGCGATCTGTTCGAGGCTCCCGGTCGCCGTCTTCGGCACCTTGGGAGCCTCGTCGTCGTTCGCGCCACAGCCCGCCGCCAGAACCAGGGCCAGGACTGCCAGTACCACTCGGGGTCGTTCCGTACGCATGCGCCCATCGTGCCTCGTGCGCACCGTGTCGCGTGGAGAAACGTCCGCACCGGAGTGACCATCGGACCATCCACTCGTTCCCTCAGCGTGCGCCCACACGAAGCCGTCACCACTCCAGAGCCCGCCGACTCCTCAGGCCCGTACGCCACTTCCGTCGGTATCGAACAGGCCGAGGCGGCCCTCGTCGAGCACTACACCCGTCTCGTACGGATCGCCTATCTCGTCCTGCCGCCGTCACTGGGCCGCAACCGGCGCGTACTGACCGCGCACGCGCTGGTGCAGCGCTCACTGCCGCACGGCCGTACGGCCGGCGACGGCTCCGAAGTCCCGGCGCGCGAGCCCGGCTTCGCCTATGTACGCGGCCGGGTGCTGCGCCAGGCCCTGGACGCCGGACGTCCACTGCGCCGGCCGGTCTGGCCCAAGCGGGCCCAACTGCCGCCGCTGCTGCCGCACGTCTGGGGCCTGCGGCTGTTTCCGCGCGCCGGCGGCGCCGACGAACTCGCTCTGGACCAGCGGCTGTCCGGCCTCTCGTGCCCGGCCCGCGCGGCGTTCGTGCTGCGCGCCCTGGAGGATCTGCCGGATCCGGAGGTACGGCGCGTGCTCGCCGCGGCCGGGACCGAGGATCCGGACGCGGCGCTCGCCGGAGCGGACGGCGTCGACGCGCCGGAGGCCGCCGCTCTGCTGCTCTCCCCCGAGTTCGACCCGTGCTCGCTCCAGGCCCGGCCCACCGATCTGCTGCGCCGCCGCCGGTACGCCAGGGCCGCTGCCGCCGCCACCGCGGCCGCGCTGGTCTGCGGAGCGCTTCTCGCTCTGCCCGGTGACGGATGGGGCCCTGACGGCGCCGCGGCGCCGCCGTACGCCCGCAACCCCGCGGCCGAATCGGCCCTGGACCCGGCCAAGGTGCGCCGGATCGCGCCCGCCGCATGGGAGATCTCCGCCCGTACCGACTTCTCCGTCTGGCCCACCCGCGGCCCGCTGGCCCGGGATCACGGCCTGCTGCGCCGGGCGCTGGCCGTCTGGGCCCGGCCCGGCGCCGCCGTCCAGGTCTCCGCGACCCCGGCCACTCCCTCCGGACCTCCGATGGGCTCGCCGCAGCTTCTGTACGCGGGCAGGGTCGACAGCGCGCGGGTGGTGCTCTTCCACGACGGGATGCGGATCGTCCGGTACGCGGAGTCCGCGCGCGGCGGCGAGGCCGCGGCTCTGGACTTCGCCCGGGTCGACGGCGCGGACGCCACCGTCTCCGGCGCGCTGGTCGTCGGCCGCTCGGACGGCAACGTCCGCTATCTGACGGCGCCGTGGCTGCGGCGCACCTCCGTACGGGATCTGCTCGACCCCGACGGCTCCGCGCGGCCGCTGCGCCGCGACCGGGACGGCGTGACCGATCCGCTGCCGAGCCCGGCGACGGCCCGGGACTGCCGGTCCTGGGACACGCTCGATGTACGCGACAGGACCACCGACCGGCTGCTGACCGACCTCGGCGAGCTGACACCGGCGCGGCTGACGTCCGGGCCGCCGTCCGCGCCGAAGGACATCTCGGCCCCGGCGGACCGCGCGGCCTGGGCCCGGACGGCCTGTCTGCTGCCGGCGGTGCGCTCGCACGGCGTACGGTCCGTGAACTCCTGGCAGTACGCCCGCCAGCCGCTGCCGGAGGCCAACGGCGCCGCGGCCTGGCTGTGCACGCGCGCGGAGACCTGGCGCGGCACCGGGAGCCGGGTGATGGCACAGTTCCAGGCGCCGTCCCGCGAGCCGGCGGCGCCGGGCGCGGTCGCGGCGCGCGCCGAGGACACACCGGCGTGCGGCGTCCGGGATCCCCGGGTGCTGGCGGGTGTCCTGTGGAAGTCGCGCGGCGGCCATTGGTACGTACTGGCGGCGGGCAGCGGACAGTTCCGCTCAGTGGCCACGGAGGGCGGCGTGCGAGGCAGCGCGAAGGGCGCTCTGCTGGCGGTACGCGCGGCCCGAGGCGCCGGCGCGGAGCTGTACGGCCATGTGTCGGACGGCACCAGAGTGGAGTCACTGCGCTGAGCGTCACGAGTCGGTGGCGCGCGGCACCGCGCGCCCTCACCTCACGGCAGCAGCAGCCAGTCCGCGCCCAGCGCCGCCACCAGGCCCACGCCCAGCAGCCAGCTGGCCAGCCGCGTACGCCCGTGCCGGCTCAGCTCGATGACCACACCGCACAGGATCATCGCCAGCCCGTACACACCGACCACCAGCACGGACGTCCGCTGCGCCAGCCGCACCGCGAGCAGCACCGCCATCGCCACCAGCAGCACCGACGCGAGCGCGACGCGGACGGCGCGGGCCTGACGTGGCGTCAGGCCCGCTCTTTCCTGTTCCGGCTCGGGTATCGGCGTGTCCATGGCCTCGTGGTCAGATGCGCTCATGGACCGGGAGCGTAACGGACACTCCGCGAAGGCCGCCCGTCAGGCCGTGCGTCCGACGACCGGACATGGCGAGCCGGACAGGACACCGGAGACACGCCGCGGGACGGCCGTCCGGAAGCGGTGGCCGCCGGTCAGGCGTAGACCACCTTGACCTCGGTGAAGCCGAGAGACCGCAGCAGGCCCTCCAGCATGCCGGTGGTGTTCTTCTCGGCGCGGGCGGTGAGTTCGCTGTCCTTGGCCGCGTCGCCGATGTGCTGTGCGGCCAGCCGGTTCACGGCGCGCTCGTCGGCCGGATTGTCGGAGAAGAGGTCACCGAGCCGGTCGAGGAGTCCCCGCTCCTTGGAGACGGCGTACGAACGGTCCGGGTCCAGCGCGGGCTTGCCGAGCCGGGCGTGCGGCAGCCGGATCGTCGCGGCCGTACGGGCCTCGTTGACCTGGACGCTGTCCTCGCCGATCCCGCCGAAGTCGACATACGCGCCGACCGTGCCGGCTCCGACATAGAGGGTCCGGGTGCCGCGGATCGCGTCCGGCAGGTATGTGGCGTCCTTCTCCAGGTCGACGACGACCTGGAAGTTGCCCGAGGCCGCCTCGTACCGGTCCAGGTCCTGGATGGACCGCAGCAGCGTGGGCCCGGTGCGGTCCTGGGTCTCTTCGCCGAACAGGTCCCCGAACCCGGGCAGCAGATCGAGCCGGCTGCCGAGAAACAGCAGCGCGGCCACGACGACGAGTGCGATGGGCAGCTTGCCCCAGCGGGACAGCCGCGAGGCGCGCGTCCGGCTCCTGGGCTCTTCCGGTTTCACCTCGGTGGACGTCATACCTACCAGATTTCCAGCACGGCGCGGTTCACACGGAAACAGCCGGGCCCGTTCAGCTCTCCGACGGCAGATGGCCCAGCAGCGCGCGGGCGAGTCCGCTCTCGCCGTCGTCGACCAGACCCCGGTGGAACGCGTCCTCGTACGCGAGATTCCCGGCCGCCGCGCGGGCCTGCCGTTCGCACTCGGCGCGCACCGGCGCCAGTTCCGGTGTGCCGCGCTGCGGATGACCGACCATGCGCCAGTAGGCCTGGCCGGTGCCGTACGCGTGCGCGGCCCGTTCACCGTCGCCCTGCGCGGCGAACGCGGCGGCCATCAGATCGAGGCCGAGCGCGATACCGAAGCTGTCGCCCAGCAGGCGCTTGGCGTTGACCATCGAGCGCGCGTGGCCCTCCGCCTCGTGCGGCCGGCCCTGGAGCAGGCGTACCAGCGCGAGTTGGTAGTCGGCGTAGGAGCGGGTCCAGTACTCCTCGTGCTCCAGACACAGCCGCCGCAGATCGGCCGCCTCCTCGCCCGCCTCGTCGAGCCGTCCCGTCGCGGTGAGCGCGAAGATCCGGATCAGCCGGCAGCGCAGTCGCGAGCGGGAGTCGAAGGGTTCGCCGGGCAGCGCGCGCAGGGCGCGGTCGGCCACGGTGTAGGCGGCCTGCGGACGGCTCATCATCATGTACGTGATGCCGAGGAGGTAGGCCGCGGAGAGCATCGACTCGGGGTCCTGGTCACGCCACGCGGCCATGCTGCACTGCTCGCCGAGCCGGTGCGCGGTCTCGTGGTCGCCCTGGAGCACGACCGTCATACCGAGGGCCCACAGGGCGCGGGTGCGGTGCGGCCCGACGGTGTCGTCGGCGGCCAGCGCGCGTTCCAGATAGATCCGGGCCTCGTGCAGATGGCCGCAGCAGAACCAGAAGAAGCAGACCCGTCCCGCCATGCCGACGGCCGCCTCCGGATCGACGGCGAGCAGGTGGTTGAGTGCGGCGCACAGGTCGGCGTGGGTGTCGGCCATCCGCTGGTACCAGGCGACCTGTTCGGCTCCGAACCATCCGTCGTGGGCCTGCCGGGCGAGCTCGGCGAAGTGTGCGGCGTGCCGGTCGGTGAGCAGCCGCTCCTCGCCGAGTTCGGCCAGCCACATGAAGCCGTACTCACGAATGGTGTCGAGCATCCGGTAGCGGGTGCCGTCCTGCCGGACCACGGATTTGGCGATCAGTCCGGTCAGGGCCGTGGTGATGGCCTCGGCGGAGAGCGGACCGCCGGCGCAGACCGCCTGCGCGTCCACCGCTTCGATGTCGCCGCGGAAGACGGAGAGCCGTGCCCAGAGCAGGCGTTCCAGCGGTGCGCACAGTTCGTGGCTCCAGCCGATGGCGGTGCGCAGGGCGCGGTGGCGCTGGGGCCATACGTTCTCGTTGGTGAGTATGTCGAGCCGGGAGGTGAGCAGGTCGGCGATCTGCTCGACGGAGTTCTCGTCGAGCCGGGCGCAGGCGAGTTCGACGGCGAGCGGGATGCCTTCGAGCCGGCGGCAGATCTGCACGGCGGCGGCCGCGGTCCCGGGATCGTCGAGGGACACCTGGGGCGCGGCGTCGGCGGCGCGGTCGCGGAAGAGCTGGAGGACCTCGTCGTCGCCCTCCAGCGGCAGTGGCGGTACTTCAAGGCAGTACTCGCCCTTGGCGCCGAGAGGCTGTCTGCTGGTGGTGAGGACGGTGAGGCCGGGCGCGGCGGTGAGCAGTTCGCCGACGAGATGGGCGCAGGCGGGCACTATGCGTTCGCACGAGTCGAGGACGAGCAGGAGCCGCCGGTCCGCGAGCCATTCGCAGAGCGCCTCGATGGGCATCCGCAGCGAGTAGTCGGAGAGCCCGACGGCGTCGGAGACGGTGGCGAGCAGCAGCCGGTCGTCGTAGAGCGGTGAGAGGTCCGCCCACCACACTCCGTCGGGATGGCGGCCCCTGGCCCGCTCGGTGGCCGGTCCGTCCGGGCGCTCGGTGCGAGGTGCGTTCGTGAGTCCGGCCGCGACCTCGGCAGCGCGCAGCGCCAGCCGGCTCTTGCCCACACCGCCGCTGCCGGTCAGAGTGATCAGCCGGTGCTCTTCGAGTGCGTGCTCCAGGAGGACCAGTTCGGCCCTGCGACCTACGAAGCTGGTCGTCTCTTCGGGAAGGTTCCCCACCACGGGTACATTCTGGCCCAGTTGGGAACCAGAGCCGGTACCCATGGCGGGAAACACACAGAAGCGACCGAGGGTTCATCCTTTCCGGTCGAGATCAGCTCTTGACCGGATCCTCAGGGCCCGGACGGGTTCTCAGCAGTCGCGCGCGCCCGTGTGCAGCGCGACCGCGGTGTTCGTGCCGAGCGTCGCGGTGAACTGTCCGGAGCCGTTCACCGTCAGCCGCCGGCCGCTCTGCACGTCGCAGTAGTCGCCGCCGGGCAGCGAGGTCTGGAAGGTGCGGGTGAGCGTGGAGTTCTCGTGGTTGACGGCGACATAGCCCTTGTCGCCGCGTCCGAAGGCGATCTGGTCGCCGCCGTTGTCCCACCAGTTCGTCACCGCCGTGCCGCTCACGGTGTTGCGGAAGCCGACCATGGACGAGATCTCGCGCCAGGCGTGCTGGCACTTCCAGCCGTCGCTGTAACAGGCGTTGACGGTGCCGCCGTTGGGCGGTCCCGCGTCGCGGTCGGTGAACTCGTAGCCGGAGTGCACATCCGGCGATCCGTAGGGCCAGGCCAGCATGAAGACATTGGCGAGCGTGTAGTTCGCGCCGTCCCGGTAGCTCAGGGTGTCGCCGCCGCGCTCCGTGTCGTGGTTGTCCACGAAGACGGCCGACTCGCCGCTCGCCATGAAGCCCCAGCCCTCGCCGTAGTTCTTCAGGTAGGCGAGGTTCTCGTTGGTGAACACCTGCTTGAGGCTTCGCGCGTACCGGAACTCCTGTACGTCTCCGGTGCCGAGGTACTCGGTCGGCGAGACCGCCTCGCCGGCGCCGTAGATGACTTCCTGTTTCCAGTAGGCGCCGGGGTCGCTCAGCCGGCTTCTGATCGCGGCGAGGTCGGTGGCCGGCATGTGCTTGGCGCCGTCGATCCGGAAGCCGTCGACGCCGAGCGAGAGGAGGTCGTTCAGATAGGCCGCGATCCGGCCGCGTACGTACTCCTCGCCGGTGTCCAGGTCGGCGAGCCCGACCAGCTCGCAGTTCTGTACGTTCGCGCGGTCGGAGTAGTTGGTGATCTGCGCGCGGCAGTCGTCCAGGTCGGCGCCCGAGTAGATGCCGGGGTAGTTGTACTTGGTGTACGGCGAGCCGCCCGTACCGGTGCCGTCACCGGCCGCCATGTGGTTGATGACGCTGTCGGCGACGACCTTGACGCCCGCCGCGTGGCAGGTGTTCACCATGTCCGTGAAGGCGGCGCGGTCACCGAGCCGGCCGGCGATCCGGTAGCTGACGGGCTGGTACGAGGTCCACCACTGGCCGCCCTGGATGTGCTCCTGGGGCGGCGAGACCTGGACGTAGCCGTAACCGGCCGGGCCGAGCGTGTCCGTGCACGCGCTGGCTATGGAGTCGAATCTCCACTCGAAGAGTACGGCGGTGACGTCCTTGCCGCCGGGCGGCGCCGCCTGGGCGGTCCCGGCGGGCACCGCGAGGGCGGTGGCGCCGGCCACCAGGGCGAGCGCGGCGGCGAGATATCTGCGGACCATGGTTCCTCCTGCACTGAGGTGGGGGATGTGCGGATGACGGATGGTGCGGTCTCTCGTCGCGACGCGCTCCGCCCTCAAGGCCGCCCGCGGACGGCGTCGTCGGGCCGGCGGCGGGCGTCGCTCCGGCGGAGCGGCGCCGTCACACCGTCCACCACGCCGTGGTGTCCGCCGGCAGCTCGGTCTCGCCGGGCGTACCGGGACCGGCCGGCATGGGGCCGCTCGCCAGCAGCAGGCCCCCGCGCACCGGGATCCGTACGGCCCTGTCCGTCGTGTTGACCGTGCAGACGAAGCCGGGCCGGGCGAAGACGAGCACACCGTCGGGTGCGTCCAGCCACCGCACCGAGGTGCCCGCGCCCAGTCCCGGATGCTCCCGGCGTACGGCCAGCGCCGACCGGTACAGCTCCAGGGTCGAGCCGGGGTCGCCGGTCTGTGCCTCGACGCTGAGCGCGGCCCAGCTCTCCGGCTGCGGCAGCCAGCTTCCGCCGGTGCCGAAACCGTATGAACTGCCCGTGCGTGTCCAGGGGATCGGGACCCGGCAGCCGTCGCGGAAGCCGTCCTGGCCGCTCGCGCGGAAGTACGACGGGTCCTGCCTGGCCTCGTCGGGCAGATCGGTGACATCGGGCAGCCCGAGTTCCTCGCCCTGGTAGATGTACGCGGAGCCGGGCAGGGCGAGCATCAGCAGCGTCGCCGCGCGGGCCCGCCGCAGTCCGAGCGTCCGGTCGCCGGGCTCGCGTGTCTGGGTGCCGCCGCCGGGCGGGCCGGCGAACCGGGTGGCGTGCCGGGTCACGTCGTGGTTCGACAGCACCCAGGTGGCGGGAGCGCCGACCGGGCGCATCGCGGCGAGTGAGACATCGATGACCTCGCGCAGCGCCGGACCGACCCACGAGGTGCTCAGATACTGGAAGTTGAACGCCTGGTGCAGCTCGTCCGGACGCACGTAGTTCGCGGTGCGCTCGACGGTCGGGGTCCATGCCTCGGCGACGGCGATCCGGTCGCCGGGGTATTCGTCGAGGATCGTGCGCCAGCTCCGGTAGATCTCGTGCACTCCGTCCTGGTCGAAGAACGGCAGGCCCTCGTCACTGCTGCCGAGCAGCCTGAGCTGTCCGCGACCGCCGATGTCGGGCAGTCCCGCCGCCTTGACCAGCCCGTGGGCGACATCGACGCGGAAGCCGTCCACGCCCATGTCCAGCCAGAAGCGCAGGATCGAGCGGAACTCGTCGGCGACGGCCGGGTTGTCCCAGTTGAAGTCGGGCTGCTCGGGAGCGAAGAGGTGCAGATACCACTCGCCGGGCGTTCCGTCCGGGTCGGTGGTACGGGTCCAGGCGGGACCGCCGAAGATGGACTCCCAGTCGTTGGGCGGGAGTTCACCGGCGGCTCCCTTGCCGGGCCGGAAGTGGTAGCGCTCGCGCAGCGCGGATCCCGGGCCCTCCCGCTTCGCGCGCCTGAACCATTCGTGGTCCTCGGAGGAGTGGTTCGGTACGAGGTCGACGATGACGCGCAGGCCCAGCTCATGGGCGTCGCGGATCAGCGCGTCGGCGTCCAGCAGGGTGCCGAACATCGGGTCGATGGCCCGGTAGTCGGCGACGTCATAGCCGGCGTCGGCCTGCGGAGAGGCGTAGAAGGGACTGAGCCAGACGGCGTCGACGCCGAGCTCCTTGAGATACGGCAGACGGCGGCGCGCGCCGTCGAGATCGCCCATTCCGTCGCCGTTGCCGTCGGCGAAGCTGCGTGGATAGACCTGGTAGATGACCGCGTCCCGCCACCAGCCCGAGCGGTCGCCCGGGGCGTCGTCGGACGGGCCGGTGAGAGGGGCGGCGAGGTGCTGGGTCATGTCATCCCTGGAGTGTCTGCGATGGGAAGCGGCGCCGGGACCCGATGGGCCACGGGCCGCCGTCGTGGTGCGCGGTGATGCGGTGGGACATTCCGGCGCGCGGGCCGGCGCCGGTCAGCCCTTGACGGCGCCGGCCGACATACCGGTGACGAGATGGCGCTGGGCGAAGAGGAAGACGAGAGCGGCGGGAACGGCGATGAGTACGGACGCGGCGGTCATCGGGCCCCACTGGGCGCCGTACTGGTTGACGAATTTCTGGAGGCCGCCGGCGAGAGTGAGGTTCTCGTCGCCGACCATGAAGGCCGAGGCGTAGGCCACTTCGCCCCAGGCGGTGATGAAGGAGTAGAACGCGGTCACCGCGAGGCCCGGTTTCGCCAGCGGCAGGATCAGCCGGAAGAAGGTGCCGAACGGCGTCAGCCCGTCGACCTGGCCGGATTCGTCGATCTCCATCGGAATGGTGTCGAAGAAGCCCTTCATCATCCAGGCGCAGAAGGGCACGGCGATGGTGAGGTACGTGATCACCAGACCGGCCGGATTGTTGAGCAGTCCGAGGCCCGCCATGATGTTGTAGATCGGCACGATGAGGACGGCGACCGGGAACATCTGGGTGATGAGCAGGGTCCACATCAGACCGCGCTTGCCGGGAAAGCGGAAGCGGCTGACGGCGTAGCCGGTGGTGGCCGCCACGAACACACCGAGCACGGTGGTGAGGCCCGCGATGAGCAGTGAGTTGCCGAACCAGGTGAGGAACGGCGTGTCCCGCAGCAGCTTGGTGTAGTTCTCGAAGGTCGTCTCTTTGAAGAAGTCCGTGGTCGTCGCGTAGCTCGGCGGCTTGAGTGAGGTCAGGAAGACCCACAGCACCGGGAAGACGGCTGTCACGGACGCCACGACGAGGGTGGCGTGCAGCGCGGCCGAGGCCAGCGGCGAGCGCCGGCCGCGGCGCGGGATCCCGGGAGCGGCCTTGGAGACGGGACGGCGTGCGGCGGTGGTCACCACGTATCTCCCTGCTGACGGAGGACTCGCCGGTAGACCGCGGCGAAGAGCATCAGAAGGACAAGGATCAGCACGCCCCAGGTGGAGGACTGCGCGAAGTCGCGCGGGCTGATCTCGAAGGAGAACTTGTACGCCTGTGTGACCAGGATCTGAGTGGCCTCGCCGGGGCCGCCGCGCGTCAGCAGGAAGATCACCGGGAACATGTTGAAGGTCCAGATGGTGGAGAGCAGGATCACCGTCGTGCTGACCGAGCGCAGCCCCGGCATGGTGATGTGGCAGAACCGCTGCCAGGCGCTGGCGCCGTCCATCTCGGCGGCCTCGTACATCTCTCCGGGGATGGACTGGAGTCCGCCGAGCAGGGCGACCATCATGAACGGCACGCCGAGCCAGATGTTCACGGCGATGACGGAGAACTTGGCCCAGTCCGGGTCGTTGAGCCAGGGCACGGCGTCGATTCCGCCGCCGGCCAGCAGCTTGTTGAGGAATCCGCGGTCCTCGTTGTAGAGGAAGCGCCAGGCGAAGACGGAGACGAAGCCCGGTACGGCCCAGGGCAGGATCAGCAGCATCCGGTAGACGGAGCGGCCGGCGATCCGGCGGTTGAGGATGTTCGCCAGGGCGAGGCCCAGCGCGAAGGTCACGCTGACGCAGGAGAACGTCCACACCAGTGTCCAGCCGAGGGTGGCGAGGAACTGGCCGCCCGTCAGTGCCTCGGTGTAGTTGCCGAGGCCGATGAACTCGTAGGTGGCGGGCAGATGGTTGACGCCGATATGGCGCTCGACATTGCGCTCGTTGGCGTCGGTCAGCGACAGATAGACGCCGCGGACCAGCGGATAGCCGATGATCACGCCGATCACGGCCACCACCGGCGCGACCATGGTCCAGGCGTACCAGTGCGTCGAGAGGCCCCGCCGGAGCCTGCCGGGTGGGTTGCCAGAGCCGGGGCCGGAGCCGCGGACGATGTCGTCGCCCGCGGCCCGCGCCACCGACTGGCTGGTGTGGACAGCCATCAGCCGGCCCGCCTTCCTGTTACTTCCAGCCCTTGAGCAGCTTGCGGTAGGCGTCGCCGGTGGCCGTGACGCCCTGCTCCGGTGTGGCCTGGCCGGTGAGGACCTTGGTGTACTCGGTCACCAGCGGCGCGAACAGGCTGCCGGTCTCGGGGATCCAGGGACGCTCTACGGCCTTGTCGACGACGGGCTTGAAGAAGCTGACGATCTCGTTGTCGGCGACGCCCGGCCGGGAGTAGACGGAGGTACGGGTCGGCAGCAGGTTCAGTTCCTCGGCGACCCTGGCCTGGCTCGCCGCCGACGTCATGTACTCGGTGAACGCGTAGGAGGCGTCGAGGTTCTTGGAGCCGGCGTAGACCGCGAGATTGTGACCGCCCTGCGGCGCGCCCTGTCCTGCGGAGCCGGCCGGTACGGGCGCGATGCCGAGGTTCGCGCGGTCCTTGAACTGCGGGCCGCCGTAGGTGTCGGCGATCGCCCACGGGCCGTTGATCATCATGGCGACCTCGCCCTCCTTGAAGGCCGTCTGCATGTTCTCGAAACCGTCCGTGGCATCGGTCTTGGCGACGCCGGAGTCGACCAGGTCCTTGACGACGGTCATGGCCTTCACGCCGGCCGCGTTGTCGACGGTGACGGTCTTGCTCTCGGCGTCGACCAGGTTGCCGCCCTCGCCGTACAGGAACGACAGGAACCAGTAGGCGTCGTCGCCGCGCAGATACAGGCCGGTCTTGCCGGTCTTCTCCTTGACGGTCTTCGACACGGACTTCAACTCGTCGACGGTGGCCGGGACTTCGACGCCGGCGTCCTTCAGGATCCTCTTGTTGTAGAAGATGCCCATGGAGTCGATGACCTGCGGCACGGCATAGGTCTTGCCGTCGTACTCCGTGGAGGCGGCGGCCTGCCCGAGGAAGTCCTTCTCGTCCTTGAGCGCCGGTGTGCCGTCCAGCGGCGCGAGATAGCCGAGATCGGCGAACTCGGGTGTCCACGCGACCTCGGAGCGGATCACGTCGGGAGCGCCGGAGCCGGACTGCGCCGCGTTCTTGAACTTGTTCTGGGCGTCGCCGAAGGGCACGTTCACATACTTGACGTCGACCTTCGGGTGGACCTTCTCGAAGTCCTCGGCGAGCTTCTTGAAGACCTTGTCCTCGCTGCCGACGGTCGAGGTGTCCCACCAGGTGACCGTTCCCGAGAGCTCGCCGCCCGAGCTCTTGCCGCCGCCTGACTCCTCGTCAGTGCCACAGGCGGTCGCCGCGAGGACCAGGGTCGCGGCCAGGGCGGTGGCCGTTATGCCACGTCGCATCCGAACTCCTTCAACTGCCGTACCGCTCCATTGCGGCGCCGGGTCGGACGTGAAGGTAACAGCGATGAAAGAAGGCCGAAAGACCTTGCGGAATATTTCCGCAAGAGCTGCCGATCGTTACACCTGCGTGCCCTGCCCGCGCCGACCAGACTCTTGACGGGAACTCACATCACCTGGCAGAGACGGTTTACGCAGGCTGTCGGGGCCTCAGCAGCCGGCACGAGCACCGCAGGAAGGTTTCGCAAGATCTTGCAGGGCCTTGCCGCGACGGCCGGTTTCCGCAGCCGGTGTGCAATCCGACAGACGCCCGGTACAGTCCACTCCCATGACCGCACGGCTTGCCGATATCGCAACCCAGGCGGGGGTCAGCGAAGCGACGGTCAGCCGCGTACTGAACGGCAAGCCCGGGGTTGCCGCGACCACCCGCGAATCCGTTCTCGCCGCACTCGACGTCCTCGGCTACGAGCGTCCCGTACGGCTGCGCCGCCGCAGCGCCGGTCTGGTCGGCCTGATCACGCCGGAGCTGGAGAATCCCATCTTCCCGGCCCTGGCCCAGGTGATAGGCCAGGCCCTGACCCGGCAGGGCTACACGCCGGTGCTGGCGACCCAGACGCCCGGCGGATCCACCGAGGACGAGCTGACCGAGATGCTCGTCGAGCGGGACGTCTCCGGCATCATCTTCGTCTCCGGACTGCACGCCGACACCTCGGCGGACATGAGCCGGTACGAGAAGCTCCGCACCCAGGGCGTGCCGTATGTCCTCGTGGACGGTTTCTCGCCGAAGGTCCGGGCGCCCTTCATATCGCCGGACGACCGGGCGGCCGTCAGGCTCGCGGTGACCCATCTCGTCTCGCTGGGCCACCAGCGGATCGGGCTCGCCGTCGGCCCGAAGCGCTTTGTGCCGGTGCTCCGCAAGATCGAGGGCTTCCGGGCCACGGTCCAGGAGCTGCTCGGCCTCTCCGCGCAGGAGACGGAGGAGCTGATCCAGCAGTCGCTGTTCACTCTGGAGGGCGGCCAGGCGGCCGCCACCGCGCTGATCGAGCGCGGCTGTACGGCGGTGGTGTGCGCGAGCGACATGATGGCGCTCGGCGCGATCAGAGCGGCCAGACGGCTCGGTCTGGAGGTGCCCAGGGATCTGTCGGTGGTCGGCTTCGACGACTCACCGCTCATAGCGTTCACCGATCCTCCGCTGACGACGATCCGCAAGCCGGTGCCGTCGATGGGCCAGGCGGCGGTACGCACGCTCCTGGAGGAGATCGGTGGCACACCCGCTCCGCACAGCGAGTTCGTGTTCATGCCGGAGCTGGTGGTTCGTGGTTCAACCGCTTCCGGGCCGGCTCCGGGACCCCTCGGGTCGACGGAGCGGCGCGGTCGACTTTAGGGTGTACCGAATGCGGCACGAACCCGACCGGGGGATGATCGGTCGGTGGCGGGGAATCTGGCAGACTCTCTCGCTGTGACTCCTCCACCTCATGAATGGGGTGGCTTCTCACTTGGCTCGGCAAGGCCTCGTGACGGCCGGGCCCTGACGCCGCCCAAGGGCGGGGAGGCAGAGTACTGCACCGGGAGAGACGGGTGAATCGACCGTGAAGACACGGGAAGGCCGGACGGCCGCCCCGTCACTCATCACCGACGAGGAGACTGACGCGCCGCCGGCCGGCGCGACCCTCGTGGTGAGCGCCGAGGAGGAGAACCGCGGCCGGGTCCGGCTGTGGCGCCTCCGGTCACCTCGCCGCCCGCGGATCTGGTTCGAAATCCTGTTGATCGCGGTCAGTTACTGGACGTACTCCCTGGTCCGTAACGCCGTACCGGAGCAGCGCGTCAAGGCGCTGCACAACGCCAACTGGATCTGGCAGACGGAGCAGGCCCTGGGGATCGCGGTCGAGCAGTCCGTCAACCACGCCGTCAATTCGGTGACCTGGCTGATCGTGGCCATGAACTACTACTACGCGACGTTGCACTTCATCGTCACCATCAGTGTGCTGATCTGGCTCTTCCGCCGCCATCCCGGCCGCTACGCCGCCGCCCGGCTGGTGCTCTTCGCGACCACGGTCGTCGCACTGCTCGGCTACTACCTGTATCCGCTGGCACCGCCGCGTCTGATGACCGGAGGACACTTCGTCGACACGGTCGCCTTCCACCACACCTGGGGCTCGATGGCCTCGGGCGACCTGAAGAACATGTCGAACCAGTACGCGGCCATGCCGTCGATGCACATCGGCTGGTCCCTGTGGTGCGGCGTGACCGTCTTCGCGCTCGCCTCGGCGCCCTGGGCGAAGATACTCGGGCTGCTCTATCCGGCGGTCACCCTGCTCGTGATCGTCTCCACCGCGAACCACTTCTGGCTGGACGCCGTGGGCGGCATGGTCTGCCTGGCGTTCGGTTTCGGCATCTCGTACGCCTGGTACGGCGAGCTGCCGTACCGGCTCCCGCGCCAGGTCGGTCCCGGCCGACGACGAGAGCACGGACGCCGGCCGCTGACGGCCTGACGCCGTGGACGCGCCGGGACCTGGGATACACGGCCCGCGCGGCCGGCGGCGGGATCACGCCGCGCCGGTCGGCAAACTCACTCGATGGACTTCTCGACCGCCTCGAAAATGTCCGAGTCGGTCTCTTTCTGCCAGTCGGGGAGGTCCGGCCAGTCAGCCACGTAGCCCGGCTTGGGGGCTTCGAAGTGCTTGAACATCTGGGCGGTCCAGCACGTCGCGACGAACCAGCCCTTCTGCTCGCGTGACAGCCGCGAAGCATGCCCCTCGCTGACGAGGAGGAACTGTCGCACCTGTCCCTGGACGGCGGCGGCCGCCTGGCGTTCCCACTCCGGGGTGTCCTCCCAAGGAGTCACGTAGCCGGGCTTCGGCTCACCGGGAAAGTGCGCTCGTACGCCGGCGATCCACGTCTCCCGGAACAGGCGGCCGTCCTCGGTCTGCGGCATGCTTACCCCTCTCGTCGCGTGATGCTCAGTGCGCCGATCTCGGCGTCCAGCTCAGCGACGCGGTGGTCGCGGACCAAGGGGCCGAACTCGGTTCGCAGGTTGCGGAGTCTACGGGCGACGTACCCGGAGGATGTTTCCCTGGCGAGTCGCAGTGCCTCACGGCCGTAGACGAGAAGTTGGTCCGGGTCGCGCCGCTTGGCTCCGATCGCGGCCAGGTCCGTCAACGCGGCCCCACGGCGTCGCAACGAGGATCCTTCTCTCGCGAGTGAACCTTGGTCCAGCGCGCTCTTGAGCGCCTCTTCGGCCAGGTCGAGACAGCCGAGCTGTACGTATCGGGCACCCCGCTCCTCGGCCGGCCGCGAGCCGTCGAAGCGCAGCCATCCCCCGTTGTGACCGGGAGACGTCAGGTCCCGCACTTTCTCCGCTTCGTCCAGGGCACGCTCGCAGGCGGCCAGGTCACCCAGACCGGCATGCGCCTCGGCCTGGACCGAGGCGACCCAATGGCGTGTGGACAGCGAGCTGTCTCCTCGTCCGGCGAGCCTCTCGGCAGCCGACAGGATGCCTGCGGCTTCCTTGTATCTGCGCTCGTACATGTCGATGTACGCGTGCCGCACCAGCGAGCAGGCCCAGAGGTCGAACGAGCCCGCGTCTTTACTCGCCGCCGCGGCGAGCGTGTAGGACGCCGCGGCGTCTGTGTAACGGTTGCTGTCGAAGGCCAGCTCTCCGGCGAGCTGGAAGAGGTCGCCCGCCGCGCCGCACAGAGCTTGAACTTGCGTGTCCGAGCGCCCGTCCAGCGCCTTGCTCAGGGCCACGAGCTGCTCCCGAACGATCGGGTACACGGAGCCCTTCGCGCGGGCGAGCTGGTAGACCTGCCAGAGGTGGCTGTTCATGCGCAGGAAGTCGGCTACGGGATCACGCCGCGCCGTAGAACAGCTCCTCCACCACCGCGCGCGCCCTGCGCGTCGTCCGGCGGTAGTCGTCGATCATGTCGCCGATGTGGCCGGGGCCGTATCCGAGATAGCGGCCCATCGCGCCCAGCTCACGGCCGTCCGACGGGAAGGTGTCGGCCTGCCTGCCCCGGACCAGCATCACACCGTTGCGCACCCGGCTCGCGAGGACCCAGGCGTCGTCCAGGATCTGTGCGTTCTCGGCCGAGAGCAGACCCGCCGCGTGGGCCGCCGCGAGAGCCTCGCGGGTGCTCGTGGTGCGCAGTCCCGGCTCCGCCCAGCCGTGCTGAAGCTGAAGGAGCTGGACGGTCCACTCGACGTCCGAGAGACCACCCCGGCCCAGCTTGGTGTGGAGCGTCGGATCGGCGCCGCGCGGCAGCCGCTCCGATTCCATCCGCGCCTTGAGGCGGCGGATCTCCCGCACCGCGTCCTCGCCCAGTCCCTCCGCCGGATAGCGCAGCGGATCGATCAGCTCGATGAAGCGGCGGCCGAGATCCGCGTCGCCCGCCATGGGCTCGGCCCGCAGCAGCGCCTGGCTCTCCCAGACCAGCGACCAGCGCCGGTAGTACGCCTCGTAGGAGGCGAGCGTACGGACCATCGGGCCGCTCTTGCCCTCCGGCCGCAGATCCGCGTCGATCAGCAACGGCGGCTCGGAGGAAGGGACTTGCAGCAGCCGCCGCATCTCGGCGACCACCTCGTTCGCCGCGCGCGCCGCCTCGTGTTCGTCGACGCCCGCGCGCGGCTCGTGCACGAAGAGCACATCCGCGTCGGAGCCGTAGCTCAGCTCATGGCCGCCGAAGCGGCCCATGCCGATGACCGCGAACCGGGTCGGGAGCGTGTCGCCCCACCGCTCGCGTACGACGGCCCGGAGCGCGCCCGCCAGCGTCGCCGCGTTCAGATCGGTGACGGCGTTCCCGACCCGGTCGACCAGCGCGCCGTGGTCCTGCTCGGCCGGGCTGTCCTCCGTGCCGTAGGAGCCGATGATGTCCTCGGCCGTCGTACGGAACAGCTCCCGTCTGCGCACTCCGCGCGCCGAGGCGACCGCGCCCTCCGCCGTCTCCGCGCGTCCGACCGCGGCGAGCACCTCCTGCTCCAGCGCGGCACGGCCGCGCGGTGTCAGTCCGTACGGGTCGCCGAGGATCGAGACCGCTTCGGGCGCGCGCAGCAGCAGGTCGGGCGCGAGCCGCCCGGCCGACAGCACCCTCGCCAGATTCTCCGCCGCTGCTCCTTCGTCCCGCAGCAGCCGCAGATACCAGGGTGTCTTGCCGAGCGCGTCCGAGACCCGGCGGAAGTTGAGCAGCCCGGCGTCCGGATCGGCCGAGTCCGCGAACCAGCCGAGCAGCACCGGCAGCAGCGTCCGCTGGATCGCCGCCTTGCGGCTCACTCCTGACGACAGTGCCTCCAGGTGCCGCAGCGCCGCCACCGGGTCGGCGTAGCCGAGTGCTTCGAGGCGCTGTCCCGCCGCTCTCGTGCTGAGCCGGATCTCACCGGGTGCGAGCTGCGCGACGGCGTTGAGCAGCGGCCGGTAGAAGAGCTTCTCGTGCAGCCGCCGTACCACCGCGGTATGGCGTTTCCAGGCCCTGGTCAGTTCGGCGACGGGGTCGTTGCGCAGCCCGAGCGAGCGGCCGAGGCGGCGCAGGTCGTCCTCGTCCTCCGGCACGAGGTGTGTGCGCCGCAGCCGGTGGAGCTGGAGGCGGTGCTCCATCGCGCGCAGAAAGCGGTACGACTCGTCGAGCTGCGCCGCGTCGGCCCTTCCCACATAGCCGCCCGCCGCCAGCGCCTCCAGCGCTTCGAGTGTCGAACCGCTGTGCAGTGTCGCGTCACTGCGGCCGTGGACCAACTGGAGGAGCTGTACGGCGAATTCGACGTCCCGCAGTCCGCCGGGCCCGAGCTTCAGCTCACGCTCCGCCTGTCCGGCCGGGATGTTGTCGATGACCCGGCGGCGCATCTTCTGGACGTCGGACACGAAGTGGTCGCGCTCGGCGGCCTGCCACACCAGCGGCGACACGGCGTCGATGTACTCCGCGCCGAGCGCCGGGTCTCCGGCCACCACTCTGGCCTTGAGCAGTGCCTGGAACTCCCAGGTCTTGGCCCAGCGCTGGTAGTAGGCGAGATGGCTGCTCAGGGTCCGTACGAGTGGCCCGTTGCGGCCCTCGGGCCGCAGGTTGGCGTCGACGGGCCAGATGGCTCCTTCGCTGTTCGACTCGGAACAGATCCGCATGAGATGGGAGGCGAGACGGGTCGCGGCCTGGATGGCTTTTCCCTCGTCGGTGCCCTCTTCCGCGGTCTCCGGTGTCGCGCCGACGAAGATCACGTCGACGTCCGAGACGTAGTTCAGCTCATGGCCGCCGCACTTGCCCATCGCGATGACCGCGAGCCGGCAGGCGACGGCGTCCTCCGGGGCGGCGGCCTTGGCGATCGCCAGCGCGGCGCGCAGCGTCGCGGTCGCGAGATCGGCGAGTTCGGCGGCGGTCTGGGCGACATCGGTCGTGCCGCAGACGTCCCTGGCCGCTATGGCCAGCAGACAGCGGCGGTAGGAGATCCGCAGCGAGACGGGATCATTGGCGCCGGCGAGACCGCGCTCGAACTCCTCGACGCCGGGATGCAGGTCCGCCAGCTCATAGGTGACCAGAACGCGCCAGTCCTCGGGATGTCTGGCGAGATGGTCGGCGAGCGCCTCGGACGCGCCGAGTACGCCGAGCAGCCGGTCCCGCAGCGGCTTCGCCGTGACCAGCGTGTCCAGCAGGATCCGGCGCTCCTCGGGCCGCGCCGCCTCGGCGAGCCGGACGAGCCCGCGCAGGGCCAGATCGGGATCGGCGGTCGCGCCGAGCGCGTCGAGAAGCAGCGGATCGGACCGTACGGCGCACATCTCGGGAAGGTCGAGCAGCCGCTCGGCGGCGGAAGGATCGGTGAAACCGTGCCGCAGCAGGCGGATGAACGTACTGCTCCTGCGTCCCGGCAGCGTCATATCGCCGTCTCCTGTCCGCGTCCCCGTCCGACCAAAGCCCAGAGATCGAGCGTAGCCCCAGGAAGAGGCGCGGGACCGGCCGCGTACACGCACAGATCATGGGGTCGCGCATCTTGAGGGCACGCGGACGGCCGGGACGTTTTGGTCTTCAGCCGCGCGCGCTCGTCAATCGTCAGGTCACCGGCCCATGGCGGAGACAACGAGGAGGAAGCGAGCCTGACACCTGACGCACGGGACGGAGCACGGCGCCTGGCGTTCAGGCTTGTCCGGGCCGCACGGATCCGGACCGCGTCCGCATGACCCACATGTACGCGGCCAGCCCCAGTGATCCGCGCACCATGGCGTCAGCCCACACGGGCACGATGCCGTCCCAGGCGTTCCGCTCCAGACTCCAGAGGAGGAGCCAGCTCAGTGCGCCTGCCACGACGACCGCGCTCCCGTACTTGAGCGGTGTTGTGCGGCTTCTGCCCAGCCAGGTGCCCAGAAGCCCGGCCGGGATTTGCACCATCACGTGGAAGCTCACGCATGTCAGCGGCACGGCGAAGAGGAGGAAGAAGGGAGCGTCCGCGGTGGGATTACCTGGCGGCGTCGCGTCGACGGCGTCCAGCATCCACGACGGCGGCACCAAGAATGTGAGCAGGAGTACGGCTCCGCTCAGATGCATGGCGCCAAGGTGGCGCAGCGCGGGACGCGAAGACCCGGCGCTTCGCCGCCCGGCCGACGGACCATCAGTTCTCTCGCCCATGTTCGTCCTCCCACGACCGTATGCGACCGCGGGTCATGGTAATCAAGCGACGGCCCCGTCCTCGCGGCGCCCAGCACCTCCTGCGGTCGCGCCGCCGCACCGGCCGGTTCAGCGCCGGCCGATCCAGCCGCGCTCCCGCGCCAGCAGCGCGATCTGGAAGCGGGTGCGGGCGCCCAGCGCGTCCGCCGTGCCGCTGATGTGTTTCTGGATGGTCCGTCGGCTGAGCCCGAGCGCGCGGGCGATCGCGTCGTCGGTCAGGCCCGCGGCCATGAGGTCCAGGATGTCCCGCGCGCGTCCACTCAGCCCGCCTTCCTCGCTTCGTGCACGGTCCTGGAGCTTTTCCGCGGTGCCCGCCATGGACACCGGAGTCGCTCGCTCCCACAGGCTTTCGAACAGTGCCGTCAGCGCGTCCAGCAGCGGCGACGCGTGCACGATGACGGACCCGGCCGCCGGGTCCGCCTTGCTCAGCGGGATCATGCCCGCGGTGTCGTCGAACACCACGAGCTTCATGGGAAGTCCGGGCAGCAGCCGGAGCCGGCCGCCCCGGGCCGTGCCGCGTACGGCGGTCTTGAGGGACACCGCGTCCGTGAATCCGTCGCTGTCGTACACGGACCGGAGCCGTACGCCTTCCGGCGGCTGCGGGTCGGGATCCGGCTTCGGCTGCGGGCCCGCGACCGGCTCCGTGCCGGCGGCGCGGACCGGCGACGGTGACCGCTGCAGATACGGAGGCTTGGCCAGATGCAGCACCTCGCGCTTGCTGGACGCCAGCAACTGCGCGTAACGCGCGGCGACTTGATCCGCGCTCTCGACGACTTCGAAGAGGTCGGAGGTGACGCGCCGGGACGGCACCGAGCGGTACGCCTCCTGCAGCCGCTCCATGTACAGCTCGGTCCTGGCCAGTTCCTGCCGCCGCCGGGCCAGCAGCGCTCCGAGCGTCGAGCGCGGCGGGCCCGCGGCCCAGCGGGTCGGCCGGATACCCGTCCGCACCACGAGGTGTTCGCTCTCCAGCGCGCGCAGCGCCTCGCCGATCTCCTCCGCCGGGTACTCCACGGCGGACGCTATCTCGTCCTCGGTCAGTACGGGACGGCCGATGAGATGCTCCAGGATCCGGCCCGTGAGCGGAGCCAGACCGACCGCTCCCCATGCCGCGTCGGATGACGAATCCACGACGTCTCCCCCCTGGTGAACGTGGGGCTGATGGTACGTAAACCGACAGCCGTCGATGAGTGATCTCCAGCGTCGAGGAAGCGTAACCGCGGCCTGTTACAGCCGATCGCCGCCGCGTCCGGGAGACATCCGCCGTTCCGCCGGAGGGACTTGTGCCGTACGACCGGAGTGCGCCTCGGCTGGCGCTTCTCATCTGCGCAAGTGCGCGGACCCGCCCTCCCTCGGGCCTTGCCCGGCGCCATACGCGGCGGCGAAGGTGAGCCCGAGCCGCAGCGCAATGACGCGCCACTCCCCCTGGTCAACTCATCGTGAGCCGAAGTCACTTCGGCTCGTTGGAGGCCCCTGTGCCACGACTCGACGCCCGGATATCCAGACAGAGACGCGTTTCCCTCGCGATCGCGCTCGCCGGCGCCGCCGCCATGGCTGTTCCCGCGCTGCCCGCCCAGGCGGCCGGCACCGAACAGCCGCCCGCCATCGAGGTCGTACCGGGCACGGACACCCGGACGCCCGCGCTCGTCGAGGGGATCGCGGAGCCCGCCGAGGCGTCCGCCGACGCCGACGACGCCGCGCGTGAACATCTGGTGGACCGCCGCGCGCGGTACGCCATCCCGCACCCGGACCAGGACCTGAGCACCGCCGAGGTGGCCGAGGAGAGCGGCGGTCAGGAGACCGTCCGCTTCCAGCAGAGCCACCGCGGTGTGGAGGTCCTCGGCGGCCAGTATGTCGTCCGCATGGAGCGGAAGAACGGCAATCGCACCGTCACCGGCACTTCCGGCAAGTACTTCACGGATCTCACGGTCGGCACCACGCCCAGCGTCTCCGAGAAGACCGCCGTCAGCCGCGCCGTCGAGGCCGTCAGGCGCGGCTCCTCGGCCACGCTGACCAAGGGCACCGCGGTACGCAAGAACGGCGCGGCGAAGGCCGCGAGCACCTTCCAGGGCGTGGACAAGGGCCTGGTCGTGCTCGCGCGCGGCGCCGGTGTGCTCACCCGCCATGTGCGGGTCACCGGGACCAGTCCGACGACCGGCGAGCCTCTGATGCAGGAGGTGTACGTCGACGCCAAGTCGGGCTTCCCGGTCCTCCAGTACAGCGGTCTGCGCACCTTCGCGGCGCAGGGTGTCGTCCCGGCCGAGAAGGCCGGCAAGGCCACCGCGAGCGCGGCGCCGAAGAGCGGCGGCAGCGCCGCTCCCGCCGATGTCACCGGCTCCGGCAAGATCGTCAACGGCCGTGAGGTGACGCTGGGCCTGCGGCAGGACGCGTCGAGCGGCCAGTATGTGATGACGGACTACAGCCGGATGAGCGCCACCTCCAAGGCGGCCATCTCGACCTGGGACGCGTCGAATGTCGATGTCACCCAGGCGTCCGGTGTCTGGCCCGAGGGCATCGCGCTCTTCTCGTCGCCCACGCCCGCCTTCGCGGCGGACGCGACCGAGGCCGGAGCGGTCGACGCGCACTGGGCCGCGGGCCAGGTGTACGACTACTACCGTCAGCAGCACGACCGGGACAGCCTGGACGGCCGCGGCGGAGCCATCGACTCCCTGGTCGGCGTGACCGAGTACGGCAGCCCGTTCGTGAACGCCTTCTGGGACGGCCAGAAGATGGTGTACGGCAGCGGCGACTCGCAGTACCGGCCCATGGCGGCCGACACGGACGTCGTCGGTCATGAGATGACTCACGGCGTCGTCGAGAACTCCGCCGCGCTCGTCTACGCCGGCCAGTCGGGCGCGATGAACGAGGCGCTGGCCGACTACTTCGGCAACGCCATCGACGTCACCGCCTCGGGTGTCGCGATGACGGACCCGAACGCCGGTCTGATCGGTGAGGACCTGTGCCGTACCGCCGCGCCGCGCGACTGCGCGCTGCGCGATCTCAACGACGGTGCCACCACGTCCAAGAACTTCCTCGGTCTGTCGTTCCAGATCGACAGCGGCGCCGTGCACCTGAACTCCACCATCTTCGGCGGAGCGCTCTGGGACATGCGTGAGGACCTGGGCGGCAAGCTCGCCGACAAGATCATCTACCGTGCGCTCACCTCGTACATGACGCCGCTGGACGGTTTCACCGAGGGACGCGCCGCGGTGATCGCGGCCGCCAAGGACCTCGACGTCAAGAGCGCGCAACTGAAGACCGTGAAGCAGTCCTTCGACGCCCACGGCATCGTGCCGGGCTGGGAGAAGGCGCTCGGTATGGACACCGACACACTGCTCGGCAAGCTGAACATCAGCGGCACGGGCGCTGACGCCGACGCCGGCTGGTGGACCACGTCCAAGTCGAACGACGACGGCTCCGCGCCGTACACGGTCTTCGCCGGCCGCACCGACGGCAAGGGCGCGGCCAAGCAGATCAGTGACAACAACGGTTACTACAACGTCTACCCGGTCACCGACGGCAAGCGTGTGGTGTGGGCCGCCTACGGACCCATGGGCGTCAGCATCATGTCGCGCCCGATCAACGGCGGCGTTCCGAAGACGCTCTTCACCTCCTACTACTACGACATCCAGAATCTCCGCGTCTCCGGTGACACGGTGGCCTTCGAACTCCTCGACGACTACGGCATCTGGCATGTGAACTACCTCCGGGACGGCGACAAGCTCCCGAAGGCCGTCGACGAAGACCCGAACTCCCACTGGATCACCGACTCCCGGCTGCCCACGCTCAAGGACGGCAAGCTCGCCTACGCCAGGTCCTACGCGGACGACAACGGATGGACCACCATCGGCGTCGAGCTGCTCGATGTGAAGACCGGCAAGGTGACCCGGGTCGGAGAGGCCGGCGCGCCGTACAGCATCGGCCAGCCCGTCCTCACTCCGAAGTCCGTCTACTGGATCATCGACGAGACCGCCTACGACGACAATCACACGGCGGTGCGCAGGGCCGACCTCAAGGGCAAGAACGTCGTCGATGTCCTTCCGGAGTCCGCCGCGGACGCGGTCTGGGCGATGGACATGACCGCTTCGGACGACACGCTCACGCTCACCACCCTGCTGCCCGACACCGATTACCGCAACGAGACGTCGCCGAAGCTCCAGCAGTACGGCCTCGACGGCGAGCCGCTGGGCCGTGTCTCCTGCAACCGCGGCCTGCAGATGTTCGCGGCCTCGGACACCGGGAGGCGCGTGGTGTGGATCGACGGCACCACCAGCGACACCGACCTGGTGACCCGCGCCCGGCCGGCCGGCCGCTGCGGCTGACACCACCGGACCGACGCCCCTGACCGAGCCGCCCTCCGCCACCTCCCCTGTGGCGGAGGGCGGCTCGCCCAGTCGCGGCCCGGCTCGGTTCGGCCCGGTTCGGTTCGGCCCGGTTCGGTTCGGCTCGGCCCGGCTCGGTTCGGCTCGGTTCGGCTCGCTTCGGCTCGCTTCGGCTCGCTTCGGCTCGCTTCGGCATAGTGGCGGATACGGTCGGCTTCCTCGGCGTTTCAGCAGCTCAGGCAGGGTCCGGGAGCATCCGTGCGGTCAGGTGGACGACGGTGTCAGGCGCGGCGCCGCGAGTACGCTGAACCAGTGGAGCCTTCTGGAAGTGATCGGGAAGTGAGGGCTCTTCCGGAAGTGAGGTGGAGTCGTTGAGCCGGATTCTGACGGCGAAGGGCGAGGCCACACGGGCGCGTATCGTCGCCGGTGCCGCCGAGGTCCTGCTGGAGAGAGGCGTCGCCACGGCGACCCTGGACGACATCTGTCTGCGCACCGGTACGAGCAAGGGCCAGCTCTTTCACTACTTTCCCGGCGGCAGGGAGGACCTGCTGCTCGCCGCCGCGCGGTACGAGGCGGACCGGGTGCTGGACGACCAGCAGCCGCACCTGGGAGCGCTCGACTCCTGGGAGGCGTGGTACCGGTGGCGTGACGTCGTCGTCGAGAGGTACACGGCACAGGGCGACACCTGCCCGCTGGGCTCGCTGTTCGCGCACGTCGGACGCTCCACGCCCGGGGCCCGTGCGATCGTCATCCAGCTCATGCGGGAGTGGCAGGAGTATCTCGCCACCGGGATCCGGTCGTTGCGGCGTCAGGGTCATCTGTCGGCGTCGCTCGACGTGGACGAGGCCGCCGCGGCGCTTCTCGCCGGCATCCAGGGCGGAGTGTCGATCATGCTGTCCACCGGAGAGCCGACCCATCTCAAGGCCGCGCTCGACTGGGGCATCAGGCAGCTTCAGGCGACCGGCCGGCCCGTCGCGGACTGATCGCCGCACCGGTCGCCGACGCGGACGGAACGCTGCGTCCGTCCGGACGCACCTGTTCGTCGGTCATGACCGGCGGTCGGCCGATTCGGCGCCATGGGCGCGGCCGCGTCCACGGGCATCAGATCAGGCCGAGCGCGGTTGAAGCAGTCCCGCGACAAGCAGCTCGACCATGTGGCGTGGGTCGTAGCGGGAATCGTTGTCCCCGCCGATGCAGAGGTTCCCGACGCCGCGCATGAGTTCGTAGGCGTCCGTGTCGGAGCGGATGTCGCCGGCGGCGACCGCGGCGCCGAGCAACTGAGTGCACACGGGCACGAGGCGGTCGAGGAAGTAGGTGTGCAGCGCGTCGAAGCCGGCGTTGTCGGACTGCAGCACGGCCGCGAGTCCGTGCTTGGTGACCAGGAAATCAACGAAGAGGTTGATCCATCGTCCCAGTGCCGCGTGCGGAGTCGCGCTGGTCGCCAGCAGGGCTGGACCGGCCTCGGCGCATGCCTCCACCTGATGCCGGTAGACGGCGATGATGAGATCCGCTCGCGTCGGAAAGTGGCGGTAGATCGTGCCCATCCCGACACCGGCCTTGGCCGCGATGTCACGTACCGGCGCTTCCACGCCTGACGTGACGAACACCGCGGCGGCCGCGTCGAGCAGCGTCTCCTTGTTACGCCGGGCGTCCGCCCGCTTGGACCGGGCCGCCTGCCCCGCGCCCTCGTCGCTGTCGTTCACCGCGCCACTCCTTCCGCTGCCGGGTTCCGCTGCCGGGTTCCGCTGCCGGGCTAGCCAAACGGAACGACGTTCCGTATCGTTACCGGAACAAGGTTCCGCTTGCCCATGATGTCAGAGCACGGGCCCGGTAACCAAGCCTCGCATTGCCACCACGCGATGCCACCAGGCTTCATCCGCGACGGAGGAACACAGTCATGCAGTACCGCACTTTGGGCCGCACCGGCGTGCAGGTCAGCTCTCTCGCGCTCGGCGCGATGAACTTCGGCAAGATCGGGCGCACCACCCAGGACGAGGCCACCGCCATCGTCGATGCCGCTCTTGAGGCCGGGATCAATGTCATCGACACCGCCGACATATACGGCGACGGCGAGTCGGAGGAGATGGTCGGCAAAGCCATCTCCGGCCGCCGCGACGACATCGTGCTGGCCACGAAGGCGAACATGCCCATGGGCGAGGAGCGCAACCACCAGGGCAGTTCGCGCCGCTGGCTGGTCACCGAGCTGGACAACAGCCTGCGCCGCCTCGGTGTCGACCACGTCGATCTCTACCAGATCCACCGATGGGACCCGAGCACCAGCGACGAGGAGACTCTGTCGGCGCTGACCGACCTGCGGCGCGCGGGAAAGATCCGTTACTTCGGCTCCTCGACTTTCCCGGCCTACCGCCTCGTGCAGGCGCAGTGGGCCGCCCGCGAGCATCACCTGAGCCGTTATGTCACCGAGCAGCCCAGCTACTCGATCCTGCAGCGCGGTATCGAGACCCATGTTCTGCCCGTGACCGAGCAGTACGGGCTCGGTGTGCTGGCGTGGAGCCCGTTGGCTTCGGGCTGGCTGTCGGGCGCGATCCGCGCGGGCCAGGAGATCACCACCAGCCGCTCAACGTTCATGCCGCAGCGCTTCGACACCGCCATTCCCTCCAACCGGGCCAGGCTCGATGCCGTCGAGCGGTTGGCCGAGGTCGCCGACGAGGCCGGGCTGACCATGATCCAGCTCGCGCTCGGCTTCGTGACCGCGCATCCCGCCGTGACCGCCGCGATCATCGGTCCGCGCACGCTGGACCACCTGCGTTCACAGCTCGCCGCCGCGGACACCGTGCTCTCCGCCGACGTACTGGACGCGATCGACGCGATCGTCCCTCCGGGTACCGATCTCGCCGCACACGAGAAGCACGACACTCCGCCCGCGCTGCTGGACCCGTCACTGCGGCGCCGCTGAGCGCGTCGAGTCGCCGCTGGAACTGGTGACACGGGCCGGATCCTGATTTTTGGACTTGCGGGTCTATTTTTTGGAGTGCACTTTGGACGCGAGGCACGGCCCCGCCGAACAGAGGCATCCCACCTGCGGGAAACCCCTTCGGGCCCATGCCGTGGAGCACCGCGCGCGTGGTGCGCCGAAGGAAGGAAGAAGCAGATGGATCTTCAGCTCGCCGGCAAGAGGGCATTGGTCACAGGATCGAGCAGCGGTCTCGGCGAGGAAATCGCCAGGCTGCTGGCGGCCGAGGGCGCTTCCGTCGTCGTGCACGGACGGGACGAGGCGAGAACCGCGGCGGTGGCCAAGGCCATCCGCGAGGCAGCCGGCGAGGCAACCGTCGCGATCGGTGATCTCGGCACGGACGAAGGCGCCGACACGGTCGCCGCCGCGGCGCTCAAGGCCGGTCCCATCGACATTCTTGTGAACAATGTCGGCGTCTACAAACCCACCGCGGTATGGGAGAGCACCTCACCCGGAGAATGGGCTGACATTTACAACATCAATGTTGTCTCCAGTGTCCGGATGATTCAGCGCATCGTTCCCGGAATGCGTGATCGGCACTGGGGCCGAGTGATCCAGATCAGCAGTGTCACGGGCCATCTGCCGCAGTCGAGCCAGCCGCATTACGCGGCTTCCAATGCCGCCCGGAACAACCTGGCCAAGTCTCTCGCGCGTGATGTGAAGCATTCCGGAGTGACATCGAACGCGGTGGCGGCGGGAGGCATCCTCGTCCCCGCGGTGCGGGAGGCCCTGACCCATATGGGCAAGCAGAACGGCTGGGGCGACACCTGGGAGCAGATCGAGCCCAACCTGGTCGAAGCGCTCTCGCCCAACGACGTCGGACGCATCGGCCGACCGCGCGACTTCGCCGGCCTTGTCGCCTATCTGGCCAGCCCCATGTCGGAATACATCACAGGCACCACCCTGCGGATCGACGGCGGTTGGTACGACGCCTGAGCCGGAGTGAGTGGTCGCGTAACTCAGGGCTCCCGTAGCTCAGGGCTCCCATAACTCAGTGGTCGCGTAACTCAGTGGTCGCGATGTGCACAAGGTGATTGTCTGCCCGCGTGACCACCGCGAACCGCACGAGCAACAGCGATACGAACAGCGGCAGCGGCCGTGACCTCGCCCACGACCACGCTCTGCTGGACCGTATCGACCACTATCAGGACGCTCTCCACCGGCCGGACGCGCGGGCCGAGGACTTCGGGCCGCTGACTCTCTTTGTCCGCGACGGCTCGGGCCCGCCGCTCCATGCCCGGCCGACCCGTGGTCGGCCGGGCAGCCCGGTCACCGCCGCCGATGTCCGGCGGGTGCGCGCCCGCCAGCGCGAGCTGTCCCTACCGGAAACCTTCGAATGGGTCGCGCAGACCACGCCCGGCCTGCGGAAAGCCGCCGAGGAGGCCGGACTCCGGGTCGAGGCGCGCCCGCTGCTGGTGCTTCCCGAGGCCGCGCCGGTGCCGGCGGCCCGTACCGTACCGACCGGGACAGCCGTCCGGACGCTGACACCGGACGACCCCTGCCTCCCGAGCGCCGTCACCACTCCATGGCTGGCCTTCGCCGAGCTGGGTACGCACATCGGCGAGACGGGCGCCGCCGAACTGGCCGAGGCGATTCCCGCGTACACCGCCGAAATCACCAGGACGGCGGACCGTATCCGCGCGGGCCGCACCACGGTGGTGGCGGCGATCGAGGACGGACTCGCGCTCTGCTCGGGCCTGTTCCCAAGGCCCGTCGGAGGCGTCACCGAGCTGTGTGCCGTCGCCACACTCCCGGCCGCCCGCCGCCGGGGCCTGGCGCTCGCGGTCACCGCGGCGCTGGCGGCCGAGGCGCGCGGCCTCGGCGTGAAGACGGTGTTTCTGTGCGCGACGGACGAGACAGTGGCGCGGATCTACGCCCGGCTGGGCTTCCGCCATGCCGCCACATTCATGGAGGCGCGGCCGGAGGAGTGACCGGTCCGCTTCTTGAAGCTTCTGAGGTCGGGCCGGTCCGGGTCCTGGAGCGCCGGGTCGCGGAGACCTCGATCCGGTGGGACGGGCTCAACAGCCAAGATCAACCTCGGCCCAGACCGTCTTGTTGCACCACAGCATCACGCCACGCCGCCCAGTGGGCCGACTCCCGGCCCCCGGCCGGGAGTCGGCTGCCGCCCGCGCAATGACACGCGGCCACCGCGCGATCCTGAGGCGACGATCCTCTCGCCTCGCCAAGACCGCACGGTGGCCGCCGACGGCCGGACAACGCGTATCAGTTGAACGCGCGCCTGTCGGCGTCCAGGCGGTGTGCGAGCCGCACGGTGATGAACTCGTTGTTGTCCGGCTTGCCCGGCGTACGGCCGTTGGAGAACGGGAAGTTGTTGTCGTTCATGACGGCCAGCGTCTGGTCGTCGAGCAGAACCACGTCCTCGATCGTGGTGAACGGGAAGCGGAAGGTCTTTCCGAAGCCGCCGAGCCCCTTCGGGTTCGCCACGTTCAGCAGATCGACCACCAGCGTCTTGTCCATGACGCCGTCGTGGTCGCGGTCGCGGTTGTCAGCCAGGTAGATGCGCTTGAACGCGGCGGCATCGCCTTCACCGCCGTCACGCTCGATGATCAGGAAGCGGTGGCTGTCCACGGCGATGGCGTCGCCAATGGCGTTCGAAGGCGAGTCGAGGCGGTAGACCCAGTGCTTGCCCGTGTAACGCTCCTTGCGGAGGTCGAAGTCGTTCAGGCGCAGGTCGCCGGGCTCGTCTCCGTCCACCGTGCCCTCAAGCAGCGGGTAGAGGTGGCGGCCGTCGACCGAGCGGGCCATGCCCTCGAAGCCCTTGCTGCTCGCCAGGTTGGGCTTGTCGCCGTTCAGATACGGATTCTCCGGCGCCCGCACGCCCTTGAGCGGGATCGGGGCCTGGAGGAGCTGTCCCTTCGACGAGAAGTGCAGCAGGAACGGGCCGAACTCCTCGCCCATCCAGTACGTACCGTCTGAGGCCCGCACGATGGACTCGACGTCGAAGTCGGCGCCGGTCAGCACCCGGTCGGCCCGTGTGAGCGCGAACGGCACACGGCGGTGCGGGTCGCTCAGGTTGAAACCGCCCAGCACCTTGACCTTTCCGCTCCGCGCGTCCGGCTTGATGTGGTGGACGCGGAGCAGGAAGTCGGCGCTGTTGGCCTTGTTGCCGTAGCCGTTGTCGGACAGCACGTCGAAGGTGCCGTCGTGCCTGTTGAGGATCCCGCTGAATCCCTGCACGGGCTGGCCGGCGAACGGTGCCGTGATCCCGTTGTTCGGTGCGGTTCCGAGAGCGGAACCGGACGGCGCGCTGCCGGGCACGAACGTCTCGGCCGGAAGCGACGCGAATCCGGTCAGCGTGGCCTGGCCGAAGTCCGCGTGGCCGCGGTCGGCCATCGCCGGAGCGGCGAGACCCATGGTCAGCGCGGCAGCGCTCAGCGTGATCAGAAGCTTCTTCATGCGGCGGACGGTAGAGGTGGCGCATGACGGACGACCCAACAGGAGGCGACCCGAGTACGACCGGCATACGGCCCCTCCGTCCTCGGCGGGCCCCAAGTCCGGCGTGCCCACTGGACGCGTGGCCGCGCGATCTGAAGCACGAGGCGGAGAAACGCGCCGCTACGCGACGTCGGCCTCGCCTTCCGCCGTCTGATGACGGTCTGTCTGGTTCGCGCTCTGTTCAGTGCTCACTTCCGAAGTCACGCTGAGAGAGAACCCCGGCAGGGGTAGGCGCAGCGGCTCGGTGGGGGGCGGCCGATGACGTACGTACCGATCCTGAAAGGCAAGCGAGGCGAGTTCACCGCACTTGGCAAGGTGGCACCGGAGGTTCAGGCACAGATCCGTCCCGTGCTCGAAGTCGTTCCGGACGAAGGTCGGCGAGATGTCCTGGAGACGTTTCGAAAACATGCCTGGAAAGAGTTACCGAAGGGACTCGAAGTCGCCGTGGATTGCGGGGCTCTTTGGCATGCTGGTCCGGTCGGAGGATTCTTCACCGGGCACTCGATGAACTGGCTCAGCGAGGCATTCGGCGCATGGCTTCTTCCCATGGTGCCTGTCTTCCGTGTTTTTGATCCTCCGGGAGCCTTGAGGGAAGTGCGAGACGTCCACCGCGCCCACGGCCTAGGAGCCATGCTGCGGCTCGACATCGTCGCGCTCCCGGCGGATTCGTCCGCCATCTCACACGAAGTGCGCCGCGCACTGCACGCGCTCGGGATCACTCCCGAACAGGTGGACCTTGTGCTGGACGCGGGTTATGTCCCTTCCGACGTCGCGGTCGCCCAGGCAGTGCCCGCCATGCTGCATGCCTTGGACTGGGCGCGCACCGCGCCCTGGCGCCAGGTGGTGACGGCCGGCGGGTCCTTCCCTCAGACTCTCGCTCGGCTGCCCCGCGACCGCCCAAATCGGCTTCATCGCTGGGAGACCGCCTTGTGGCACAAGGTCGCCCGTAGCTTCGAGGGCACTCCCCCGGTCTTCGGGGACTACGGCGTCAGCCATCCGGCGATGCCGGCGAAAGGCTGGCGAGGTTCTCCGAATCTTCGGTACACGGTGGGCGAAGACTGGCAGGTCTACGTGGCGTCCCAACGTCGGCCGGGCAATGACGACTTCTTCGCCCTCTGCGCGCACCTACTGGAGTCCGATCACTGGGCCGCTCAGGGCGAAGCCACGTCTTGGGGAGATCAACAGTTCGCTCTCTGCGCCCATGGCCACCGTGCCAAGGCAGGAGCCGCCTCAGAGTGGCGCGCATGGGCCACGTCGCACCACCTGGCGGTGGTGGCCAATTCACTCGCTTCCCTGGGGACACCCTGAACAACGCGAGGACCGTGTAGGGAACTGGGAGAGCAAAGACGCCAGTGCGAGGTCGCAGCCCTTCGGCCCCGCGACGGGTGCGGGTCGCCGACGAGTTATCGGCTGATGAGCCGCTGCCGCACTTGGCTTCCCGGATCCCAGGACAACGTGGCCGCGTGACGTCGGGAACGATACGACTGCGGGCCGACGGTGCACGACCGCCGGCCCGGAGCAACGCCGGTGTGTTGTGGCCGGGCGGCTACAACACCGGGAGGTTCTTGCGGAGTTCGAAGGCCGTGACCTCGCTCCGGTACTCCTCCCACTCCTGCTTCTTGTTGCGCAGGAAGAAGTCGAAGACATGCTCGCCAAGCGTCTCGGCGACCAGTTCGCTGCGCTCCATCAGGGAGATCGCCTCGCCGAGGTTCTGCGGGAGGGGCTCGATGCCCATCGCGCGGCGTTCGGCGTCGGTGAGGGCCCAGACGTCGTCGTCGGCGCCCGCCGGGAGTTCGTAGCCCTCCTCGATGCCCTTGAGGCCCGCGGCGAGCAGCACCGCGTAGGTCAGATAGGGATTGGCGCCGGAGTCGATGGAGCGGACCTCGACGCGTGCGGAGCCGGTCTTGCCGGGCTTGTACATCGGGACGCGGATCAGCGCGGAGCGGTTGTTGTGGCCCCAGCAGATGTACGACGGAGCCTCGCCGCCCGAGCCGGCGGTGCGGCTGGAGCCGCCCCAGATGCGCTTGTACGAGTTGACCCACTGGTTGGTGACGGCCGAGATCTCGGCGGCGTGCTTGAGCAGACCGGCGATGAAGGACCGGCCGACCTTGGAGAGTTGGTACTCCGCGCCCGACTCGTAGAAGGCGTTGCGGTCGCCCTCGAAGAGCGAGAGGTGGGTGTGCATGCCCGAGCCCGGGTACTCCGAGAACGGCTTCGGCATAAAGGTGGCCTGCACGCCCTGCTCCAGCGCCACCTGCTTCATGACCAGGCGGAAGGTCATGATGTTGTCCGCGGTGGAGAGCGCGTCCGCGTATCGCAGATCGATCTCCTGCTGGCCCGGCGCGCCCTCGTGGTGGCTGAACTCCACGGAGATTCCCATGGATTCCAGCATCGTGATCGCCTGGCGCCGGAAGTCCATGCCCACGTTCTGCGGAGTGTGGTCGAAGTAGCCGGAGCTGTCGGCAGGTGTGGGCCGGGTGCCGTCGACCGGCTTGTCCTTCAGGAGGAAGAACTCGATCTCGGGGTGGGTGTAGAAGGTGAAGCCGAGGTCCGAGGTCTTGGCGAGCATCCGCTTGAGCACATAGCGCGGGTCCGCGAAGGACGGCGAGCCGTCGGGCATCAGGATGTCGCAGAACATCCGGGCCGTACCGGGAGCCTCGGCGCGCCAGGGCAGGATCTGGAAGGTGCCCGGATCAGGCTTGGCGATCATGTCGGATTCGTACACTCGCGCGAATCCCTCGATCGCGGAGCCGTCGAAGCCCATGCCCTCGTCGAAGGCCTGCTCCAGCTCGGCGGGCGCCACGGCGACCGACTTCAGGAAGCCAAGCACATCGGTGAACCAGAGGCGCACGAAGCGGATGTCGCGCTCCTCAAGCGTACGAAGCACGAATTCCTGCTGCTTGTCCATATCTGCTGTCCTACCCATCCTTGCTGGTCAGGCCACCTGCTCCCATGCCGCGGGGCACCCTGGGGCACACGAGCATCCCACCACACGATTTCCGGCGCGTTGCGAACCCTCGTCCAACGCTTCGCGTCGCGCGCGTGTACGAGTCTCTGCCCATAGTGCCTGTACGTCCGCTGCCCATGTAACAGGTGACCGCAATCCATGGTCCTGAACCCGGCGCGTGGAAGGCTTCCGTCCACATATCGGCCGCTCTCGCCGGTCGTTTCCCGCCGGCCGCCTCGTCGGCCGCTCTCGCCGATTGCTCTCGCCGGTCACTCTCGCCGATTGCTCTCGCCGGTCATTTCCTGCCAGCCGCCTCGCCGGTCGTTTCTCGCCGGTCGCCGTCAGCCGTCGTGGTGGCGTGCGTGAGTGTCCGACCAGCCCAGCGGGTACGGTTCCGCGTCGTCGTCCGGGACGGCCGGCGCGCCGCCCGCCTCGGTGAACGCGGTCAGCGCTCCGACCAGAGCCGCGCGCTGCCCGGGATCCAGCCGCTCGACGATCGCCGAGATCTCGCGGTGGCGGGCTTCCGAGACGTCCTCTACCAGCCTTCGGCCGTCCGGAGTCAGTCGCAGCATCGTCTCGCGGCGGTTGTCCGGGTTGCTCTGCCGGGTCGCCAGGCCCGCGACGATCAGCCGGTCCAGCATGCGCATGGCGGTGGAAGGGTTGACGCCCAGCCGCTCGGCGACCTCCACCAGCTTGGCGTCGCCATGGCGTGCGAGCACCGCCAGCAGCCGGAACTGCGGCAGAGTGACCCGGTCCGCCACCGCCGAGAGCGAGCGGGCGGAGACCGTGACCAGCAGCCGGGAGGCGGTCAGCAGGGCATGGGTCACCGCGTCGACGTCGTCCGTGCTTCCCTGTGCGGGCGCCGGGGAGTGCGTCGGTGGTGACTCCGGATGATCGGCCATGCCTCTTTGTACCGTGCCGGCGACCGGTCCGTACCCCGTCGGCGTCCGGTCCGTACCTCGTCGGCGACCGGTCCGTACCTCGTCGGCGTCCGGTCCGTACCTCGTCGGCGCCCGGTCCGCACCCCGTCGGCGCCCGTCCTCAGGACGCGAGTCGACGGGTCCGTACGACGGCGGTGCCAGGACCGTGCCGCGCCGGTGTCCGGTTCGGATCGCACCTGCGTCCGGTTTATACCGGATTGCGGGCGGCCCGGAGGCCGGATCCAGCCGGTGAGGCGGCTCCTCCCTGCTGCCGACAGGGATGCGCCCACTACGATCTGCGCTCATGGGGAGACCGCGTCGCACAGGCATCACGCGTCCCATGGCACTGGTGAGTGCCGTGGCGACGCTGTTCGCCGCGCTCTTTGTCTGTCTGGGCCCCGACACCGGTACCGGAGAGGCCCATCACCAGGAGCGTTCCCGCCTCGTCTCGGTCGCTCCCGCGCAGGCGGAGGCCGAGTTCAGTTGCCCGTACGACAACGGCGACTGCGGGCTCTTCCCGCATCTCAGCCCGGCCGTGCTCACCGTACCGCCGCCGGCCGCTCCGGCGGCCACCGATGTCCCGCTTCCGCACCGTGAACCGCCGTACCGCACCGGCCAGGTGCCCCGCTCCGGCCCGCTCATCCGCGCGCCGGACCTCCACGTCCTTCAAGTACTGCGGACGTAGCCGGGCCCGCACCCGCACCGGGTTCCCGAATCTCCAGATTTCCGTTCCGCGGTCATCCGCGTTCCGCAGTTATCGCAGAAGGACACACACCATGGCTTCCAAGTCCCAGTCGGCCGAGCGCAAGGCCCGAATAGAGCAGATGCGCCGCGCCGAGCAGGCCCGCGAGCGGCGCAATCGCATCATCACGATCACGGTGAGCGCCGTGGTGGTCGCGGGCCTCGTCAGCTTCGGCGCCTTCGTCCTCAACAAGGAGTCCGACAAGAAGGAGCAGGAGCAGGCGGCGGCCAAGGCGCCCATAAAGGACGAGAAGTCCTGGGACGCCAAGAAGCTCAGCCGCAACCATGTCACCGAGGCGGTCAAGTACCCGATGACGCCCCCGGTGGGCGGTGACCACAACCAGGTCTGGATGAACTGCGACGGTGACGTCTACAAGGACGCGATCCCCGAGGTGAACGCGGTTCACTCGCTGGAGCACGGCGCCGTCTGGGTCACGTACAACGACAAGGCCGGCGACGCCGATGTGAAGGCCCTCGGCTCGAAGGTCGAGAAGACCCCGTATTCGCTGATGAGCCCGGTGAAGGACCAGTCCGGTGTGATCATGCTGAGCGCGTGGGGCAAGCAGGTCTCGGTGGACAGCGCCTCGGACCCGCGAGTGGACCAGTTCCTCACGAAGCATGTCCAGGGCCCCGGGACTCCTGAGCCGGGCGCCGCCTGCACGGGTGGAATGGGCGCGCAGTGACCGCCGTGACGCGCACGCAGTGGGCCGCGATCACCGCCGTCGTGCTGGCGCTGCTCTTCGCCGGTACGGCGACAGTGGTCGGCGCCGGACGTGACGACGGCCCGGCGGCGCCCCGTGACCCGGCGGCGGACTCCGTGGAAGCGGGCTTCGCCCGTGACATGGCGGTCCATCACCAGCAGGCGGTGGAGATGTCCTTCATCGTGCGGGACAGCACGGACGACGAGGATGTGCGCCGGCTGGCGTACGACATCGCCAACACCCAGGCCAACCAGCGCGGCATGCTGCTGGGCTGGCTGGACATGTGGGGACTGCCGAAGGTCCAGGCGGACCAGGAGCCGATGGCCTGGATGCGGATGCCGATGGACATGGACATGGGGCCGGGTGACGGCGCCGGGATGGACCATGGACAGGCCGGGCACCAGGCCCACGACGGCTCACTGATGCCGGGCATGGCCACCAACACGGAGCTGGAGCGGCTCCGCGGGGCCCGTGGCAAGCAGGCCGAGATCCTCTATCTCCAGTTGATGACCGACCACCACAAGGGCGGCGTCTCGATGGCGCAGGGCTGTGCCCGGATGTGCACGGTCGGTACGGAGCGGAATCTGGCCGAGGGCATGGTCGCGGCTCAGCAGGCGGAGCTCGGTCTGATGGCCGACCTGCTGAAGGAGCGGGGCGCGAAGCCGCGCGAGGGCTGACCAGGCGAGGCCGCCGGTTCGAGAGAACCGGCGGCCTCCGTCCCGGATCGCTCACCCGTTCGGTCGCCACGAGTCGCGTCACCCGAACGGCCCTACGATGATGGATTTGGCTCGGGGGTGACGCCACTCTGGAGGTACGGACCCATGACCACCGCCAAAGACATGATGCATCCCGGGGCCCAGTGGATCCCCGCGCACGAGACCCTCGACCGCGCCGCTCAGCTCATGCGCGAGCTGGATGTGGGCGCGCTGCCGATAGCCGACTCGGACGAGCGGCTGACCGGCATCCTCACGGATCGCGACATCGTCGTCGGCTGTGTGGCCCAGGGCCACGATCCGTCGAAGATCACCGCGGGCGAGATGGCGCAGGGCACACCGCGCTGGATCGACTCGAACGCGGACGTGGACGAAGTACTGATGGAAATGCAGAGCCATCAGATCCGCCGGCTTCCGGTGATCGAGGACAAGCGTCTCGTCGGGATCATCAGCGAGGCCGATCTCGCTCGCCATCTCACCGAGATCCAGATCGCCGGGTGGGCGGAGCGGGTCTACTCGAACGACTGACCGCCGCCACCTCGGCGCGGTACGGCCCGGGGCCCGTGACTGACCGTCCGTGGCCGTCCGCGGACCCGGCGGTCACGGGCACGGCGGTCACGGGCACGGCGGTCACGGCTCCGGGCCGCTGTGTCCGTGACCGCCGGCGAGTGGGACGGACCACATCGCCGGGCCGGAAGATCGCGTCAGACAGACGATTACACTGGAGCGCGTGCCTCAACTACGCCTCGCTCTGAATCAGATCGACTCGACCGTCGGCGATCTCGCCGCGAACGCCGAGGCGATCGTGCACTGGACCCGGCACGCCGCCGAGCAGGGAGCGCATGTCATCGCGTTCCCCGAGATGGTGCTGACCGGCTACCCCGTCGAGGATCTGGCCCTGCGGTCGTCGTTCGTCGAGGCGTCCCGGGCCGCCGTGAGCGCGCTCGCGGCGCGGCTGGACGAGGAGGGCTTCGGAGAGATCCCCGTCGTCCTCGGCTACCTCGACCGCTCCGAGACGGCCCAGCCGCGGTACGGCCAGCCGGCCGGTGCCCCGCGGAACGCCGCCGCCGTACTGCACCGCGGCGCCGTCGTGCTGAACTTCGCCAAGCACCATCTGCCGAACTACGGCGTCTTCGACGAGTTCCGGTACTTCGTGCCGGGCGACACCATGCCGGTGATCCGGGTCCATGGTGTCGATATCGCGCTCGCGATCTGTGAGGACCTCTGGCAGGACGGCGGCCGGGTGCCGGCCGCCAGGTCCGCCGGGGCCGGGCTGCTGCTCTCCATCAACGCCTCGCCGTACGAGAAGGAGAAGGACGACACCCGCCTTGAGCTGGTGCGCAAGCGGGCTCAGGAGGCCGGCTGCACCACCGCCTATCTCGCGATGATCGGCGGCCAGGACGAGCTGGTCTTCGACGGCGACTCGATCGTCGTCGACAAGGACGGCGAAGTCATCGCCCGTGCGCCGCAGTTCGCCGAGGGCTGTGTCGTCCTGGATCTCGATCTGCCGGCGGCCGCCGCCGAGCCGCCGTCCGGCGTGGTGGACGACGGTCTCCGGATCGACCGGGTCGTCCTCTCCGAGGATCCCGTGCCGGCCTACGAGCCCGAGCTGACCGGTGGCTACGCGGACCGTCTCGACGACGACGAGGAGATCTACTCCGCGCTCGTCGTGGGGCTGCGCGCGTACGCCGCGAAGAACGGCTTCCGGTCCGTCCTGATCGGCCTCTCCGGCGGTATCGACTCGGCGCTCGTCGCCGCCATCGCCTGCGACGCGCTCGGTGCGCGGAACGTGTACGGCGTGTCCATGCCGTCCAAGTACTCCTCGGACCATTCCAAGGGTGACGCCGCCGAGCTGGCCCGCCGTACCGGGCTCAACTTCCGTACGGTGCCGATCGAGCCGATGTTCGACGCGTACATGGACTCGCTGGCGCTCACCGGACTCGCGGAGGAGAACCTCCAGTCACGGCTGCGCGGTACGACGCTGATGGCGCTCTCCAACCAGGAGGGTCAGATCGTGCTCGCGCCGGGCAACAAGTCCGAGCTGGCGGTGGGTTATTCGACGCTGTACGGAGACTCCGTCGGCGCGTACGGCCCGATCAAGGACGTCTACAAGACGGCGGTCTTCCGGCTCGCCCGGTGGCGCAACCGCGCCGCCGAGGAGCGCGGCCAGATCCCGCCGATCCCGGAGAGCTCCATCACGAAGCCGCCGAGCGCCGAGCTGCGGCCCGGCCAGGTCGACACGGACTCGCTGCCGGACTACGACGTACTGGACCGGATCCTGGAGCTGTACGTCGACCGCGACCAGGGCAAGGACGCGATCGTCGCGGCGGGCTTCGACGAAGAGATGGTCACGAAGACGCTCCGGATGGTGGACACGGCGGAGTACAAGCGGCGCCAGTACCCGCCGGGCACCAAGATCTCGGCGAAGGGCTTCGGCAAGGACCGGCGACTGCCGATCACGAACCACTGGCGGGAGTCGACAACGAGCTGATCCCGCTCTCCCGCTCCTGCGGCCGGGGGCCTTCCGCGACCACGCGGGAGGCCCCCGCCGTCGTCTCCCGCTCGCCCGCGCCACCTCGGTCCAGCAGCCCGGCCGTCACCGCGATGGCCAGCCCGACGACCGCCAGCACCGCGCCGACCAGCGTCGGAGACATCCAGCCCCAGCCCGCCGCGATGGCCGCGCCGCCGAGCCAGGCGCCGCCCGCGTTGGCGAGGTTGAAGGCCGAGTGGTTGGAGGCGGAGGCGAGCGTCGGAGCGTCCTTGGCCTTCCGCATGACCAGCATCTGGAGCGGAGTGGTCGTCATGAAGCCGACCGCGCCGAGCACCACCACCGTCACCAGCGCCGCCCACTGCACCTGCGCGGTGAAACGGAAGGCGACCAGCACCACGGCGAGCGTGCCGAGCGAGCCGTACAGCGTGGGCCGCAGCGCGCGGTCCGTGAGCGGTCCCGCCGCGAGCGCGCCCAGTGTCATACCGATGCCGAAGAGCGCGAGGACCAGCGTCACGGAGGACTCACCGAAGCCCATGACCTCGGTCGTCATCGAGGCGAGATAGGAGTACACGGCGAAGACACCGCCGAAGCCGAAGACCGCCGTCGCCAGTCCGAGCAGCACCTGGCGGTTGCCGAGGGCCCGCAGCTCCCGGCCCACGCTCTGGCGCGCGTCGACGGGCACGTACGGGACGAGCCGGGCGAGCGCCAGCATCGAGACCAGGCCGATGACCGTGACGACCAGGAAGGTGGCCCGCCAGCCGAGATGCTGGCCGAGCAGAGTGGCGGCCGGGACACCGACGATGTTCGCGACGGTCAGCCCGAGGAACATGGTCGCGACGGCCCGCGCCTGCCGGCCCTCGCTCACCAGCCTGGCGGCGACGACGGCGCCCACGCCGAAGAACGCGCCGTGCGGCAGTCCGGCGAGCAGCCGGCCCGCCAGCAGCCAGCCGAAGCCGGGCGCGAGCGCGGAGGCGAGATTGCCGACGACGAAGAAACCCATCAGCAGCAGAAGCATCCGCTTGCGCGGGATGCGGGAGCCGACGGCGGTGAGCAGCGGGGCGCCGATGACGACGCCGATCGCGTACGCCGAGACGAGATAACCGGCCGTCGGGACGGATGTGCCCAGATCGTCGGCGACATTGGGCAGCAGGCCCATCATCACGAACTCGGTGGTCCCGATGCCAAAGGCACTCACAGCTAGGGCCAGCAGGGCCAGGGGCATGGAAACAGACCTCTCCGTAGTAAGTACCTCCACGGAACAAAGTCTCTCAGGCCGTTTGTTCCGGCAGATGAACACCGGATTGCGTCAAACCTCCGCGACTGGCGGACGCTCCGGGAACACCCGCCGCGAGGACAGGCCGGCGGCCAGGCCTGCCTGGCGGCCAGACAGGCTCAGCGCAGCTCGACCCGGGCCGCGAGCGGCAGATGGTCGCTGTCCGTCGCCGGCAGGCTCCACGACGACGTGGGCTCGACGCCTCTCACCATGATCTGGTCGATCCGTGCCAGCGGGAACGACGCGGGCCAGCTGAAACCGTAGCCGTCTCCGGCCGCGCCCTGCGTCGAGCGCATCTGGGACGTGACGGCGTTGAGCGACCGGTCGTTCATCGTGCCATTGAGGTCGCCGAGCAGGATCACCTCGTCGAGCGGTTCGTCGGCGATCGCCTCACCGAGCGCGTCCGCGCTGTCGTCACGCTGGTTGGCGGTGAATCCGGCGTGCAGCTTGACCCGTACGGACGGCAGATGCGCCACATACACGGCGATCTGACCGTGCGGCGTGCTGACCGTGGCGCGCATCGCGCGCACCCAGCCCAGCCGGATGTCGACGGACCGGGCGGCGGTCATCGGATACCTGCTCCACAGTCCGACCGTGCCCTGTACGGAGTGGTACGGGTACTTCCCGGTCAGCGCCTTCTCGTACACCGGTACGGCACTGTCCTTCAGCTCCTCCAGCGCCACGACATCCGCTCCGGAGTCCGCGATGGCGCGTGCGGTGCCTTCCGGGTCCGGGTTCTCGGCGTTGACATTGTGCGTGGCGACCATGAGATCGCCGCCGCCGCCGGACTTGTCGGTGAGGAGCCCGCCGAAGAGATTGACCCAGACCACGGCCGGCAGCAGCAGCGCGATCAGCGCGGTGGCCGAGCGCCGCACGAGGGCCAGGACCAGGAGCAGCGGGACGAACAGCCCGAGCCACGGCAGGAAGGTCTCGGTCAGACTGCCCAGGTTGCCGATCTTGTTCGGGATCTGGGCGTGCAGGGTCATCAGCAGCGCGACCAGCACCGCGAGGACCGCCAGGACGACGCCGCGCCGCCAGATTCCCGGATCACGGCGCCAGCGGCCGAGCAGGGCTCTGACGCGGGATCCGGAGCGGTTGTCTTCTCCGCCGGCCGTCACCGACTGCGCCGTGTACTCCTGCGTCATCTGTTGCCCTCACTGCCTTGCCGTGCACGCCCGCCACCGACCCTAGGCGATGTACGGGCGCTTCTCCGCCGTCGGGGGGACGGCCGTACCGCCACAGACGAGAGCGACGGGGCCCTGGGTTCCGATCAAGGATGAATGACCGGCGGCTGTGACACAACGCGTACGGCGTGGACGGGCCCGGTTCCGGCACGATCGGCCGCACCGGCCGGGCGTTTCGCCGTCCGTACGAAGCCGGTTCCGCCGTTTTCACGCCCGTATGTGCCGGAGGCCCCGGATGCCTCACTTCCGCGGTGTCAGGCCCTGAAGCACGGCATCGATCATGCGTTCGGCCAGATCGTCGTCGAGCGGCGCCTCGGGCCGGTGCAGGGTGCGGACGAGCATCGGACCGACGATCATGTCGCTCATCAGGTCCACGCCGAGGTCGTCGCGCAGCTCCCCGGTGGCCACTCCTCGGCGGATGGCGGCCAGCGTGGCCATACGCCGTGGCTCTATGACCATCCTGTGGTACTCGCCCCACAGCTTGGGCCGGCTCTTCATCTCCGCGAAGACGTTGTGCAGCAGCACGGAGGAGCGCTGGGCCAGTCCGCGCCTGCGCAGTGATTCCAGGATGACGGTCAGATCGTCCAGAGCGGAGGTGCCGGGCAGCTCGGGCTCGGGCGGCTCGATCTCCCGCAGGACATCGACGAAGAGCTCTTCCTTGCCCTGCCAGCGGCGGTAGATGGTGGCCTTGCCGACGCCCGCGGTGCGGGCGATGCGCTCTATGGAGAGAGTGCCCAGCGGTACGCCGTCCTCCAGCAGGGTCACGACGGCGTCCAGGATCGCCCGCTCGGCCGCCTCACTGCGTGGCCTGCCGCGGCGGTGCTCCTTCTCGTGATCATGCTCCTGCACGTGTTTCCCTCTCGCTGCCGTCCACCGCGCCCGTTCGCCGCACTACTCGCTGCGACGATTCTCTTACACAGCGGCGGTGTCCGGTCCCGGCCGGTCCGTCCCGGCCCTGCCACGGGACGGACGGCCGGGAACGGCGGCGCCGGTGAGCGGGCCTCAGTGGCTGGCGGCCTCCGCCGGTGCGGGCGCCTCACTGGCCTCGGCCGGCTTCGCCGCCGGCGGCCGTCCCGGCAGGAACACCGCGACCACCACGGCGCCGATCAGCGCGACGGCCGCCGAACCGAGCGCGGTGACATGCATGGCGTCGAGGAACGCGTCGTACGCCGAGCCGATCAGCGGCTTGCCCGCCGGGCCGAGCTTCGCCGCGACACCGAGGGTCGCCTCGATCGACTCGCCCGCCGCGTCACGCGCGGCGGCCGGGACGGCACCGAGGTGTCCCTCGATCTCTCCCCGGTACGTCGCGGACAGCACCGAACCGAGGACCGCGACCCCGAGTGCGCCGCCGACCTGGCGGAAGGTGTTGTTGATCGCCGAGCCGGAACCGGCCTTCTCGCGGGGCAGGGCCTGCATCACGGCGACGGTCACCGGCGGCATGATGTGGGCCATTCCGGTGCCCTGGACGAAGAAGACCAGGCACAGGACCCAGACCGGTGTGCCGGTGTCGAAGAGCGCGAACGCCGCGAGGCCGGCCGCGACCAGCAGCATGCCGACCGTACAGACCACGCGGGCGCCGAACCGGTCCACGACCAGCCGGGCGCGCGGCGCGAAGATCATCTGGGCCGCCGCCAGCGGCAGGATCAGCAGGCCGGACTGGAGCGCGCTGTAGCCGCGCACGCTCTGCAGATAGAAGGCCGAGAAGAAGGTCACACCCATCAGCGCGAAGAAGACCAGCGCGATGGCGGCGACCGCGGCGGCGAAGGCCGGCTTCTTGAAGTAGCTGACGTCGATGGCCGGATGGGTGCTGCGCTTCTCGTGCCAGACGAAGACCGCCAGCACGGCCAGCCCGCCCAGCAGCGGGAGCAGCACCGTCGGCTCGGTGAAGTCGGCCAGCTCGCCGCCCCGGATGATGCCGTACACCAGCAGGACGAGTCCGACGACGGAGAGCGCGACACCGAGCGGGTCGAGCCGGCCCGGCCTGGGATCCCTGGAGTCCGGGACCAGCAGCACCATCGCGACCAGTGCGACGACGACCACGGGGACATTGACCAGGAAGATCGAGCCCCACCAGAAGTGCTCCAGCAGCAGTCCGCCGGTGATCGGGCCGATGGCGATGCCGAGGCCCACGCTGCCGGCCCAGATACCGATGGCCTTGGGCTGCTCGTCGCGTTCGAAGACATTCATCAGGACGGCGAGAGTGGCGGGCATCACAAAGGCGGCGCCGAAGCCCATCAGGGCGCGGTAACCGATGAGTTCGGCGGGCGATCCGGACATCGCGGCGAGCGCCGAGCCGAGGCCGAACACGAGTATGCCGAAGAGCAGCACCTTCTTGCGGCCTATGCGGTCACCGAGGAGGCCCGAGGTGAAGAGCAGCCCGGCGAAGACGAGCGTGTAGGAGTTGATCGCCCACTCCAGCTCGCTCTGCGTGGCGCCGATGCCGGTCGGTGCGGGAGCGGCGATCGTCTTGACCGCCACATTCAGTATCGAGTTGTCCAGCACGACGATGAGCAGGCTGAACATGAGGACGCCCAGGATGGCCCAGCGGCGACGGTGGACGGCTTCGGGTATTCGAGGTGCGGCGGCAGGGGCGCCGGACGGTGTGGACATGGCGTACAGACTAGGTGCATTCCGATACGAGACCGTCTCGTATTGGAAAGTCTTTACCGTGCGGCGACCGCGGCGCCGGGTCCGGCGCCGGGCCCACTTCCCGTGGACGGCCTCGGGATGCCACCATGGATACGGTCCGGGGACACCGTCAGGGTGCCTCGAGATGACGAAAGGGCCATTGGCCATGACTCTTCAGGCTGAGCGGACGCCGGCCACCGGCGGTCCCGCCGACAGCGCCAAGGCGCTCTACGGCGGCAAGAGCTCCCGTCGCATCACGATCCACGACATCGCCGCCGCCAAGGAGCGCGGCGAGAAGTGGCCCATGCTCACCGCCTATGACGCGATGACGGCCTCCGTCTTCGACGAGGCGGGCATCCCGGTCATGCTCGTCGGTGACTCCATGGGCAACTGCCATCTCGGCTACGAGACCACCGTCCCCGTCACGCTGGACGAGATGACGATGCTCTCCGCCGCGGTCGTCCGGGGCACAAGGCGCGCTCTGATCGTCGGCGACCTGCCGTTCGGCTCGTACCAGGAAGGCCCGGTGCAGGCCCTGCGCAGCGCCACGCGCCTGGTGAAGGAGGCCGGCGTCGGCGCGGTCAAGCTGGAGGGCGGCGAGCGCTCGCACACCCAGATAGAGCTGCTGGTGCAGGCCGGTATCCCGGTGATGGCGCACATAGGCCTCACTCCGCAGTCCGTCAACGCCATGGGCTACCGCGTGCAGGGCCGCGGTGAGGAGGCGGCTCAGCAGCTCCTCCGCGACGCCAAGGCGGTGCAGGACGCGGGCGCCTTCGCGGTGGTGCTCGAACTGGTACCGGCCGAGCTGGCCGCCGAGGTCACCAGGGTCCTGCAGATCCCGACCGTCGGTATCGGCGCCGGTCCCGAGACGGACGCCCAAGTGCTCGTCTACACCGACATGGTGGGACTGACCGGCGGCAAGGTGCCGCGCTTCACGAAGCAGTACGCGAACCTCCGGCAGACGCTCGGCGACGCGGCGAAGGCGTTCGCCGACGAGGTCGTCGGCGGAACGTTCCCGCAGGAGGAGCACACCTTCCACTAGGTCGTGTCCGGCGCGGCGCCGGACAGCGCCGTACGCCCGGAGGCCGCCGCGCGGCGGCCTCCCCCAGAGCCACTGCCCGCACGAACGACAGCCCGCCGATCTTCCCCCGTCGGCGGGCTGTCGCGCGTCCCGGGCCCGCCGGCCGGTGCTCGTGCGGTGCCTGTGCGCGCCTGTCGGTGGAGTGTCGGGAGTCGTTGGCCGCTGTCGGCGGATTGTCGGCGGATTGTCGGTGGCGGCGTGTCAAATGGTGGCATGACGCGAATCGACAAGAACCCCAACGGCAGCCGCTCGGGCAACGCCGTCGAGGTGCGGGGACTGGTCAAGCAGTACGGCGGACCCCAGGGCACCCGGGCCCTCGACGGAATAGACCTCGATGTGCGCGAAGGCACCGTCCTCGGTGTGCTCGGACCCAACGGCGCCGGCAAGACAACGCTCGTACGCATTCTGTCCACGCTCGTCCAGCCGGACGCCGGCACCGCGATGGTCGCCGGATACGACGTGCTGCGCCAGCCCCGGCAGTTGCGCCGCACCATCGGCCTCACCGGCCAGTACGCCTCGGTCGACGAGAAGCTCTCCGGCTGGGAGAACCTCTACATGATCGGACGGCTCCTCGATCTGTCCCGCAAGGACGCCCGCCGCCGCTCCGACGAGCTGCTGGAGCGTTTCTCGCTCACCGAAGCGGCGAAGAAGCCGGCGATGCAGTACTCCGGCGGTATGCGGCGCCGTCTCGACCTGGCCGCCTCGATGATAGGCCGCCCGTCCGTGCTGTATCTGGACGAGCCGACGACGGGCCTCGACCCCCGTACCCGTAACGAGGTCTGGGACGAGGTGCAGCGCATGGTCGCCGAGGGCGCCACCGTCCTGCTCACCACCCAGTACATGGAAGAGGCCGAGCAACTGGCGAGCGAGCTGACGGTCATCGACCGCGGCAAGGTCATCGCCAACGGCGGTGTGGACGAGCTGAAGGCGAAGGTCGGCGGACGCACGCTGCAGATCCGGCCGGCCGATCCGGCGCAACTGCCGGCGATGGCACGGGCGATCGCCGAGACCGGACTCGACGGAGTGTCCGGCACCCAGGCCGTGCCGGACGAGGGTCTGCTGTACGTACCGATCCTCAGCGACGAGCAACTGACCGCCGTCATCGGCCTGCTCGGCGAACGCGGCTTCGGCATCGCCCATATCGGCACCCATCTGCCCAGCCTGGACGAGGTGTTCCTGGCCGTCACCGGCCAGAAGACCAGCCACGCGTCCGACACCACCTCCGAGGAGATCGCGGCATGAGCACGACCACACTGCCCACCTCCGCTCCCACGCGGACGCCCGGTCCCGCTTCGGCCGCCGACGACGACGCACGGATCGGAGTGCGCGCCAATCTGCGCCACATCGGCGCGCTGGCGCGCCGCAACGTCCTCCAGATCAAGCAGGACCCGGAGTCGATGTTCGACGTCCTGCTGATGCCGATCGTCTTCACGCTGCTGTTCGTGTACGTCTTCGGCGGTTCCGTCGGCGCGAGCCTCGGCGGCAGCCGCGACGCCTATGTGAACTACGTGGTCCCCGGTCTGATGGCGATGATGGGCATGAACATCGCCATGGCGGTCGGCACCGGTGTGAACGACGACTTCCGCAAGGGCGTCATGGACCGGTTCCGTACGATGCCGATAGCCCGGTCCTCCGTACTGATCGCCAAGATCGTCGTCGAGATCGGCCGGATGCTGGTCGCCACGGCGATCCTGCTCGGCATGGGCTTTCTGCTCGGCATGGAGATCAGGACATCGGTGCTGGAGCTGTTCGGCGCCGTCGGTCTCTCGCTGGTGTTCGGCGCCTCACTGATGTGGATCTTCATCCTGCTGGGTCTCACCATGAAGACGGCGCAGGCCGTCCAGGGCGTGGCCATGCTGGTGCTGATGCCCTTGCAGTTCGGTTCGTCGATCTTCGCTCCGCCGGCCACCATGCCCGGCTGGCTGCAGACCTTCACGGACTACAACCCGCTGTCCAACCTCGCGGACGCGGCACGGAATCTGATCAACGGCGGTCCGGTCGCGCACTCGATATGGGTGACGCTGGCGTGGGCCGCGGCGATCACGGTGGTGACGGCCCCGCTGGCCGTCGCCAGGTTCCGTAAGAAGTCCTGAGAGCGGCGGGCACGGACGCGGCCGGCCGGACAGCGGATGCGAGGTGCTCCGGCGTACGCCGACGGCCCGGCGGCTCAGACGAGGGCGGCGGCCTCCTCCATCGTGAGGCCGCCGCCCTCGGCGCGTCCCGCCTCGTACGCGGCCTCGCCGAGCGCGGCGATCACGCTCTTCCGCGCCTTCGTCAGCAACTCCCGCTCCATGGAGGCCCGGAAGTGTCCCTCGGGCAGGAGTACCTCGTAGGCACCGAGCAGTCGCGCCGCGTCCCGCGCCCGGTCCGGCCGGCCGGCCGCGCGCTCCCGGTCCTCGCCTGCCAGGCCGCTCAGCGCCCAGGCGGCCGTCACCAGATCGAGCGCGGCCATCTCCGGCGCCATCATCCGCGACAGCGGCGAAAGCGATGTCTCCAGCGCGGCGCGCGCTCCCTCCAGCCCCTCCGCGTACCGGCCGTCCTCGCAGTCCAGCCAGGCCAGGATGCCCCGCACGAAGCCACCGAAGACGGCCAGTGTCTCGGAGCGGAACACCTCCATCAGCACCTCCAGTTGCTCCCGGGCCTCGTCCCCGCGCCCGGTACGGCCCAGCCGCACCGCGAGAAAGAGCCGGGCGGCGGCCAGCGCCTCATGGGCCCCGTCCCGGCCCTCGGCCAGCACCTCACGGAGGATCCGCTCGCCCTCGTCACCCCGGTCCGTCTCGATCAGCGCCGACGCCAGCCGGGACCGCAGCACCGCGACCTGGGACTGCGCGCCGAGCCCCTCGGCATGACCGATGGCCGCCGTGTAGTCCTCCGCGGCGAGAGCGTAATCGCCGCGCTTCTCCCGTGCCTCGCCCCGGGCCGCCAGCGCCTCCGCCGTGCCCCAGGCGTCGCCGAGCCGGTCGTAGATGGCCAGGCTCCGGTCTGCGTCACGGCTCGCGTCGCCCGCCGACGCGACGCGGTTGGCCAGGATATTGGCCCGCATCTGCAGCGCTCCGGCGAGCTCCCAGTCGTAACCGAACTCCTCACAGGCCCGCACGGTCTCGTCCAGGACGCCTCTGAGCTGCTCGGCCTCTCCGGTGAACATGAGCACGAAGAACCACAGCGTGCCGGGAAAGCGGCAGGTCTGCGGCAGACCCGGCCGGTAGACCGTGGCCACCGCGCTCAGCCAGGCGAGCCGCTCCGGCGAGGTCCAGTCGTGCGCCTCACGCTCCAGGGAGACCATTTCGATCAGCCGCACCTGGCGCCGGGCCTCCTGAAGCATCTCCGGGGCCAGCGGCGGCGGCGCGTCCGTGCACCGCTCGGGCAGCGGCGGCGCGGGCCGCGCCGGCGGTGCGAATGGATCGGGACCGAGAGCCGCGGCGGCTTTCGACCACTGCCGCGCGTCGGCGAGCAGATCGATCATCTGCCAGAACCACGCCAGCGAGAGCACGAGTACGAGCGCCTCGTCCTCGTCGCGGGCGGCGACGGCGCGGCGCAGCGCGGTGCGCAGGTTCTCCTGCTCCAGCCGGAGCAGGGCCATCCCGGCGCGCTGGCCGGCGCCGCGGAGCACCGGGTCGGTGGTGCGGGCCAGCTCCCGGTAGTGGACAAGGTGCCGGCGCTCGGCGGCGGCACGGTCGCCGGCCTCGTCGAGCCGCTCCGCGGCGTACTCCGCGACGGTTTCGAGCAGCCGGTAACGCATGTCGCCGTCCGGCGACGGCGCCGCGACGACCAGAGACTTGTCGATGAGTGCGCCGAGGAGCCCGGCGACCTCGCGAGGGCCGACGGCGGCGTCCGCCGTGCCGTCTCCGCACACCGACTCGGCGGCCGTCAGATCACAGCCGCCGGCGAAGACGGACAGCCGGCGCAGCACGGCGCGTTCCGGCGCGTCGAGCAGGTCCCAGGACCAGTCGACGACGGCGCGCAGGGTCTGCTGGCGTGGCAGTACGGTCCTGCTGCCGCTGGTCAGCAGGCGGAAGCGGTCGTCCAGGCGGTCGGCGATCCGGCGCGGCGTGAGCATACGCAGCCGGGCCGCGGCCAGTTCGATGGCGAGAGGCAGCCCGTCGAGCCGACGGCAGATCTCGGCGACGGCGCCGGGATCGTCGGCCGGGTCGAAGCCGGGCCGGACGGCGCGGGCCCGCTCCGCGAACAGCCGGTGCGCCGGGTCGGGCGGCAGCGGCTCGACGGGACGTATCACTTCGCCCGGGACGCCGAGCGGCTCCCGGCTGGTCGCCAGGACGGTCAGCTCGGGGCAGCGCGCGAGCAGTTCCTCGGCGAGGGTCGCGGCGGCCTCGACGACATGCTCGCAGTTGTCGAGAAGGAGCAGCATGCGGCGGCGCGCGCAGTGCTCGACCAGCCGTACGAGCGGCTCGCTGCCATGCCGGTCGGCGGCTCTCAGCTCCTCGGCTCCGGCGCCGCGCAGCACTGTCTCGCGCGCTCCGAGCGCGGTCAGCACGGCCTCGGCCACGGTCTCCGGGTCGTCGACGGGCGCGAGTTCGGCCAGCCACACACCGTCCGGCCAGCCGTCGGCGACCCGCTCGGCGGCCTCCTGCGACAGCCGGGTCTTCCCGGCGCCGCCGGGACCGAGCAGGGTCACGAGCCGGGCCCGCCCGAGATCGTCGCGAATGGCCTCGATGTCCGCCTCGCGGCCCACGAAACTGGTCAGCCGCGCGCGGAGGTTGCCGTACGGCGCCGGGCTCCGCCGGTCCGCGGTTCCGCCGGCCGGACCGGCCCGCCGGACCGCACCGCCCGGACCGTCCTCCCGGCCGGATCTCTCTCCTCGGTCCGGGCCGGGACCGCTCCCCCGCTCGTCGGTCCGGTCGCCCGCGTGGAGCAACTCCTGGTGCAGTGCGCGCAGTCCGGGGCCCGGATCCGTACCGAGACGGTTCGCCAGAGCGCGGCGGACCGTGTCGTACGCCACCAGGGCCTCGGCCGGCCGGGACGCGTCGCGCAGGGCCCGGATACGCAGCGCGTGCAGCGGCTCGTCCAGCGGGAACTCGTCGCAGAGCGCGGCCAGTTCGGGCAGTGCCTCCTCGGCGCGGCCCAGGTCGAGCGTGGCCGTCAGCCGGGCCCGGCGGGCCTCCAGACGGCGGGTCTCCCAGCGGGCGGCTTCCGGCGCCCGGTCGGGCAGATCGGCCAGGGCCGGGCCCTGCCAGAGCGCGAGCGCGTCGTCGAGAAGGGCCGCCGCCTTGATCGCGTCTCCCTCCTCCAGGGCCCGCGCGCCCTCGGCGGCGAGCCGTCCGAACCGGTGGAGATCGATGTCCTCCTCGTCGGCGCGCAGCCGGTAGCCGCCGTCGGACGAGGACACGGCCTCGTGTCCGAGCGCCCGCCGCAGCCGTCCGACGAGCGCCTGAAGGGCGCCCACCGCGTCCGCCGGCGGATCGCCGGCCCAGACCTCGGCGACCAGCGCGCCGACCGGCACCGTCCGCCCGGCCCTCAGGGCGAGAACCGTCAGCAGCGCACGCAGCCGTGTTCCGCCGAGGGCGACGGGCGTGCCGTCGTCGTGCAGTGCTCGTGTGGTGCCGAGGACGCGATAGCGCATCCGCCCATTGTCCCCGGCACGGCCCGGTCGTCCACGCACCCCTCCCCCGGCGGCCGGGACCTCCTCGGCGGCGGTCCGCGCGGTCAGGAACCACGGAGCCCTCGCGGGACGTTCTTCCGGCGTCGCCGGGCCCTGTCCGGCACACGGCACCGTCCACCCGCGGGCAGCCCCGTACTCCGGACGGACGGCGTTACTTTCGCAACACGCCCTAGTACGGTCGATCCGCACAGCCACCGATCCCTGGGAGCCCCGTCCATGACCACCGCCACCGTCCGCAGCAGCGATCGGCGGATCTCTCCCGTCTTTCTCGGCATCGTCGCCGTCATGGCCGTCTCCGGCTGGGCCGTGTGGACGGACTTCTCCGCCAACGTCGGAGTGGCCGTCTTCCTGTTCGTCACGGCCGCCTGGATCGTCTCGCTCTGTCTGCACGAGTACGCGCACGCCAGGACCGCGCTGCACGGCGGAGACATCTCCATCGGCGCGAAGGGCTATCTGACGCTCAACCCGCTCAAGTACACGCATGCGCTGCTGAGCATCGTGCTGCCCGTGATCTTTGTGATCATGGGCGGGATCGGTCTGCCCGGCGGAGCGGTCTTCATCGAGCGGAACCGTATCCGGGGCCGCTGGAAGCACAGTCTGATCTCGGCGGCCGGGCCGCTGACGAACGTGCTGTTCGCGGTCGTGTGCACGGCGCCGTTCTGGCTGGGCGCGCTGGACGGCGTACCGCTCGGTTTCCAGTACGCGCTCGGCTTCCTCGCACTGCTCCAGGTCACCGCGGCGATCCTGAACTTCCTGCCGGTGCCGGGTCTGGACGGCTACGGAGTGATCGAGCCGTGGCTGTCGTACAGGATCCGCCGGCAGGTGGAGCCGTACGCGCAGTTCGGGCTGCTCGGCGTCTTCGTCATCATCCTGATCCCCGGCGTGAACGAGGTCTTCTTCGACGTGATCCACGCGATCCTCGGCGGGCTCGGCGTATCGGATCTGGACGCCTACTGCGGACGTAATCTGTTCAGTTGGTGGACCGACCGGAACGAATTCGCCTGCGGTCCTGTCAGCTCGTAGCCGTGGTCGTACGGGCCGCTCGCTCGGCCTTCGCCCGGCGCAGGTAGTACCAGGCCATGTTGGACGACAGCGCGGCGAGCAGCACCCAGACGACGCCGAGCCAGTTGCCGGCGGCGAAGGAGACCACCGCCGCGACGACGGCGAGGGCGCAGACGGCGAAGGCGTACAGAGCGAGGCGGGGCATGGGGGTCGGCTCCTGTCGGGGACGGCTTACCGGACCGCGTCCACGCGGCCGGCGCCGTCAAGTCTCCCCCATGCCCGCCGGTGCCGGTCGCCCGGCCGCCGGTCACACGTCGGTCACCCGCAGTCCGGCGTGCGCCTTGTAGCGGCGGTTGACCGAGATCAGATTCGCCACCAGCGACTCCACCTGGTGGGCGTTGCGCAGCCGGCCCGCGAAGACCCCGCGCATTCCCGGAATCCGGCCGGCCAGCGCCTGCACGACATCGGTGTCCGCGCGGGCCTCGCCGAGCACCATCACATCGGTGTCGATCCGCTCGACCGACGGATCCTGGAGGAGCACCGCGGACAGGTGGTGGAAGGCGGCGGTCACCCGTGAGCCGGGCAGCAGGACGGCGGCCTGCTCGGCGGCGCTGCCCTCCTCCGGCGTGAGCGCGTACGCGCCCTTCTTGTCGAAGCCGAGCGGATTGACGCAGTCCACGACGAGCTTGCCCGCGAGGTCGTCCTTGAGGGCCGCCAGGGTCTTGGCGTGGCCCTCCCACGGCACGGCGACGATGACCACGTCGCTGCGTCGCGCGCATTCGGCGTTGCCGGCGCCCTCGACGCCGTTGCCGAGTTCGGCGGCGGCCGACTCGGCCCGCTCGGCGGCCCGGGATCCGATGATCACTTTCTGCCCGGCCCTGGCCAGCCGGTAGGCGAGGCCGCGGCCCTGGTCGCCGGTGCCGCCGAGCACGCCGACGACCAGCCCGGAGACGTCCGGGAGGTCCCAGGGTTCCCTGGCCGGAGGCGTGGGCGCGCTGCCACTGTCATGTGAAGTCATGCTCCGACCCTACTTCCCGCACTACTCGTAGGTAGCGGTCCCCGTTCGGGTGAGCCCGTGGTGACCGGCCCGCGCGGGAGGCCCGGCTGCGGCAGGATGCGGGCCCATGGATGCCGTACGCGTCGCACTGCTGCGTGAAGTCCTCGCCGGGACGCAATGGCCGTCCGCGGCGCGCCGCTTCGCCGGGGCCCTGCGGTCCTCCGTCGTACCGCAGGGCGGCGGGCTGCTGCTGGTCGGCACCGAGGAGTACGAGCCGTGGCATCTCGCCGCGCATCTGGTGGACGAGGCCGCGTGGTCCGGTCAGCCGGAGCTGAATCCCACGCTGGTGCGGCACCGGGTGCGGCCGGAGGATCCGGCGCATCTCGCCGTCGGACTGGGCCGGCTCAGGGCGGTGGGCCGCGGCGAGACGCTGCTCGTCGTGGCGCCGGAGCGGCCGGACGGCGGGCTGCTGGAGCGGGTGCACGACGCGCGGCGGGCCGGCGCGACGGTGCTGTCGCTCGACGGCGGGGACGCGGAGGTGCGCGGGCTGGCGCACGAGGCGCTGACGGTGGCCGCGGCGGACCTGGAGCACGGTGTGGATCTCGACACCGTGCAGCATCTCGTGAGCGCGGCCGCCGGAGAGAACAGCGTGCCGGGACCCCGTGGGCGGCGGCGCTTCCGGGACCGGCTGTCGCGGCTGGCGGAGCAGCTCACGGCGCCGCCGCCGGCCCGCTGGTAGCGGAGCGGCCGGCGTCACCAGGATTTCGCTTGCATGTTCCACGTATCAGCACGGAACATGGCCCCTCGTGACCAAAAAGCTCCAGGCGATCCTGCCGGATCTCACTCCGCTCCGTACCCTGCGCGAATTCCGGCTGCTCTGGATCCAGGGGCTGGTGACCTCCTTCGGCAGCTCCATGGCCATGATCGCGCTGCCGCTCCAGATCAAGGACCTGACCAACTCGCCGTTCGCGGTCGGTGCGATGGGCGCCGTCGAAATGGTGCCGCTGATCGTCTTCGGGCTGTACGGCGGAGCGCTGGCCGACGCGGTCGACCGCCGCAGGGTCATCCTGCTCTCCGAGGCGGGACTGGGCCTGCTCGCCGCCGTCCTGCTGGTGAACGGACTGCTGCCGCGTCCGGCGCTCTGGCCGCTGTATGTGGTCGCGGCCGGCGTCTCCGCGCTCTCCGGCCTCCAGCAGCCCGCGCTGGGCTCGCTGATCGCGCGGATCGTCCCGCACGACCAGCTCACCGCGTCCGCCGCGCTGAACTTCATGCGCGGGCAGATCGCGGCCGTGGTCGGTCCCGCGTTCGCCGGTGTCGTCGTCGCCTTCGCGGGCGCGCCGACGGCGTACGCGGTGACGGTCACCGGCTTCACGGTCTCGGTCCTGATGTGTCTGCGGCTGTCGCCGGCGCCGCCTTCGCACACGGCAGGCAAGCCGTCGCTGCGCAGTGTGGTGGAGGGCGCGCGCTACGCCTGGAGCAAGCCCGTCCTGCTCGGTACGTACGCGATCGACATGGCCGCGATGTTCTTCGCCTATCCGATCGCGGTGTTCCCGTTTCTGGCCCAGGACCTGCACGCCGAGTGGGCGCTCGGGCTGATGTACGGAGCGATCCCGCTCGGCGCCGTACTGGTGAGCCTGACCAGCGGCTGGGCCTCCCGGGTGCGCCGCCACGGCCGGATGGTCACGCTGGGCGCGGCGGGCTGGGGTCTCGCGATGACCGCCGCCGGATGGATGTCGAACATCTGGCTCATCCTGGCCTGTCTGGTGATCGCGGGCGGCGGCGACATGGTCAGTGGCCTGGCCCGCCACACGATCTGGGACCAGACCGTCCCGGAGGAGCTGCGCGGCAGGCTCGCGGGCATAGAGGTGCTGTCGTACAGCACCGGGCCGCAGCTCGGCCAGCTACGGGCCGGCACCGTGGCCGGCTGGACCGGCACGCGTCCGGCGATCTGGAGCGGCGGCCTGGCCTGTGTGGCGGCGGTGGGACTGCTGGCGGCCGTACTGCCGAAGCTGATGACGTACAACGCCGACACGGACGAGGACGCGCTGCGCCGCCGGGCCCAGCGGGAGGCGACTGCTCGGGAGGCGACGGCCGAGGCCGGCGCGGCCCCCGCGGGCGCGGAGGCCGCGGCCTGAAGCGCGCCGCCTGAACCGCGCCGCCGTCAGGCGGACGGAGTGTCGTCCTCCTCGCCGCGGGAGCCGTCGTGCCAGCGAGGGTCGTTCTCCCACTCCAGGTTGCGTTCCCGCGCCGTGTCCATCGCGTGTTCCGCCTCCTGGCGGGTCGCGTAGGGGCCGAAGCGGTCCTTGGCCGGGCAGTCGGGGCCTTCCTCGACCTTCTTGTGCTCCAGGCAGTAGTACCACTCGCCGGCTTTAGCGGTCGTGCGCTTCTTGAACAGGGCCATCATCGGCTCCTTCCTCTGACGCCATGCTGCCCCACGGTCGCTGGTCGGGCCCTGCGGGCGGACGACGCCACTTCTCCAACACGCCCTAGACTCGCTGGCATGTCTGGCCAGTCACTGCTCGTACCAGGAGAGCTCTCTCCCATCCGTTCCGTTCCCGGAAACATCCGGCGCCCCGAATATGTCGGGAAGCCTGCTCCTACCCCGTACAACGGGCCGGAAGTGCAGACACCGGAAACGATTGAGCTGATGCGGATCGCGGGACGGATCGCCGCGCAGGCGATGGAGGAGGCCGCGAAGCACATCGCGCCCGGTGTGACCACGGACGAGCTCGACCGGGTCGCGCACGAGTTCATGTGCGACCACGGGGCCTATCCGTCGACGCTCGGTTACCGCGGTTTTCCCAAGTCGCTCTGCACATCCGTCAATGAGGTGATCTGTCACGGCATCCCGGACTCCACGGTGCTCCGTGACGGCGACATCGTGAATCTCGATGTCACCGCTTACATCAACGGTGTGCACGGCGACAACAACGCCACCTACTTCTGCGGAGATGTCGACGAGGAGTCGAGGCTCCTGGTGGAGCGGACCCGCGAGTCGCTGAACCGCGCGATCAAGGCGGTGCGGCCCGGCCGCCAGATCAATGTGATCGGGCGGGTCATCGAGTCGTACGCCAAGCGGTTCGGCTACGGCGTCGTCAGGGACTTCACCGGTCACGGGATCAATTCGTCCTTCCACTCCGGACTGATCGTCCCGCACTACGACAGCCCGCACGCCACCACCGTCATCCAGCGCGGCATGACCTTCACGATCGAGCCGATGCTCACTCTCGGCACCTACGAGCACGACATGTGGGACGACGGCTGGACCGTGGTGACCAAGGACCGCAAGCGGACCGCGCAGTTCGAACACACGCTGGTGGTGACGGAGACGGGCGCCGAGATCCTCACGCTGCCCTGAGGTTGCCTCCGGGCGGGTGAGGAGTAGCGTTTTTACCGACAGGACGTCGGGAACCAGTTGACTTAGGTAAGCCTAAGTAAGAGTATCGGTCCTGGCGGCGGCCCCGTGCCGTCGCCGCCGGCCTTTGCCTGCTCCCGTCCCCTTCGGTCCCTGGAGGCCCGCCTTGGACGCCACCGCCACCGCCACTCCGTTCTCCACGCTCATCCGAGTCGCCTCGCACGAACAGCACACGGAGGCGGAGACCTCCGCCTTCATGAGCGACATGCTGGGCGGCAGACTCGGAGTGGACGCGTACACGCGGTACACCGAGCAGCTCTGGTTCGTGTACCGCGCGCTGGAGGACGCCGCCGAGTCGCTGAGAACGGACCCGGTCGCCGGTCCCTTCATCCAGGACGAGCTGTTGCGTACGTCCGAACTGGAGCGCGACCTGGCGCATCTGCGCGGTGCGGACTGGCGGACGGACCTTGAGCCGCTGCCCGCGACCGCCGCGTACGCCGCGCGGATCGAGGAGTGCGCGCGCGTCTGGCCGGGCGGATATGTGGCGCACCACTACACCCGCTATCTCGGAGACCTCTCCGGCGGCCAGATCATCCGCGACACGGCGGAGAAGACCTGGGGCTTCGCCCGCAAGGGCGACGGCGTCCGCTTCTATGTCTTCGAGCGGATCTCCAACCCGGCCGCGTTCAAGCGGGGTTACCGCGAGCTGCTGGACCAGGTGGCGGCGGACGATCTGGAGAAGCAGCGGATCATCGCGGAGTGCAAGCGCGCGTTCGACTTCAACGGCGCGGTCTTCCGCGAGCTGGGCGCGCGGTTCCCGCTGAGTGCCTGACCGGGCTCCCGCCGCGTCGGACGTTGATCTCTCAGTGGGCCGAGAGCAGGCGTACGCGTCCGCCTATCTCGATGGAGCCGTCGGGGCCGGGGGCCGTGAGGAGTTGCGATCCCCGGCCCTGAGTGATGTTCAGAGCGCGGCCCAGCTCCGCCGTGAGCAACAGCGCCGCCGCGCCGGTCGCCTCGTCCTCGACGATGCCGTCGTCGCGGCGCGGGAAGGCGCGGGCCCTGACCCGGCCCGCCGCCTCGTCCAGCCAGGCCCAGGCGTAGAGCCAGCCCTCGCCGGGCGGCGGAGCGGGCAGCGAGTCGACCTCGGCGGCTGACGCGTACCGCTGGATCGTGCGCGGCGGCGCCCATTCGGGACGGGCCGTGATCCAGGTGAACTCGCCGTCCTGACGCACCCAGACCTCTCCGGCCGGCGGATTGACCGCCTCCAGGTCGAGCAGCCAGGCGGCGCCGACGAGCGGATGTCCGGCGAACGGCAGTCGCAGCCCCGGCGTGTAGATGTCGACCACGCCGCGCTCGGGGTCGTCGACGAACACGGTCTCGCTGTAGCCGAGCCGGGCCGCGATGGCCTGCCGGGACGCCCGGTCCGGATGGGCGCGGCCCTCGCGGACCACCCCGAGCGTATTGCCGTGCCGGCCGTCGGCGGCGCAGAAGACGCTGAGTACGTCGATGTCTGTCACCCGGGCATTCAACATCACGGGCCCGCCTCGCGGCACCGCGGTATGTCCCTGGCCGCGCATCGCGGCGGACACGACGGCAGGGCCGCACCGTCCTTCCGGTCGGTGCGGCCCTGCCGTTGGCGGCGTGAGCGTTACGCGGTCTCCTCCTGAGATGTCCGGCGGCGCTTCGCGGCGAAGACCACGGCCACGCCCGCCGCGGCGACGGCGCCCGCCGCGCTCAGCAGCGTGCCGGTGGGGATCTCGGAGCCGGTGGAGGCGAGCGAGCCGGTGCCGCCGACGGTACCGCCGCCGACCGTGCCGCCCGTGGTACCGCCCGTCGTGCCGGAGTCGCCGCCCGTGCCGCCGGAGTCGCCGCCGGAGTCGCCGCCGCCCGGGAGGTCGGCGTCGTCGTCCAGCGAGACCGCGAGGGTCAGCTTGTCGAGAGCCGTGCCGGCCGGGTACATGCCGCCGAATGCCTTCGTGCCGTCGGCGGTGAGGGTCGCGGGGACGCCGCTCAGCGTGACCACGCCGTCCTTGGCCACCGGGCCACCGGCCGGGAGGTCCAGCGTGGCGAAGGTCAGGTCCTTGAAGGTGGCGACCTTGTGCGTGTCCCGGTCCTTGGTGCTGACGTCCGCGACGAGCGTGCCCTTGCCGTCCTTCACCTCGACCCGGAGACCGCTCAGTCCGAGGTCGAGCACATACTCACCGGCCTCCTCGTGGCCGAGGAAGCGGACCGTACCGGCGAAGGACGCGGAGAGCGTGTGCGCGTCCGCGTCGAAGGAGCCCGTTCCGTCGGAGAAGCGGTAGGCGGCGCCGGACTGGGTGGCGCCGCCGGAGAGTTCGACCTTGCCCTTGGCGATCGGTCCCGTGACATAGGACCGGAAGGACTCCTTCACACCCCAGTCCAGATTGCCGTCGACGATCGCGCCGTCCTCGGCGGCCGGCGGCGCGTCGCTGGCCGGCGCGGTGGGAGCCGGAGTGGTTCCGCCGGTGGGCGTGCCGGTGGGCGCGGTCGCCGTCGGTGTCGGTGTCGGCTCGGACTCGGTCGGATTCGGCGTCGGAGTCGGTGTCGGTGTGCCGCCCGTGGAGTACGCGACGGCGAGCGTGGCCTTGTCCAGCTCCGTGCCCGCCGCGTACATGCCGTTGAAGGCCTTCGCGCCGTCGGCGGTCAGCTTGGCGGGGATGTCCTTGAAGACCATCGTGCCCGCCGCGGTCTCCGGACGGATGCCCGCCAGATCGATCTCGGCGAGCTCGATGTCGTCCTGGGTGGTGCCGTTGAGGCTGACGTCCGCCTGTATGGCGCCGCCGGTGCCCTCGGTGACCAGCTTCACATCGGCGATCTGGATGTCGAAGCCGTGCGCGGCGGAGGTGAAGCGCACACCGCCGTCGAAGTCCGTGGTCACGTTGTGTGTCGCGGGGTCATAGGTGCCCGTGCCGCCGGTGAAGGTGAAGGGACCGTTTCCGGCGGCCTGGGTGGCGCCTTCGGTGGCCGAGATCGTGCCCGCGGCGATGCCCGTCACATATTTCCGGAAGGACTCCTTCAGGCCCCAGTCCAGGGTGCCGTCCTTCAGCTCCAGCTTCGGAGCACCGGGCGCGGCGGGCGCGGCGGCGGGCACACCGGCCGCGAGGGCCGGGAGGGTGAAGGCGGTGGCGCCGAGGGCGGCTGCCGTCGCGATGGCGGCGGCGAGGGCCCGGGGGCGGCGAGTGGCTGGCATGGTGGTGTTCTCCTCGATGGTTCGTATGTCGTGTGGTTCGCGCGGGCGCGGACCGTGCGTCTGCGACGGCCGTCCTGACGGCGCGGAACGCGCGCCGCGCGTGGATCGCGTGGGTGTTCAGTGGCCGCCGGGTCCGGCGGCGCCGCGGCGCCTGCGGACGACGAGCACGCCGAGTCCCGCGACGACGAGCAGGCCCGCGCCGATCGCCGCGTACGTTCCGGTGCCGACGGACGGCGCGGAGGACGCCGACGCCGCCGCGTCTTCGGTGGCCGGGCCTGCGGTGCGGCTGGTGGCCGCCGAGGGCTCCGGCCGCGCGGAGGCCGTGGCCTCGCTGCCCAGATCCGGCAGAGCGGGCAGGCGTGCCGTCCGGTCGACGGCGACGGCGAGCGAGACGGGATCCATCGCCGTGCCCGCCGAGTAGAGGGAGCCGAATGCCTTGGCGCCTTCCGAAGTGAGCGTGGCGGGAGCCTCGTTGACCGAGGCGAGGCCGTTCTTCGGCGTGAGGTCCTTGGCCGCGAAGGTGACGAGCGGCACCGCCTTCATGGCCGCCCGGCCCGCCGCGGCGTCGGCGACATCGGCGGACAGGGTGCCCCGGCCGTCCCTCACCCGGACGGTGACCTGACTCAGCGTCAGGTCGAGGCCGGTCCCGGTGAACCGGACGCTGCCCGCGAAGCCCGCGTCGAGCGTCCGCTTCGCGGCGTCGTAGGAGCCCTTGCCCCGAGGGAAGCGGAACAGCGCGCCGCCGTCCTGGGCACCGCCGCTCAGCGCCCACCGGCCCTGGGCGATGGAGCCCGTGACGTACTCGCGGTAGGTGCGGCGTACGCCCCAGTCGACGGCCGCGTCCTGGAACGCTCCGGCGGCCCTGGGCTCCGTCTTGGTGTCCTTCTTGGCGCCATCGCTCGTGGGCTTCTGCACGGGCTTCTTCGCCGCGACATCCACGGAGAGGCTCACCGGGTCGAGCGGCGTACCGGCCGTGTAGTAGCCGGCGAAGGCGGTGGCGCCCGTCGAGGTGAGCTTCGCCGGGACATTGGCGAGAGCGACCGGGCTGCCGCCGCCCGCCATGGTGATCCCGGAGAGATCGAGCGCGGCGAGCGGGACCTGGGAGGCGGTGGTGACCCTGCCCGATCCCTTCGCCTTGCTGGTCATGTCCGCGTAGAGGGTGCCGCCGCCACCGGAGATGCGCACGGTGGGCCGGCTGATCGTGAGGTCCAGTTCATACGTTCCGTCGGTCTTCCGGTGCCCGAGGAAGCGGACACCGCCCGAGAATCCGGCGCGGAAGGCCCCGGTGCCGGGGTCGTAGGTGCCGGTGGCGGAGTGGAAGCGGAACTGGCTGCCGCCCACGGTGGCGGCGCCGCCGGTGAGGCTCCAACTGCCGTGCGCTATGGGCCCGGTGACATAGCTCTGGAACGAGGACTTGATGCCCCAGTCGAGTCTGCCGCCCTGGACCGTGCGGTCCGCCGCCTGTGCGCCGGCGGCCGGAAGCAGGGCCACCGGCAGCGCCATGAGAAGCGCGACGGCGAACGCGCGCAAGGGTCTGAAGGACGGCATGAAGTCACTCCCACGTCTGAACGAGCCGGAATCCGGGCAGCCCCGGACCTGACAAGCAAGGCAAGGCTAACCTAAGCTATCTCAAGCCGTTCCGGAACCTCTCAGTCCAGCGAAACCTCAACAAAGCGTTGCAGAACGATGGATAGACCTCATAACCACCAGCAGAACGAACAGGACGGTGCACTCCGTGCGCAGATCACGTCTGGCGGGTGCGCTTCTCTCCGTACTCGCCCTCGCCCTGACCGCCACCGGCTGCGGTGACAGCGGCTCCGGCTCCGGCTCCGGCTCCGGCTCCGCGGACAAGAGTGGTGCGAACGCCGTCGCGGCGGACCGGGTCGAGCCGCTGGCGTCCGTGCCCGCGCCACGGCTGCCGGTCACCGTGGACTCGGCGGACGGCCGGCGGGTCACGGTCACCTCGGCCGACCGGATCGTGCCGCTGACCGGCTCGCTGAACGAGATCGTCTTCACTCTCGGCCTCGGCGCGAAGGTCGTGGCCCGCGACATCACCGCCACGTTCGAACAGGCGGCGAAGCTGCCGGTGGTGACCCGGGCGCACGATGTCTCGGCGGAGAGCGTCCTCTCGCTGAAGCCGACCGTCGTCATCGCGGACACCTCCACCGGACCCGCCGAGGCCATCGCGCAGATCCGGGACGCCGGCGTCCCTCTGGTCGTCGTCGAACCGGCGAAGAGCCTCGGCGACGTCGGGACGAGGATCGACACGGTGGCCGCCGCGCTCGGCGTCACCACGGCGGGCACCGAGCTGAAGGCACGTACCGAGCAGCGGATCGCCGCCGTACGCGCGGACATTCCCGCGCGGCAGGACGGCGCGAGGCCCCGCGTCGCCTTCCTCTATCTGCGCGGCTCGGCCTCCGTCTATCTGATCGGCGGCGGTGACTCCGGAGCGAGCTCGCTGCTGGAGGCCGCCGGCGCGGTCGACGCGGGCAAGGAATCCGGGCTGCGGAAGGACTTCACCGCGATCACCAGCGAGGCGCTGGCGAAGGCCGCGCCCGACGCGATCCTGGTGATGACCAAGGGCCTTGAATCGGTGGGCGGGACGGACGGCCTGGTGAAGATCCCGGGAGTCGCGGAGACACCCGCCGGGATGGACCGCAGAGTCGTCTCCGTCGACGACGGCGTGCTGCTGAACTACGGCCCGCGCACCGACCGGGTGCTGCGGTCGATCGTCGACCAGCTCTACGGAGACGAGAACTGATATGACGACGACTCCCGCGCCGGCGCCGGCCGGCGGCGTCCCGGACACGGACGATCCGCCGGCGCCGGCCACCGAAGCGCCCGCCGAGTGCCGGAGCCGACCGCGGCGGCCCGGGAAGACATCCCTGCTGACCGGCGGGCTGCTCGGCGCGCTGATCGTGCTCTGTCTGCTCTCCGCCGGGACCGGCGCCTACCACATACCGCTCGCGGACGTGCTCGCCTCCGTCCAGCACCGGGCCGGACTCGGCGGCGCCGCGCTCGACCGCGTCGGCGAGAGCGTCCTGTGGAACGTCCGGCTGCCACGGGTCGTGCTCGCGCTGCTCGTCGGCGCCTCGCTCGGCTGCGCCGGCGCGCTGATGCAGGGCGTGTTCGGCAATCCGCTCGCCGAACCGGGCGTCATCGGCATCTCGTCGGGCGCCGCGGTCGGCGCGGTGGCCTCGATCGCGCTGGGCCTGAGCTTCTTCGGCAACTGGACGGTGACGGTCTGCGCGTTCGCCGCCGGGCTGGCGACGGTGCTGCTCGTCTACGCGCTGTCCCGCTCCGGAGGCCGTACGGAGGTGGTCACGCTCATCCTGACCGGGATAGCGGTGAACGCCTTCGCGGGCGCGCTGATCGGGCTGTTCATCTTCTTCGCGGACAGCGCGCAGATCACCCAGATCACCTTCTGGCAGCTCGGCTCGCTGGCGCAGGCGACCTGGCCGAAGGTGCTGGCGGTGCTGCCGTGCGCGCTGGCCGGGCTGGCCATCGCGCCGTTCCACGCCGGGAAGCTGGACCTTCTCGCGCTCGGAGAACGGCCCGCCCGCCATCTCGGAGTGGACGTCGAGCGGCTCCGTACGGTCCTCGTCCTGGTGGTCGCGCTGCTCACCGCGGCCGCCGTCGCGGTGGCCGGGATCATCACCTTCGTCGGGCTGCTGGTGCCTCATCTGCTGCGGATGGCGCACGGACCCGGCCATCGCTTCCTGGTGCCGGGCAGCGCGCTCGGCGGCGCGCTGGTCCTGGTGGCCGGCGATCTGGCGGCCCGTACGGTCGCGGCCCCGGCCGAGCTCCCGCTGGGCGTGCTCACCGCGCTCCTCGGCAGTCCGTTCTTCTTCTGGCTGCTGCGCAGGACCCGTCGTAGGCAAGGCGGTTGGGCGTGACCCGCGCCGCGCCGCCCTATCCGCCGCATCCGTATCCGAGGAAGTCCCGTATGCGTCTCAAGAGTCTGTTCGCCGCGCGTGAGCGCGCTCTGCCCGGGCCCGTCCGGCCGGGCACGGCCGTCGCCGAAGCGGAGGGCCTTCAGCTCCGCCTCGGGCAGCGCGAGGTGCTCTCCGGGATCAATCTCACCGTCCGCGCCGGTGAGGTGCTCGCGCTCGTCGGGCCCAACGGCGCCGGTAAGTCGACCCTGCTCGCCGCGCTCGCCGCCGATCTGCGTCCGGACGGCGGTGCGCTACGGATCGACGGCCGTCCGGCGCACCACTGGTCCGCACCGGAACTCGCGCTGCGCCGCGCCGTGCTGCCGCAGGCCGCCACGCTCTCCTTCCCGTTCCCGGTCGCGGAGGTGGTACGGATGGGCCGGGCGCCATGGGCCGGGACCGCGCTGGAGGACGAGGACGGCGCCGCCGTCGCCGAGGCGATGGCGCTCACCGAGACCGCGGAGTTCGCCGGACGTCCCTTCTCCGCACTCTCCGGCGGCGAGCGGGCCCGGGTCGCTCTCGCCCGGGTGCTCGCGCAGCGGGCGCCACTGCTGCTGCTCGACGAGCCGACCGCCGCGCTCGATCTGCGCCATCAGGAACTGGTGCTGCGGATCTGCCGGGCGCGCGCGGCGGCGGGCGACGCCGTCGTGGTCGTACTGCACGATCTCGGACTGGCGGCGGCGCACGCGGACCGGACCGCCGTCCTGCACGACGGCCGGATCGCGGCCGAGGGCCCGCCGGAAGGCGTCTTCCGCGACGAACTGCTGAGCCGGGTCTACCGGCAGCCCGTCGAGGTCCTCCGCCATCCCGGTACCGGAGTACCGCTGGTGATCCCGAAGCGGGCCACTTGACCGGCGCTTTGCGTCGCCGTGGGGCCTTGATGGAGCTGTCGTAACCTTCCCGTATCCGGCCAAAAGAGTGAGATCTGAATCACCTGACCGGCGGGTAGCGCTTAGGGAAGCCTCGGTTAAGTTAGGTCCGCCTCAGTACCTCATTCCATCCATCGTGGAGCCCTGTATGCGACCTGTCCGCCTCTCCGTCGCCACCGCCATCGCCGCGGTGGCCGCCCTGACCGCCGTCACGGGCTGCGCCGAGAAGAGCGACACCAAGGCCGGCGACGGCGCCGTCCAGGTCACCGCGAAGGACGACTCCTGCGAGGTCTCCAGGACGGAATTCCCGGCGGGCCATGTCGAACTGGCCGTCGAGAACAAGGGCTCCAAGGTCACCGAGGTCTATGTCCTCTTCCCGGACGACCGCATCGTCACCGAGCGGGAGAACATCGGCCCCGGCACCAAGGCCAAGGTCACCGCCGAGGTGAAGGCCGGTACGTACGAGATCGCCTGCAAGCCCGGCATGAAGGGCGACGGCATCCGCCAGAAGATCACCGTCACCGGCGGCACCGCCGCGAAGCGCAGCCCGGAGATGGACGCCGCGGTCGCCGCGTACCGCAAGTACGCCCAGACGCAGGCCGACGAGACGCTGCCCCTGGTCAAGGTGTTCACCGACGCCGTGCGCGCCGGAGACGTCGAGGCCGCGAAGAAGGCATACGCCACCTCCCGGATCGGCTGGGAGCGCACCGAGCCGGTCGCCGAGTCCTTCGGTGACATCGACCCGAAGGTGGACGTCCGCGCCGACGGCCTGGAGGACGGCCAGAAGTGGACCGGCTGGCACCGGCTGGAGAAGGAACTCTGGCAGGACAAGAAGCTCGGCCCGGACGCGAAGGCGCTCGCCGACGCCCTCGACACGGACCTCACCGACTGGCAGACGCGCGTCGGCAAGGCGGAGATCACACCGACCTCCATGGCCAACGGCGCCAAGGAACTCCTCGACGAGGTCGCGTCCGGCAAGGTCACCGGCGAGGAGGAGCGCTACAGCCACACCGACCTGGTCGACTTCAAGGCCAATGTCGAGGGCGCGCAGCACTCCTACGAGCTGCTCAAGCCGGTCGCCTCGAAGAACGACCCGGCGCTGGTGACCGAGCTGGACAAGCGGTTCGCCGCGATCAACACGCTGCTCGACACGTACCGCGCCGCACCGGACTCGTACGACTTCACCTCGTACGAGAAGGTCGGCGAGGCGCAGCGCAAGGAGCTGTCGGACGGTGTGAACGCGCTGGCCGAGCCGCTCTCCAAGCTCGCCGCCGCCGTCGTCAAGTAACCGTCGAGCAAGGGAATACCGGGACATGTCCGATGAAACAGCGGAGTCCGCGGCGACGGGCCACGGCGGCCCGTCCCGTGCCGCGCCGTCCCGCCGTGCGCTGCTGGGCTGGGGCGGCGCCGGGCTCGCGCTGGGCGCCGCCGCGGCCGGCGGCGCGGTGGCCGCCGTACGGGACGGAGACGGCGCCGGGCCCGCGAGTGACACCGGCGCGGCGGTTCCCTTCCACGGGCCGCACCAGGCCGGTATCGCCACCGCCGTCCAGGACCGGCTGCACTTCGCCGCGTTCGACGTGACGACGGAGGACCGCGCGGAACTGGTCCGGTTGCTCAAGGACTGGACGCGGGCCGCCGAGCGGCTGACGGCGGGACACCCGGTCGGCGAGGGAGCGTACGGCGGTCTCGCCGAGGCCCCGCCGGACGACACGGGCGAGGCGCTGGGCCTCAAGCCGTCCCGGCTCACGCTCACCTTCGGCGTCGGCCCGTCGCTCTTCGCCAAGGACCGGTTCGGACTGGACGAGCGGCGTCCGGCCGCGCTGGTGGACCTGCCGAAGTTCCCTGGCGACCATCTCGATCCGGCGCGCGGCGGCGGCGATCTGTGTGTCCAGGCGTGCGCGGACGATCCGCAGGTCGCGGTGCACGCGATCCGCAATCTGGCCAGGATCGGCTTCGGAAAGGTCGCGGTGCGCTGGTCGCAGCTCGGCTTCGGCAAGACGTCGTCGACCACGCCGGGCGCTCAGACACCGCGCAATCTCTTCGGCTTCAAGGACGGCACCAGCAATATCGCGGGCACCGACACCGCCGCGCTCTCCCGGCATGTGTGGGCGGCGGAGCAGGACGGCGCCGCCTGGATGGCCGGCGGCTCCTATCTGGTCGCGCGCCGGATCTCGATGCGGATCGAGACCTGGGACCGTACGTCCCTCCAGGAGCAGGAGGACGTCTTCGGCCGGGACAAGGGCGAAGGCGCGGCGGTCGGCCGGGCCCGCGAGCACGACCGGCCCCGTCTGGAGGCCATGCTGCCGACTTCGCACGTACGGCTGGCGCATCCGGACTCCCATCACGGGGCCCGGCTGCTGCGCCGTGGCTATTCCTTCACGGACGGTACGGACGGTCTGGGCCGGCTGGACGCGGGGCTGTTCTTCCTGGCGTACCAGCGCGACATACGGGCCGCCTTCATCCCCGTACAGCAGAGCCTCGCGCGCTCCGACGCGCTCAACGAGTACATCCAGCACGTGGGTTCAGCGGTCTTCGCGATCCCGCCGGGCGTCCGGGACACGGACGACTGGTGGGGCCGGACCCTGATCTCCTAGAAGCAGAAGGGACCCGACGCCGTGTTCGGCAACTACCTGATCGGTCTGCGCGAAGGGCTGGAGGCCAGTCTCGTCGTCTGCATCCTGATCGCGTATCTGGTGAAGACGGACCGGCGTGACGCGCTGCGGCCCATCTGGACCGGTATCGGCGTCGCGGTGGCTCTCGCGCTCGGCTTCGGCTGCGCGCTCGAATTCGGCTCGCAGGAGCTGACGTTCGAGGCGCAGGAGGCGCTCGGCGGGTCGCTGTCGATCGTCGCGGTGGCGCTGGTGACCTGGATGGTCTTCTGGATGCGGCGCACCGCGCGGCATCTGAGGGCGGAGCTGGGCGCCAAGCTCGACGCGGCGCTGCGGATGGGCACGGGCGCGCTGGTCGCGACGGCGTTCCTGGCGGTGGGCCGGGAAGGGCTGGAGACCGCGCTGTTCGTCTGGGCGTCGGTGCGGGCGTCGTCGGACGGCACGCACGGGCCGCTGATCGGAGTGCTGCTCGGCATCGCCAGCGCGGTGGTGCTGGGCTGGCTCTTCTACCGGGGCGCGGTCAGGATCAATCTGGCGAAGTTCTTCACCTGGACCGGCGGAATGCTGGTGGTCGTCGCGGCGGGTGTGCTCGCGTACGGCGTCCATGACCTTCAGGAGGCGCGCTTCCTCGGCGGTCTGTCCGACCGTGCCTTCGACATCAGCTCGACGGTCCCGCCGGACAGTTGGTACGGCACGCTTCTCAAGGGCGTCTTCAACTTCCAGCCGGACCCGACGGTGCTTCAAGTCGTCGTGTGGTGCCTGTATCTGGTCCCGACGCTCGCGCTGTTCCTGTCCCCGGTATGGTTCGGACGGTCAGTGGGGGTCAAGGAGCAGAAGGCGACCGATGAGCAGGCTGAGAAGGCCGATTCGGGCAGCGGCGGGGCTCGCGACGGTGACGGCGCTGGCGCTGACGGCGAGCGGGTGCGTGACGGTGCACGGGGAGCTGGCGGTCGTACCGTCGGCGAAGCGGACTGAGGCCGCGCGGGCGCTGAAGGACTTCACCGACGCGTACAACAAGGCGGACAAGGCCTACGATCCGGCGCTCGACGCGGACCGGGTGACCGGCGCGCTCGGCGCGATCAACCAGGCCGGTCTGAAGGCGCGGAGCATCACGAGCCCGGACGGCAATCCCGGGCACCAGCCGCTCGAACTGGCCGACGCGAGGTTCACGATCCCGAAGAAGGCCGGCTGGCCGCGCTGGTTCGTCGCGGACACCGACAGCAACCGGGACCGGGACGGCGGCCCGGAGGACAACCGCTGGGTGCTGGTCTTCGTCCGCGAGGCTCCCGGCAAGCAGTGGCAGGTGCCGTATCTGACGATCCTCTCTCCGGACGAGGTCCCGGTCTTCAAGACGGACAAGGACGGCTGGGGCGAGGCGGTGGCGGCGGACAGTGAGGCGCTGTCGGTGGCGCCGAAGGAGCTGAGCGCGCAGTACGCCGCGTATCTGGGAAGCGGCGAGCCGGCGCGTTTCGCGGCCGGCCCGCACACGGACGCCTGGCGGGAGAGCCGCGCGAGGAACGCGCGGCTGCCCGGTCTCACCACGCAGTATGTCGACCAGCCGCTGACCGGCGGCGACTTCGCGCCGCTGGGCCTGATGACACAGGACGGCGACGCGCTTGTCTTCTTCGCCACGCGCTACTTCGAACGCCAGACGGGCGCGAAGGGTGTCCGGCCGCCGGCGAACGCGGATGTGAAGGCGCTCATGACGGGTGAGGTGAAGACCACTCTCACCAAGGAGTGGGTCTCCAGCCAGGCGGTCCTGGTGCCGCGCGGCGGAGCGGGCGCGTCTCAGGTCGTGGTGTCGGGCCGCCTTCAGGGAGTCATCGGGGCCACGGGCTCCTGAGGCCGGGCGAGAGGCGGCGCCGTCCGCTCAGCGGCCCATCGGCCAGGCCACCGCGTGCGGGTCCAGTTCGGCGTTCTCACCGGCGTAGCGTGCGCACGCGTCGGTCAGCGCCTCCAGGAGCGTCAGCGGGTCCGGCAGCGGGTGTTCGGGACCGCGCAGCCAGCGCAGCGCGAGTTCGCCGGGAAGCCGGGCCGGAGGTACGAGCACATAGCTGCCCCGGCAGTGCCAGCGCAGGCCCGGATGCTCGTCCATCGTCTCGGGATGGCAGTCCAGCTCACAGGGCCACCACTCGTCCTCGTCCTCCGGAGTGCCTCGGGTCGCGGTGAAGAAGAGCATCCGGTCACCGCCGGAGTCGGCCACAGGACCGACGTCGACACCCTCTTCGAGCAGACGCTCCAGCGCCCGGCTGCCGGCTTCCAGCGGGACGTCCAGGACGTCGTGGACCATGCCGGTCGCGGTGATGAAGTTGGCCTCGGGCTGGTTCCGCGCCCACCGCTCGATCTGCGCGCGGTCGGTGGTGGACTGGGTCCCCCAGGCGAAGGAGATCGGGTGTCTGGCCGGGGTCGGACAGCCGATCCGCTCGCAGGAACATCGGTAACCGACCGGATGCGCGGCGGGCGAGAGCGGCATACCGGCATCGGCGACGGCGAGGAGCAGTGCCTCCCGGCCACCGGCGTCTCCGTCGAGCCCGGCGTCACCGGCGCTCTTCTTGGGGCGCCTGCGCAGCCACTGGGGAATCCTGCTCTCCGTGCCGCGGTAGCGGCCGAAATCGTCGCCCATCTATCCCCTCACACACCTCACGCTCGTCCCTGCGGACACTCCCATCGTCGCACCATCCTGCTCCTCAGGTGGCCGTGCTCCCCAACCGGGGTACGGAGACCGAACGGCGACCCTGGTGAACTTCTCGCCGTATATGCCGATATGCGACAAGGCTTCGGCCGCCGGTGGCCCATGGCGTCGGACACACGGCGGCGCCGTCCGCCGCCTCGCGGGACACCACTCGGACCGGCGCCGCGACGGCTCAGCGCCGCGGCGCCAGACCGTACAGCGCGTACTCGACGACCCGGTCCGCGTACTCGTGCGTCAGCGGAAGCGTCCGCAGCAGCCAGCGATGCGCCACCGGTCCTGTGAGCTGCTCCAGGGCGGTCCGGAGGTCGATGTCCTGGCGCACCTGTCCGGCGTCCTGGGCGGCCCGCAGCCGCTGCACATAGAGCTGGAGCTGTGGTTCGAGCAGCTTCCCGGTGAACTCGGCGCCCAGCTCCGCGTCGACGATCCCCGCGGCGGTGAGCGCCCGGCTCGGCACGTCGAACCTGGGGTCGTTCATCTCGTCGACCGTGGCCCGCAGCACCAGCTTGAGGTCGGCCTCCAGATCGCCGGTGTCGGGAATCCCGTCCGCCATCTCTCCGTCGGCCGCCTCCCGCGCCGTGCGGTCGGCGAGATCGAGAAAGGCATCCAGCAGCACCGCTCCCTTGGAGGGCCACCAGCGGTAGATCGTCTGCTTGCCCACACCGGCGCGGGCCGCGATGCCCTCGATCGTCGTCTTCGGATAGCCCACCTCACCCACCAGGGCGAGGGCCGCGTCATGGATGGCGCGGCGGGAGCGCTCGCTGCGCCGGGTGGAGTCGGGTGCCTTGATCTCAGCCATGGGCCCAAATCTACCGAGGGATGAGCCGATACGTATCGTCTCATTTCGGCACCGGAGCAGGCGGCCGGTGCCCGATGACCGCCGTACGGCTGACCGGTGTACGGCCGTCCGGTGGAACCACCCGAATGGATCACAGCGCGAGGCCGCCGCGGAGCGGAGCATGGCTTGCACGCACATGTTGTGCGCATCACCGCTCGTGAGGAGCCCTCCTTGCCTCGTGACGCCTCGCCTCGCCGCTATCTCATGTGTCCGCCGCACCACTTCCGGGTGACGTACTCGATCAACCCGTGGATGGATCCGGCGAAACCGGTGGACCTGCCGCTCGCGCTCGCCCAGTGGGAAGACCTCCGCGACCGCTATCTCGCTCTCGGCCACACCGTCTCGCTGCTGGACCCCCGGCCGGACCTGCCCGACATGGTCTTCGCGGCCAACGGCGCCACGGTCGTCGACGGCAAGGTGCTCGGCGCCCGCTTCGCGCATCAGGAGCGCATGCCGGAGGCCGAGGCGCATCTGGCCTGGTTCCGCGCCCGGGGATACGCCGAGATCCATGAGCCGGTACACATCAACGAGGGCGAGGGCGACTTCGCCGTCACCGCCTCCTATCTGCTGGCCGGGCGCGGCTTCCGGTCCAGTCCGCTCTCCCACGACGAGGCACAGGAGTTCTTCGGCCGGCCGGTGATCGGCCTGGATCTGATCGATCCGCGCTACTACCACCTGGACACGGCGCTCTGTGTGCTGGACGACACGGCGGACGAGATCATGTACTACCCGGGCGCCTTCTCGCCGGGCAGCAGATCCGTGCTCGCCCGGCTCTTTCCCGGCGCGCTCGTCGCGTCGGAGGAGGACGCGGCGGTGCTCGGCCTGAACGCGGTGAGCGACGGCCGCCATGTGCTGCTGCCGGCCACAGCGGCCGGGCTGCTCGCGCCGCTGCGCGACCGCGGGTTCGAGCCCGTCGGCATCGATCTGGGCGAGCTGCTCAAGGGCGGCGGCAGCGTGAAGTGCTGCACCCAGGAGCTACGGGCCTGAACGCGTCCTACGCGTCCGGCCCGTCCTCCGTGGCGCGCGGCGGCCAGACGTCGCCCCAGGCCGTGTCCCGCGCCGCGCGGTACAGCGGGCCGTGCCGCTTGGTGACCGTCTCCCGCCGCAGCCCGTCCTCCACGGTGCACAGATCGAGCAGCACCTGTCCCTTGCGGATCTGCGGCTTGCGCGTCACCCGGCCCCGCGCCGGCCGCGCCTCGAAGCGCACCGCCGCGACATAGCTGAACTTCTCGTCCTCGTAGGCCAGCGAGCCTCCCTTCACCTGCCGGTGCAGGGAGGACCGGCTGACCCGCGCCGCGAAGTGGCACCAGTCCTCGCCCGGCTCGATCGGGCAGGCGCCGCTGTGCGGACAGGGCGCGGCGATCCGCAGCCCGGCCGCGATGAGCTGATCACGGGCCTCGATGATCCGGAGATAGCCGTCCGGAGTGCCGGGCTCCACGACCACCACGGCGCGCGCGGCCCGCGCGGCCTCGGCGACCAGCGCGCCGCGGTCCCGCTCCGCCAGCTCCTTCAGTACGTACGAGACGGTCACCAGATCGCTCTCCGGCAGCTTCAGCGCCGCTCCGATCCTGGCCTGCCGCCACTCGGCGGCGCGCAGCCCGGGAAGTCCGGAGGCGGCGGCCAGCTCACGGCCAAGAGCCAGCGCGGGCTCGGCCCAGTCCAGGACGGTGGTGGTGCGCGGCTCCGCCCAGATCGCGTCGGCCGCCCAGATCGCGGCCCCGGTCCCGCCGCCGACATCCACATGGCTGCCGGGAGCCCAGTCCGGCGCGGCGCCGGCCAGCCCGTCCAGTGCCGCGCGTACCGCCTCGAAGGTCGCGGGCATCCGGTACGCCGCGTAGGCGGCGACGTCCGACCGGTCGCGGAGCACCGGCGCGTCCGTGGGAGTGGCGCCACGGTAGTTGGCGATCAGCCGGTCGACGGCCTGTCCGGCCTGCTTCGGCGGCAGCCCGTCGAGCAGTCCGGCGAGCGCGGTCCGCAGGACGTCCGGAGTGGAGAGGGTGACGTTCACCGCCGAATTCTACGGCTCCTCCCGGCAGCGCGTCCCGCGACCGCCGTGACGGACGACGGCACGGCGTACGGCGCGTCGGACGCCCGGGGCCCGGCGAACGCTCTGGCGGGCGGTGGCAGCCCGGTCGCCGTGGACCTGGCGACCGGCACGCCGACGGCCCTCACCGCCGGCGTCCGGCTGCCGAGCGGGACACCGGCGGGGTCGGCGTCTTCCGCTGGACGGACGCCAGGGACACGCCGCATCTCATCGGATACGCCTGGCGCGGCTGACCGGACGCGGCCGGGCGCCGCGCGTCAGGCGCCGGCGGGCTGTTCCATGGGCCGCTGGTGCTGCCAGGGACGTACGAGACCCAGGAAGCAGGCGACCGCGCCGACCGCGCACACGAGCTGGACGACGGCCATCGGCACCGCGGTCTCCTCTCCCGCGATACCGACGAGCGGTGAGGCGATGGCACCGATCAGGAACGACGACGTGCCGATGAGCGCGGAGGCCGAGCCCGCCGCGTGCGGGGTCCGCATCAGCGCCTGGGCGTTGGTGTTGGGCATCGCGAGGCCCATCGCCGACATCAGCACGAACAGGGCCGCCGCCACCGGGAAGAGCCCCACGGTCCCGAACACTCCGGAGGTCATCAGCAGCAGCGCCAGCCCGGCGAGCGTGATGACGACCAGGCCGAAGCCCAGCACGCGGTCCATGCTGACCCGGCCGACCAGCAGCTTGCCGTTGATCTGGCCGACGGTGATCAGGCCGATGGAGTTGACGCCGAAGAGCAGGCTGAAGGTCTGCGGCGAGGCGCCGTAGATCTCCTGCACCACGAACGGCGAGGCGGAGACATACGCGAACAGCGCGGCGAAGGCGAGCCCGCCCGCCAGCATGTAACCGGTGAAGACCCGGTCGGCGACCAGTCCGCGCATGGTGCGCAGTGCCTCGCCGACGCCACCGCTGTGCCGCTTCTCCGGCGGCAGAGTCTCGTGCAGATACTTCCAGACGACCAGTGTCAGCAGGGCGCCGATCACGGTCAGGACGACAAAGATGCCGCGCCAGTCCGTGAGGCGCAGCACCTGGCCGCCGAGTACGGGCGCGATGACCGGCGCGACTCCGGAGATCAGCATCAGCGTCGAGAAGAAGCGCGCCATCTCGACGCCGTCGTACAGATCGCGCACCACCGCGCGGGAGATCACGATGCCCGCCGCGCCCGCCAGTCCTTGGAGGAGGCGGAAGCCGATCAGGAGTTCCGTGGTGGGTGCCAGCGCGCAGATGGCCGTGGCGAGGACATAGACGACCATGCCGAGCAGCAGTGGCCTGCGCCGGCCCCATTTGTCGCTCATGGGTCCGACGACGATCTGGCCGAGGGCCATGCCTGTCAGACAGGCGGTGAGGGTGATCTGGACGGTCGCGGCGGGCGAGTTCAGTGCGCGGGTGACCTCGGGCAGCGCCGGGAGGTACATGTCCATGGAGAGCGGCGGCAGCGCGGTGAGCCCGCCGAGGACCAGTGTGACCAGCAGTCCGACACCGCGCCCGGCCGCCTTGGGCGGGGTCGCGGACGCGGTCGCGTGGGTGGCTGACGGAGCCCCGGCCGGTCCCGGACGCTGAGCCGGCACCTCTCCCGACAGGCGCCGTCCTGACCGTATATGCCCCTTACGTCCCTCGGTTGTCTGGCCGCCGTCCGGCATCCGCATCTCCATGTCGTTGAATCCTTACCTATGCTCTCAGCTCAGCGAGAGTGGTCGAGACCTTTTTAATGGGGCGGATATGGCAGCCGGACAGGTGGTACAGGACAGAGCCGTGCGCTGGGGCGTGCTGGCGACTGGCGGAATCGCGGCGCGGTTCACGGCCGACGTGCTGGAGATGGCGGACGCCGAGGTCGTCGCGGTGGCCTCGCGCGATGACGCCTCCGCGCGGGAGTTCGCGGGACGGTTCGGGATCGCCCGGGCCCATGGCGACTGGGCCTCGCTGATGGCCGACGAGGAGGTGGATGTCGTATACGTCGCGACTCCGCACTCCGCGCACCGGGCCGCCACCGGGCTCGCTCTCGCCGCCGGAAAGCCGGTGCTGTGCGAGAAGGCGTTCACGCTCAACGCCAGGGAGGCCGGCGAACTGGTGTCGCTCGCCCGGGAGCGGGACGTCTTCCTGATGGAGGCCATGTGGACCTACTGCAACCCCGTCATCCTGCGCCTGGCGGAGCTGGTGCGGGACGGAGCGATCGGTGACGTCCAGACCGTCCAGGCCGACTTCGGCATCCAGGGTCCGTTCGCTCCGGAGCACCGGCTGCGCGACCCGGCGCTCGGCGGCGGCGCCGTCCTGGACCTCGGTGTGTATCCGGTGTCCTTCGCGCAGCTTCTGCTGGGCGAGCCCGACCGTGTGCACGCCGACGCGCTGATCTCTCCCGAGGGCGTGGACCTCAACACCGGAATACTGCTGGGCTGGGACTCGGGAGCGACGGCGCTGCTGTCCTGCTCGGTGACGGGCGAGACTCCGAGGACCGCGACGGTGACGGGCACGACCGGCCGGATCGAGGTGCCGGCCGGTTTCTTCGACCCGGAGCGGTTCGTCCTGCACCGGAGCGGCGCCGAGCCCGAGGAGTTCACGGCCGCGAGCGGACTGCGCGGGATGCAGCACGAGGCGGCCGAGGTGATGCGCTGCCTGCGGGCCGGCGAGACGGAATCACCGCTGGTACCGCTGGACGGCACGCTCGCGGTGATGCGTACGCTCGACGCGGTGCGGGAGCGCGTCGGTGTCCGCTTCCCGGTGGACGAGCCGCCCGTCAGCGAAAGCTCCGCGAGCGGACCGGCCGACCGCATCTGACGGTGCGCCGGCGGAGCGGTCCTCGGGTGCCGGGCCGTCAGGCCGGCTTGAGACCCGGGTCGCCCGCCTCGGTCACGAAGGACGCCGCTGTCGTGACCGGGGCGCCGGACTTCGTGACGGCGGAGACGGTCTTGAAGTCCGCCCGCGCCTGGCGCTCGCCGAGGGTCACGGTCACATAGCCGCGCCGCCCGTTGTAGAACCTCATGTGCGGATTGGCCGCCATGTGCGCGGCCCAGTCGAGCGGCTCGTCCTTGCCGTCCTTGCCGCTGGCGATGGAGGTCGCCACGATCTCGGTGCCGAGCGTGCGCGATCCCGGGTCGTTCCAGTCCTTCTTCAGGTCGTACGCGTTACCGGTGTGCACATCGCCGGTCAGCACCATGAAGTTCTTGAGGCCGGACCGCTCCACACCGTCCATGAGCCGCTGCCGGGAGGCCGGATAGCCGTCCCACGAGTCCATCGACAGCTTGAAGTCGGGCGTGGAGAGATTGCGCCGCCGGGCGAAGGTCACCTGCTGCGGTACGACGTTCCAGGTCGCGCCGGACGTCCGCCAGCCGTCCAGCAGCCACTGCTCCTGGGCCTCGCCGGTCAGCGTGCGCGACGGGTCCTCGGACTCCGGGCCCGGGGTCTGCCAGCCGTCGCCGTACGCCTGGTTGGAGCGGTACTGCCGGGTGTCCAGGATGTCGAACTGCGCGAACCGGCCGAAACTCAGCCGCCGGTAGAGCCGCATGTCGGGACCCCTGGGCTGCTGCGGCTTGCGCAGTGGCTGGTTCTCCCAGTACGCGCGATAGGCGGCGGCCCTGCGCAGCAGGAACTCCTCCGGCGGCACGTCGTTCTCCGGCGTCTCCGTCGCGTAGTTGTTCTCGGTCTCGTGGTCGTCCCAGGTGACGACGAACGGATGCGCGGCGTGCGCGGCCCGCAGATCGGGATCCGACTTGTAGAGGCCGTACCGCAGCCGGTAGTCCTCCAGCGTGACCGTCTCGCGGTTGAAGTGCGCGGGCAGCCTGCGGTCGGTGTAGGCGCGGGCGCCTCCGGAGGAGGTCACGGCGTATTCGTACAGATAGTCGCCGAGGTGGAAGACGACATCGAGGTCTTCCTCGGCGAGGTGCTTGTACGCGGTGAAGTAGCCGTCGTGGTAGGCCTGGCAGGAGACCGCGGCGAGCCTGAGCGAGCTGATCCGCGCGGTGCGCAGCGGCGCGGTGCGGGTGCGGCCGACGGGACTGAGCCAGGTACCGGCGCGAAAGCGGTAGTAGTACACCCGGTCGGAGGCCAGTCCCCGGACATCGACATGCACGCTGTGGTGCAGCTCCGGATGCGCCAGCGTGTGTCCGCGGAACACGATCCGGCGGAAGTTCGCGTCGCGGGCCAGCTCCCAGCGCACGGACACCCGGCTCGTCGGCAGTCCGCTGTCCGGCTCGTACGGACGCGGTGCGAGCCGGGTCCAGAGCACCATGCCGTCCGGGCGCGGATCACCGGAGGCGACACCAAGGGTGAATGGATTCTCCGCGATCTTCCTGGCGTCCAGTTCGGCGGCGCTCGCGGTGCCGGTGGCCGGGAGATCGACGGCGAACGCGAGGGCGGCGGCGGCCGCGGTGCCGGTCAGAAACCGGCGGCGCGCGATGTGCGCGGCGGCGGCCCTGAGCTCGGGCGCGTGGATGTCCGTCGTGCGGCGCTGAACAGGTGTCATATGCCCCTCCCCTGGTGGCGGTTGTCGCATACATCACGGTGGGAGACGAAAGCGCCCTATGTCGCGTACACAACATCAACGTGGCGAATGGATGATTTCCGCTAGGTCCTGGCCTAGGACGTGTCTGACACATAGCGCCGTCCGCCCGGAGGGCGGGGCCCGCGACGTCTGGTGCGTGCGATCCCAAGGCGGAGGATCATCCGTGTACTGGACGTACTCGGATGACTCCGACAACGCGGTCAGCGTGCGTGCCAGCCGTCGCAGGCCAGGCGGGATGTGTCAGACGGGGCCTAGCTGCGCCCACAGTTGTATCTCACGTACGCTGCGTAGCCATGGACGCCATGCGGAACATCAGCACCAAGCGGAAGTTCGCCGTGGTGACGGGCGCGGGCTCGGGCATCGGACGGGCGGTCGCGCTGGTTCTCGGTGAAGCGGGCTGGTCGGTGACGCTCGCCGGACGGCACAGCGAGACGCTGGAGGAGACGGCCGGAGCCATGAGCGGCGAGTCCCTGTGCGTACGTACCGATGTGTCGCGTCCCGAGGACGTCGACGCGCTGTTCGCGGCGGTGAGCGAGCGGTACGGCCGGCTCGACCTGCTCTTCAACAACGCGGGCACATTCGGTCCCGGAGGCATATCGCTGGAGGACCTGCCGTACTCGGCCTGGCGGAAGGTCCTCGACACCAATCTGACCGGGACGTTCCTGTGCGCGCAGGCGGCGTTCCGGCTGATGAAGACTCAGCGTCCGCAAGGCGGCCGGATCATCAACAACGGCTCGGTCTCCGCGCACGCCCCGCGGCCCGACTCGGTGGCCTACACCGCCACGAAGCACGGCATGACCGGGCTCACGAAGTCGCTGTCGCTGGACGGCCGTCCGTACCGGATCGCCTGCGGCCAGATCGACATCGGCAACGCGGCGACCGATATGACGGAGCGGATGCGCCGCGGAGTGCCGCAGGCGAACGGCGAGTTGGCGGTGGAGCCGGTGATGGACGCGGCGGACGTGGCCAGGACGGTGCTGCACATGGCGGAGCTGCCGCTGGAGGCGAACATCCAGTTCGCCACGGTGCTCGCGACGGCGATGCCCTTCGTGGGCCGGGGCTGAGGACCGCCGGGAGCGCGGGCCCGCCGCGCCGTGCCGGCCGCGCGGCTCCGGCGCGGCTCCGGCGCTCCTGGCGCGCGCGGGAATGCGCGACGCCGCCGGCGCGGTTGGCCCGTCATGAGACCGCATACCGGCGCCTCCGCCGATGTCCTCCGGTACACCGCCTTCGCCACCGATCCCCGCGGCGGAAATCCCGCCGGAGTCCTCCTGGACGCGGCCGGGCTCGGTGACGACGAGATGCTCGCCGTCGCGGCGAAGCTGGGATACAGCGAATCCGCGTTTCTGACCGCGCCGCCCGAAGGGCTCGGCGCACCGGGCCGGGCGTTCACCATCAGGTATTTCAGCCCGAGGGCCGAGGTCCCGTTCTGCGGACACGCCACCATCGCCACCGCCGTGGCGCTGGCCGAGCGGATCGGTCCCGGCGATCTGGTCTTCGAGACCCGCGCCGGGACCGTGCCGGTGACGGTCACCGAGCAGGACGGCACGCTGCGGGCCACGCTCACCAGCGTGGAGCCGCGGATCAGCGGCGTGGCCGAGGAGGACGTACGGGAGGCACTCGCCGCTCTGGACTGGCCGGCCACGGATCTCGACCCGGAGCTGCCGGCCCGGATCGCCTTCGCCGGAGCCCGTCATCTTGTCCTGGCCGCCGCGACCCGGGCGCGGCTGGCGGATCTCTCGTACGACTTCGACCGCCTCGAAGCGTTGATGCGTCGCCTCGACCTGACGACCGTCCAGCTTGTCTGGCGGGAGTCCGCGACGGTCTTCCACGTACGCGATCCGTTCCCGGTGGGCGGTGTGGTCGAGGACCCGGCGACGGGAGCCGCGGCGGCCGCGTTCGGCGCGTACGTCCGCGAACTCGCCGCCGTACCGGCCGAGTCGGTGTCGGTGCTCACGCTGCACCAGGGCGAGGACATGGGCCGTCCCGGCGTCCTGACGGTGGAGCTGCGTCCCGGCGACCCGCGCGTCCGGGTGAGCGGCGCGGGTGCCCGGATCCCGGAGCCGTCCGGTAGTTAGGTCCGGTCCGGGAAGGGCACCGGCCCGGCGCCGGGCGGGCGTTACGCGGCCAGCAGCGTGGCGATCTCCTGGAGCTGCCGTTCCCGCAGCGGACCGAACGCGATGGCGCCCGCGTTCTCCTCGGCCTGCGCGACCGAGCGGAAGCCCGGGATCGGCACCGTGTGCGGGCTGCGCGCCCACAGCCAGGCCAGTGCGCCCTGCGCGAGCGTGCGGCCGTCCTCGGTGAGGACGTCCCGCACGGCGTCGACCCGCGCGGACCACTCGGGCGACGGCGCTCCGCCCGCGCCGAACCACCGCAGCCAGGCCGGCGGCACCGCCCGGATGTCTCCGGCCGCGCCACGGCCGCCGGGCCGGTACTTCCCGGTGAGCAGGCCCATCGCGAGCGGACTGCGGACGACGCTCGCGAGACCGCGCTCGGCGCAGAGGTCGAACATCTCCGGCGTGTCCTCCAGGACATTGCAGGCGTGCTGTACGGCCGCGCAGTGCGGTCCCTCGGCGAAGAGCGCGGCACGCTCCGGGTCGTCGGTGCTCCAGGCGTACGCGCGGATCAGCCCTTCGCGTACGAACTCCTCGCAGGCGTCGCGGAGTTCGGCGGCCCGGTCCAGCGGTGCGTCGGAATGATGAAGCTGATAGAGGTCGACATGATCGGTGCCGAGCCGGCGCAGTGAGGCGGTGAGCGCGCGCCGGGCGTACGCGGGGGTGTCGTCGGTGCCCGTGAGCGTCCGCGTGCTCTCGTCCAGCGTGTTGCCCCACTTGGTCGCGATCACCACCTCGTCCCGCCGTCCCTGGAGGGCGCGGCCGAGTACGCGTTCGCTGTGGCCGGTGCCGTACACGTCGGCCGTGTCGAAGAAGGTGATCCCGAGGTCGAGAGCCCGCCGGATCGCGGCGACGGACTCCTCGTCGTCGACCTTGCCCCAGCCGAGCGGATTGCCGTCGTTGTCCTGCCACTCACCGCCGATCGCCCAGCAGCCGAAGCCGAGCGCGCTCACGGTGATTCCGCTCTGTCCCAGCGTTCTGTTCTCCATGGCTTCCATGGGCACCACGCTAGGAGTTGAAGCGCGCACGAAGGCAACAGGCCGGTGCGTCCCGGAACCGGCCCGCGCGGACGGCCGCCTCCGGCCGGTCACGCTCAGCCATCACCCGGACGGAGCAACACCGTCCGCGCCGTCGTCCGATCGGTAGTAGGACGGACATCACGGGCGTCGCGGTGGGAGGAGTGGCTCGGGATGAACGTCGTCGTCGACCTCAATCGATGCCAGGGCTACGCACAGTGCGCGTTCCTCGCTCCACAGGTGTTCGAGATGCATGGCGAGGAGGCCCTGCTGTACAGCCCCGTCGTGCCCGCGGACCAGCACGAACGCGTCGCACAGGCCGCGGCGGCCTGTCCGGTGCAGGCCATCCTCGTCGGCGAGGAGGCGGGCGCCGATGCCGGGCGACGGTGAGCTGCGCGGCTGCCGGATCGTCGTCGTCGGCGCGTCGCTGGCCGGACTGCGGGCCGCCGAGACGCTGCGCGCGGAGGGCTTCACCGGCTCGCTGACCATGGTCGGCGACGAGCCCCATCCTCCGTACGACAGACCGCCGCTGTCCAAACAGGTGCTGCTCGGACGAGTGGCCGCGCGGGACACCGGGCTGCCGCGCCGCCGTGACGTGGACGCGCGCTGGAAGCTCGGCGTACGGGCCACCGGTGTCGACCCGGTCGAGAAGCGCGTCCTCCTCGCCGACGGCGAGGAGCTGCCGTACGACCGGCTGCTGATCGCCACCGGAACCCGGGCCAGGCCCTGGCCGAATCCCGCCGAGGGCGCACTGGACGGAGTGTTCACGCTGCGCACGAGCGACGAGGCGGGCCGCCTGGCCGCACGGCTCGACGCCGGGCCGCGCCGGGTGCTGGTGATCGGCGCCGGGTTCACCGGCTCGGAGATCGCCTCCGCCTGCCGGGAACGCGGTCTTGAGGTGACGGTCGCCGAGCGCGGTCCCGCGCCGCTGGTCGGCGCGCTCGGTGGAGCGTTCGGCGCGCTCGCCGCGAAGTTGCAGCTCGCGCACGGTGTCGACCTGCGCTGCGGAGTGACCGTCACCGCGCTGGAAGGCACCGACCGGCTCACCGGTGCGACGCTCTCCGACGGCAGCAGGATCGACGCCGATGTCGCCGTGGTCGCGCTGGGCGCCGTCCGCAACACCGAATGGCTGGCCGAATCAGGACTCGCCGCGGGCCCGCTCGGAGTGACCTGCGACGCCGGATGCCGTGCCTTCAACATGTACGGGATCGTCACCGACGATGTCTTCGTCGCCGGCGATGTGGCCCGCTTCCCGCATCCGCTCTTCGAGTACCAGATGCTCTCCCTGGAGCACTGGGGCAACGCCGTCGCGCAGGCCGAGGTCGCGGCCCACAACATGGTCAACCCGGGGCCGAAGAGACGTCCTCATCTGGCGATGCCGGCCTTCTGGTCCAGCCAGTTCGGCCTCAACATCAAGTCCGTCGGTGTACCCACCTTCTCCGACCAGGTGGTCATCGCCCAGGGCTCCCTCAAGGAGGCCCGGCTCGTCGCCGTCTACGGCTACCGGGGCCGGGTCACCGCGGCGGTGAGCGTGAACCGGACCAAATGGCTGGAGTACTACCAGAACCAGATCGAGACGGCGGCGCCGTTTCCGCCCGAGCCCGGCGCCGCCGACCATCCCGACACGGCCGGCCCCGTCTCCTCCGACGTACTGGACCCGAAGGTGCTCTCGCACGGGCCCACCGTCGCGCTCACCGGCTATCTGCCGGACCGGCGCCTCACCCTGGTGCGGCACGCCGACTGAACCGCCCGCACCTCCAGCGACAAGGAGCGTCTCCCATGGCCGGCGACACCCTGCTCCACCGGATCACCGACTACGCCAACCGCGCCGATCCCTATCCGCTCTACGCCGAGCTGCGCCAGAACCGGGTCGCGCGCCAGGACGACGGCAGCTATGTGGTCGGCACCTATCACGACATCGCGGCGCTGCTCCACGATCCGCGGATCAGCTCGGACCGCCGCAAGCTCAACCGTCCGGACGAGGACGCCTACGAGCTGGAGCCGGCCTTCATCTCGGTCGACGATCCCGAACACGACCGGCTCCGCCGCCTCGCGATGCGGCCCTTCGGCCCGCCTCACACCCCGGGCCGGATCGACGCCATGCGCGGCGACATCACCAGGATCGCCGGGGAACTCATCGCCGACTTCCGGGACAAAGAGCGGATCGACCTCGTCGACGACTTCGCCTACCCGCTGCCCGTCACCGTGATCTGCCGGCTTCTGGGCGTGCCACGCGAGGACGAACCGCGGTTCCGCGCGTGGTCGGACACCATCATCGCCAGAATCGACCCCGTCTCCGACGCCGACTCCGCCGAGCGCCTGCGCGCCGGCGTGGAGGCCCGGCAGGCGATGGGGCTGTATCTGGGAGAGCTCGCCGACAAACGCCGTGGACATCCGTCCGACGACATGCTCTCCGCGTACGTCAACGACGAGAGCCCGGAAGGACACCTCACCAGGACGGAACTGATGGCCACCGCCGTCCTGCTGCTCATCGCCGGTCACGAGACGACCGTCAATCTCATCAGCAACGGCATGCTCACACTGCTGCGCCATCCCGACGAACTGGAGCGGCTGCGCCGGCAGCCCTCGCTGATGCCGAGAGCGGTGGAGGAACTGCTCCGCTTTGAGCCGCCCGTCCAGATGCTGCCGCAGCGCACTCCGCTGACGGACATCGACGTCTCGGGCACCCTCGTGCCCAAAGGCGCGCCACTGGTCCTCATGATTGCCTCCGGCAACCGTGACCCCAAGCGCTTCCACGATCCGGACCGCTTCGATCCGACCCGTGAGGACAACCAGCATTTCGGCTTCGGCAGCGGCATCCACAACTGCTTCGGCGCGCCGCTCGCCCGCGTCGAGACACAGATCGCGCTGACCGAGCTCATCAGGCACCTCGACCGCCCTCGTCTGATCGAGGACCCGCCTCCGTACCGGCGCAGCGCCATACTGCGCGGCCCGCGTCATCTCGCGGTCGGGCTCGGTGCGGTGGGTTCCTGAGCTCCGGCCGCGCACGCTCCCATGACGCCGGTCACGTCCGCGCGGTGGCCGCCGGGCACCACGATGGTCCCGGCGGCGCGGGCGCCATATCCTGGCGTGTGTGCCGGACCATCGGGCTGACGATGCGTCAGCGTGCCGCCCGAGGAGCGGAGAAGGGGGAGCGAGGAGTGGACCATCCCCGAGCGCTGATCAGCTGGGCGCACCAGGACCGCCGCTGGGACAGCGAGCGGACGGCCGCCTGGCGGGAATCGGTGGTCGGGTTCGCGGAGACTCTCCTCGCACACGGCATCGACGCCGAGCTGGATCTCTGGGCGCCCAGTCGCACGGACTGGACACGGCGCGGACAGCAGTTGGTCGTGGAGTGCGACTTCGTGCTCATCGTCATCAGCCGCGCCTGGAGCGAACGCTGGCAGGGACACAACGACCCGCGTGAAGGCGCCGGCGTGGTGGTCGAAGCGGACACTCTGAAGGGTCTCTTCACCAAGAACCAGGACGTCTTCCAGAACAAATGCGTGATCGTCCTCCTTCCCGGAGTCGACGCGAAGGACGTCCCGCCGGACCTGGAGCGGCTGCGGCGGGTGACGGTCCCGGAGATCACTCCGGCGGGAATCGAAGAGCTGGTCCGGGTGATGACCGATCAGCCGGAGTACCTCAAACCACCGCTCGGCGCCTTGCCGCGACTGCCGCCCAGGCCGCGTTCGGCAGTGCTCCACGCGGACCCGCCCGGCACCGGCGCACCGGACCATCTGCTGGAAGCGGTGGTGTCGAGCAGCCGTCAGGCCAGATCCGTCGTATGGCCGGACATCATGCCGAACATGGACCGGCTGGCCGGTCTCACGGACAAGCTGGGTGCTCCCGTCTCTCGTCTGAGAGCGCCCGTTGTCATCGTCGGTGACGGCGGCTACGGCAAGAGTGTGCTGCTCGGCCAGGTCTTCGACGCGCTGGTGCGGGACGAGAAGGACAGCGGCGCCCGCACACTCCTCCTTCCGTGCGGGCGCGTTCCGGCGTCGGCGGATCTGTCGGACCTTCAGTCCCTGGACCGCGCGCTGGGAAACGCGGCGGTCGACTCCCGTGATTCACCGGCGCTGACCGGCATCGTCGCCGCGCTCGCCGCGAACGGCCGTGTCCGTCTCCTCATCGACACTCTCGATCTCGTACTGAGCGAGGTGAACGCCGACGACATCGCCTATCTCCTCAGGCAGTTGGCGCGCCACTGCGAGCTGGTCATCACCTGCCGCGAGCAGGAGTGGGGCGCGTATCTGGGCAGCGACGGCGAGATCGCGCGGTCTCTCTACCGCATGCCGGTCCTGGGAGTGGAGGAGATCGGCCGGTGGGCGGAGGCGTATCTCCGGTCGTCGGACCTCGACGTGGAAAAGAGACGGACGTTCCTCGCGAGCCTGGTGACCGACCGGAACGGCCGCCGGGTACGGGACGTCTGCGCTTCACCGCTGAGACTGGCCATGGCGTGCGACATCTACGCGAAGTCCGGTGGGATCCCGGAAGACCTCACCGTCACGCAGTTGTACGAGCAGTACTGGGAGCGGCGTATCGCGCAGGATCGCCGGGGCCGCGGTGGCGCGGCCGCCACCGCGCAGGAGACGGCCGCCGAGGGGCTCGCCGCCGAGGTATGGGCCGCCAGCACCTCCAGGTTCGTGGAGTCCGTCACCGGAGATCTGGCCAACAGCGATCCGAGCGCGCTGAACAGCCTGCTCAGCGACGGCGTGGTGACAAAGACCACGGGCCGTTACGCGTTCTTCCACCAGACCTACGCCGAGTTCGCGGTCGCCCGTCTTCTCGTCCGTACCGGGGACGGCGAGGACCTCGCGCGGCTGGCGGCGGATCTCCGGTCGACTTCGTCGGCCTACTGGCCCATCGCCAAGCACCTGTTGATGATGACGATGAACGCCGACCGCTACGAGCTCATGGCCGAGGCCGTCCCGTGCGACGCGGTCGAAGGAGTACGGGCCCATTTCCTCGGCGCCTTCAACCGTGGCTCGGCCACTCTGGTGAAGCGGGTCTCGGAGAGAGTGTGGGCGCAGTCGCCGCACACGCTGCTGACCAGTGTCAGTGTGCTGGACAAGAGCCCTCCGGAGTGTGTCGGTGTCACTCTCGACACACTGCTGAAGTGCGCGGCGGCGGCGGAGACGGCGAAGGACCTCTCGGGCGTCGGCATCGCCGCCGCGTCGCTGATTCTCAACAGCCGTCCCGAGGAACAGGCGCGGGAACTGCGCCGGGTGGTCACCGGGATCGCGGCCGGACCCGAGAAGCTCGGACACGCTGTGGTGTCGTCGGTCATCAGCAGGCTGCTGTCCCAGACCGTCAAGGTGTCGCCGTCCGGGCCCGCCATGGTGCGGGTGCTGGCCGACGAGTATCCGGCGCTGCCCGATGCCGCTCGCGCCGAGGTCCTGAGCCTGGTCGCCGCCGGATCCAGGGATCCTGTACTCGATCGCTCCCTGCTGGTGAAGGCGCTGCGACTGCCGTGCCCGCAGGGTGCGGTGGAGCACGCGACCGCCATTCTGATACGGAGCTGGGAGGACGCCGCGTTCCGGAGTGAGGTCCACTGGCCGGGCTGGACCGACATGCTGGAAATGGACCTTCCGACGCGCTGGGACGCGTGTCAGGTGCTGCTGGCCGCGGAGCTGTGCCGGGACGAGGCCGCCGCACAGAAGCTGCTCGGCACCGTGACCGGCCCAGCGAATGTCGCGCGTGTCCGGTACACCAATGCCGCCAAGAGGATCGCCGACGCCAATCCGGAGGTGATACGCCGGATGCTCCTGAGCATCGGCGACGGACTCACCGCGAGTGCGCTCGGCTCGGTCTGCTCGGTGGCGAGCCATGTCGCTCCGCTGCTTCCGGCCGGGGAGCGGCAGGACCTGATCGCCGTGCTCGACCGCTACGCCTCGGCCGAACCACGACGGGTGTGGCCGACGACGATCAAACTCTGCGCCGGCGACATCGGTCTGCTGCGTGCCAGAGCGGCCTCGCTTCAGGGCATGGTGGAGCGGGCGGAGCGAGGCGACGCCATGGTCCGCACGGTGTTGCAGAGCAGCTTCGACGGATTCCTCAGCCTTCTGAGCAGGCGACAGGTGGCCGAGATGAAGGAGGAACTCCGTGTGCTGTGTTCCGACAAGGCGGTGGACCGGGTGAGGAGGGCGCGGCTGGAGGGGACGATCGCGCTGTGCTCCGCCGAAGCGCGGGACTGGGTCGAGTCGGAGCTGCTCACGGGGCACGGCACCAAGGTCGTTTCGGCTGCCGCGCGGGCCGTGGTGGAGGCACTCCCGGAGCTGGCGGCCGCCGAGCCGCACTCGGACGCCATTCCCTGGCTGTTCGGTCTGCTGGCTTCGCCGCACTCGAACGCGGTACGGATGGTGGCCAGGGGCCTGGCGGAGACGGCACCGCTCGTTCCGCTGCCGGGCCGGCACGGTGTGACCGTGAGCGGCCATCTCGTCACCTGGGCCCAGCGCGACGCCGACGCGCAGGTGCAGAGCGCGCTGCTCGATCTCCTCATCGCGGTCGATCAGTCCTCGGAACTCGACGCGCGAGTGGCGAGAAGCGTGGTCGCCACCTATTTCGACATCGTGATCGACGGCCTCGGGCCGGATTCCGCTCCGAAGAGAAGGGCTCAGCTTCCCGCTCTCTTCCTGCTCTACACCAAGGCGGTCGCGGCCGTCGGGCTCAGGCATCTCAGCCACGACCAGGTGACCGAGTTGGTGACCGAGGTCGTCACGCGCGTCGACTCGGGCAGGATCGGCGGCCGCTCACGGCGTTCCCTGGCGTCCTTGCTGGAGACCGCCGGCCTGCGGTATCCACAGGTGCTGTCGACACTGGAGCGGCTCTGGACCACCACGTCGAGTGACAACAAGTACGCGATCGCGGAGTGTTTCGCGCGCGTGGAGACGGGAACTCCGGGACATCGAAGCCTGGCACTGGCCAGACGCCCGGACTGTCCGCCCGAGGCGGCCAACCATATCCATGGCAAGTTCGGCGGCTGAGCGCGTTCCGTCGAGCGCTTCCGTTCGCGGTGACCGGGCCGGAGTGAGCGAAGGTCTTTCGCGCGGCGGCCTCCTCTCCGCTTTGACAGGCGGATTCCTGGTGAGAGGCTGGAAGGGAGCACGGTGTCTCGCCTCTCAGAACGGCGGACACACCACACCGCAGCCGCCATCGGCGGCACGACAGCGCTCGCGCCATTCGCGGGGATTCGCGCGGCGGGCATGGAAGCGCCTCCTCACCGGCTGTGTGTCTCACCAACCACCGCTCCTTGTGCCGCGAAAATTCCTTTTTGTACCGCGAGAACTGTGTCGTTTGTACCGCGAGAACTGTGTCGCGAGAACACGCGGCCTCAGCAGCGGACACGCACACGGGCGGTGGAGCGAAGGGAGTACACCATGAAGGCAGTCGTGTATGAAGGACCGCGCTCGGTGAGCGTGAAGGAAGTACCGGACGCGAGGATCGAGCGACCGACGGACGTCCTGGTGAAGATCACCACCACCAATATCTGTGGCTCTGATCTGCACATGTACGAGGGACGCACCGACTTCGAGAAAGGCCGGATCCTCGGCCACGAGAACATGGGCGAGGTCGTCGCGATCGGTGACGCCGTGGACCGGGTGCGGGTGGGTGATCTGGTCTGTCTGCCGTTCAACATCAGCTGTGGCTTCTGCCGCAACTGTGAGAAGGGCCTGACCGCCTTCTGTCTGACGACACCGGACGATCCCAAGATGGCCGGCGCCGCGTACGGCTTCGCGGACATGGGCCCTTACGCCGGCGGACAGGCCGAACTGCTGCGGGTGCCCTACGGCGACCACAACTGCCTCGTTCTGCCGGAGGAGGCGCGGGAGAAGCAGAACGACTACGTGATGCTTTCCGACATCTTTCCCACCGGCTGGCACTGCACCGAGCTCGCGAACGTGCAGCCCGGAGACACCGTGGTGATCTACGGCGCCGGGCCGGTCGGGCTGATGGCCGCCCTCTCCGCGACCCTCAAGAGCGCCTCCAAGGTCATGGTCGTGGACCGCCATCCGGACCGCCTGAAGCTGGCCGAGGAGATCGGGGCGATCCCGATCGACGACTCCAAGTCGTCGCCCATCGACCGGATCAACGAGGAGACCAATGGCCTCGGCGCGGACCGGGGCTGTGAGTGCGTGGGCTATCAGGCACACGACCCGCAGGGCAGTGAACACCCCAACCTCACACTGAACAACCTGGTGCACTCCGTGAAGTTCACCGGCACCATCGGCGTGGTCGGCATCTTTGTCCCGCAGGATCCCGGCAGCCCCGACCAGCTCTACAAGCAGGGCGAAGTCGCCTTCGACTACGGGCTGTTCTGGTTCAAGGGCCAGTCCGTGGGCAACGGCCAGGCCAACGTCAAGGCGTACAACCGTGAGCTCTGCGACCTGATCCAGCAGGGCAAGGCCAAGCCGTCCTGGATCGTCTCCCACGAGCTGCCGCTGGACAAGAGCCCCGAGGGCTACCAGCACTTCGACGCCCGCGACAACGGCTGGACCAAGGTCGTCATGCATCCCGCCTTCTGATCCACGGCCGGACGCGGGCGGCCCGCCCGGTCGCGCGGGCCGCCCGCTCACGGCGTCGGCGATACGCCAACTCACCTGCCCGACTGGGCCGGACAAGGAATCCTCATGACACACCACGATCTGCACGGCCGCACCGTGGCCATCCTGGCCACCGACGGAGTCGAGCGAGTGGAACTCGAAGAACCACGCGGCGCCCTGCACGGCGCCGGCGCCCGCACCGAACTCCTCTCCATTCACGACGGCGACATCCAGGCACGCCAATTCGACCTGGATCCGGCCGGGAGCTTCGCCGTACAGCGCCTGGTGTCCAACGCCAGGCCCGAGAACTACGACGCGCTGCTGCTGCCGGGCGGCACCATGAACCCCGACCAGCTACGCATGAATCCCGACGCGCTCGCCTTTGTGAAGGCATTCGTCGCCACCGGCAAACCGATCGCCGCCATCTGCCACGGCGCATGGACTCTCGCCGAGGCCGACGTCGTACGGGGACTGCGGCTGACCTCCTGGCCCAGCATCCGCACCGACCTGCGCAACGCCGGAGCGAATGTCGTCGACGAGGAGGTCGTCATCGACCGCCAGTTCATCACCAGCCGCTCTCCCGACGACCTGCCGGCCTTCTGCGCGGCCATCGTCGAACGGTTCGCCGAGTCCCGCCAGCCGCAAGCGGCCTGATGGCCGCAGCACCGCGCGGAAGCGCGCGTCAGCCGGGCTGGCCCGTGTCCTTCAAGGTGCCCCAGCCGTGCCAGCGGTCGACCTCGATCCATGCGTTGATCCGCCGGCGGGCCCGCTCCGGGTACGGCTTGCCGAGATATCGCTGGGCCAGCCGGTCGCTGTCGGCCAGTCCCTCGTCCTCGCTGATCTCGGTGACGCGGCCGATGATGCTGATGTGCGTGTACCAGTTGCCCTCGTCGAGCACCGTGAGCGTCACCCGAGGGTCGTTGCGCATATGCTCCAGCCGCTTGCGGCCCTCATCCATGTTGACCAGCGCCCGGCCGTTCTCCCACAGATACCAGGTGGCTGCGGACACCGGCTGGCCGTCCGAGCGCAGAGTCGTGATGACGGCCGGGTTGGCCTTCGCCAGCAGGGCGACGGCCTCTTCGGGAAGCGGCGGTTTCGACATGAGACATCCTCCTTGACGCGTTGCCGCGTGCCATTGCGGATCACCACCATGATCATCCCTGCCATGCGCTGTGTCCGCTTCCCGGAGGCGGCTGCCCTCCGCGCACATGCCGACACGCCGCCGGGCCTCCCGCCGCTCCGTGGCACCGACCGCTACAGTGATCACACGACGCGGGTACGAATCCCGCCGCCGGCCGTCCGGCGCAGTCGAGCAGGCGAGATCAGGGCCCCCACCACGGTGGGGGCCTTCGTCGTGCCTCTTCGTCGCACGGACCGGGCCGTCCAGTCACCATTCACCCGGTGGCAACGGGAACGCGGTCATAAGCAGCGTATGAACAGAGCTATCTATCGAGCTGAGCGTCATCGCCACGGTACCGTCCTTGATTTCCGCTCGACAGGCATCGCGAAGCACATAAAGCGTCGAAAAATCGAGACTAATCATCCACCCTGCGCGACCGCCATTCCTTGAAACAAACAGCCAACGAAGTCCGCGTGTACGGTGGAAGTCCATCGCCAAACCCACGCAGCTTCTCGTAGACTTTCTTCAATTCACCCTCAGTGGGAAACTTACCGAATTCCACTGCCATTCCCAGGACGTCTTCCATGGTGAGGACGTCAAGACCACGGACCGCCGCGAGGGCCTGGCCACCCTGGTCATCGATGGCGACATAAACCTCGTGCCCCAAGTCCTGGTGATGGACTCCGTGAGCCACTACGACTGCTTCACCAAGGTCCTTCGACTCCCGCAGGGCGTCTTCGAGTTGACGGCCTCGTACGTCCTCGAAGACCTCGACCACACGGCTCGGCGCCGACTCGGCCTCGATCGCCGGGAGAATCCGTATGTATCGGCTGCTTGTGAGCCGGGACCACCTGAGCTTGAGTCCCTCGTACTTCCTGTCCTTACGGGTGACTTCGTCGCAGACTTCCTGCGGTACCAGAAGCACCAAGTCGGCCTTCTGCAGGACATCAATCAGCAGGCGCTGAAGGTTGGCGCCGACGAAGTGCACACAGATGACCGCGTCCAGAATGCAGACCGGTTCCAACTGCTCTGGCGATACATCCTCGTTGGATGTATCGCCCTGTTCCTCGGACAAGCCCCCACCCCTCCGACGCGTACGTCGGAACTACTCTACTAGGGCGGATTTAGAAGTAGTGCCGTCCGCCCGCAGAGCAGGCTCGCGGCATCTGGCGCGTACGTTCACAGGGCGGAGGATCGTTCTCGTACAGACGTACGCGGACGACTCGGCAAACACTCCCTTTCTAGCCCTTCGCCAACCCACGAGCGACCAGCCGCGAGAGATTGGCACGCCTGGGAGTCAGAGGCTCGGGAAGTATGCCGGCTTCCCTTAGCCTCTCTTCGACTTCCTCTGGCTTGCGGCCTTCAAGCATGGCGAGAGCTCGAACCCCAATAAGATTCTGACGATATGCTTCCACCGCGCGTTCAAGGATGCGCCTCGGGGCCCGTACCGCCTCGGCGGCCTCTTGTTCCTGTTCGTATGCCGGCCCCCATCCGTACCGCTGCGCCAATTGAGCGCCGGTCGGACCTCGCAGCTCTCTTTTCCGCTCTGTCGTGATGAGCGCCATTGCCTCAAGCTGAATGAGAATCACGATGAAGCTGACCCGGAAATGACGTGCCAAACGTGCGACCGTGCGTTCGTCCAAACTGTCATTCTCGGGGAGGCGCTCAGCGGACAGCCAGGCTTTGATGCCGTCCTCAGGCGCCAAGAGGTGACGGGCGAAGGCGTCACATCGTTTCTCGCCCGGGGTCCTGGCCTCGCTCAACTCATGCACTTGCGCCCCGTCATCCCACAGAAGATGGCCAAGCTCGTGAGCGAAACTAAAACGCTGGCGTTCCGGGATGTCACACGCGCGGACGGCGATGAGCGTGGTCTCACGCTCTGGGTCAGTCGCGGTGAACCCTTCGGCTGTCCTGGGTAGCTGCAACACCGCCGTGTCGACGCCGGTGAGTTGCTCGATCAGTTCATCGACATCAGCAATGGGAGCGCAGCCGAGACGAAGAGCCTTTCGTACACATTGAGCCAGGTCCTTGGCCTGTCGCTGCAGTGAGAGCTGCTCGTCCGGCACGGGTAGCAAACCGCTCGGCTTGCGTCGCTGTGCCGCACTGGGCCCCAGCTTGTCCAGGCGAGCATCCAGCTCCAGCACTTCGAGGGTGTGCCGCAGCGCCTCCTCGCGCTCCTCAGCCACCACCTCATTGGTTCGTGCCGCGATCCGGACTCGGGTGCGCACAGGATTTCCGCTGGTCAGCAGCCGCACAGGAACGTCCAGTGCCACTGCGAGGCAATCCAGTTCAGCGAGCGTCACGTTGGCGCGGACGCCCTTTTCGATGCGGTTCAAAGTCGGCTGGGAGAGGTGAGCGCGAGCAGCGAGGTCGCGCTGGTTGAGTCCAGCGCGCTCACGTTCACGGCGGATCCGCTCCCCCACAAGCATGAGATCCACGTGGCACCTCCTTCTGAATCAATTCTACCGGCCTGATTCAAGATGGCCAGTGGTATGTGTACCACCCGGCACTGACACCGAGAGGGCTGTCATGGTTGGCCGGCCGGAGAATCACCTGCGGCGCACCGGTGCGCCGGGCCTTCCGGGCATCAGCCCGGCGCCACCCTTCGCCGGATGTGCGGCCTGGCTGATGAACGTGCCGCTCGCACCCCTGGGAGCGCTGCCTCGGTGGGCAGCCCGATCGTTCACTTCGGCCCGTACATAAAACCGCAAGCGACGGCAGACGAGTCGGGCTGTACGCCGGATTTTGTCGCCCGGTCGCCTCGCGGCGGCCGGGGAGACGGCCATCCATCTAGGACCGGCGTTGCCGCCGGCCTCGTGCGGTCTACCCGCGGACTCGGGCGGGCAGCCCTCAGTCGTCCGCGCAGGGCCATCAGCCGATGGCCCCTCTTGACCTTGCTCCGGGTGGGGTTTACCAAGCCGTCCGAGTCACCTCGGACGCTGGTGGTCTCTTACACCACCGTTTCACCCTTACCGAGGACCGAAGTCCCCGGCGGTCTGTTTTCTGTGGCACTGTCCCGCGGGTCGCCCCGGGTGGGCGTTACCCACCACCCTGCCGTATGGAGTCCGGACGTTCCTCGGCAAGATCGAAGATCTTGACGCGGCCGTCCGCCCGGCTCGTCTGCCGTGTCGGCCATGTTACCCGGCGGGAGCGGAGCGGTACGCATCGGCGCCGGTGGCCGGCCACCGTGAAGGACCGCGTCCGCCGGGGCCGCGGAGGTCACCTACGCTGGCGCTGGAACCGCTCCGCCGTTCCGTATGCCGTCCGAGGAGAACCACCGTGCTCGTGCTGTTGCCGCCTTCGGAAGGAAAGGCCGCTTCCGGACGCGGCACTCCGCTGAGGCCGGAGTCCCTGTCCCTGCCCGGTCTGGCCGCGGCGAGGGCCGCCGTGCTGGACGAGCTGGTCGCGCTGTGCGCCGCGGACGAGGAGAAGGCGCGCGAGGTGCTGGGCCTGAGCGAAGGGCTGCGCGGCGAGATCGCGAAGAACGCGGAGCTGCGCACGGCCGGCACGCGTCCGGCAGGCGAGATCTACACCGGCGTGCTGTACGACGCACTGGACCTGGCCACGCTGGACACCGCCGCACGACGGCGGGCCGGCAAGTCGCTGCTGGTCTTCTCCGGGCTGTGGGGCGCGGTACGGGTGAGCGACCGGATCCCGTCGTACCGCTGCTCGATGGGCGTACGGCTGCCGGGGCTCGGCGCACTGGGCGCGTACTGGCGCGCGCCGATGGAGTCGGCCCTGCCGGAGGCGGCCGGCGAGGGACTCGTACTGGATCTGCGTTCGTCCGCGTACACGGCGGCGTGGAAGCCGAAGGGTGAGCTGGCGGGACGTACGGCGACGGTACGGGTGCTGCACGCGCAGACCGACAGGACGACCGGAGTGGAGAAGCGGTCCGTGGTCAGCCACTTCAACAAGGCGACCAAGGGCCGGCTGGTGCGGGACCTGCTGTCGGCGGGCGTCCGGCCGAAGAATCCGGCGGAGCTGGTGGAGGCGCTGCGCGAGCTGGGGTACGCGGTGGAGGCGACGGCTCCGGCGAAGACGGGCCGGACCTGGGCGCTGGATGTGGTGGTGACCGAGATCCACTGAGGCCCTCGCGAGAGCTTGTTGCATGACACGCAACGCTCGTTGCACAGTCTGATGGCGCCCGGCAGGATAAGGACATGACCTCCGTGCTGGACCTCGCGCCCGTGATCCCTGTTGTCGTCATCGGCGATGCCGCCGACGCCGTGCCTCTCGCCCGCGCTCTGGTCGCGGGCGGACTGCCCGCGATCGAGGTGACGCTGCGGACGCCGGCCGCGATCAGCGCGATCCGCGCGATCGCGGCGGAGGTGCCGGACGCGGTGGTCGGCGCGGGCACGGTGATCACGCCGGACGCGGTGTCCGAATCGGTGACGGCGGGCGCGCGCTTCCTGGTCAGTCCCGGCTGGACGGAGGCGCTGCTGGCCGCGATGAAGTCGTCCGGCGTGCCGTTCCTGCCCGGTGTGTCGACGGCCTCGGAGGTCCTGGCGCTGCTGGAGCGCGGAGTGACGGAGATGAAGTTCTTCCCGGCCGAGGCGGCGGGCGGCACTGCCTATCTGAAGTCCCTGGCCGGTCCCCTCCCCCAGGCCCGGTTCTGCCCGACGGGCGGCATCACGGCGGAATCGGCCCCGTCCTATCTCTCCCTGCCGAACGTCGGCTGCGTAGGCGGTACTTGGATGCTCCCGGCGGACGCGCTGGCGTCGAAGGACTGGGACCGGGTGGAGTCGCTGGCGCGCGAGGCGTCGACGCTGCGCCTGAGCAGCCAGTCCTGAGCCCGCCCGTCCTGAGCCGCCGGTCCTGAGCCGCCGGTCCTGAGCGGCCGGTCCTGGAAGTCCTGGGCCACTCAGGCGATGTCCCCGCCGCCGCCGAAGTCCAACGAGACGAACTCCGCCATCGGCCGGTATCCCAGGCGCCGGTACAGCGCGTTGCTCGTCGGATTGGCCACATCCGTGAAGAGCACCACCTCGTCGGCGCCCGCCTTCCGCGCGGCCTCGCTCACCGCGGCCGTCACCGCTCCCGCGTATCCCTGACCGCGCAGGAGCGGCGGGGTAGGGCTGTCCCGTCATCCCTGGTGGATCAGCGCGCGGCGTCAGATGCGGTGCATCGCAAGGCGGAGGGGCGCCCGAATACTGGACGTATTCGGGAGTTCCGACAACGCGGCGAGGCGCCGTAGCTGTCGTCGCGCGCCCGCCGGGGACGACGGGACAGCCCTGAGACGGGAGCGATCCGGATCTGTCCCGCGACCAGCGGTGTACGGCCCGCCATCGATACCGGCAGGCCCTCGGCCTCCCAGAGCAGCAGGCGTCCCTCCTCGATCCGCCGGGCCGTCGCCGCCGTGTAGTCCGTACCGGCCGGCTCCCCGATGTCCGCGGCGAACGCGCTCATCCACTCCGCCGCCCGCGCGGTGTCCTCGGTATCCGCGAGCCGCGCCCGGCCCCGGGGCGCGGGCCGCGGCGGAGTCAGTGCGCCGAGGCGGAACAGCCGCATCCCGACAGAGCCGCCGGGCCCTTCCGCTCGTACGACGCCGCCGGTCCACTCCTCGGCGAAGGCCGCCGCGCTCTTCCGCTCGCCGCGTACTCCCGGCACCGGCCGGCCGCTCGCTCGCAGCGCGCCGGCCAGTTCGGCCGCCGCCCGCGCGCTCATCGGCCCGAGGCCCGGCGGCTGCGGCGGAGTCTGGATGAACGCGCCGCTCACCGGGGCGTTTTCGCTCTCCCGCCACCAGCCGAACAGCGCGGGAGCGACGGCGGCGCCCGGCACGCCGTCGCCGCGCAGCGACTCGCTGACGGTCAGCAGTACGGTGTTCCGCGCCGGATCGCGGCTGAGCCACGAGTCCGCGGCGCGGCGGAACTCCTCGACGTCCTCGGTCAGTTGCCAGGTCATGCCCGATGGTCCTACGCCGCTGTCTTCCGCCGCACACGCTTTTCCCGGCCGCCGGCGCGGTGAACTGTCACTGACCTGGGCTGTCAGCGCAGATGGGAGGTGTCGTTCAGCAGCCGCACCGAGGCGTTTCCGTCCGCGTAGTACGCCACGGCCGACAGTGAGGCCGCCGACAGCTCCATCCGGAACAGCGACTGCGGAGGTGCGCCCAGGGCCAGCCGGACCAGGGTCTTCACCGGCGTGACATGCGTGACGACGAGCACCGTCCTGCCGCGGTGGCCGTCGAGCAGCCGGTCGCGAGCGGCCGCGACCCGCCGTCCCACGGTCGCGAAGCTCTCGCCGCCGCCCGTGGGCGGCGCGGCGGGCGATGCGAGCCAGGCGTTCAGATCGTCCGGATACCGCTCCCGGACCTCCGCGAAGGTCAGACCTTCCCAGGCACCGAAGTCCGTTTCGCGCAGGCCCTCTTCGACGCCGACGTCCAGGCCGAGCCGGGTGGCCACGGCCTCCGCCGTCTGGCGGCAGCGGCCGAGCGGCGAGGAGACGATGGACTGCACGGTGCCGCGTGCGGCCAGTGCCTCGGCGACGGCCTCGGCCTGGCGCAGGCCCACCGCCGACAGGTCCGGATCGCTGCCGCCGCTGCCCGAGAAGCGCTTCTCGGGAGTGAGCGCGGTCTCGCCGTGCCGCAGCAGGACGAAGGTGGTGGGGACGCCGAGGTCGGCGGCGGCGCCCCAGCCGACCGACGGAGTGGCCGCGGAGGCCCGCTCCGGCGCGGCGGGCTCGGTCAGCGCCGTACGTCCGGCACCGCCCGGTGATCCGGTCCGTCCCGCCAGGGCCGCTCGCGCCCTCGCCGCGCCCGCCGCCGCGTCACCGGGCGGACCGGCCGGCGGCGCGGTCGAGGCGGCCGAACGCGCCGCGGCTGCGTCCAGCGCCGCCGTGGACGCCGACGGCTCCCACCGCTTGCCCTTCTTGCCCGCGTCCATCGCCTCGTTGGCCAGCCGGTCCGCGTGTTTGTTCTTCTCGCGCGGGATCCACTCGAAGGTGACCTGTCCCGTGGGAAAGACCCGCGCGGCCTCGGCGGCCAGCGGCTTCATGTCCGGGTGCTTGATCTTCCAGCGGCCCGACATCTGCTCGACGACCAGCTTGGAGTCCATCCGGACATGGACCTCGGCGGCCGGATCCAGGGCCTTCGCGGCGCGCAGACCGGCGAGCAGTCCCTTGTACTCGGCGACATTGTTCGTGGCGACACCGATGTACTCGGCGGCCTCGGCGAGCGTCTCTCCGGTCACCGGGTCGAGGACGACGGCTCCGTAACCCGCGGGCCCCGGGTTGCCCCGGGAGCCGCCGTCGGCCTCGACGACGAACTTCGGAGTCCGCTGCGGCTCCGGCATCCGCTACAGACCCGAGTCGGCGGTACGGACCAGGATGCGGCGGCAGTTCTCGCACCGCAGCACGGTGTCCGCGGACGCGGCCCGGACATCGTTGACCTCGGTGATGTTGAGTTCGAGCTGGCAGCCCTCGCAGCGGCGCCGGTAGAGACGGGCCGCGCCCACCCCGCCCTGCTGCACCCGCAGCTTCTCGTACAGCTTCAGCAGATCGGCCGGGATGGACGCGCCGACGACCTCGCGCTCCTTGGCCACGGAGGCGGCCTCAAGGTCGAACTCCGCGACGGCGGCGTCCCGGCGCGCGACCGCGTCGTCGGCCTTGGCCTGGACGGAGGCGACACGTTCCGTCAGCTCGGCCACGCGCTCCTGGGCGGACTCCCGGCGCTCCATCACTTCGAGGACGACGTCCTCCAGGTCGCCCTGGCGCTTGGCGAGCGAGACGATCTCGCGCTGGAGGTTCTCCAGGTCCTTGGGCGAGGTGACCGCGCCCGAGTCCAGGCGCTGCTGGTCGCGTACGGCGCGCTGGCGCACCTGGTCGACGTCCTGCTCCGCCTTGGTCTGCTCGCGGGCCGTGTCGCTCTCCTCGGTCGTCGCGGCGACGAGCAGATCGCGGAGCTGGACGAGATCCTTGTTCAGCGACTCGATCTCGGCGTGCTCGGGCAGCGACCTGCGCTTGTGGGCGAGCTGCGACAGCCGTACGTCGAGGGCCTGGACGTCGAGGAGTCGGATCTGGTCGGCGGGGGCGGCGTTCAGTTGGGGGCTCCTGGGGAATCGGCGGAGGCGCTCGAAGCGCCCGCTGGAAGGACGGTGGCAGGGGCGAGGCTGGAGGACCAGGGATCGGTGACCGTCTTCGAGACATGGACCCGCAGGTCCCAGCCATGGCGGTCGGAAATCTCGTCGAGCTGGGCGGCGGCCTGCTCGCACCAGGGCCATTCGGTGGCCCAGTGCGCGGCGTCGATCAGTCCGAGCGGTGAGTGCTGGACGGCCTCGGAGGCGGGGTGGTGGCGCAGGTCCGCGGTGAGGAACGCGTCGACGCCCGCCGCTCTGACCTCGTCGAAGAGACTGTCGCCGGAGCCGCCGCTGACCGCGACCGTACGGACGAGGGCGTCCGGGTCACCGGCGACCCGGATGCCCTGCGCGGTGGCGGGCAGCCGGTGCGCGACGCGCAGCGCGAAGTCGCCGAGAGTGGCGGGGCGGTCGAGCTCGCAGACCCTGCCGAGGCCGCGCCGGCCGGCCGGGTCGGTGGGATCCGGCACGAGAGGCCGCACGATCCGCAGGTCCAGCGCGCCCGCGAGGGCGTCGGAGACGCCGGGGTCGGCGCTGTCGGCGTTGGTGTGGGCGACGTGCAGCGCGATGTCGTGCTTGATGAGGGTGTGTACGACGCGGCCCTTGAAGGTGGAGGCCGCGACCGTCGTCGTACCGCGCAGATAGAGCGGATGGTGCGTGACGATGAGCTGGGCGCCGAGTGTCACGGCTTCCTCGGCGATGTCCTGGACGGGATCGACGGCGAACAGGACGCGCGTCACCGTGGCATCGGGATCACCGCAGACCGTCCCGACGGCATCCCACTGCTGGGCCCGCTCGGGAGGCCAGAGGGCGTCGAGAGCGGCGAGGACTTCGGACAGACGGGGCACGTGGGAAAGGCTACCTGTCCTGGGTGCGCCGCCCACCATGGCTCCGGCCGCGCGAACGGCCACCGGCCGCCCGGGTCGCCGTGCGGTGCGGCCGGTGTGGACCGGGGCCGCGCGGCTTCCCGTGGCGCCGGGCCGGAGCCGTGCGCCACGGAGCCGTGCGGCCCCGTGCGGCGGTCGTCGCCGGCCGTCGTACTACTTGACGAGATAGCCGCGGAGGTCGTCGAGGACCAGGTTGGCCGCCGTGACGCCCAGGCCCAGATACCAGGTCTCGTCCTTGACGTCCTTCGCCTGGCCGGCCTTGACCGCCTTCAGGTTCTTCCACAGAGGGTTGGAACGCGCGGTGTCCCGGTCGGTCTTCTTCGCGTCGCCGTACACACCGGTGAAGATCCAGTCGGCGTCCGCGTCGTCGATCTTCTCCGGGCTGATCTCCACGGCCAGATCGTTGATCTGCTGGTTCGCGGGCCGCGGCAGACCGACGTCCTGGAGGATCGTGCCGATGAAGGACGCCTTCGCGTAGAGCCGCAGCCGGCCCGGCATGTAGCGGACCATCGAGACGCTCGGCTTGTCGGGGCCGATCGCCGCGCTCAGGTCGGCCGCCTTCTTGTCGTACGCGGCGAGCGCGGCCTTCGCCTCGGCGGTGCGGTCCAGCGCCTGGGCGTTGAGGAGGTAGTTCTCCTTCCAGGTGAAGCCCGGCCGGATGGCGAAGACCGTCGGAGCGATCTTCGCCAGCTCCTGGTACTTGTCGGCCGCGCGAAGCTGACTGCCGAGGATGAGGTCGGGCTTGAGACCGGCGATCGCCTCAAGGTTGAGATTGTTGATGGTGCCGACGTTCTTCGGTTCGCCCGCGCCCTTCTCCAGATAGCTGGGGATGGCCTCGTCACCCTCGGTGGGCGCGTATCCGACCGGCTTGACGCCGAGTGAGACCACGTTGTCGAACTCACCGACGTCGAGCACGACGACCCGCTCGGGCCGCGCCTTCAGCTCCGTCTTGCCCATGGCATGCGTGATCGTGCGCGGGAACTGGCCCGGTTCGGCGTCGGTGCCGTATCCGGCCGTCTTCTTGGCCGCGTCGGCGAAGTCCTTGCCGCCCGTGGCGACGGCGGCCTTCTTGCCGCCGGCGTCGTCGGACTTGGCGGAGCCACTGCTGGAGGAGTCGCCACTGCCGCAGGCCGCGAGGGAGAGCGCGGCGGCGAGGGCGACGACGGCGGCGGCGCCACGGCGTCGTATGGACATCTACATGCTCCTGATGGAGAGGTCGAGCAAGGCGTGCAGGCGAAGAAGAGCGATGCAGGGCGGTGCTCAGGGTGGTCACTTAGGCGTGCCTTACCTTAACGGTGGCCCTCCGGACCAGCACACCCACCCCCGCACATTCAGGCGAATCGCGGCGTGGCCACCCTTATGTGTGAAGTAGACGCTCCCGTGCTGTTCGGCAGGAAGTGCGAAAACTAGCTTCGTCGCCGGAGGTGACGAACCGATGACAGCCTGTGCCATCGAGTTGACCGCCGAGGACGGAGCGGTACGGCGTACGGAGTTCGCGATGACGGCGGACGGGACGTATGCCGCACGGCTGACACTCGGCCGGCCCCGGAACGGCGGAGACGTCGGCGACGACGCGGGCGGGGACGCGTGGTTCCCGGAGCGGTGGACCCTCGACGGGCCCGAGCCCTATGCCGTGTCCCTTCCGCTCGACCAGCCGGAGGAGCCCGGCACCGAGGTCCTTCCGCTGGCCGACGGGCGGGTGCTGATCCGCCGTCGGGTCGCTGACCGGCATGACTTCTCCCTGCTGTATCCGACCGGACCGGGTACGGGGCAGCTCCCGGTGGGCGCGATCGGCTGTCCGGAGCTGACGCTGCTGCCGCCGTCGCCGGACGGCCGGTGCGTGTACGCCCTTTCGCCGGGTGAACACTCCACCGCGGTCTGGCTGGTGGCGGACGGCGGGCGCGGACCCGAGCGGGTCGCGGAGGTCCCGGGCCGCTGCTCGGGCGGCGTATGGCTGGACCGTACGGGCCGGATGCTGGCCCTGGACCGGGAGCGGGACGGTGTGGTGAAGGCCGTCGTCGTCGACCTGGAGCGCGGCGGCGAGGTGTCGCCTCTGTTGCAGATCACGGAGGAGAGCAACGACCGGCTGCTGCTCGCGGACGCCGACAGCGGACTGCTGCTGATCCGCTCGGACGCGCCCGGCCATGACCGGCTGGGCTGGGGCGTGCTCGGGAGTCCGCGGCCGGTGCGTTTTCCCGAGAGCCTGCGGCAGGCGGACTGCGCGGTGACACCGTTCGCGGTGCAGCCGGGACAGGCGCTGATGCCGGAGAGCTGCGCGGTGGCGTTCCGGATCGACGGCGCGGCGGGTAGCTGGGTGGGAGTGTGGCGGCCGATGGGCCGTGGGCTGCGTCAACTGCCCGCGCCCGAGGGATGGCTGGCGGGCGCAGGGCTGTGGACCCGCGAAGGTGTGCTGCGGCTGCCTTACGCGACAGCGGCGGTGCCGTGCGGGCTGGCCAGCCTCGTGACCGACGCACCCGGTCCCGGAGCCGGATTCGAACCGCGCTCCGGCGGCGGACCGGGCTCCGGATCCGGCGTGATCACGGAACCGGCGCGAACGGAATCCGCGGACACGGAACCGTCCGGCGCTCCGCGCACTCCTGTGATGTGCAGGCCGGTGCCCTTGCAGCAGGCGCCGCTCACCGGCCGGGCGGCACCTGGATAGACTTTCGCGGGGGCTACGCAGCCGTACCGACCGGACGCCGTCGGTGACTGTGATGTGGACAGTGACCGTGCCGTTGTCGGGGTGGTACGGGACGGCTGGTGCCCTGTGCCACGCAAGCAGCGATCACGACGGGGTGACTTCCCACATGTCTGAAGCCCGAACCGACACGACCCAGAAGCGCCCGCAGGGAACGGCGGCCGACCGGGACGAATTCGGCAACCACGGCAAGCACCGAGGAGGTGCGGCCTCGACGGAGGACTCGATGTCTCCGGCGTACGGCCGCCACCGCCGACCAGCGGAAACCAGCAACGCGGCCTGACGGCCCACGCGTACACCGAGAGGCCGCCGCGGCAGCTCCGCGCCGGCCTCTCGGCATGCCCGGCCGCACCGGGACGCGTCCAACACGGCGTCCAACACCGGTCGTACGGAGCGGAATTGACGTCACGTCATGCCGACTCATCCGGAGCCGGAGACCCAACGGCCTCTCTCCCGGCGCCATTCGGTGATCCGCGCCGCCGCCGACGGCGGAACATCGGTACTGGCCACGTCCGTACACGAACATCTGTCGGGACCACGGGTCTGTTCCGTAGCGTCATCGGCATGACGCAGACAGCGGACACCTCGCCCGCGGTGAGCTTCACCGGCGTGGTCAAGAGTTTCGGAACGGTCCGGGCGGTCGACGGAGCCGGCCTCGACATCCCGCGCGGTGAGACCGTCGCGCTGCTCGGACGCAACGGCGCCGGCAAGTCGACCGCCATCGGGCTGCTCCTCGGGCTCGACGAGCCGGACGCCGGCGCCGTACGGCTCTTCGGCCGCCCGCCCGCGCGGGCCGTCGCGGCCGGGCGGGTCGGAGCGATGCTTCAGGACGGCCGGCCGATCCGCCGCGTGACCGTGCGGGAACTGGTCACATTTGTCGCGAGTACTTTTCCGCGTCCGCTGCCCGTGGCCGAGGCACTCGCCCTCGCCGGGCTCACGGAACTCGCCGGCCGCCGCGTCGACAAGCTCTCCGGCGGCCAGATACAACGCGTCAGATTCGCGGTCGCGCTGGCCGGCGGCCCGGAACTGATCGTCCTCGACGAACCGACCGCCGCCCTCGATGTGGAGGCCCGCCGCGCGTTCTGGGCCTCCATGCGCGCCTATGCCGACCGGGGCAACACCGTGCTCTTCTCGACGCACTATCTGGAGGAGGCCGACAGCTACGCCGACCGGATCGTCGTCATCGACCACGGCCGGATCGTCGCCGACGGCACCAGTGAGCTGATCAAGCGCTCGGCCGGCGGCCATCTCGTCGCCTTCGACCTGCCGGACGGCGCGAGCGGCGACGACACGGAGTGGCTCGGGCTGCTGCCGGGCGTGGTGTCGGCCGAGATACGCGGCGCTCGCGCCCGGCTCCGCTCGGACGACTCCGACGCCACCGTGGTCGCGCTCGCCGGGCTCGGCGCGATCCGCCGGCTCGAAGTGTCCCCGGCGACCTTGGAGGACGCCTTCCTGACGCTCACACGGAAGACGGCGGAACGCCTCCACGAGGCAGCCACGGAGAACGCCGGAGAGAACGTGCCGGAGAACGCCACGGAGAGCGTGCCGGAGAAGGAGACCGCGTGATGCTGGAGTACATCAAGCTCGAAGTGCGCCGGACGCTGCGCGATCCCGGCTTTGTCATCTTCGGTGCCGGGATGCCGGTCCTGATGTATCTGCTGTTCACCAACCTCGGCGGAGGCGGCGACGACGGCTGGAAGACCACCTCCATGGTCGGCATGGCCGCGTACGGTGCGCTCGGCGCGGCCGTCAGCACCGGCACCGGCATCGCCGAGGACAAGTCCCTCGGCTGGCTGCGCCAGCTCCGCGTGACACCCATGCTGCCCCGTCAGGTCGTACTCGGCCGCGCGATCAGCGGCTCCGTGACGGTCCTGCCCGCGCTGCTGGCGGTGCTCGTCGCGGGAGCCGTGGTCAATGGCGTACGGCTCGGCCTCTGGCAGTGGGCCGCACTGACGGTCCTGCTGTGGGCGGGCGCGCTGCCCTTCACCTTGCTCGGCATCGCGAACGGCTACCGGCTCTCCGCCCAGACGACCGGCGTGGTGAACACGGGCTGTCTGATGGGCCTGGCCATCATCGGCGGGCTGTGGTTCCCGGCGGACGCCTTTCCCGGCTGGCTGCGTTCGGTCGCCGAGTACACACCGGCCAACCGGTTCGCCGACCTGGGCTGGTCCGCCGCGCGGGGCACGGCCCCGGGCGCCGTCACCGTCGCGGTCCTGCTCGGCTGGCTGCTCGTGTTCGGCGCCTACGCCGTGGTCTCGTACCGCCGTTCGGCGAGGACGATATGACACCGCGGACCTCCCGGCAGCCGAGAGGGATAAAAAGGCCAAAAGCCTAAAAAGGCCACAGAATCCAGCCGTTCCCGTCCACCGCCGAACGGGCCGGCTCCTGGCGGGTGTCGCGCGGCTCCAGGACGGTCTCCGCCGGACGGACTGTCCGCCGGGCGGTGAGACAGGACCGTCCCGGCGAGCCGGCGTCACCGGCCCGGGCGCATGCCCGCGCCGGACGGCCCGGGCCGCCCTACCCTGTGCTCGTGACGGAGATGCCCCGGGACCGCAGGCCGGCCACGCGCGTACGCGTCCTTCTCGCCGAGGACCAGAGCATGACGCGCGGCGCGCTCGCGCTGCTGCTGGGCATGGAACGGGACATCAAGGTCGTCGCCCAGGTCGGCACCGGCGACGCCATCGTGGAGACCGCGCTCCACTCGCGTCCCGATGTGGCGCTGCTGGACATCGATCTGCCCGGCCTCAGCGGGCTGGACGCCGCCGCGCTGCTGCGGGACGAGGTGCCCGACTGCCGGGTCCTGATCCTGACGACCTTCGGCCGGCCCGGCCATCTGCGGCGGGCCATGGCGGCGGGAGCGGCGGGCTTCCTGGTCAAGGACGGTCCGGTGGAGGAGCTGGCCACCGCGATCCGCCGGGTGCTGACCGGCGAGACCGTCATCGACCCGGCCCTGGCAGCGGCCGCGTTGAGCGCGGACCCGAACCCGCTCACGGCGAGGGAGCGGGACGCGCTGAACGCGTCCATGGACGGCGCGGACCTCGCAGACATCGCAGACATCGCGGCGAAGCTGCGGCTGCCCGAGTCGACCGTACGGAACTCTCTCTCCTCGGCCATCGGCAAGACCGGCGCCAGCGACCACACGGAGGCGGTACGCACCGCCCGCCGACAGGGCTGGCTGTGACCGCGCGACGGCGCCGACCGGTCTGACGGCGCGGGAAGATACCACGGCCGGTTTCGCGCCCCACGAGCGCCCCCGCCATGCACGCCTGACGCACCGTCAGCACAACCGCTTCGCGGGCTTCAGGTGCTGTTCGTAACACGTTCGTCGGAATATCGCGCCGCCAGTGAAGGTTTCATGGTGCACCGACTTCATGGAATCCCCGCGCCGACTTCACGGACAACGCTGTCCGGCCAGGGCCCGCGCGCCCGCCCGCATCTCATTCCCATAACACCTTTTGCCGCCCGGAGGCCGCACGAATGCCGCAGACGACGACCGCTCAACACGCCGGGACTCGCCCGGACTCACGGGAACGGGGCACCGGCGGTGTCGTCCCCGTCCTCGCCTTCGCGGGCATCACCGTCGCGGTGATGCAGACCCTGCTCGTACCCGTCATCAAGGATCTGCCCACACTGCTCCACACGGAGCCCGCCAACGCCACCTGGGTGATGACGGCGACACTGCTCGCCGGTGCGGTCTCCACACCGATCATGGGACGGCTCGGCGACCTCTTCGGCAAGCGGCGGATGCTGCTCGCGAGCCTCGCCGTCATGGTGATCGGCTCGCTGATCTGCGGATTCACCGACGATCTGGTCATCATGATCGTCGGCAGGTCGCTCCAGGGCTTCGCCATGGGCGCCATACCGCTCGGCATCGGCATCATGCGCGACGAGCTGCCGCGCGAGCGGCTCGGCTCGGCCATGGCGCTCATGAGCTCCTCCATCGGTGTGGGCGGCGGTCTCGCGCTGCCCGCGGCGGCCCTGGTCGCGCAGAACGCCGACTGGCACGCGCTCTTCTTCGGCGCCGCCGGTCTCGGTGTGCTGTCGATGCTGCTCACCGTCTTCTTCGTACCCGAGTCCTCGGTACGCGCCCCGGGCCGGTTCGACTGGCTCGGCGCGCTCGGTCTCTCCGCCGGACTCGTGGCCCTGCTGCTGCCGATCACCAAGGGCAGCGACTGGGGCTGGGGCTCGTCCACCACTCTCGGACTCTTCGGCCTGGCGGTGGCCATCCTGCTGCTGTGGGGCGTGATGGAGCTGAGGAGCTCCGCGCCGCTGGTCGATCTGCGCACCAGCGCCCGGCGTGAGGTGCTGCTCACCAACCTCACGTCGATCATGGTCGGTGTCGCCTTCTACGCGATCTCCCTCGTGCTGCCCCAGCTTCTCCAGCTCCCGGCCTCCACCGGATACGGCCTGGGCCAGTCGATGGTGGTGGCGGGTCTGTGCGTGGCACCGCTCGGCCTGACGATGATGTTCACCGCGCCGCTCTACGCCCGTATCTCGGCCAAGCACGGCCCCAAGGTCTCCCTGATGCTCGGCATGCTGATCATCGGCATCGGTTACGGAGCGGGCCTCGGCCTGATGAGCGCGGCCTGGCAGACCATCATCATCTCGGTGGTCGTGGGCGCGGGCATCGGCCTCGCGTACTCCTCGCTTCCCGCGCTGATCATCGGCGCCGTCGACCCGTCGGAGACGGGCGCGGCCAACGGTCTGAACACGCTGATGCGCTCCATCGGTACCTCGGTGTCGAGCGCCGTCATCGGCATGGTGCTGGCGCACACCTCGGTCCAGTCCGGCGGGATGGCGGTACCGACGATGAGCGGCTTCCGTATCTCGTTCGTCATCGCCACCGGCGCGGTGATCGGCGGTCTGGTGCTGGCGTCGTTCCTGCCGTCGCAGCGGGCGTCGAGGACGGCGGCCGCCAAGTCCCCGGCCGGCGAGACCAGGCAGCATCCGACGCTGGTCGCCGGATCCGGCGGCTTCCGGGGACGCGTGCTGGACGCCGAGGGCATGCCGGTCCCGCGGGCGAACATCACGCTGATCGACCGCCGGGGACGGCAGGCCGGCCTGACCGTCGCCGACGAGGACGGCCGCTACACGCTGCTCCCGCCGTCCGACGGTGACTATGTCCTGGCCGGCTCGGCCACCGGTTACGCGCCGCACGCGTGCCCGGCGGTGTATCCCGGCGGCGGCCGTCCGGTCGATGTCGATCTGGTCCTGGCCCTGAGCGCTCCGGAGCGCCGGGCAGTGGTCCCGTCCTGATCCAGGGACCACCGGAGCGGACCCGCAGGGCCCGCTCCGGTGGTCCTTCCGGCCCTCGGCCACACCCCGGCGCCTTCGCTCCCGTCGGTGTACGGCAGCATGGGCGGCCACACCGCGTACCAGCGGGAGGAGAGTGCGTTGGCCGTCGGGACCGAACCCCAGGCACCCGCCGTCCAGGCATCCGAGCCGCCGGAGCCGCCGGCCGGGATTCTCGCCGCCTTCGAGGCGGCCAAGGGATTCATGCCCGTCCATGAAGGGCTGGCGCTGTACGCGGCGGCGGTCGGCGCCGGCGCGCTCGGCCTGCCGCTTGTGGAGATCGGCACCTACTGCGGGCGCTCCACTCTGCTGCTCGCCGCCGCCGCCAAGGAGGCCGGGACGGTCGCCGTCACCGTCGATCACCACCGCGGCAGCGAGGAGCAGCAGCCCGGCTGGGAGTACCACGACCCGACCGTGGTCGACCCGGAGACCGGTGTGATGGACACGCTCCCGGCCTTCCGCCGCACGCTTCACCGGGCCGGTCTCGAAGACCAGGTGATCGCGGTCGTCGGCCGGTCGCCGCAGGTGGCTCAGGTCTGGGGCCGCCAGGTCGGCCTGGTCTTCATCGACGGCGGCCACACCGACGAGCACGCCAACGGCGACTACGAGGGCTGGGCGCCGCATCTCGCCGAGGGCGGGCTGCTCGTCATCCACGATGTCTTTCCCGATCCGGCGCACGGCGGCCAGGCTCCGTACCGCGTCTGTCTGCGAGCCCTCGCGTCCGGCGCCTTCACCGAGATCTCGGCGACCGACTCGCTGCGCGTGCTGCGCCGTACGGCCCCGGGAATCTGACCGGCCGGTCCCGGCCGACCGTGCCGTGCCGGCCGGCGCCGGACGCCGCTCCGTCGTCCACGGAGATCGGCCACGCAGGCCATAGCATCGCTGTGTGTCGTACGACGAGAGCAAACCCCCAGCCCGCCGCCGCTTCGGCCGGAGCAGTCTCACCGTCGCGGTCACCGTACTGGTGCCGACCGCGCTGGCCGGATGGCTCGTCTGGCAGGGAGCGAGCGGTCCCGGAAGCGGAGGTCCGGCCGCCGCGACGGCGGCCACCGGCACCTCCGCGGCGGCGGCCCCGGGCGTCGGCGATGTCGCTCCCGGCGGCACCGGACCGACCGGTTCGCGTGCCGCCACCGAATCCGCCGCACCCGCCGCCCGCCCGCTCGCGGGCAAGGTCGTGGTCATCGACCCGGGCCACAATCCGCGCAACCGCGATCACACCGCCGAGATCAACAAGCCCGTGCGCATCGGGACGGGCAGCAAGGAATGCGACACCACCGGCACCGCGACCAACGGCGGCTACGCGGAGGCCCGCTTCACCCTCGATGTCTCCCACCGGCTGCGGACACTGCTCCAGAAACAGGGCGCGACGGTCACGTTCACGCATGACAACGACCGCCCGTTCGGTCCCTGTGTCGACGAGCGCGCCAGGATCGGCAACCGGGCGAAGGCCGATGCCGTCGTCTCCGTCCACGCCGACGGCTCCGCGGCCGGCAATCGCGGCTTCCATGTGATCCTGCCCGCGCTGGTCAAGGGCGGCGGCGCGGACACCACGGCGATCGTGGGCCCGTCGCGGAAGCTGGGCGAACGCGTCGTGGACAGTTTCGCGCGGGCCACCGGCAGCGCGCCGTCCAATTACCTCGGCGGCGGCACCGGGCTGGATGTACGCGAGGATCTCGGCGGCCTGAATCTCTCCACCGTGCCCAAGGTCTTCGTCGAATGCGGCAATATGCGCGACTCGAAGGACGCCGCTCTGCTCACCAGCGCGAAATGGCGGCAGAAAGCGGCCCGGGGTCTGGCGGACGGCATCGGCGCGTTTCTGGCGAAGTGACCGGGCGGACCCGGCCGTTCAGCCGCCTCGTAACAGGCCGGAACCGGGCCTGATACCCGGCAGACGCCCCGACCGGGCAGACGATACATTCATCCGTACGATAGGGAGCCGCCCCCGAGCTTCGCACCGCGCACCGCCGCACCGGCGACCGCGACGACCGCCCCGACGAGACAACTGACGAAGGACTTTTCACGTGAACATCCGCTCCCTCACACGAGGCGACGGCGTGGTGATCGGAGCAGCGGTGTTGCTGTTCATCGCCTCGTTCCTCAATCTGTACGAGTCCAGTGCCTTCGGGTCCGAGAACGCCCCGAACGCATGGGACTCACTGGGCACCGTGATGAGCATCCACCTGGCCGGGGTCATCGCCGCGGCACTGATCGTCGCCTCCCGCGCACTGCCGCAGCCGCGCAAGATCGCGGGACTCGACCTCGGGCAGTTCGGTATCGCGCTGGCGGTCTTCGCGGCCTGGACCGCGCTCTGGTCCCTGATCGGCCTGGACGGCCTCGACGCGGGCAGCGGTCTGATCCTCGGCTTCATCGCCGCTCTGATCCTCGCGGCCGCCGCCGTCGCGACGCCGCTCCTGCCGCCTCTGAAGGCTCCTCTCCTCGGCACGCCGAGGCCGGCGGCTCCGGCTCCGTACGCCGGACAGCCGGGCGGGCCCGGACAGGGTTACGGCTACCCGGGCGGCCAGCAGCCGTACGGCACACAGCCGGGCCAGCCCCAGCCGTACGGTGCCCAGCCCGGCTCCTTCGGCGGGCAGCAGGGCCAGTCCCAGCCGGGCCGGCCGTCGGCGGGCGGTCAGCCGCAGCAGGGCGCCGCTCCGGCGGCCGACTTCGCGCCGTTCTGGTTCGCCGTGCCGGTGGCCCGTCCGCTCTACGGCGAGGACGGATCGCCGTCGCCGATCGCCGAGCTGGCGCCCGGCACCTGGTACCTCGCGGTCGAGCAGCGCGGACCCGGCCTGGTGGCCCAGACTCAGGACGGCCGCCGCGGTGTCCTCCAGGACACCTCCGGCATCCAGCGCGGCTGACCTCGCGCCTCAGCACCACGGACCGCGGCCCTCGCCCTCCCGGCGAGGGCCGCGGCCGTGTCGGCTCATCTGGCGTGCTGTCAGAGAACGCGCGAACGGCAGGCGCCGTCCCGCGTCCGGAACCCGGCCGCGCCCGGACGGTTTCACCCGGGCACAACCGGCAACACGTTCGGCATGTCCTCACGTCATCGCAGTGGAAGTGGCTCCGCGGCGACGATCATCATCGTCATCGCGGACATCATGGCCTTCATACTGGGCCTCTGGATTCTGATGTACCTGCTGGACGCCAACCGCGCCAACGACCTGGTCAACTTCATCCAGGACGCGGCCCGCTGGCTCGCCGGCTGGTCCTACGACTTGTTCACCTTCGACGAGGCATGGGCCCGCGTGGTCTGCGGCTACGGCCTCGCCGCCGTCGTCTATCTGCTCGTCGGCCATGGGCTGGCGAACCGGCTGCGCCGTATCTGACCGGCCCGCGTGGACCGGTCGGGAACTCAGCAGCAGTCGGGCTCCAGCACACGCGGCAGACGTTCGCCGCTGAACACGGCGGTGGTCGCCTCGTCTCCTCCCAGAGCGGCCACCGCCAGCAGCAGCGAACCCGCGGTCCAGGTGGTGAGTTCCTCAGGCCAGACGGCCCGGTTGCCCTCGAAGACGTAACCCGTCCAGTACATTCCGCCGTCGGCACGCAGGTGCTGGATGGACTGGAGGATCTCCAGCGCCCGGTCCGACTCTCCCATCACCCAGAGCGTCAGCGCGAGTTCACAGCTCTCGCCGCCCGTCACCCACGGATTCGGCACCACACAGCGCACTCCGAGGCCCGGCACGACGAAGCGGTCCCAGTCCGTCTCGATCCGCTCCTTCGCCTGCGCTCCGGTCACCGCTCCGCCGAGCACCGGGTAGTACCAGTCCATTGAGTAGCGGCTCTTGTCGAGGAACCGCTCCGGATGGCCGCGTATCGCGTGCCCGAGCGCACCGGCCGCCAACTCCCAGTCGGGCTGCGGCTCTTCGCGTGCCTCGGCGATCGCGAGCGCGCAGCGCAGCGCCTGGTACATCGACGAACACCCGGTCAGCAGAGCGTCGCCGACCGGTGTGCCGTCGGCCTCGCGCTTCCAGCCGATCTGTCCGCCGGGCTGCTGGAGCACCAGGACGAACTCGATCGCCGCGTGCACGACGGGCCACATCCGGTCCAGGAACGCGTCGTCGCCGGTGGCCAGATAGTGGTGCCAGATGCCGACGGCGACATACGCGCAGAAGTTGGTCTCGCGCCCGCGGTCACTGGGAAGGACCGTTTCTCCGTCGAGGTCGGCGTAGCCGGCGTACCAGGATCCGTCCTCGTTCTGATGCCGGGCCAGCCACTCGTACGCACGGGCCGCCGCCTCGTGTTCGCCCGAGGCGTCCAGCGCCATGGCCGCCTCCGTATGGTCCCAGGGGTCGAGATGGTGTCCTCGGAACCACGGAATCGCACCGTCCGGTCGCTGTACGGCGAGCAGGCCCGCGACGGTCTCGACGGCCTGCCCGGCGGTGAGGACTCCGGGCAGGACGAGATGTTCCGTGGCTTCGGGGCCGCGGCCGGGCAAGGTCACTTGGCGGCCGTCGCGGGCAGGTGGGGCTTGGTCGCGTAGGCCACGAAGCTCTTGCCCACGACGGGGTTGAGGAGCTGTTCGGTGATCCGGGTGGCGCGCGGCTTCTTCATGATGTCCCACACCAGCAGCTTGTGGTACGCGCGGACGGGCAGCGCCTTGTCGTTGTCGACTCCGAAGGCACACTTGAGCCACCAGTACGGCGCGTGCAGGGCGTGCGCGTGATGGGTGCCGTACGGCTTGAGTCCGGCCTCGCGCATCCTGCCGAGCAGTTCGTCGGCCTTGTAGATGCGGATATGGCCACCCTCCACCTCGTGGTAGGCGTCGGAGAGCGCCCAGCACACCTTCTCGGGACCGTAACGAGGCACGGTGACGGCGATCCGGCCGCCCGGCCTGAGCACCCGGACCATCTCCGCCAGCACTCCCTTGTCGTCCGGGATGTGCTCCATGACCTCGGAGATGATCACGACGTCGAAGGACTCGTCGGGAAACGGCAGCCGCAGCGCGTCGCCCTCCATGGCGGTGGCGGTGGCGCCGTGCGGCGCTTCTCCGGCCTCCTTCATCGCGGCGAACCACTTGGCCACCTCGCGGATCTCCTCGCCGTTCCGGTCGAGGGCCACGACCTGAGCGCCGCGCCGGTAGCACTCGAAGGCGTGGCGGCCCGCGCCGCATCCCAGATCGAGCACGCGGTCGCCCGCGGCGAGCGGGAAGCGGGTGAAGTCCACGGTCAGCACAGGGTCCTGCTTTCGCGGTCGAGGAAGTGGGCGCGGGAACGGAGACGAACTCGGGCGCGCACCCGGCGAGTTGCGGCGGCGCGCGGGAACGGCGGCTGCGGACGCGGCATCAGCGAGCGCCGCCATGGACCGCGATGGTGCGGCCACGCCGGGCACCGGCCCGCTGAGCGACGGCCGCGCGGTACAGCTCGGCGGTGCCCTGCGCGGCTCTGGCCCAGGTGAAGCGCGACAGCACCCGCTCCCGGCCCGCCGCGCCGAGCCGGGCCCGCAGCTCCGCGTCGTCGAGCAGTCGTCCGAGTGCGGCGGCCAGCGCGCCGGCGTCGCCCGGCGGCACGGCCAGACAGGTCTCGCCGTCGGCGCCCGCGACCTCGGGAATCGCGCCGCCGGTGGTGGCGACCAGAGGTGTGCCGGTGGCCATGGCCTCGGCGGCGGGCAGCGAGAAGCCCTCGTACAGCGACGGCACACAGGCGATCTGCGCGCCGCGCACCAGATCCACCAGCTCCTCGTCGGAGATGCCCTTGACGAACCGGACCGCGTCTTCGAGCCCGTACCGCTCCATGGCCTGTGCGACAGGGCCTTCCTCAGCGCGCTTGCCGACGACGACGAGATGCGCGGCGGGGTGCTCGGTACGGAGCTTGGCGAGAGCCTCCAGGAGATGGACGAGGCCCTTGAGCGGGACATCGGCGCTGGAGGTCGTGACGATCCGTCCGGGAATCTCCGGCACGGCCGGATCCGGCGCGAACCGCTCGGTGTCGGCGCCGATGTGCACCACGTCGATACGCTCCGCCGGCACGCCGAGCTGGTCGGTTATCTCCTGCTTCGACGAGCCGGAGACTGTGAGGACGGACGGCAGCCGGCGCGCCACGCGCCGCTGCATGCGGGTGAAGCCGTACCAGCGGCGCACGGAGGCGCGTCTGCGCCAGTCCTCGGCGGCGTCCAGATCCAGCCGCCGGTCGACGGTGATGGGATGGTGGATGGTGGTGACCAGCGGCGCGCCCAGCTCGCCGAGGAGCCCGTATCCGAGTGTCTGGTTGTCGTGGATGACATCGAACTCGCCTCGCCGGGCGGCGAGATGGCGGCGCGCGCGGAGCGAGAAGGTCAGCGGCTCGGGAAAGCCGCCCGTCCACATCGTGGCGACTTCCAGCGTGTCGATCCAGTCGCGGAACTCGTCCCGCTTCGGCGTACGGAACGGATCGGGCTGGCGGTAGAGATCGAGGCTCGGCAGCTCGGTGAGCGGCACGCCCTCGTCGAGTACGGGATACGGCTGGGCGCCGATCACCTCGACACTGTGCCCGAGCCGGGCCAGTTCACGGGAGAGATGCCGGACATAGACGCCCTGGCCCCCGCAGAACGGGTTGCCCTTGTAACTGAGGAGAGCGATACGCAACGGGCGGTCGTCCTCGCCTCGGGACCCCGCTCCGGTGCCCGCCTCTATGGCCTCAGCGGTCACTCTCGGCCCCCTTCTCACTGCGTACTCCGCGTTTTCGCCGGAGCGTAACCGCCGACGCCAATCTAGAACAAGTTCTTGTCGACCGGCGGGCCGGGGCCGCTCGCCTGCGATCGGCCGCGGTTGATCGCTCACGGACTTCGAATCTACCGGCAGGTAGCGTCGCTGTACGGGCTCGCTCAGGTGATTCGCGCCACGACACGCGTCTGCCATGCTGTGCGGTCCGGAGGCACCCCCTCGACCCCGGAGAGGCCGGAGCCCTCCCGGGGTGCGTCGGGCGAAGGGCATGGAGTGGGACATATGGCAGCGGAAGCCGAACCGGCCTCCACCCCGCTGACGGAACGCCAGCAGGCGCGGCGCCGCCGCATCCTGACCGCCACCGCCGAACTGGCGGGCCGCGGCGGTTTCGACGCCGTACAGATGCGTGAGGTGGCCGAGGAGGCGGGCGTCGCCCTCGGCACGCTCTACCGCTACTTCCCTTCCAAGATCCATCTGCTGCTGGCCATTACGCGGGAGCGGCTGGAGCGGCTGCACACCGCGCTGCGCGAACGGCCGCCCGGCGGCGCGGACCCGGCCGAACGCGTGGCCGAGACGCTGATGTGCGCCTTCCGCGCTCTCCAGCGCGATCCGCAGCTCGCGGACGCGATGGTGCGGGCGCTGACCTTCGCCGACCGGTCCGCGAGCCGCGAGGTGGACACGGTCTCCCGGCAGACGACGGCGATCATCCTCGACGCCATGGGCCGGGCCGTCGGCGGCGACGGCCCGACGCCCGAGCAGCTCTCCGCCGTCCGCGTCATCGAACAGACCTGGCACGCGGCACTGATCGGCTGGCTCTCCGGCCGGGCGTCGGCCGGCCAGGTGCGGGTGGACATCGGGACGGTCTGCCGGCTGATCGACCTGACCACGCCCGCGACACCGGCGCGCTGACGCCTGGCCGGCGGCCGGCCGCCGTGCACGCTCTATGCCGCGATGAGGGCCGCCGCGCGCTCGGCGATGGCGTAGACCGTCGCGTTCGTATTGGCGGACACGAGGGAGGGCATGACGGAGGCGTCCGCCACCCGGAGCCCTCCGATGCCCCGTACGCGCAGGTCGGTGTCGACCACGGCCGTCGCGTCGGTGCCGATCCGGCAGGTGCTGGTGTAGTGGAAGTAGGGCAGCAGGCTCTCGCGCAGATACGCGCGCACGGTGTTGTCGTCGGCACCGCGGACACCGGGTCCCGGCAGCGCCTCCTTACCTCGCCAGGAGCTGAGCGCGGCGGCCCGGCCGATCTCCCGGGCGATCCGGAGACCGGCGGTCATCGTCCCGAAGTCCGCCTCGTCCCCGAAATAGTTCGGGTCGACCAGCGGCGGCACTCCGGCGTCCGCGCTCGCGAGGCGGACCGAGCCCCGGCTGCGTGGGTTCATGGCGGAGAACGCGATCGTGTAGCCACTGTCGGGTCCCGGCAGCGTGAGCGCGCGATAGGGCACGCTGACAAAGAGGATCTGCACGTCCGGTATGTCCAGAGCGGGATCGGTCCTGACGAGCCCGAGCGCCTCTCCCATCAGGTTGTCCACGATCCCGGGAACCGGCTGTCCGGCGCTGTAGGTGACGGTCGACATGGGATGGTCCCGCAGACCGTTTCCCACCCCGGGCAGATCCAGCGCGACCTCCACTCCCGTCTGCCGCAACTGGGCCTCCGGCCCGATCCCGGACAGCAGCAGCAACTGCGCCGTACCGATCGCGCCCGCCGTCAGGACGACCTCCTCGGTGCAGCTCGCCGAGACGGTCATGCCCGCCTTCCGGTACTCGACACCGGTGCACCGGTCGCCGGAAACCCGCAGACGGCCCACTCGCGCGTCGGTCACGATGTCGAGGTTCGGCCGTCCGGCGACCGGTCTGAGATAGGCGTCGGCCGCGCTCTGCCGCGCACCGTCGACGATGTTGCCATCACTCCAGCCGAATCCGGTTTCCAGGCCGCCGTTGATATCGGTCGCCCGCCGATGCCCCGATTCCACCGCGGCCTCGACACACGCCTCCACCAGCGGGTTGGCCACCGCCGCCGGTGCCACGGTCAGCGGCCCGTCCACACCCCGGACCGCCGGGTCGCGTCCCGGCGCCGTCTCGCTGCGCCGGAAGAACGGCAGCAGGTCGTCAAAACCCCATCCGGCCGCGCCGAAATCCGGCCACACGTCATAGCTGGAACGGTGCCCGCGCAGGAAGTTCAGCCCGTTGATGCTGGACGAACCGCCCAGGGCCCGGCCACGCGGCACGGGTATCACCGTTCCCGTGGCCGCCTGCACAACACTGGTGTCGGCCCAGTCGGCCACGCTTCCCAGCAGGGTCGGCCAGGCCGCCGGCACCGCCATCGCGTTGAGGGGTTCTTGGCCGCCCGCCTCCAGCAGCAGCACCCGGACGTTCGCGTTCTCGGACAGCCGTGACGCGAGCACACACCCGGCCGTCCCGCCTCCCACCACGATGTAGTCGTAGCTCGACGCAGTTGGTCCCACGGTGGGCCTCACAGATCTCAGGCACTTACCGGCACAGACCACCGTACGCCCGCGCCTGTCGCGCTTCGACCGGAAGAGGCGCGGAGGAGGCGCGGAAGCGACGCGGCCGGATCCGGCGGCGGCCGAGCGGGACCGTCCGCCGGATCGGCCCATGGCACGCTCCGGAAGCCGGCAACCCGCGCGACACCCGTGCCGCTTGCGACCGCCCGTCCCGCTCCGCCGGGAAAGCGCCGCCTCGTCAGACCGCGAGGGACGCGGGCCGCCGCGCGAAGAAGTTCACCGCGTCCGCCAGCGCCGCGCTGTCGTTGAGGACCTGGCCGGGCGCGCTTCCATTGCCGACCAGTGTCCCTCCCCAGTGCATGCCCAGGAACTCCGCGCTGTTGCGCAGTGTGCCGATGAGCGGGTCGGCCTTCGACCGGTCCTCGGAGGCGAGCGTGGTCACGGCCCACATCGTCTTGCCCGCCATCCGTGACCGGAAGTCGAGACCGGGCACACGCATCCAACTGGACCAGTGCTCCAGATAGAGCTTGGCGCTCGTCGAGACGCTGTACCAGTAGAGCGGCGAGGCGATCACCAGATCACTCGCGGCCAATGTGGCGTCGAGCAGCAGCCGTGCGTTGCCGTCGGGCTCCGGATACTGGCCGGTTCCGCTGTGCCGGAGGTCCTCGAACGGCGGCAGCGGCAGTTCGTTCAGCCGCAGCCACTCCTGGGCCACACCGTCGGGCAGTCCGTCGGCCGCGCGCCGGGCCAGTTCCTCGGTGTTCCCGCCTCCGCGCGAACTCGCCAGAAGGAAAAGGAACTTCCGCTCGGCGTCCTGCTCCGCTGCCCCCATGCTGTGCACACCTCTCGCTCGTCTCACACGTCGACCGGCCGACATACACAAGCCCGGGCCGCGTCCGGCTATTCCGCGGCGGGCCCGATCGTGTGCCGGACGGCCGGGCCCCGGTAGGGGCCGTGACCGGCCACGGTCGGAGCGGAACCCGGCCGGCACGGCTGTGACATACGCGATCCGCGGGACTCCCGGGCGTCCAGATCAGCCAAGTCGCAGCGCGGCACAGCCTCCGATGGCGAGGAGCACAATGGCCGCATGACGCCTCAGCGGGTAGCCCCGGAAGTGGTCGCGTTCTATTCGACCGCCATCGAGGAGGCCGACCGGCTCACCGGCTCGGCCGACGGCGTGCTGGAGATGATCCGTACGCGGGAACTCCTCCGGCGGTTTCTGCCAGCGGCTCCCGCGCGTGTCCTCGATGTCGGTGGCGGCCCCGGAACGCACGCCCGGTGGCTGGTCGAGGACGGATACACGGTCCATCTTGTCGACCCTGTCGAAAAACACATCGAGCAGGCGCGAACCGCCGGCTGCACCGTCGAACTGGGCGATGCGGGAGCGCTGAGCGCCGAGGACGATTCGTATGACGTCGTGCTGGTCCTCGGCCCGCTCTACCACCTGCTCAGCCGGAAGGAGCGTGACCAGGCCCTGGCCGAGGCGTACCGCGTCGTACGGCCCGGTGGCCTCGTAGCGGCGGCGGCGATCAACCGCTATTCGTCACTCTTCGAGCAGACCGCCTTCGCGCGTCTGCACACCGAACGGCTCCAAAGCGCCGTCGGAAGGATCCTCGCCACAAGCGTCCACGACGGGAGAAGAGGATTCACCACCGCCTACTTCCACCGCGCCGAGGAACTGGCCTCCGAGATGCGCGAGACGGGCTTCGGCGACACGACGGTGTACGGGATCGAGGGCCCTGCGTGGGGGATGCTGAAGGCCGCCGAGCAGCACACCGGCGAGTCCGTCGTCGGGTCGAGCCTGTTCGAGTCGGCGCTCGCCGCGGCGCGGATGGCGGAGCCGTATCCGGAGTTGCTGGCGGCCAGTTCGCATCTGCTGGCGGTGGGCCACCGGCCGGAAAGCGGCCTCCGGTAGCGGCACACCGCGACTGGCCGGCACGGTGTGACCTTCGCCGAGCGCATGGACCGTGAGTCGTGATCGCGGCCGGCCCGGCGCTTCCTCGACGCGCGTGTGGCGTGTACGCGCTCCTGTCCGGAGTACGTACACGCCACATGCCGGGCCGGGGTCAGCGGAGGCGGGCCACCTGGGGATCGTGGTCGCTCGCCTTGTCGGCGAACTCGGCGTTGATGTGGACGACGTCGTAGCCGGGCTTCTTGAGCGCCGGGCTGACGAGGATGTGGTCCAGGGTCTGCGAGTTGCCGTCGTAGACGTAGCTGTAGCGCTCGTTCTTCGGCAGCGTGCTCATCAGGTCGGTGAGGACCCTGCCCTTGGTGAGTGCGTCGACGGGCGGGGAGAACGGGAAGTCGTTCAGGTCACCGAGGACGACGACCTTGGCCTTCTTGTCCTTGGCGAGCAGGCCGGAGACAAAGGTGTTGACCTCCTTGGCCTGGGCCAGGCGCTGGACCTCCGAGCTGAGGGTCGGCGGCTGGAACCGGCCGTACAGCGGCTGGTCACCGCCCTTGGAGTTGAAGTGGTTGCCGATGACGAAGTACTGCTCGCCACGGAAGGTGAATTCGCCGACCAGCGGCTTGCGGCTGTTCTGCCAGGCGTCGGAGGTCGGGTTGATACGGCCCGGCGAGACGGACAGCGTGATGTCCTTGCCGTGCTTGCCCTTGCTGACGACCTCGACCGCGGTGGTGGCGTCGCCGCCCGCGTGGTCCACGAAGCCGACGCGCTTCGGGTTGAAGAGAAAGACGTTGCGGATGTTGCCGCCCGGTTCGCCGCCGTCGGTCTTGTCCTGCGGGTCGACGGAACGCCACTCGTACGAGGGACCGCCGGCGGCCTTGATGGCGGCGGTGAACTGCGCGAGCGTCTGGTCGGCGGTGACCGTACCGTCGTCCTTGGCGCCGTTGCTGTCCTGGATCTCCTCCAGGCTCACGATGTCCGGCGTCGCGAGGTTCTTGACGATGCCGACGGCCAGCCGGTCGAACTTGGACTGCGGGTCGGTCGGGTCGAGGTTCTCGACGTTGTACGTGGCCACGGAAAGCTCGTTGGACTTGGCCTTCTTGGTGACTTCCGGCTTGAGACCGCCGGACCTGACCGTGCCGATCGTGGTCGCCTGGAGGCTGTAGCCGCCGTAGTTGGCGTAGTCCAGCGGGCCGGAGGTCGAGCCGGTGAGTGTGTCACCGACGTTGGCGACGGGCGCGCCGCCGGTGAGTGAGGTGACCAGCAGACGGCCCGAGTTCACATCGGCGTAGGAGCCGTAGAGGGTGCCGCCGCGAGGGGTCGGGTTCTGCCGGGGCTTGGTGGTGACAAAGGTCTCGCCGTACTCGTTGGACGCGCCCACCACCCGGCTGTCGCCGACGCGCACCAGCATGCCCTCGCGGGACTCCAGCCAGTCCAGGGCGTACTTGCCGGTCCGCAGTGGCAGCGGCTCGATGGTGCCGCCGTCCGCGTCCGGAGCGTATGTCTCGGGGAGCGTCTTGGCGCCGATCAGCTCGGCGGCCGGGATCCGGTTGCCGGAGGACAGCACGATGGTCGTCGGGCCGGTCAGTTCGGTGACGGACTGTCCGCCGGCGCTCGCGCCGCCCGGGTAGTACTCGCTGACCTTGCCGGAGACCAGGACCGAGTCGCCGGCCCGTACCTGCGGCGTGGCCGAGCCGGTGAAGACGAAGACGCCCTCGCTGGTGGCCGGGTCCTTGTCGGGCTCGGAGTCCTGGAACCAGAAGCCGCGCGAGGAGCCGGTGGAGCGGACTCCGGTCACCACTCCGGGCACATTGGCGACCGTCGCGCCGGACTTCGGCGAGAGCCGCGTACTGCCCTGGATGTCGTGGATGCGCAGCTCGCCCGGGGTGGTGTCGGTGGGCGAAGGTGTGGGCGACGGCTCGTCGCCACCGCCGCCGGCGCTGTTACGCGGAGCCGGCGCGGTCGCGGCGAGGTCGGCGGAGTTGTCGTCCGTGTCGCCGAGTGCGGCGTTCCTGCTGACCGAGGTGGTGTTGCCGGCGCCGGTGGCGGGCGCGGTCTCCCGGACCACGGCGGTGCCGAAGCCGACCAGGTCCTTGATACCGGGGTCGGCCGCGCAGTCGGCGGCGGTGAGGCAGGTCAGCGGAGTCGTGGAGTGGACCAGTGCGACGGTGCCGCTGGTCGCCGACATCGGGATGGTGCCGGCGGCGTCCGGCGTGGGCAGTGCGGTGGTGCCGCCCGCGCCCTTGGACTCCTCGACGAGATAGCTGCCACCCGCCGGGATGGCGCCGCTGATCTCGGTGACCTGCCACTTGGAGCCGGAGGAGGGCGACCCGCTGAGGTACTGCACGGACCAGCCGGTGAGGTCGAACGCACCGTCGCCGGAGTTGCCGAGCTCGATGAAGTCGTTGGTGAGCGTGGCACCGGAGTTTCCGCCGCCGCCGTAGACCTCCGCGATGACCGCGTCCGGAGACGCGGCCTGAGCGTTGATCGGGAGCGCGAGAAGCGATCCGGCCAGGCCGACAGGGATCGTCAGGGCCAGGAACCTGGCCCGCCGGCCGCGCAGGGCCGAGGGTATCGATGGAGGCACGGTGAACTCTTTCTGTCGCGTGATATCTCGCGTGAATCTCTCGCGGGTTCCCTCGCGTGTCCTCGCGTGAATCATGTGGACGTGCCGTGCAGGAGAGGTGCGAGAGGGCCGGAAGTCGGCTCAAGATACGCGCGTAGATACCGCGCCAACAAGAGGCTTCCCCACTCAAGAGGCAAGTGTTTCCCCGCTGTTCGCCGGATTTAACCTGGTTGGCGGAAGAGAGTGCCGTCGAGCCGGACCGGAGGACCGCCGAGTGTCCTCGGCCTCCGCCATCCGGCCCGCGAGCAATGTCGCGTATCCCCAGGACGGACGCTGCTCGGTCGCACGGCCGGTGAACCAGGAGAAGTCCCAGCCCTCCACAGGAACGGCTGCGCCTTCGGCGACAAGATCCTCGAACCTGGGCATGCGGCGAGAATGGCAGACGCCGGAGACGCCCGCACCGGAATTCCGGCTCCGGACGGGGCCTACGGGACCGGTGACCACGGGTCGGTAGAGTGGGCGAGTCGTCATCACGCCCGTACGGTGAGAAGCCGGTGCAAAACCGGCGCAGGCCCACAGCTGTGAGCCGCCGTCACCGGCGGCGGACCGGACTGTTCCGTACGCGGTCGTGAGCGGCTCGTGCCATCGGAAACCGCCGGTGGCCGGCATCGTCGAGTTTTACGGGGCCGGAGTCTGGTGCCTGAGTGTGCCGGCGCCCGGCTCCCGCAGGAGAGGCACAGCCCGCCATGACCACCGTCCGCCGCTGCGCAGCGGCGCTCGCCGCATCCGCCGTGCTCTGCGTGGCTGTCGCTCCGGCCGCAGTCGCGGGAGGCGATGTGCCTCCCGCCGCCGCACCTTCCCGGTCCGCCTCCTCCACCCCGTCACCTTCGCCTGCCGCGCCGGAGGCCACCGCCACGCCGGAGGCCAGCGCCACGCCCGCGCCCGTCGTGATCCCGCCGGGGCTGTACGGCGAGACGGACCCGGCCTACGACGGCGTGTGGCGGCAATCGCTCGCGCTGCTCGGGCAGTTCACGGGCGGTGTGCGGCCCGCCGACCAGGCCGTGGCCTGGCTGAAGGGCCAGCAGTGCGCCAACGGCGCCTTTCCGGCGTACCGCGCCGATCCCGCCACGGCGTGCGACGCGCTGACGACGGTCGACTCCAATTCCACCGCTGCCGCCGTGCAGGCGCTCTCCACGCTCGGTGGTCAACGCGTGCCCATGGACAGGGCGATCGAGTGGCTGAGGTCCGTACAGAACCAGGACGGTGGCTGGGGCTACACTCCCGGCACTCCCAGCGACGCGAACTCGACCTCCCTCGTGACGGGCGCGTTGACGGTCGCGGGAGTACGGCCCAGCTCGATGAGGTCGGCCACGGGGAAGAACGCGTACGACGCACTGGTGAGTCTCTCGATCCCGTGCGACGCCGGGACACCGGGTGCGGCGGACGGTGAGGCGGCCGGCTCGGACGACGCCGGAGCCTTCGCGTATCAGCCGGACACGTCCGGCCGGTTGACCGCCAACGCGGACGCCACCGCGGCGGCCGTCCTCGCCGGCGTCGGCAAACGCATGGTGACCGGCCCGGTGGACACGGGCCCGGCGCCGTCCTGCGTGCCGATGAGGGACCTCGCGCCGGAACGGGCGGCGCGCAACGGCGCCGCCTATCTGGCGGCGGCGCTCGCGAAGACCGGACATCTCGACCAGCCGCCGATGCCCGGCGCGGCCGACAGCGCTCCGGTGCCCGATCCCGGGAACACCGCGGACGCGATCGTCGCTCTGATGGCCACCGGATACGGAAACCAGGCGACCGGCGCACTGGAGTGGCTGAAGGCGAACTCCGGCGCCTGGGCCCAGGAGAACGGGCCCGCCGCCTACGCCCAGTTGATCTTCGCCGCCCATGCGACGGGCACGGATCCGCGCAACTTCGGCGGTATCGATCTTGTGCAGCGGCTGAACGAGACCGGACCGGCCCCGAAGTCCGTGGCGTCCGCCAGTGCGTCGGCCGTCCACGCGAGCGGCGCGGGCTCCGGCAGTGGGCTCACTGTCCTGTGGCTCGCGGGAATCGCTCTGGTCATCTGTGTCGCGGCCGGCTTCCTGATCAGCGGTCGCGGGAAGACGCAGCACCGGTGATCCGCCATCGGCTCAGCGTCCCGCTGCCTCCGCTTGTCTGCCTTGTACTTGTCTCCGCCTGCCTCGCCCTCGTGCTCGGCGCCGGGACGGCTCGGGCGGCCGGCTACCGGTACTGGTCGTTCTGGGAGAGCGACGGCGGGAAGTGGACCTACGCCACCCAGGGCCCGGCGACGGCGCGGCCCGCCGACGGTGATGTCAACGGCTTTCGCTTCTCGCTGAGCGCGGACAACGGAGCGGCGGCCCAGCCTCGCAGAGCGCCCGGCTTCGACGCGGTCTGCGGCGACACACCGGCGAAGGACGGCGGCAAACGGATCGCGGTCGTCGTCGACCCGGGTACGTCCGCCGACGCGGCGGACGGCCGGACACCGCCCGCTCTGCGGGCGAAGTGCGCGCTGGTCGGCGAGGACGCGACCGCGGCGGAAGCCCTCGCGGCGGTCGCCAAGCCGCTCCGCTACAACAGCGACGCTCTGCTCTGCGCCATCGCCGGTTATCCGGAGTCGGGCTGCGGTGAGCAGGTGTCCGACGGAAAGGCGTCGTCGGCGCCCGCGCGGAAGCCTTCCGAGGCCGCGCGTCCCGGCGAGGGCGCCAGCACAGCGGGGAGCGCGGGAGCACAGGACGGCGGCGGGCCGTCCGTCGGTCTGCTCGCCGGAGGCGCTGCCGTGGTCCTGCTGGGCGCCGCCGGGTTCTGGCAGGCCCGCCGCCGGCGCCGATGAGCCGCCTCGCGCCGTACGCGACGAGCCGCACCGCAAGCCGCCGCACTCCGCTCCGCCGTGCGCTCTCCGCGCTGCGTCCGCCCGAGGCCGACCGTGGCAACGCCCTGCACGCGGGCGCGTGGTGGCTGTGGGCGCTCGGGCTGGCCGTCGCCGCGTCCCGCACGACCAATCCGCTGCTCCTCGGGCTGCTGGTCGGGGTCGCGGGCTATGTGGTGGCGGCCCGCCGTACCGACGCGCCGTGGGCCCGCTCGTACGGCGCCTTCGTCAGACTCGGCCTGGCCGTCATCGCCGTCCGGCTGCTGTTCTCGGTCCTCCTCGGCTCGCCGGTGCCCGGCGCGCACACCGTGCTGACCCTGCCCGAAGTGCCGCTGCCCGACTGGGTGCGGGGCATCCGCCTCGGCGGCCGGGTGACGGCCGAGCAACTGGTCTTCGCGCTCTACGACGGCGCGAAACTGGCCGCGCTGCTGAGCTGCGTCGGCGCGGCGAACGCGCTGGCCAATCCGGCGCGGCTGCTCAAGTCGCTGCCCGGCGCGCTGTACGAGGCGGGGGTCGCCGTCGTCGTGGCGATGACCTTCGCGCCGAACATGGTCGCCGACGTGGTGCGGCTGCGCACCGCCCGGAGGCTGCGCGGCAGACCGGCCGGCGGTGTCCGGGCGGTTCTCCAGATCGGACTGCCGGTCCTGGAAGGCGCGCTGGAACGGTCGGTCGCGGTCGCGGCCTCGATGGACGCCCGGGGATACGGCCGCACGGCCCACGTCCCGGCCGTCGTACGGCACACCACCACCGCGCTCACACTCGGCGGGCTGCTGGGCGTGTGCGCCGGTTCGTACGCGCTGCTCGCCGCGCGAGGCGCCGGATACGGACTGCCGCTGCTCGGTGCCGGCGCCGCCGCCGCGCTGGCGGGGCTTTGGCTCGGCGGACGGCGCTCCGTCCGTACCCGCTACCGCCCGGACCGCTGGGGATCGCGCGCCTGGCTGGTCGCCGGTTCCGGCGCGGCCGTGGCGGCGCTGATGATCCGGGCGGGCGCCGCCGATCCGGAGGCTCTGCACCCGGGCGTCGTCCCGCTGGTGGCGCCGGCGCTGCCGCTGTGGCCGGCGGCCGGCGCGCTGATCGGCCTGCTGCCGGCGTTCGTCGCGCCCGTACCGAAGCACGGGTCCGGGTCTCCGGCGAAGGATTCCCGGGCCACGGCCGCCGCGTGGAAGGAGACGACTCCGTGATCCGTTTCGAGCAGGTGTCGGTGGTGTACGGCGATGCCAGGACGGCCGCGATCAGCGGCGTCGATCTCACCGTGCCGGAAGGCGAACTGGTGCTGCTCGTCGGCCCGTCCGGAGTCGGCAAGTCGACCTTGCTCGGGACGGTGTCCGGCCTTGTCCCGCACTTCACGGGCGGCACGCTGCGCGGTCGTGTCACCGTCGGCGGCCGCGACACCCGCACGCACAAACCGCGTGAACTCGCCGATCTCGTCGGCACGGTGGGCCAGGATCCGCTGGCGCATTTCGTGACCGACACCGTGGAGGACGAGCTGGCGTACGGCATGGAGTCGCTGGGACTCGCTCCCGATGTGATGCGGCGCAGGGTCGAGGAGACGCTCGATCTGCTGGGCCTGGCCGAGCTGCGCGACCGGCCGATCGCCACGCTCTCCGGCGGCCAGCGGCAGCGGGTCGCGATCGGTTCCGTACTGACGCCGCATCCCGCGGTGCTGGTGCTCGACGAACCGACCTCGGCGCTGGATCCGGCGGCGGCCGAGGAGGTGCTCGCGGTACTGCAACGGCTGGTGCACGACCTCGGGACCACCGTCCTGCTGGCGGAGCACCGGCTTGAGCGGGTGGTGCAGTACGCGGACCAGGTCATCCTGCTGCCGGGCCCCGGTCAGACACCGGTCGTCGGCGACCCGGAGCGGATCATGGCGGTGTCGCCGGTGTATCCGCCGGTGGTGGCGCTGGGCCGGCTCGCCGGCTGGAAGCCTCTGCCACTGTCCGTGCGGGACGCGCGGCGCGGCGCGGCGGGTCTGAGACAGCGGCTGGCCGGGACGGAACCCGCGCCGATCGCGGCCGGGCCGACCGGACCACCGCCGGTGGCGGTCGCGAAGAGCGCGGACACGGGCCCGGGTACGGGTACGGAACGGAACCGGCGGGCCGCGCGTGGCGCGTTCGCCGCGTTTCTGCGCCGCCGCGCGGTGCCGGAGCGTATTCCTCCTGAGGAGACCGACGCGGCCGCGGTCGGCGAAACCTCGGCCGTCGCCGCGGAGCGCGCCGAACCGCTCGCCGTCGTCAGGGATCTCGCCGTACGGCGCGAGCGGACCGAGGCGCTGCGCCGGGTCTCGCTCACGATCACGCCCGGCGAGACCGTCGCGCTGATGGGACGTAACGGCGCGGGCAAGTCCACGCTGCTCAACACCTTGGTGGGCATGGTCGAACCGGCCTCCGGCTCGGTCCTGGTCGGCGGCCGCACTCCGCACCGGACACAGCCGCGCGAGCTGATACGCGAGGTCGGTCTCGTACCGCAGGAGCCGCGCGATCTGCTGTACGCCGACACGGTCGCGGCCGAGTGCGCGGCGGCGGACGGCGACGCGGACGCGCCGCCCGGCACCTGCCACAGGCTCGTCGGCGAGCTGCTGCCGGATGTGCCGGACACGACACATCCACGCGATCTGTCCGAGGGACAGCGGCTGGTGCTGGCTCTCGCCGTCGTACTGACCGGCCGGCCGCCGCTGCTGCTTCTGGACGAGCCGACACGCGGCCTGGACTACGCGGCGAAGGCGCGTCTTGTCGGTGTGCTGCGGGCGCTGGCGGCCGAGGGCCACGCGATCGTCCTGGCGACGCACGATGTCGAACTGGCCGCGGAGCTGGCACACCGAGTGGTGATCCTGGCCGACGGCGAGATCGTGGCGGACGGCCCGACGCCTCACGTGGTGGTCTCGTCTCCGGCCTTCGCACCGCAGGTGGCGAAGATCCTGGCACCTCAGGAATGGCTGACGGTGACTCAGGTACGAGCGGCGCTGGCGTCCGGGACCGAAGGAATACGGAGCGACGGCGCACCGGAGAGCCGGAAAGAGCGCGGCCCGGCGGCCGGTGGTCCCGGATGACCGCCTGCGGTAAGGAGATCACCGGCGGTCCGGAGGACGCGTCCGCCGGACTCGCGCGGGCGCGCGCCGTGCGGCTCGGGCCGCGCTCCGTCGTCGCTCTCGCTCTGATCAGCGCGATCGGCGTGGTCGCCTTCGGCTGGCCGCTGCTGGCCGACTCCGCGTCCGGACTCGCGCACTCGCGGGACGCGCCGTGGCTCTTCGCCGTGCTGCTCCCGCTGCTTGTGGCCGTTGTCGTCGCGACGATCGCCGACTCCGGGCTCGATGCCAAGGCGGTCGCGATGCTGGGAGTGCTGGCCGCCGTCGGAGCGGCGCTGCGCCCGCTGGGAGCGGGCACGGCGGGGCTGGAGCCGATGTTCTTTCTGATGGTGCTGAGCGGCCGGGTGCTCGGTCCGGGATTCGGTTTTGTGCTCGGCTCGGTCACGATGTTCGCGTCCGCGCTGCTGACCGGCGGTGTCGGTCCATGGATGCCGTTCCAGATGCTGGCGATGGGCTGGTTCACGATGGGCGCGGGACTGCTGCCGGGTCCGGACCGGCTGCGCGGCCGGGTTGAGCTGCTGATGCTCGCGCTGTACGGCGCCTGCGCGGCGTTCGCGTACGGCACCGTCATGAATCTGCAGGGCTGGACGTATATCGGCGGGCTCTCGTCCGGCGTCTCCTTCCGGCCCGGCGATCCGGTCCACGAGAACCTGGTCCGCTTCCTCGCGTACTGCGCGGCGACCTCGTTCGGCTGGGACCTGGGACGGGCCGTGCTCACGGTCGTACTGACTCTCACCATCGGTGCCACGCTGCTCAAGGCGCTGCGCCGGGCCACGCGCCGGGCCGCGTTCGAGGCGGCGGCCACGTTCGAGGGCCCGCCGGGCGACCGGGAAAGCTGAGCGGCGGCCGGACGGCGCCGCGCGCGCTATCCGGACTCGCCCGCCACTCCTCCGGCCGGGACGGCCGGACCGCCTTCGCCGTCCGCCCGACCGCCCTTCGGGAACGGATCGGACTTCACGCGCGGCGGCGGCAGCAGCTTGCGCGGGCCCGCGAGTACATACGTCAGCGCGAAGCCCGTGCCGACCACCGTCGCGCCGCCCACCGCGTCCAGCACCCAGTGATTGGCCGTGGCGACGATCGCGCTCACCGTGAAGAGCGGGTGCAGCAGACCGAGCAGTTTCATCCACGGCTTCGGTGCCAGGACCAGGATCACCACACCGCACCAGAGCGACCATCCGAAGTGCAGTGAGGGCATCGCCGCGTACTGGTTGGTGACCGCCGTCATCGCGCCGTAGTCCGGGTTGGCGAGGTCCTGCGGGCCGTGCACGGTGTCGATGAAGTCGAGGCCCGGCATCAGCCGTGGCGGAGCGAGCGGATAGAACCAGAAGCCGATCAGCGCGAGGACCGTGGCGAAGCCGAGCGAGGAGCGCGCCCAGCGGTAGTCGGCGGGACGGCGTACGTACAGCACACCGAGGATCGACAGCGGCACCACGAAGTGGAAGGACGTGTAGTAGAAGTTGAAGAAGTCCTCGGCCCACTTCGCGTTCACGACCGCGTGGTTGGCCCAGCGCTCTATGTCGATGCCGAGCGCACGCTCCACGGAGATGACCTGACGGCCGTGTTCCTCGGCGGCCTCGCGGCCGCCCGTCGCGGCGAGCCGGATATGGGAGTAGACCGAGTATCCGACGCGTATGACAAGCAGTTCGAGCAGCAGATTGGGACGGCTGAGCTGCCGCCGCCAGAACGGCGCCAGTGGGACGGCGCTCCAGCGCGCGGGCACGGGCCGCGCGTAGGCGGTCGGGACCGGTCTGTCGAAGTACGGCGAGGCACGCGGCAGGAACGGCACCACGCAGGCCGCCGCCAGCGCGGCTATCAGCGGCACGTTCTCCCGCAGAGGATGGAGCGCCGTCATGTTCGGCAGCAGCATCCTTCCCGGCAGCGTCATCGCCAGCACCACGACGGCCGGCCACACCAGCCGGTCCCTGGCCCGGACACCGACCCGGCCGACGAGCGCCAGCAGCACCCAGAGAAGCTGGTGCTGCCAGGCCGTCGGTGAGACCGCGACCGCGACGCAGCCGGTCAGCGCGACGGCGAGCAGAAGCTGTCCGTCCTCGGCGTAGCGGACCGCGCGCCGCAGGCCGACGACGACCACCGTGATCGCCAGAACGCCGAAGAGCACGATCTCCAGAGGCCCTTCCAGGCCGATCCTGAGCAGCGCTCCGTGCAGGGACTGGTTGGCGAGGCTGTCCGCGCGCTCGCCGAGACCCGCGCCCGCCACATGGTGCACCCAGTACGTCCAGGAGTCCGCGGGCATGGCGGCCCAGGCCAGTGCCGTGCAGGCGGCGAAGGTCCCGGCCACGCTCACGGCGGCCTTTCTGCGGCCGGTCAGCCAGAGGAGCGGCGCGAAGAGAAGAACGGCGGGCTGGAGGGCCGCGCCGACGCCGATCAGAAGGCCGGAGCTCCGTTCGCCACGTATGACAAAGCAGCCGAGCAGCACCAGCAGGACGGGAATGATGCTGGTCTGGCCGAGATAGAAGCTGTTGCGTACCGGCAGGGACAGCATGAGCAGACTGATCGCGACCGGCGCCGCCAGCAGTCCGGTCCGGCGCGATATACGACCCGGCAGCGCGCGGGCCGACACCAGGCCGAGAGCCACCACAAGCAGCAGCGTCCCGAAGGTCCACGCGATGCCGAGGCTCCGCTCCGCCGAGCGTGCGAGCGGTTTGAGGACCAGTCCGGCGAACGGCGTACCGGTGAACAGCCCGGTGTCGTACAGCGAACCCGTCACATGCAGGACGCCGTTGTCGCCGATCCAGGTCTCCAGATCGGTGAGCCGTTCTCCGGGCGGCTGCCGGAGCACCGCCGCTGTCTGTCTGACCGCCAGCACCGCGGCGACGAGCCAGAGAACCGCGCGGGCTCTGCCGAACCCGCCTCCCGCGGTACCCGCCGCCGCACCGCCGTGCACGCTGTGCTCCGCATTCACCACGCCGCGCCGACCCTCCGTCCGAAACCGCCGTCCTTGGGGCATAGAGCCTCGCACTGCCCCTTCGGGAAGACTCAGGCAACCCCCTCTTCGCCTGACCGTCATCCGCGTTTTGTCTCAATGCCCATGACATCCGGCGGAAACGGGCTCCCGGACCGGCTCATTTCCATGTCCCGGACGCGCTTCTCCGTCACAGCGGGCCGACTAGGATATGTTCCCAGCGGGAACTAACTCTGCCGTCCACGAGAGGCCCTCATGTCCCAGGAGCAGTGGAACGCTGTCGACAGCTATTTCACCGATCAGCTCGTCCCGGCCGACGATGTGCTCTCGGCGGCGCTCGCCGCCAGTGACGCGGCCGGTCTGCCCGCCATCAATGTCGCTCCGAACCAAGGCAAGCTGCTGCATCTGCTGGCCCGTATCCAAGGCGCTCGTACGATCCTGGAGATCGGCACACTCGGCGGCTACAGCACCATCTGGCTGGGCCGCGCGCTGCCCGACGACGGCAGGCTCGTCTCGCTGGAGTACAACCCCGTGCACGCGGACGTGGCCCGCGCCAATCTGGCACGCGCCGGACTCGACAAGGTCGTCGAGGTCAGGACGGGGCCCGCGCTGGAGACGCTCGCCGATCTCGTCGCGGCCGGGACGGGCCCATTCGATCTCGTCTTCATCGACGCCGACAAGCCCAACAACCCGCATTATCTGGAGTGGGCGCTGAAGCTCACGCGTCCGGGCAGCGTCATCATCGGCGACAACGTCGTACGGAACGGCGCGGTTGCCGACGCGGACAGCACCGATCCTTCGGTGCGGGGCACCCGGCGCCTGATCGAGCTGATGGCCGGCGATCCGCGGCTGTCCGCGACCGCGATCCAGACGGTGGGCAGCAAGGGATACGACGGTTTCGCGCTGGCCCGCGTCAACTGACCGCTTCGCGGCGCGCGTACGGAGGCGGCGGGCCGTCCCTTGCCCACCGCCTCCTGGTCCGACGCGACTCCGGTCAGATGCGGAGCAGGCGTTCCGTCACCTCGCGGTAGCTCCGCAGCGCGAGCCGCAGATCCTCCGTGTCGGAGCCGTCCGCCGTACGGTTCTTGTCGCTCTTGGCGTCTCCGTCCCAGCTCGCGCGCAGCGAACGGGGCCGCTCGGCAAGCGCGTTCGTCAGCCGCTCGGCGGCCTCCTCCAGCACACCGGCCGCCTCCTCGACGGAGCGCCGCGGCCCGTCGACAAAGGTGTTGAGGGCCTCCTGGAGACGCTGGGCCAGCTTGTCGCTCTCGTCCTGCGGGAACAACTGCCCGCTGGTGTGGTCCGTACCGCGCCCGGGACTCTTGCCGCCGGTCCGGCCGTCCGTCCGGCTCTCCGTACGGCCCGACGCTCCGCCGGCGGTCGTGGCCGTGGTCCCGTCCGGAGTCGTGTCCGGAGCGTGCGACGGCTTGGCCGGTCCGCGCGTCTCGTCGGCCCGACGGCTGTGGAGAGGCCTGACGGTCTCCGCGCTCTCGGGAGGACGCACGGGCCTGACGGCCGCCATCCGGTTGTCGACGGGACCGGCCTGGTCACGGGTCCCGGCGGGTCCGGCCTGCTCGCGGGTCTCACGGCTCCCGGGCACCTCACGGGCCTCGCGGCTCGCGGCGGAACGCTCGCGCGCCTTTCCGTCCCGGTCGGTCCGGTCAGTCCGGTCAGTCCGGTCAGTCCGGTCAGTCCGGTCAGTCCGGTCGGCCACGGGTATCTCCTGGTTCTTCCGCTCATTCTCCGCGTCGTATGTCATCACGCACCACTCCCTTTGGGCCGCAGTGAGAAGTTCCGGTTCCGGCCGGCGTTCCCGGGGCGGCTCCTGCCGCTCTCCTCCGGGCGGGCGAGGATCAGTCGCTCAAAGAGCTCGCGCGCGCCGACCATCGCCTCACGCAGCTCCTCCGTGCTCGCACCGCGGCCGTCTTCCGAGGCCACCTGATGCACCCTGCGGTAGCCGTCCACCTGATGCGCGTGGTGGACGGAGAGGGCGTCGAGCTGTTCGTCGTACCGCGCACCGTCGGGATAGCCGCGCTCTTCCGCCAGCCGCGCGACCAGCCGGTCGGCTTCCGCGACCGCTTCCCGCGGCGCGTCGACAAAACGCTCCTGGAGTCCGGCCCAGCGGGCCACGTACTGTTCGCGCTGCTCCGCGGTGAGAGGCTCCGGCCGCAGGTCGCCATGGCGCTGGACCCGATCGGTCAGCTCTCGCTCGGCGGCCTTGCTGTCACCGTCATGGCGGGCGACAACACGGTCGTACTCCGGGCCGAACCGGCGCTTCAGTCCGCTTCGCCCGCTTGCCCTGCCGGGCCCGAGATACAGGACCGCGGCCACAATGATCACAAACACCACGATCAGAGCGACGACGATCAGGACTGTGGACATGGTTGCCTTCCTGGTTCTCGGCTCGTCTCGGCTCGTACTCGTTTCGGTACTGCTCGCAACGGGTCGTTCACCGTCACGGGTTGCCCGGAATCCGGTGGCCAAACGGTCCGGTGCCGAGGTACAGAGATGACCATGAACTGGTCCGTCCGACCCGAGTCCTTCGACACCTCAGACGCCCGCCGGCTGCGCCGCGCCTACTACGCCGAGGTGGCGAGCCGCTATTGGAGACGCGCGGCGACGACGGCCGAGATCGACCGGGGGCTCGCCGATGATCCGCCCGATCACCTCGTCCCGCCCACGGGCGAGTTCGTCGTCGGACGGTACGAAGTCGTCGGACGGTACGGATGCGAGGCCGCCTCCTGCGGCGGGCTGCGGCTGCTGGACGCGGACACGGCGGAGCTGACGCGGGTGTATGTGAGTCCCGCCGTACGCGGCACCGGGGGCGGCGGGGCTCTGCTGGCCGCTCTGGAGGAAGCCGCGCTGCGGCTGGGAGCCGGCCGGCTCGTCCTTGACACCCGGCTCGATCTGGTCGAGGCGCGGGGGCTGTACGCCAAGCACGGCTTCCGGGAGATCCCGGCGTACGGCGAGAAAGGCCCGTACAGCGAGATCTGGTACGGCAAGCGGCTCACGGCGCGCGCTGCCGGACAGGACTCCGGCAGCGCGTGTACGGCGGCCCGGAGCCCGTCGAATGACCTCCGGCCGAAGACCACCCGACAGGCTCTCAGGCCGCGTGATCCCTCGGCGGCTCGGGTGCGTGCGGGCGTTCGCCGTCGGAGCCGCACAGCTCGCTGTTCAACTCCCGTACCAGCCGCACCAGATCGGTGGGCCGGTCGGGCCCCCACCAGTCACCCAGCAGTTCGGTGAGCGACTCCTCGCGCGCCTGTGACAGCGCGTCCGCCGTCCGCGCCCCGCGGTCGGTGAGCGTCAGCTCCAGGCCCTCGCGATGGGCCAGCCCCCGCTCCTCCACCTGCCGCGACGCGTCGGTGAGGGACTTGAGCGGTACGGGAATGGTGTCCGCGAGCAGACCGGGCCTGACGGAGCCCTGGCGTCTGATGCGCAGCAGCAGCCAACTGGCCGCCGGAAGCAGGTCGTAGCCGGCTTTCGCGGTGATCGTCTCGTAGATCCGGTGGCGGCCCTCACGCGTGCCGAGGACCGACAGGGCGCGGGCCACCTCGTCACGGGAGGAGCGCTCGACCGGGTTGGACGCCAGGGTCTCGGTGATCTCCGGCGCGGTCACCGAGCCCCGCAGCTTGTCCTCCCTGATGTACCAGGCGACGACGAAGGCGAGGAGCACGACCGGCACGGCGTACAGGAAGACATCGGTGATGGAGGTCGCGTACGCGTTCAGTACGGCGGGCCGCAGCTCGGCCGGCAGCCGTTCGACGGCTCTCGGGTCGGCGGCCAGTTGGCTCGGGCCCATGTCGGGCGGGAGCCGCCGGCCGGCCAGGGCGTCGCCGAGCTTGCCGATGAGGAGATTGGTGAAGACCGTACCGAACACGGCGACGCCGAAGGACGCTCCGATGGAGCGGAAGAAGGTCGCGCCCGCGGTGGCGACGCCCAGGTCCTGGTAGCTGACGGCGTTCTGGACGACGACCACGAGCACCTGCATGACCAGTCCGAGGCCCGCGCCGAAGACGAAGAAGTAGACGCTCATCATCCAGGCGCCGCTGGCCGGAGTGAGCTGATGGAGCAGCAGGAGTCCGACGGCGGTCACGGCGGTACCGAGGATGGGAAACGCTTTCCAGCGGCCGGTACGGCTGACTATCTGCCCGGACAAGGTGGAGGTGATCAGCAGGCCGAGCACCATGGGCAGCAGGCGCACGCCGGAGAGTGTGGGTGTCACTCCCTGCACCACCTGGAGGAATGTCGGCAGATAGGTCATCGCGCCGAACATGGCGAAGCCCACGATGAAGCTGATGAGCGCGACCAGTGTGAAGGTCCTGACCCGGAAGAGCCGCAGTGGCAGCACGGGTTCGGCCGCGCGTCGCTCGACCCGGATGAAGACGGCGAGCAGGACGAGTCCGAGGATGGTGAGACCGATGACCTGGACCGAGCCCCAGGCCCAGGTGGTACCGCCGAGCGAGGCGACCAGCACCAGACAGGTGGCGACGGCCGCGATCAGGAAGGTGCCGAGATAGTCGATGGTGTGTTTGGCCGAGCGCGCCGGTATGCGCAGCGCGGCGGCGATGACGAGCAGAGCGACGGCACCGATCGGCAGATTGACGTAGAAGACCCAGCGCCAGCTCAGTTGCTGGGTGAAGAATCCGCCGAGCAGTGGGCCGAGGACGCTGGTCGTACCGAAGACGGCGCCGAACAGGCCCTGGTACTTGCCGCGTTCACGCGGCGCGACGATATCGCCGACGATCGCCATGGCCAGGACTATCAGGCCGCCGCCGCCCAGCCCCTGGAGCGCGCGGAAGCCGATGAGCTGGGCCATGTTCTGGGATATGCCGCAGAGTGCGGAGCCGGCGAGGAAGATCACGACGGCGGTCTGGAAGAGCCTCTTGCGGCCGTACAGGTCACCGAGCTTGCCCCAGAGCGGGGTGGCGGCGGTCGAGGCCAGCAGATACGCGGTGACGACCCAGGAAAGATGCTCCAGGCCGCCGAGATCGCTGACGATGGTCGGCAATGCGGTGGACACGATGGTCTGGTCGAGCGAAGCGAGTAGCAAACCCATCAGCAGTGCGCTGATGGCGAGCATCACGGTGCGCGGTGTCTGGCCCTCGCCGGGGGCCGGACTCACAGCCGGGATGCGCACTTCCTGAGCCATGGGACATCTCCTCGGGGTCTGCGAATCTCCATCCTGTCCGCTCTGTCCCGTTATGGCCTGCCGAACATCCTTGTGGACCACGGGCGTGCGTACGCCGTTCGGAAAGGGCCTGCATAATCGCTGGCAGTTCAAGGGGAGGGGACCCACGTTGACCGGACAGCTCTGTCCTGAGTGCGAAACGCCGCGTGCCACCGAAGGCAGACCCGGCTGCGACTGCGCCGACCGCGCGACACAGGCCGTACAGGCCGGGCGCTCCGCGGAGATCGCGGCGGCGGAGGACTTCGATCCGCTGCGCCTGCGTCCGTATGTGACGCTCGGCGCCGGGGACGGGCAGGCGCCGACGGCGTTCCGTACGGCGGGTCCGCTGCCGCCTCTCGCGACGGAGAGCGGCCCCGTCGGGCCACCGGCCGTGGAGCCGCTTCCGGCGGCGCCGCCACCGTCACCGTCCCGCCGTAAGCCGTTCAAGGCGGTGGTCATCGGCGCGGCGGCCATTGCGGTGATCGGGACCGCGGTGATCGTCGCGGGACTGTTCCCGGGCGACCGGCAGGAGCGGGCGCTGCCGGACGAGACGCTCCCGCCGCTGCCTTCGTCGAACCTCGTGGAGCCGGACGCGTCGACGCCGTCGGTCACCGCGTCGGCGTCACACTCCGCGCCGGCGACGGTCTCCTCACAACCGGCTCCGCCACCGGCGCCGACGGCGAGCGCGCCGCGCTCGACCGCGCCGCGGGCGCCGTCGGCCCCGGCCTCCGCCAAGCCTCCGACCCAGCCTCCGCCGCAGCCGGTCCAGCCGCCCGCGGGCGGCTCACTGAGCCCCGGTGACTCCGGCCCTGAGGTCGTCGAGCTGCAGAACCGGCTGGAGGAGATCTGGCTGTATCGCGGGCCTTCGAACGGCGAGTACGACCAGCGCGTGGAAGGCGCCGTGCGCGTCTACCAGTCGTACAAGCACATCGAGGGAGATCCTGAAGGCGTCTACGGTCCAAACACCCGGCGCGCCCTGGAGGCAGAAACCAGGGGCCGGGGTCGCGGACACTGAGCTCTTTTGTACAATGACGAAACAAAGTGGCTTCGCCCGTACTCCCTGACCGGCGGGCGGAGCCGCTTGTCTCCGCTCACGCCCTCTGGAGTCCGCCGATGCCGGCCACCGCTTCGCCCACGACGTCCGTCCTGACCGCCCGGGGCCTGCTCCTCGACATGGACGGCACCCTCGTCAACTCCGACGCCTCGGTCGAGCGCGTCTGGCGCGGCTGGGCGGTGGACCACGATCTGGACCCGGACGAGGTCATGAAGGTCGTCCACGGCCGCCAGGGCTACGCCACGATGGCCGTACTGCTCCCGGAACGGCCCATGGAGCTCAACTACGCGGACAACCGCCTGATGCTCGCCCGGGAGACGGCCGACACGGACGGCGTCGTCCCGATCCCCGGCGCGCCGGCGTTCATGGCGGCCATCGCCGCGCTCCCGCACGCGCTGGTCACCTCGGCGGACGTACCTCTGGCGGACGCCCGCATGGCGGCGGCGGACCTCCCGATGCCGAAGATCCGCGTCACGGCCGAAAGCGTCACGGCCAGCAAGCCCCACCCGGAGGGCTTCCTCAAGGGCGCGGAGGCCCTGAGCCTCGCGCCTGCGGACTGCGTGGCCTTCGAGGACTCCGAGGCGGGCATCACGGCGGCCCGGGCGGCCGGCATGCGCGTGGTGGGCGTGGGCCCGCGAGCCAAGGCGATGTCTCCGGACGCCCATGTCGAGGACCTGACACAGCTCCGGGTGGAACCGACGGCGGAGGGCGGCATCCGCCTCTATGTGACGGCCTGACCGGCAGCGGCGAGGCCGGCCATCACCTCACCGCACGCCTCTTTGAGGAACTGTCAGTCGGGCAAGTCACCGTTGCCGCCCAGGTTCGCCACCATGCGACGCAGGACGTTGATCGTCGTCACGAAGTCGGCTGTGTCGATGCCTTCATGCGTCTGCTCGTGGATACGCCAGTTGCGCTCCCTGGCCCGGAGGCGGCCGGCCTCTCCGGCCTCGGTCAAGGTCATCAGTCCCGCCTTCTCCGTGACCCAGCCGCGAGCGAGCAGATCCTCGAAGACACCGTCGAAGTCGATGCCGAGGTCGTCGTACGAGGTCAGCCGCTCCGTCAGCGTCGCACGGCTCCAGACGCCCGGCTGCCCGGCGACATGGTTGAGCGTCCACCAGTGCGGCTGAGTGAGATCCTCCGCCGCGAGCTGTTCGCGAAGAGCTCCCACCACTCGGCGGTATGCCTCACCGCTCCACGCACCAATGGGCTGAGCGGCCAGTTCCTCCCGCGAGTACTCCTTGATTGCCATGCCAACGCGCCCCCTTCGAGCGATCACCGGACATGACGACGGTAGGACCTCAAGCTCGATTGAGGTCAAGACGCGTCGCGCGCGCCGTCGCACGCCGGTCCACCAAGGATCGCGCCGGTCCACCGGGCGTTGACGCCGATCCGCCAGGGATGGATTACGCAACGGCCTTCAGGCGCGGGTCGTGTGCCGGTCGAGCAGCGAGCGCAGATGCTCCATCTCGGCCGGAGTCGCCACCGCGCGTTTGGGCAGCACGGTGAATTCGAACCCATGCTTGTCGGGACTCAACAGCACGAAGACGTCAGGGCCTTCGGCGAGACGTGGCCGCGTTGTCCAGTCCATGGCCGTGGAGGAGTGATCCGTTGTGATGTGCAGACCAGCGGCTGCGACCACAGTGCGCAACTCTCCCTGCCTCTCCGCCAGTTTCTGAAAAGCCCTGGCCTGGAGCCGGGGCATCAGCGGAACGGCGACCAGAGCGAACAGGGCCGGCACGAGGAGAGGCACCGGAATGTCACTGACGCCACCTCCGGTGATGACGGCCATCACCGCACAGAAGGCGATGAAAGGCAGACCGATGGCGAAGATCTTTCGCTGCCGGCGCGCCATCGGACTCGCCCGGCGCCGCGCTCGCAGCGCGGCGGCGAAGTCCCGCGCGGTCGGCCGGTAGATCAGCTCCACCGTCTGTTCCATGCTCGGCCCCTCGGCCATGGCCCCTCCCCAGGTTGATGATCCCGGGGATCGTAACCATCACCACGGCCGGTGCGCCGCGCGGCAGGTCACCGACCGGACGCGACGTCAGGACATCAACCGCCGCCGCGCGCCCCGCCGCGCGCGGCAACTCTGCGCTCAATCACCCCAATTGCCCCTGCGCCAGGCGCGAGATCGCCACCTTTGGCCTCTTGATGTGACGTGCTCATGTCGTCACGCTGTTACCTGACACCCACTCCGCGGCAACCCACCGCCGACACGATGGCGGCCGGGCCACGACCCGCACGGCCGGGCCCGCAGCCTCGCACGGTCAGGTCAGGTTCCCCCCATCCCAAGGGAGTTCGCATGTCCGGTATCTACGCGCGTCGAGTGCCCCGTATAGCCGTCCTCGCCGCATCGGCCGCCCTCGCCACCGCGACCACGCTGCTCACCGCTCCCACCGCTCAGGCCGCTCTGCCGACGCCGGTCAGCGCCGCCACCGCCCGCACCTACCTCGGCCAGCTCACCGTCAAGGCGGAAGGTTCCTCCAGCGGCTACAGCCGTGACGCGTTCCCGCACTGGATCACGCAGTCCGGCTCCTGCGACACGCGAGAGGTCGTCCTCAAGCGCGACGGCTCGAACGTCCAGCAGAGCTCAAGCTGCTCGGCCACGAGCGGAAGCTGGTACTCCGAGTACGACGGCGCGACCTGGACCGCCGCGTCCGACGTGGACATCGACCACATGGTGCCGCTCGCCGAAGCCTGGACCTCGGGCGCCAGCGGCTGGACCACCGCGCAGCGGCAGTCCTTCGCCAACGACCTGACGCGTCCGCAGCTCATCGCCGTCACGGACAATGTGAACCAGTCGAAGAGCGACCGGGACCCCGCGGAGTGGCTGCCGCCGCGCACCGCGTACCGCTGCACCTACGTCCGCGCCTGGGTGCAGGTGAAGAAGTACTACAACCTGAGCGTCGACTCCGCCGAGAAGAGCGCGCTCCAGAGCGTCCTCAACGGCTGCTGACCTGCGGTTCCTGGACCGGGACGCTCATCACACCGGACCGCCCTCCCCGCGCCCTCCGTCGTTCCGTACCGTACGGGGCGACGGAGGAGGGCATCTATGACCGGGCTGCGCCTGGGACCACTGCTGAGGTACGTCGACTGGGACGGCGGCGGCACAGCGACCGTTTGGATCGAGGCCGACCGCCCCTGCACGGCGGAGGTCCGCTGCGAGGACGGCGCCTACGGCACGACGCGTACCTTCCAGATCTCCGGCCACCACTACGCGCTGATCACGGTGACCGGGCTGACGCCGGGCACCGCGACTCCGTACGAGGTACTGCTCGACGACCGCCGCGTCTGGCCGCCCGAGGACTCTCCCTTCCCGCCGAGCACGATCCGCACGCCCGACGCCTCCTCGCCCGGAACCGAGCTGCGCGTCTCCTTCGGCTCCTGCCGCTGGGCCTCGCCGCCGCACGGCGAGCCGGACCCGGTCGGACCCGACGCGCTCGACACCCTCGCCACCCGCATTTCCGCCGACCCGGACGCCGTACGCCCGGACGTACTGCTGCTCCTCGGTGACCAGGTGTACGCGGACGAGACCTCGAAGAAGACACAGCACTGGCTGGCCCAGCGCCGCGATCTGAGCGAGCCGCCGGGCGAGGAGGTCGCGGACTACCAGGAGTACACCCATCTCTACGACGAGTCCTGGGGCGATCCTCAGGTGCGCTGGCTGCTCTCCACCGTCCCCAGCTCGATGATCTTCGACGACCATGATCTGGTCGACGACTGGAACACCAGCGCCGCCTGGGTGGCCGACATGCGCGTGAAGCCCTGGTGGCAGGAGCGCGTGCTCAGCGGGCTGATGTCGTACTGGGTCTATCAGCATCTCGGCAATCTCTCTCCCGCGGAACTGGCGACGGACGAGCTGTACGCGGCGATACGCGCCGACCCCGACGGCACCGACCTGCTGCGGCGTTTCGCCTCCGAGGCCGACCGCGATCCGGCGTGCGCGCGCTGGAGCTACCGGCGCGACTTCGGCCGCACGCGGCTGCTGATGGTCGACTCCCGGGCCGCGCGAGTGCTGGAGGAGCAGCACCGCGCGATGCTCGACGACGGTGAGGCGCTGTGGGTGCGCGAGCAGGCGCTGGACGGGCGCGGCTCGTACGACCATCTCCTCGTCGGTACCTCACTGCCCTGGCTGCTGCCACCGCTCATCCATGACGTGGAGTCCTGGGACTCCGCGCTCAGCCGCGGCGAACGCGGCGCGCGCTGGGCGCGCTTCGGTGAATGGCTGCGCAGGGCCGCCGACTTGGAGCACTGGGCGGCCTTCCCCGACTCCTTCGAGAAGCTGGCGGCGCTGATCTCGGAGGCCGGCAGCGGGCCCGAGGCACCGGCCACGGTGTGTGTACTGTCGGGCGATGTGCACCACGCGTATGTCGCCGAGCCCTCGTGGCGGGCGGGCGACCCGGACGCGCGCGTCCTCCAGCTCACCTGTTCGCCGGTGCACAACTCCATCCCGGCCTCGATGAGGTTCGGATTCCGCTTCGGCTGGAGCCGGTTGAGCCGGTATCTGGGCAAGGCCCTGGCACGGCACGGGCGGGTGCCCGATCCGTCGGTCAACTGGCGCAAGACGGGCGGACCCTGGTTCGGAAATCAGCTCATGACCCTGACGATGCGCGGCCGTTCGGCCGAGCTCCGGCTGGACCATGCCCGCGCCCGCGGCGAGACCGCGGAACTGGTGACCGTCCATGAGAGGACGCTGACACCGGGCCACTGATCTGCCGACGGCGGGTCAGCGGCGGCCGGACACCGGTTCAGTGGCCCTTGTCCGCGCGTCCGTGATCCTTGCCACAAGGCGTGATCCTTGGCCCAACGGTTCGGCGGCCGTGGCACCAACGGCATGATGAGGCGGACCATTCCGCTTCCAGAGGCGGGCCGTTCCCCTTCCCGCACCCCACATGCCCCGGGAGTCACAGCTTTGTCCGATGTACGGCAGCACCTGCCCCGCTCACTCGCCGTCGTCGGCGCCGGTCCCCGCGGCACCTCGGTCCTCGAAAGACTCTGTGCGTCCGTACCCGAACTGGCCGCCGGCACACCGCTGACGGTCCATCTCGTCGACCCGGCGCCGCCCGGCGCGGGCCGCGTCTGGCGCACCGACCAGCCGGCCGAGCTGCTGATGAACACGGTGGCCTCGCAAGTGACGGTCTTCACCGACCGGAGCGTCGAGTGCGAGGGTCCGATACGCCCGGGTCCGAGCCTGTACGAGTGGGCCGCGAGCCGCCCGGCCGAGCGGCTCGGTCCGGACGACTATCCGAGCCGCGCCGCCTACGGCCGCTATCTGGAGTGGGCGTTTCGCCGGACGGTGGAGGGCGCTCCGGCGAATGTGACGGTCACGGTCCACCGGGCTCTCGCGATCCGTCTCGATGACGACGCCGACAGCGCGTTCCTCGACCCGGCAGTCCCGCCCGCCACACCCGGTTCGCTCGATTCGCCCGCTCTGTCCTCGGCGCACCACCCGACCCAGACGCTCACACTCGACAATGGCACGACGATTTCCGGCCTCTCCGCCGTCGTCCTCGCGCAGGGTCATCTGCCGGTGGTTTCCGGACAGACCCAGGCGGTCCTGGCGGAGTACGCCGTCCGTCATCGGCTGCGTTATGTGCCGCCGGCGAACCCGGCGGAGGTCGATCTCTCCGCGATCGAGCCGGACGAACCGATTCTGCTGCGCGGGCTCGGCCTCAACTTCTTCGACCACATGGCCTTGCTGACAGCGGGCCGGGGAGGCACCTTCGCGCGCGGGACCGGCGACGGCGTTCTCGTATACCAACCTTCGGGGCGGGAGCCGCGGCTCTACGCGGGATCGCGGCGCGGCGTTCCGTACCAGGCGCGCGGGGACAACGCGAAGGGACCGTCCGGCCGGCACCTGCCGCTGGTGCTGACCCCGGATGTGATCGCGGTGTTCCGCAAACGCGCGGGCGAGGGCGACCCGCCGGACTTCCTCACCGAGATATGGCCACTGGTCGCCAAGGAGGTGGAGGCGGTCTTCTACGGGACGGCGATGACGGCCGCCGGCCGGCCGCCGAGCTTCCGCGAGCGCTTCCTCGACCGCTTCCTCGGGGCTCCGCACGGCAGCACGCAGGAGGCAGCCGCGCTCGACGAGGCCGGGATCGGTCCGGCGGACCGCTGGTCCTGGGACGCGATCACGCGTCCGTACGGCGGGAGGACCTTCCGGGATCCGGCGGATCACCGCGCCTGGCTGATGGCACATCTGCGCCAGGACGCGGCACAGGCGGCGCTCGGCAATGTCGCGGGTCCGCTCAAGGCCGCGCTGGACGTGCTGCGCGATCTCCGCAATGAGCTGCGGCAGATCGTGGACCACTCGGGTCTCTCCGGCACCTCCCGCCGCGATCATCTCGACCGCTGGTACACACCATTGAACGCCTTTCTCTCCATCGGCCCGCCGCGCCGCCGTATCGAGGAGATGGCGGCCCTGATCGAGGCGGGCGTGCTGGATGTGATCGGCCCGCGCATGACCGTACGGACAGGGGACGGCGTGTTCGTCGCCGAGTCTCCGGACGTGTCCGGATCCGCCGTCAGGGCGAGGACGCTGGTGGAGGCCCGGCTGCCGGAGGCGGATCTGCGGCGCAGCCGTGATCCCTTGCTGTCACGGCTCCTGAAGACCGGTCAGTGCCGGCCGCACGCCGTCGGTGGTTACGAAACCGGTGGGGTGGATGTAACACGCCGTCCGTACCACCTGATAGGCCGCGAGGGCGAAATCCACTCCAGGAGGTTCGCTCTCGGTGTGCCCACGGAAGGGGTGCACTGGGTGACGGCCGCGGGAGCACGGCCGGGAGTCGATTCGGTGATGCTCTCGGACACCGACGCGGTGGCACGCGCCGCCTTGCGGACCTCGGTCCGAGGGCAGGCGCGGCACTCGGCGCGAATTGATCCCCGACAGGATGTTGAACTTGCAAGCATTGATTAGGGATGCCTAACGTGAGGGAGCTTCTCATCGGTCCAGACCATTGATCGAAGGAGTACAACCCCCCATGTCCACACGCCTCAATGACGCCCAGCCGTACGCGCTGGGCCTGTTTCGCATCGTCGTCGGGCTGCTCTTCGCCTGCCACGGTGCCGCCACGCTCTTCGGCTTGTTCGGCAACGACACGACTCCAGCCGGTGCCTGGCCGGGCTGGTACGCCGCCGTGATCCAGCTCGTCGGCGGCGGCCTGGTGCTCCTCGGCCTCGGGACCCGGATCGCGGCACTGGTGGCCTCTGGTTCCATGGCGTACGCCTACTTCAATGTCCACCAGCCCACGGGGCTCTTCCCGATGGAGAACGGTGGTGAAGCGGCGGCGATATTCGCCTGGACGTTCCTGCTGATCGTCTTCACCGGCCCGGGCGCGCTCTCCGTGGACCGGCTGTTCTCCTCCGGCGGAGGCTCGGAGGAGGAGAGGCAGGAGACGCGTACGGCCGTCGCCGCCTGACATTCGACCGGACGGCGCCGATGTGACGGCGCCCGGACCCGCGACCGGGGTCCGGGCGCCGCTCGCACGGCGCCGCCGTCCGTCCCACGGGCCGCCGCTCCTTCATGGCACGCCGTTCACGCATGGACCGGTCCTGGGCCACGGACCGGCTTCGCGCCACGGACCGGCCTCATTCCATGACATTCCATGATCCGGCCGCGCTCTCCGAGCTGGCTTCATTTCACACCTGGCCGATCTGTCCGCCGCCCACGGGCGTACGCTGTATGGCTGCAGCCGCCCCTGCCGCTCCCTTGCGACATCGCGGCGTTTTCGGAGAACGGGGCGGGGAGTCACAAGGTGCTGGAGAGTCTGGGGTCGCTGACGGGCAGTCCATGGATATACGCCGTCGTAGGCGCCTCCGTACTGCTCGATGTGTTTCTGCCGGTGCTTCCCAGCGGTGTTCTGGTGATCACGGCCGCCACGGCGGCCGCCGCCGGCTCGACCACGGTCGCGGAGGCCGCCGACAAGGTGGCGCACGTGCCTCGCGAGGTGCCGTCGCTGATCATCCTGATGCTGTGCGCGGCCGGCGCGTCCGTGCTCGGCGATCTCGTCGCCTTCCGGCTGGCCTGGCGCGGCGGCGAACGCCTGCACCGGGCCATCGCCCGGTCACGCCGGCTCACCACCGCGCAGGAACGCCTCGGCGCGGCACTCAGCGGCGGCGGCGGAATCCTTGTCGTCATCGCCCGTTTCGCTCCTGCGGGCCGCTCGGTCGTCTCGCTCGGCGCGGGCGCGGCACACCGCACGGTGAAGGAGTTCCTGCCCTGGTCGGCGCTGGCGGGCGTGGCCTGGACCGGCTACAGCGTGGGCCTCGGCTACTTCGGCGGCCAGTGGCTGGGCGCGAGCTGGGTGGGCGCCGCGATCTCCGTACTGGCGCTGTTCGCGGCGGGCACGCTGGCCGCGTACATCATGCGCCGTCCGTCGGCGCAGCCGGTCTGAGGACCGTCGGCTGTCCCTCACACGGGCCGGACTTGCCCCGGAGGAGCACTTTTCCCGGCGGGAAAACCCCTGCTTCTGAGAAAACTTGCCCCGTTGGCCAACTTTTCCCGGCCGCGCCGCTTCAGGCTCCCTGAGCCTCCCCGGGCGCCGGCCTCGCCGAGCCGCGTACCTCGATGCCCTTGAGCAGCCTCTCGGTCGCCTCGGCGATCTCGTCGACCGCCTGTTCGAAGACCACGCGGTTGTGCGCTGCGGGCTCACGGAAGCCGGAGACCTTGCGTACGTACTGCAGGGCGGCGGCCCGGATGTCCTCCTCGGTGGCCTCCTCGGGGAGGACGGGCGGGCGGAGGGTCTTGATGCTGCGGCACATGCCTCCAGTGTGACCGAGACCCGGCGGCAGGCGCCGCCGGTTCCGTGCCGGTCCCGCTAACGGTCCGTCCCGGCCTCCAGGGCCGCCGTGCTGTCTCTGACGACCAGCCGGGTGCCGAATTCGATACGGGCGTCGGCCTGGTCGGAGTGGCGCAGCCGGAGCAGCATCCGGGTGGCCTCCTCGGCCATCTGCGCGAGCGGCTGGTGCACGGTGGTCAGGGCCGGACTGGACCACTGGGCGGGCGGGATGTCGTCGTATCCCACGACCGAGAGGTCCTGCGGGACCTGGAGCCCGAGCACCCGGGCCGCCTCCAGCACACCCAGTGCCTGGAGGTCGCTGCCCGCGAAAATCGCGGTCGGTCTGTCGGGATCCCGCAGCAGTTCCATCGCGTGCGCATGGCCGGAGCGGACATGGAAGTCGCCGAATCTCACCAGCGCCGGGTCGGTGTCGAGTCCGGCCATGCCCATGGCCGAGCGGAAGCCGTCGAGCCGCGCCAGAGAGCAGAGCATGTCCTCGGGGCCGGTGATGACGGCGATCCTGCGATGGCCGAGGTCGATGAGATGACGGGTGGCCGCGACCCCGCCCGCCCAGTTGGCGGAGCCCACGGACGGCACATCGGGTTCCGGGTCGCCGGCCGGGTCGATGATGACGAACGGGATCGCCCGGGACCACAGCTTCTTCTTGAGATCGTCCGGCAGCGTGGAGAAGACGAGGACCACGCCCAGCGGGCGGCGGCGCAACACGCCCTCGACCCAGTCGGCTCCCGGTGAGTGCCGGGTGCCGGTCTCGGTGAGGACCACGCTCAGCCCTGCCTCCTTGGCGACGCTCTGGACGCCTCTGATCAGCTCCATCGACCAGGTGCTGTCCAGCTCGTGGAAGACGATCTCGACCAGCGGTGACTCCGGAGGCGTGGGCGCGGAGCGCCGGTAACCGTGCTCCTCCAGCAGCTCCTCGACCTTCACACGGGTAGGGGCCGACACATCGGGGCGCCCGTTGAGGACTTTCGAAACTGTCGAGAGGGATACGCCGGCTTGCGAAGCCACCTGGGCCAGGGTGACTCGGCCCGTACTCCTGTCATCACGCATGGACTGAAGGATAGGGCACCGCCGCTTGTAACGGTTTGATAGCGCAGCGACAGCGCTGTTGACCGTCCCGGAAGAGAAACCTACGGTCGCTCGACAGAAGACTTTCGGCAATGTGGCCGATACTTTCGAGAGGTCGATCGATGAAGACACGCGCACGGTTTCTTCGCACCGTCGCCGGCGGCGCGACGCTTGTCCTGGGCCTGAGCCTGGCGGCCTGCGGCGGCAACGCCTCCTCCTCCGGTGCCGGGGAGTTCCACGTACTCGTCTACGGCGACTCCGCGAACAAGGTGGAGAAGCAGATCGTCGCGACGTTCAACAAGACCTCCAAGGTCAAGGCCGTCCTGGACACCGTCCCGGGCGCGGACTACCAGCAGAAGCTCCAGACCGTCATCGGCACTCCGCAGGCGCCGGACGTGTTCTTCAACTGGGGCGGCGGGAGCATCCAGCCGTTCGTCAAGGCGGACCTGCTGATGCCGCTCGACGACCTGATCAAGAAGGACCCGGGGCTGAAGTCCAACTTCCTGCCGTCGGTCTTCAACACGGCCATGGTCGACGGCAAGGCGTACGGCGTTCCCATGCGCGGCACCCAGCCGGTCCTGCTGTTCAACAACAGCAAGGTGCTCGCGGACGCCGGCGTGCAGCCGCCGAAGACCTGGGACGAGCTGCTGGACTCGGTGAAGAAGCTCAAGGCGAAGGGCGTCACGCCGATCGCGCTCGGCGGCGGCGACAAGTGGCCGACGCTGATGTGGTTCGAGTACCTCTACGACCGGGTGGCGGGTCCCGGGCTGTTCGAGAAGGCGCTGTCCGGTGACAAGAGCGCCTGGGAGAGCGCCGACAGCAAGAAGGCGCTGAGCATGCTCAAGGAGCTGATCGACGCGGGCGCGTTCGGCACCAACTACGACTCCGTGAAGTTCACCGACGGCGGCTCCCCGGCCCTGCTGGCCGGCGGCAAGGCGGGCTTCGAGCTGATGGGCTCCTGGGCGTACTCCACGCACCAGGACGCCAGCCCCGACTTCGCCAAGAACGACCTGGGTTACACCACCTTCCCCAGTGTCGACGGCGGCAAGGGCGACGCGGCCGACCTCGTCGGCAACACCAACAACTTCTACTCGGTGCGCAAGAGCACCAAGCACGCCGACGACATAGCGAAGTTCCTCAAGCTGATGTATTCGGACGAGTTCGTGAAGGCCCAGCTCGCCATCGGCAATCTGCCCACCACCACGAACACCGGTAAGTTCCTGGACTCCTCGGACAACCCGGAGTACCTGAAGTACCAGCTCGACCTGGTCGACAAGGCTCCCGCGTTCCAGCTCTCGTGGGACCAGGCGTATCCGCCCGCGAACATGACGCCCATCTATGTGGCGGTCCAGCAGTTCTTCAACGGGCAGCTCGACGCGGCCGGCTTCATCACGTCCATGCAGGCCCTGACCACCGCCTGAGCCGAGAACCAGAACTGAGAGTGACGTCCGACATGGTTACCCTCTCCGCCCCGGCGAAGGGCGAACGGCGGCAGTCACAGCGGCCCGGTCCGGGCGGGCGCGGAGTCGCCCGCCCCGGCCTGGGCTGGGCCCTGCCCGCCACCCTGTTCTTCGCCTTGTTCGCGATCGTCCCGCTGGCACTGGTCGCCGTGCTGTCCTTCACAAGCTGGAGCGGTCTGGGATCGCCGACATTCGCCGGGTTCGACAACTGGACCGCGCTGTTCCACGACCCGGTGATGATCAAAAGTCTCTGGCTGAGCGTGCTGCTCACCGTGCTGGGCGTGGCGGTCCAGACGCCGCTGAGCATCCTGCTCGGCGTCTGGGCCGCCGGTCCCCAGCGGAACAGGGCGGTCCTGTCGGCCGTCTTCTTCATCCCGCTGCTGCTGTCCGCCACGGCGGTGTCCGTGCTGTGGCGGGCGCTGCTCGACCCCAACTTCGGAGTGCCCGCGCAGGCGCGCTGGCTCTTCGGGGACGGCAATCTCCTGGGCACGCGCACCGGCGCCATCGGTGTCCTCGTACTGGTCGGCGCGTGGCAGTTCACGCCGCTGCACGCGCTGATCTACCAGGGCGCGACACGGGCGATCCCGACGGTCCTCTACCAGGCGGCGGCCATCGACGGCGCCGGGACCGTACGGCAGTTCTTCCACATCACGCTGCCGCAGCTACGCAACTCGATCATCACGTCGGTGATCCTCATGGTCGTCGGCGGACTCACCACCTTCGACACCGTGCTGATCCTCACCCAGGGCGGACCGGGCACCGACACCACCATCAGCGCCTACTACATGTACCAAAAGGCGTTCAAGGGCTTCGACTTCGGCGCGGGCGCCGCCGTCGCGCTGCTGCTGGTGCTCGTGGCGACGGCCATCTCGCTGATCGTCGTACGGATCTCCGGCTACGACAAAATGGCCGGCACGAAGGAAGGCCTGTGATGAGGCGCCGCCCCAACTATCTCGCCGGGCTCGGCGCCCTGTTGTGGCTGTGCCTGGTGGGACTGCCGGTCTATGTGATGCTCGGCGCGACCGTACAGTCCCGCGCGGAGTACAGCGCCAACGGTCCGCTGGCGTTCCCGAAGACCTTCAGCCTGACCAACTACGTCCAGGACTTCTCCAACGGCTTCGGCCAGTACTTCCTCAACACCGTGATCGTCACGACGAGTGTCGTGGTGATCGTGCTGCTCCTCGTACCGCCGCTGGCCTTCTCGATCGTGCGCAACCGGGGCCGGGCCACCTCGCGGGTCTTCCGGCTCTTTCTGCTGGGCCTGGCGATCCCCGCCCAGGCGGTGATCGTCCCGATGTTCTATGTCATCAGCCAGGCCGGCCTGTACGACAACCTCATCGGTGTCATCCTGCCGACCGCCGCGTTCTGTCTGCCGGTCTGCGCGCTCATCCTCACCGGCACCATGCGCGACATCACCGACGAACTCTTCGAGGCCATGGCCCTCGACGGAGCCGACACACGGCGGGTCTTCTTCCAGCTCGTCGTACCGCTGTCCAAGAGCGGGCTGGCGACCATCGTCGTCTTCTCCGCGCTCCAGGCGTGGAACGGCTTCCTCTTCCCGCTCGTACTGACCCAGTCCGAGAACACCAAGGTGCTCACCCTCGGGCTGTACAACTTCCAGACCCAGTACGGGATCAACATCCCCGGGCTGCTGGCCGCCGTGGTCCTGTCCACGCTGCCCGTCCTGCTCGTCTACCTGTTCGCGCGCCGCGCCCTGGTCCAGGGGCTGATGGGCGTCGGAGGAAAGTGAACGACAACGTGACCGCCGATACCCGCCCCGGCACCCCGGCCTCCGACATCCCCGCGTCCGGCGCCCCGGCGCCCGGCCTCCGCGACCACCGTGCCGAACGGGTCGAGACACTGATCTCCGCCATGACCCCGGAGGAGAAACTCGCACAGCTCTACGGCCTGTGGGCGGGCGCTTCCGCCGACGGCGCCGAAGTCGCCCCGCACCAGCACGACATGGACAAGCCGCCGTCTCTGGAGGAGCTGCTTCCGCACGGCCTCGGCCAGCTCACCAGGCCCTTCGGGACGGTCCCCGTCGATCCCGCACTGGGCGCCGTGTCCCTGGCGCGCACCCAGCAGCGCATCGTGGCGGCCAACCGCTTCGGCATCCCCGCCATGGCGCACGACGAGTGTCTGGCGGGCTTCGCCGCCTGGGGCGCCACCACCTATCCCGTCCCGCTGTCGTGGGGCGCCGCGTTCGACCCGGACCTGGTACGGCGGATGGCGGGCGCGATCGGCCACGACATGCGGTCGGTCGGTGTCCACCAGGGCCTGGCCCCGGTGCTCGACGTGGTGCGCGACGCGCGCTGGGGCCGCGTCGAGGAGACCATCGGCGAGGACCCGTATCTCGTCGGCACCACCGCCACCGCCTATATCCAGGGCCTGGAGTCCGCCGGGATCGTGGCCACGCTCAAACACTTCGTGGGCTACTCGGCCTCCCGGGGCGGACGCAACCTCGCTCCGGTGAGCATGGGCGCCAGAGAGCGCGCCGATGTGATGCTGCCGCCGTTCGAAATGGCGGTGCGGGAGAGCGGCGTACGGTCCGTCATGCACGCGTACACCGATACCGACGGCGTGCCCTGCGCCGCCGACGAGGAGCTGCTGACCGGACTGCTCCGCGACACCTGGGGCTTCGACGGCACGGTGGTGGCCGACTACTTCGGTATCGCCTTCCTCAAGACGCTGCACGGCGTGGCCGCCGACTGGAGCGGCGCCGCAGTCGCCGCACTGACGGCCGGCGTCGATGTGGAACTGCCGACCGTGAAGACCTTCGGAGAGCCACTGCGGGACGCGCTCGCCGCCGGAGAACTCTCCGAGGAGACGATCGACCGCGCGCTGCGCCGCGTCCTGACGCAGAAAGCCCAGCTCGGGCTGCTCGATCCGGACTGGAGTCCTCTGCCACCGGCCCTGGCCGGCGCCGCGCTCGACGATCCGCAGGCGCTGCGCGGCACCGTCAGTCTGAACTCCGCCGCGCACCGCGACATCTCCCGCCGGCTCGCCGAGCAGTCGGTGATCCTGCTGCGCAACAACGGCACGCTCCCGCTGGACGGGCCCCGCAGGATCGCGCTCGTCGGCCCGCAGGCCGACACTCCCACGGCCGTCCTGGGCTGCTACTCCTTTCCCGTCCATGTCGGATCCCAGCACCCGGGCACACCGGCCGGCGTCGGACTGCCGACGCTCCGGGAGTCTCTGGCCGCCGAGTTTCCCGGCAGCGAGATCATCACGGTGCGGGGCGCGGGCATCGACTCCGCCGACACCGACGGATTCGCCGAGGCGGTCCGCGTGGCCCGCCACGCGGACCTGGTCGTCGCGGCCCTCGGCGACCGGGCGGGACTCTTCGGCCGGGGCACCAGCGGAGAAGGATGCGACGCGGAGTCCCTGGAGCTGCCCGGTGTGCAGCGCCGGCTCCTCGACGCGCTTCTCGACAGCGGTACGCCGGTGGTGGTGACGCTGCTGGCGGGACGCCCGTACGCCCTCGGCCGGGCCACCGACGAGGCCGACGCCATCGTGCAGTCCTTCTTCCCCGGCCAGGAAGGCACTCCGGCCCTCGCCGGAGTCCTCAGCGGCCGGATCAACCCGTCGGGACGCCTTCCCGTCAGCGTCCCACGGCTCCCGGGCGCGCAGCCGTCCACCTATCTGGCGGCCACGCTGGCCCGCGTCAGCGAGGTCTCCAGCATCGATCCCACACCGGCCTTCGGCTTCGGGCACGGACTGACGTACACCTCGTTCGCGTGGTCGGACCTGGAGGCAGGCGACCCGCTCCGGGCGGACACGGACGGTTCGGTGGAGCTGTCCTTCACCGTCCGCAACACCGGAGAGCGGCCGGGCGCGGAAGTGGTGCAGCTCTATCTGCACGACCCCGTCGCCTCGGTCGTCCAGCCGGTGCAGCGGCTGATCGGCTACGTCCGGATTCCTCTGGAGCCGGACGAGCGGGTCAGGGTCGGCGTGACCGTACCCGCCGATCTCGCCTCCTTCACCGGCCGGGACGGGCGGCGCGTGGTCGAGCCGGGTGAGCTGGAGCTGCGGCTGGCCGCGTCCAGTACCGACATCCGGCTCACCGCGGGAGCGGTACTGACGGGTCCGGTACGGCACGTGGACCACACCCGCGAGCTGCACGCCCGGTTCACCGTCAGCCGGGACGTCCCGGCCTGAGCGCGGACAGCGACCAGGGCCCGCCACTCCGTCCGGGACGGGGTGCGGGCCCTGGTCCTGTGGCCGCTCACCGTCACGGAGGATAATTTGGGGCACGTCGCCGCGGTCGCCATGAAAGACCGCCGGCTCGGTTCGCTGGGAGGCAGATATGACGCCCGCCCAGCTACGAGCCTTCGCGGCGGTCGTCCGGCTCGGATCGGTCAAGGCCGCCGCGGCGGATCTGTCGGTCTCCGAGGCCGCGGTCTCGACGCATATCGCGCGTCTGCGCGGAGAACTCGGCGACAAACTGTACGCGCGCACCGGCGCCGGGCTGGCGTTCACTCCCGGCGGGCTGCGACTGGCCGGCCGGGCCGCGGAACTGCTCGGACTCCAGGACCGCACCCTGCTTGAGGTCAGCCAGGCGGGATCGGGCCGACGGCTGCTGCGGGTCGCCGCGTCGAGTCTCTTCGCCGAGCACGCGGCGCCCGGCCTCATCGAACTGTTCGCGAGCCGCGCCGACGATCTCGACGTCGAGCTGAGTGTGCAGTGCCCGGAGCGGTTCAGCACGCTGCTGCTGAACCGCGCGGTCGATGTGGCGCTCGGCCCACGCCCGGCGGAAGTCGACAAAGCGATCAGCGCCGCGCCGTTCCTCAACTACCAGGTGGTAGGCGTCGTCGGAGCGCGCCATCCGCTCGCGACGAGGCACGCGAGCACGAGCGAGCTGCGGCAGCAGACCTGGCTGCTCGGCCCTTCGGCCACCGGCCGGACCGGAATCGTTCCCACGGTCCTGCGCCGGCTCAATCTGGACGAGGAGCACCAGCGGATCTTCCAGAGCCATGCCGCCGCACTGGAGGAGGCCAAGCACGGCAAGGGTGTGGCACTGGGTCTGTCCTTCGCCGTCGCGGAGGATCTCGCGCGCGGCGATCTCAAGCGGCTGACGGCGCCACCGCTTCCCGCGAAGGGCGTCTGGAGCAGCCTCGCGCTGGACGGACCGAGCGCGCCGGCTGCCGTGTCCGAGCTGATCCGCTTCCTCACGACGCCAGGCGCGATCCAGGCGATGCAGCGGAGCGCTGGCGTCACGGCGGGGCGCTTCCGTCCCGCGATCCATGTGACCCACTGGAGTTAGGCCCCATCGGTGAGCGCACCCGATCCGCCGCGGCAGCGCGCCGTAGCCGGTCAGTGGACCAGGAAGTAGACGATCAGCGCGGCGACGACCAGCGCGCCGGCGATGATCGGAATGGAACGCCGGTAGATGGAGGTGCCCGCGAGGCTCATCAGATCAAGCGGCTCGACCTGCTGCCGCTGCCCCGGATGGTGCGGTGTCGGCACCTGGCTGGTTCCGTCCGCCTCCGGTGTCCCGCTCGACGCCGCGGCGCCGGGAGAGCGGACCTCGCCCGTACCGCCGGGCGCCGGAGACGCCATGCCGGACAGCATGCCCGTACCGACGACCGGGCCGGGCTCGCTCGCCGCGTCCGAGGAGATGCCGGGCCCGTGGTCCGGGGTCGTCAGCGGGTGCAGTTCGGCCTCCAGGTTCTCGACGAACCGGTCCACCAGCCTCACCGAGACCTCCTTGATCATCCCGCTGCCGAACTGAGCGATCTCGCCGGTGACATCCAGATCGGTCGCGACGGTGACAACCGTCGCCGCGCCCTCCGGCCGCAACTCCGCGTTGATCAGCGCCGTCGCGTTTCCCGCGCCCCGGGAGTCGCTTCCCTTGGCGCGGATCACGGCCCGGTGCGCCGCTTCGTCCTTCTCGACGAGCTGCGCCGTACCCGCGTACTGGCTGATCACCGGGCCCACCTTGATCTCCACCTCGCCGCTGCAGACCGCACCGTCGACGCCCGTGAGGTGCGCGCCCGGCATGCACGGCGCGATGCCCTCCAGGTCGGTGAGCGCCTCCCATGCCTCGTCGATCGGCACTCCGACGGTGAACTCGTTGTCGATCCGCATTGATCAGTCTCCCGGTCCTTCGGGTGCTGTCGGCTGCCCGCCGTCCCGCGCGGACGGATCATCGGAGGCGCCGGCCGGAACGCTCTTCGCGATCCGGTCGCTCCTGGCCCGTGCGACGGAGCGGCGCAGCACGCGCGCGGTCAGTTCCCTGACGAGATGGCGTTTGTAGTCGGCGCTGCCACGGCGGTCGGTGACCGGTTCGCAGGACGCCGCGGCGATCGCACCGGCCTCCGTGTACAGCTCCTCCGACGGAAGCCGCCCGCGCAGTGCGCGCGAGATCTCCGGCAGCCCCATGCTGTTCGGTCCGACGGCCGCCAGCCCCACGCGCGCGTCGGCGATGACCACACCGTCCAGCCAGACGGCCGCGCCGGCCGAGGCCACCGCCCAGTCCCCCGCGCGCCGCTCGACCTTCTCGTACGCGCTGGAACCGTACGGCCGGACCGGGAAGCGCGCCTCGATCAGCATCTCGGCGTCGCCCACGGCCGTCTCGTACGGTCCTCGGTGGAAGTCCTCCATCGCGACCAGCCGCCGGCCCTCGCGGCCCTGGATCACACAGCTCGCGCCGAGGGTCGTGCACACGGCGGACAGATCCTCCGACGGATCGGCCTGACAGAGTGAGCCGCCGAGCGTGCCGCGCTCGCGCACCACCGGGTCGCTGATCATCTGCTCGGCGTCCGCGAAGATCGGAAACGTCTCGGCGAGAGCGGTGGATTCCAGCATTTCGCGATGGCGGGTCAGGGCACCGATACGGATCCGGTCCGGCTCCACCTCTATGTAACGCAGCTCCGCGGCGAGATCGTTGATGTCGATCAGATACGCGAAGTTGGCCTGGCGCAGTTTCATCATCGGGAGCAGGCTGTGACCGCCGGCGACCAGCCTTGCCGCGTCTCCCAGCCGATCGAGAAGCCCGATGGCGTGGTCGACGCTGGTGGCACGTTCGTACGCGAACGGCGCGGGAACCTGCATCAGCGGTCCTTCTTCCCGCCCCCGCTTCTCATGCTTCTCATGACGTCGTCCCGGTCGTGACAGCGCCTGTCTCCTGACAGCGTGCTGCTCATCACTGCGTGCTACTGCTCATGACGCCAAACCTGCCATTTGGCCGCCATTGAGCCCTTTGTCCTCGTCATTGGGCTCTTCGGGACGGAGAAAGTCAACAGCGACTTAAGGTGTCGCTTAAGTCGCTGTTGTCGCGGTCTCGCGGCTGCGTACTGTCGCTGCCGCCGGTGCGCGTACGCACGCTCCGTTATGTGGGATCAAGAACGGGACGGTGCCCGGTCTTCGGGATCAGAACGGAATGGCGCCCGTTCCCGAGACCCGCAGCCGACCGCTGCCGATGGCGGTGTGCGTGGCCACGACGGTGCCCTCCTGGCCGTCGGGGAAACGGATCTTCACATCGGCGCTGTCCAGAGCCGCGTAGAAGTCCTCACCCGCTTCCCTGGTCTGGACGCTGCCGCCCCACTGGCGCACCGCGCCGGAGAGACTCGCGCTCAGTGTGGCTTCGACTTCGATCTCGGAGTCGCCGGCGACAAGAGTCGCGGGCCCCTGGTAGTTGCTCACGGGCCCAGTGTGCGCCCAAAGAGGCCCGGCTCCCGCCAAGGCCGCTCGTATGATCTGCCAGTCGAGCGGCGCCGGCGCCGCACTGTGCCGCGACGGCGGAACGCCACGCCGGCCGACGCGGCCCTGTGCGCCTTCCGGCCCGCCAAGAGGGTCCACCGAGAGGGGACCGCCGTCATGAACGCCGCGTCCGGCGACACAGCGGCGCGGCGGCCCCATCCGTCATCGGTGTGTCAGCGCTTGGCCGCCGCCAGGTCTTCGGCGATCTTGTCCGCCGGAGCGGGGCCGGCCGGCGCGTCCATGAACTGGGACGGCGACTTCTCGGCGTAGGGCACGCCGTAGACCGGCGTACCCGGCTGGAACCGCCAGCCTTCCGCGAGCGGACCCGCGTCCACGGTGTCGAAGCCGAGAGTGTCGATCAGCTCCGCCGCGTTCACCTTGGCGGTGGCGTCGTCACCGGCGATCGGCAGTGCGCTGCGGTCGGCCGCGCCCGACGGCCGCGGAAGGACGGCGAGGTGCTTGAAGAAGATGTTGTTGAAGGCCTTGACGACATGCGAGCGCTCCAGGTGGCGCTGGAGAAGCTCACTGCTCGTCGTCTCACCCGAGTCCAGCTCGGGAAGCTTCCCGTCCCGGTCCGGGTAGTAGTTGTTGGTGTCGATGACGGTCTTCCCGGCCAAAGGCGCCGCCGGGACCTGCTGATATGCCTTGAGCGGGATCGTCACCACCACCCAGTCACCCGCGGCCGCCGCCTCCTGCGCGGTGCCGGCACGAGCTCGCGGACCGAGCTCCGCGACAAGCTCGGAGAGGGTTTCCGGGCCTCGCGAGTTGCTGAGCACCACATCCAGACCGGCGCCAACCGCCAGCCGTGCGAGCGCGCTTCCGATATGTCCGCTGCCGATGAGTCCAAGAGTAGCCATAGAAGGAAGAACGCGTGATCCGCGCGATTCCTTCCGCACCGGCCCGCGAAATCCCGCACCGTCCTGCGCGAGGCCGGCCGCTCTCCGAGTGCCGCGCGGAGGAGCTCCTTGATACGGGAACCACCCGCGTCCGGGCGCGCGCCCCCGGCCAGGGCCACGCGTTGACAGCCAACCGCCGGATGAATGTAATGGAGCCGGTGTCGCGTGACGCCGGCCGAAGAGCAGTGGGCGGGCCGGTGATCGGGCGAACACCTCTCACAGGGGATCTCGCCTTGAGTCCATACTCCGCACCCCGTATCTGACGTCAGCGCGTCCGCGCGTCGTCCCGCGCGTCCGCGGTCCCGACATCCCGTACGACCTCGGCGTGCCATGCCTCCTGACGGCCATCACCTCGGGAGCCGTCTGTCGCCGCGCGTATCCAGTCGGTGTCCGTCTCCGGACGAATATCCGCGCGCGATCGACACCCGCCGCGCGCGGCGCGCTCGTCGTTGTATTCCGCCGTCACCCGTCACCGCGCTCGGCGCGGACCATGCCTTTTCTGGAGAACCGAAGCCGTATGCCCACGTCTTTCAATCAATCGGTCATCGATGAGTTCCGCGCCCATGAAGGAAAGGTCGGCGGTCCCTTCAAGGACGGTGATCTCCTTCTGCTGACGACCACCGGCGCACGGTCGGGGACGGAACACACCACGCCACTCGGTCATGTCCGCGACGGCGGCCTGCTGCTGATCGTCGGCTCCAACCTCGGCGCCGCGCACCACCCGGACTGGTACCACAACCTGCTCGTCCATCCCGTGGTGCGGGTGGAGATCGGCAGCGAAGTGTTCGAGGCCATCGCGGTCCCTGCCGAGGGCGCGCGGCGCGAGGAACTGTTCGCGCGCTTTGTGCGGGACGCGCCCGGATACGCCGACTACCAGGCCCGGACCGCCCGGCCGCTGCCGGTCGTCATACTGGAGCGCGCCGAGCCCGACTCCTGGGAGCAACCGCGTGAGGTCAGCACTCTCGCCGACAAGCTCATGGAGGTCCACACCTGGCTGCGCGCCCAGTTGCGTCACGTGGGCGCGGAGGTCGATGCGCATTTCGCCGCGCACGCCGCGTATGACGGCCACGGCGAGCCACCGGTGCCACGCCTCGGACTGCAGATCCGTCAGCGCTGTCTGGCGTTCTGTCAGTCGCTGGAATTCCATCACACCAGCGAGGACGCACACCTTTTCCCTGGGATCGCGCACTATCACCCGGATTTGGCCGACACTTTCGGCCGGCTCGGCGACGAACACCGTACGATCGCGCGCGTCCAGGGCGAACTGGCCGCGCTGCTGGCCGACATCGGCGCCGCCGATCCTCAGCGTTTCCGCGTCGAGCTGGACCGGATGTCGAGAGAACTGAACGCGCACCTCGACCACGAGGAGGAATCGCTCCTTCCACTGCTGGCCGAGGTCCCGTGGCCGCCGTCCGCACCGCCGCCGGACACGGCGGAAGGACCCGTCACCTGACAGATGGCCGGTGCGGCCGTCGCACCGGCGCGTGTCGCCGTGTCCGGCGCGGGACGTGAGACTCCCGCGCCGGCACCGGTCTTCGGTCTCCGGTCGCCAGTCACCAGTCACCAGTCACCAGTCACCAGTACGGATACTGAACTGGCCTGCGTCGTCATCCTCTTCACTCAGCAGGCCGGACGCATGTACGAAATCCGCCACCGGATCCCGGTAACACCCGGTGGCGGACACTGAGTTCAGGTAAGAGTAGACAAGGAAGCCGTCACGGGCAGCCCAGCACCGTTCGACAGCTTCCGCTTCCCGGCACCGAATTCAGGGAATTACTCGTTCGAGTTCAACCAGAATCTCCGGCCCGACGGGCCCGGGCATTCTGGCGATGCTCACGGGACCGCGAACCACGCGGCCGGGCCGACACAGACCGCCCATGCCGCCGCGTCCACCGCTACGGCGACCGAGTAGGTGATCACAGAGAATATCGGACCGGCTTTCGATTTCGCCGACGCGAGAGCCTCCGACTTCCCTGCTCACCACGTACGAATGGAACATTTGATGGCCCTGCCTGACGGAACGGAAAAGGTTGTTCACCACGCCATTCGGTACGGAATCGGCCGCGGCCCGGACATAGCCGACCAGGCCGCTTTCGCCGGCATCGTCGACGGATCCGGCGTGGCGAGCGCCGCCGCGTCGTTGACGAAGAATGCCTTCGCGGCCGCGTCGGGGCGTCGGACGGGCGCGCTCGTACCGGCGAACAGAACGTACCGGCCCAGTCGGCGCGGCGACGCCCGGCCTGTCGAACGAGGAGCGAACTGATGGCCACACCCTTGACCGCCTCGGCGGCGCTCGCCGCTCTCCGGGCGGAAGGCGTCGTCGTTGTCGAGGTCGGGTCCTGGCGGACCCACAACCGCAACTCGGTGGGCGCCTGGGGCCCGGTGAACGGCTCGGTCGTCCACCACACCGTCACCAAGGGCACCGCGAACAGCGTCGCGATCGTCCGGGACGGCTACAGCTCCCTGCCAGGACCGCTCTGCCACGGCATGATCGCCAAGGACGGCCGGGTCCATCTGGTCGGCTGGGGCCGCACGAATCACGCCGGCGGCGGCGATCCCAAGGTGCTGGAGCAGGTGATCGCCGAGTCCTACGGCTCCCGCCCGACGCCGCCCACCAGGGGCAACGCGGACGGCGTCGACGGCAACTCCCGTTTCTACGGCTGGGAGTGCGAAAACCTCGGCGACGGCAAGGACCCCTGGCCCGCCGCCCAGTACAACGCGATCGTCCGCGTCCAGGCGGCCATCTGCCGAGCGCACGGCTGGACGGCCAAGTCGGCGATCGGCCACCTGGAGTGGTCCAACGACAAGATCGACCCGCGTGGCTTCTCCATGGTCGATCTGCGAGCCGACATCGCCGAACGCCTGACCCACCCCGCCAACTGGAACCCGACCACGCCACCCGAAGAGGAAGACACCATGGCCGGCATCACCAAGAAGGACATTTTCGACGCGGTCTGGTCCACCGACGCGATCGCCGCACCGACCGACGCTCCCGACGTCAAGACCAACCCGACCTGGCAGGCACAGTCCCTGCTCAAGGACGTCGTCGCCCGGGTCCGCGGCCTGGAGAAGACCGTCGCCGCACAGACGGCGGCCATCGCCGCGCTGGCCGCCGCGGTCGGCGGAGACGACGACACGGCCACCATCGTCGCCGCCGTCCAACAGGCCATCGCCGACGCCGTCGTCAAGGTCGACGTCGACATCACCGGCGCCTCCAACTCCTGACATCTCACACCCGACTTCTCACACCTGACCACAGGAAGCGGATCGTCGTGCGCTCCGGGCTCGGCATCGTCCGGCCGGGACGGGCGTGATCCACGTCGCGATGTGCAACGTATGTGGCATACGGACCCTCCACACACAGGAGACCCCCTTCCTCTGATCTACAAGGAAGGGGGTCTCATCTGCGCTTGTCCGTCTGTGGGCGCGGACGGTTTCGAACCGCCGACATCTGCTTTGTAAGAGCAGCGCTCTACCCCTGAGCTACGCACCCGTGGATGAGGCAACAGCGTACATGGCCAGGAGGGCAGGCCCGCAAACCGCAGGTCCGGACAGCAGCCGAGAGATGCGGCCGCGGCGCACAGGGGGCGAGGGGCGGGTATCCCAGCACCGAGACGGTGGGCGGCCGGATCGGCCGCCGAGGCGTCCGCTCGCCCTGTCCGCCGCGAGGAGGTCGCGAGCGACCGCCACGCCCGGATCGGTCCGGCCGCGGCTCACCGGCATGGCCGACCAGGTGGACACCGTGAGTAACAACGGAAAGATCGAGATCGATCTGCCCAGGTCAGGCACTCCATACGCCGTGCGGGCGACGAGCCACAACGGCCAGGTCCAAGTGGGCGTTCCGACCGACGACGGCAGCACCCATGTGCTGAACGCGCGCAGCGACAACGGGCAAGTCACTGTACGAAGTGCGAACTAACCGGCTCGTGTGTTCGTCCTTACCTGGTGGGAGAATGGACCGGGCAGGCGAGCACGGGAGAGGGATGTGACGGCGACACACACGCGGCCGCGCACAGGAGCGAAGGCGAGTGCCGTCCGTGATGTCCTCACGCTGATGCTGCTGCCGGTGCCACTGATCGTTGCCGCGCTGCCGGGCGCCTTCGCCGGCGGGGGCACGCGACGCTGGTTCGGCGGGCGCGGCGAGAGCCAGCGCGCCGACGCACAGGCCGCCAAGGACGCCGCTGCCGCCGCCTTCTATGAGCTGGACACCGCCCAGCGCGATCTGCGGATCTCGATCGAGACCATCACCGCTGTGGACAGCTCGCCGGGAGCCCGCAAGGCCGTGGACGACTTCGCGGCGCTGGGACAGCGCATCGACGAGGCGAGCCGCGGCTATATCAGCGCCGTCGACGCGCACGATCTGGACCGCGACGATCTTGAGCCCTCGACCGCGTCGAAGGCGCGCGGCGAGCTGACAAAGGCCAAGGACGAGCTGGAGCGGGTCAAGGTCGAGCTGGACCGGTTCGAGCAAGGCCTGGGACCGCTGCTCGACAAGGCCGAGACGCAGTTGGCACGGCTGGCGCCTTCGGTGGAGCGGGCCCGGCAGGCACTCCGTTCCGCGAGCAACGCTCTCGATGTCGTGCGCGGCTCCGGACTGCGGGCGGACGATCTCGCCGCCCGGCTCGCCGTGCTCGGCCCCGAGCTGACAAAACTCAACCAGGGTGCGGGACAGCACGGTGTGGCGGAGACACTCCAGCGCGCGGACCGGGTCGTCCGGGACGCCGAGTCCGTACGCGTCGAGGCGGAACGCCTCCCGGAGCGCGCCCAGGAGATCGACCGACGGCTGGTGTCGCTGCGCACCCGCGCGCAAGCCCTGACGAACCGTGCCGGCTCGGTGGAGCCCGTGCTCAGCGAGCTGCGCCGCCGCTTCACCGCCGCGTGCTGGCAGGATCTGCAGCACGTCCCCGACGAGGCGGCCGGCAACGTGCACCAGGCCGAGGAGAAACTCAAGGAAGCCGGCAAGGCACGGGAAGAGCAGCGATGGGCGGACGCGACGGCGTTGCTCAGTACGGCACGAGCCCTGCTGAACAGCACCGATGAGGCGGTCTCCGCTGCCGGTGACAGGCTGCGACGACTCAATGCCGTCTCAAAGGATCCGCAGCAGGAAATCGACCGCACGCGGTTCGCGATCCGGGACGCACAACGGCTGGCCATGAGCGGACGGAATACGCCCGAACCTCGCCATGCCCGTCCGCTGGACGAGTCCGTGGCCAGGCTGGACCGGGCGGTGGCCGCGCTGGAGGGCCGCCATCCCGACTACTGGCATTTTTTGACGGAGACCGAGGCGGTACGCCAGACCGTGGCCCATGTCGTTTCGGAGATCCGCGAGGAGCGCGGAGCGGGGGCCGGGCATCGCGCCTGAGTTGTCCACCACCGGCTGTGGACGGATGCTGGACCTACGTACGTATCACCACTAGCCGTGCACCGCCAAAGGAGGCCGCCCATGGCCACCCAAGCGCTCCGTCGGCCACCTCGGCGCCGGCATGTCAGGCTCGACGAACAGCTTCCCGTCGATCACCGGCTCAATCAGGTGTACCGCATCGGGGCCGGAGTGACCGGCCTCATTCTCATCGTTTTCGGGATCCTCGGACTGATCGACAAGATCGGCTTCTTTGACACCGGGGGCGCCCGAGTCGCGGGCCTGAGCACCAATGGGTCGCTGAGCGTGCTCTCCATCTGTGTGGGCCTCCTGCTTCTCATCGGCATGGTGATCGGCGGAAATATCGCTTCGACTCTGAATATGGTCCTCGGCGTCCTTTTTATCGCGAGCGGCTTCATCAATCTCGCGCTGCTCGACACCGGCTTCAATTTCCTCGCCTTCCGCATCCAGAATGTGCTGTTCAGTTTTGTGGTCGGCGTGATGCTGATGTTTTTCGGTATGTACGGGAGAGTCAGCGGCAGCCTGCCGCACGACAACCCGTACTGGCGGGCCCGCCATCCTGAGCAGGCGGAGCGCGAGCAGCTCCACAGGGCCAGGGGCGGCAGAGGCCAGGTGGGAGTCGGATAGTCGGAATCCGGATGGCTGATCCCTGCCTCGGATAGCCTGACCCCATGCCTCGCTACGAGTACCGCTGCCGCTCCTGTGGTGACACCTTCGAACTCAGTCGACCGATGTCGGAGTCCGCCGCTCCCGCGTCGTGTCCGGCAGGGCACAACGACACCGTGAAGCTGCTCTCCACCGTCGCCGTTGGCGGAACCGCCAAGGGCGGCGCCCCGGGCCCTGCCCCGGCGGCCGGTGGTGGCGGTGGTTGCTGCGGCGGAGGCTGCTGCGGCTGACCCGCCGGGCAGGCAGGACAGGGCTCACGTGTCCAGATAGCGCAGTACAGCCAGGACCCGACGACTGTAGCCGGTGCTTCCGGTCAGTTCGAGCTTCTCGAAGATCGCATTGATGTGCTTCTCGACAGCGCTCTGGGAGATGTGCAGCCGCTGCGCGATGCTCGCGTTGGTGTGCCCTTGCGCCATCTCGGCGAGCACTCCTTGCTCCCTGTCGGTGAGCCGGGACAGCGGATCGGTGCGATGGGAACGGGCCAGTAACTGCCGTACGACCTCCGAGTCGAAGGCCGCCCGGCCGGCGGCGACCCGCTCCAACGCGTCCAGAAACTCGTCCACTTCGACGACGCGGTCCTTGAGCAGATATCCCACACCTTCCGACTCTCCGGTCATCAATTCGGTCGCATAGCGCTTCTCCACATACTGGGAGAGGACAAGCACGCCCACGGCCGGCCAGCGCTTCCGGATCTCCAGTGCGGCGCGCAGACCCTCGTCCGTGTGTGAGGGCGGCATCCGGACATCGGCCACAACGACGTCCGGCTGCTCCTTCGAGACCGCGACGATCAGCGCATCGGCGTCGGCGACCGATCCGATCACCTCATGGCCTTCCTCCATGAGGAGCCGTGCCAGCCCCTCCCGGAGCAGGGTCGAGTCCTCGGCAAGGATTACTCGCATGGGATCTCCGCGGTGATGGTGGTGGGGCCGCCGGGCGGACTCCTGATGTGAAGCAGTCCGTCGAGCGCGGCGACGGCGGGCCAGGCCGAGGAGACCGCTGCCCGCGGGGTCCGCGCCACCCTGACCGTAGTCCTTTACGCGTATGCGCAGCGTGCGCGCTTCTTCGAGGACCTCAACCTCGATACGTGGCGCACCGGAGTGCTTGACGGCGTTGGTGACGCTCTCCGCGACCACGAAATAGGCGACGTTCGCCGCGGTCTTCGTCGGCTCGGTCTTGAGGACACATCTCAACCGCACGGGGAGCGGAGAGCGTTCCGCCACGGTCTCCAGCGCCGCCCGGAGTCCCGCCTCGTCGAGCACGGTCGGATAGACGCGCCAGGCCACTTCACGCAGCTCCGTCAGGGCCTCACGGCTCTGCTCGTGGGCCTGGCGCAGCAGTTCGTCCGCGCGTACGGCGTCGCTGCTGCGCCGGGCGCGGCCCAACAGCATGCCGAGGGCGACGAGCCGCTGCTGAACCCCGTCGTGCAGATCCCGCTCGATGCGCCGGCGTTCGTCATGGACGGCGTCCACGACTCCGGCGCGACTGGTGGCGAGCTGCACTATCCGGCGTTCCAACTCCTCCTGATGGCTGGGCCCGAGGAAATGCCGGGCCAGATTCCCTTCGAGCGCGGCGACCCCGAAGATTCCCTGCAATGCCAGAAAGAGAAGGAAGAGCCCGCCAAGGCTGCCCACCACGACCACGCCGGGGCTCTGGATGTCGATGATCAGCCAGGCGTAGACGAAGAACGTGCCATACCCACCGCCGATCAGCACGGACAGCAGAACGACCGCGCCGAGCAGTCCGAGCGTCCAGCGCACGGCGAGATAGCGCAGCACGCCGCCCGGTTCATAGGCACCGGAGACCCGCTCGCCGAGCAGCGTACGGAGCCGGTGACGCTCCATCTCGACCAGATTCCGGGCGCAGGCCGAGAGCGGACGCATGACGGCCTGCCGGCCGCGCGGCCAGGCGAGCACCAGCAACAGCGCGATGCCCGCGAAGAGAGTGAAGAGCAGCTCGACGAGCGCCGCGCCGCTACCGATGAAGAGTCCTGCCGAGAGCCGCAGCCCTCGGCGTACCACCGCTTTCATGATCAGTCACGCTAGTCGGGCGGCACCGGGACGCGCACTGCGGAAAACCTCATTGTTCCTTGCGGTCGGCTTCAATGCGCCTTCGCCCGCCGCTGCTTAGCGTTGAATGCATGATCGAGAAAAGCGCGGTTACACGGGTCAACGATGTGATGGACGCTCTCCGGCCGATGGACACTCTCCGCGGCGCCGGATGGTCAGGCCAGGGTCTGAGCGGCGGCGAGGCCGAGGCGTCGGAGGATCTCCTCGCCCGCCGCGACGCCTGTCTCCTGGAGCGCGTCCACATGCGGGGCGCTCCAGCCGGTGTCGGCGAGTTCACCGTGGCCCGGGCGCCAGGCGCGGTCAGCGGCGAGCAGCATATCGGCGTCGAGCAGCGAGTCACCGGCAGCCAGGGTCAGTTCGGCTCCGGTGCGACGGGCCACCTCGCGCACCGCGGCGCTCTTGGTGAGCGGCTGCGGTACGGCGTAGATCTTGCGCCCCTGGAGGGAGACGCTCCAGCCGCGGCTCCCGGCCCACAGGGCGAGTTCCTTCACCCAGCCTTCGGGCAACAGGGCCCGGTCCACGACGAGATAGGCGAAGAGATCCTCCGCGATCCGCTCCTTGAGGAGCCATGCGGGGTCGGCGGCGGAGAGCAGATGGGCGCGGACCTCGGCGAGGGAGGCGCACTCGTCGTCAAGCCGGCCGGCCACCTGGGCCGCCCAGTCGCGGTCGGACACTCCGTCGACCAGGAGATGGCCGCCGTTGGCGCAGATCGCGAAGCGCGGGGCGGGTCCTGGCAGATGGATGCGTCCATACTGCTCACGAGTGCGGGTGGTCGTCGGTACGAAGACGGTGGTGCGGGAGAGCTGGTCCAGGAGCCCGGCGGCCGTCTCTGTCAGATACGACAGGGGTCTGTTCTCATACACCTCGACACAGAGCAGCCGGGGAGCGTCCGCATCGGGCATCGGAAGCTGGAGTGCCGCGGCCGAATAGATGAGAGTGCGGTCCAGGTCGCTCGCGACGAGGGTCGGCGGCTTCGAGAGAGTGCTCACTTCGCGGTCACAGCCTTGCCAGTCGCGCCGGTCGCGCCGCGGGTGTACTGAGGATGGATCAGCCCGACGGAGGTGTACGGAAGGCCGTCTACTTCCTCCACGGGCACACCGCGTTGTTCGGCCAGCAGCCTGACATGGTCGAGGTCGGTGCCCGCGCCGCGCTGGGCAAGGATCTTCCAGGGAACGCGGCGCAGCAGGACGCGCGTCGTCTCCCCGACACCCGGTTTGACGAGGTTCACATCGTGGATGCCGTACTCCTCGCTGATCCGCTCGACGGCCGCCCAGCCGGCCCAGGTGGGGGCACGGTCCGCTGTGAGCATCTCTTTCACCTCACCCTCGACGGCTTCCGCGACCTCGTCGAAGCGGGCCGCGACAGTGTCCAGGAAGTAGGCCGAGACGTCCGTGCCGGCAAGTTCGCGGTAGTACTTCGCGCCGTGGAAATCGTGCGGGCCGACCAGATCGGCTCTGAGGACCGTACGGGATATCAGTCCGGAGACAGTCGAGTTGAGGCAGGCGGAAGGGATGAGGAAGTCCTCGCGGGTGCCATAGGTCCGCACGCAGCCGCCGGGGTCGGCGAGGACGGCGATCTCCGGGTTGAATCCGCCGAACTCGGTGAGGGCCTCCGCCAGTTCGCGGGTAATGGCGCCTTTGCCGGTCCAGCCGTCGACGAAGACGACATCGGCTGGGTCGTGGTGGGCGGCAAGCCAGCGCAGGGCGTTGGCGTCGATGCCTCGGCCACGGACGATGGAGACGGCGTAGTGCGGCAGATCCAGGCCGTGCCGCCGCTGAGCCCAGCGCCGCATCAGTACGCCGACCGGCGTGCCCGCACGGGCCAGGGAGACAAGTACGGGGCGGGGTGATCGTTCGGCGAGCACGGTCTCGGTGACGGTGCCCACGGCCCGCGCGATACGGGCTGCCGAGGCATCCAGAGCGGACTTGAAGAGCTCCTGGTACTGGGCGCTCGGCTGGTATTCGACAGGAAGGGATTCGGCATAGTGCGCGCCACCGTTCTGCACGGCCTCCTCGCGTTCCTCCGTGGGCGCCTCCAGTTCCACATCCGACATGTCCTGGAGGAGCCAGCCCACATCGTCGGGCGCGTAGGAGGAGAAGGCGGGACCGCGAAGGGGCTCGGGCAGCATGGGAGGTTCCTGCCGTTCGGAGTGGTGCGAGGGGCCCGGAAGGGAGGACGACGACGGGACATACGAGGGGATGACGGTAACGAGGACACGGGGTATGTGCGCGGCGAGCTGCGCCAGCAGTCCGTCAGGAGCGTGCAGCTCGGAGGAGTCCGCCACGGAGTCGATGACGGCGACCACGGCGTCGAAGCCCGCACCCGCGACGTTGTAGGCGTACCGGTCGCCGATGCCGTCGCCGTCCGGGAAGGCCGCGGTGTCATGCGCGGGGAAGACCAGACGGCTACGGATCGCGTATCCGGGATCGTCCACGGCCAGTACCGGCGACCGCGTCGTGGTGGAGTACCTCACCTCCGCCTCGACTGTCCGCTCCAGCGCTTCGGCCAGCCGCAGAGGGGCATACATCAGCTCCTCGAAGCCGAGTATCAGGACGCGGCGCGCGGCGCCGAGCTCAGCGGCGACGGCGGCCGCCATGGCGGGCAGCGAGGACTCCAGCCGGATCCGGTGGGCCGGGGTGAAGCCGTGTCGTCCGCCGTCGGGCACTCCGGCCGGCCAGTCGAGCGGCACGCGGACCGCATGGGCCCCGGCGACGCCTCCCGCGCCGCTTCCGGAGTCCTCTTCGTGTGGCGTCGGCACCGGCGTCGGGGCGGAGGCCGGCGCCGGTGCGGCCAGGGCCGAGGTCAGTGCCTCCTGCTCCGCCACGAGCCGCCGGCCCTTCTCCAGGACGCCGTCCGGGAGCCGGACCGTGCCGGACGCCAGGGTGACCAGATCGACGCGGGCCCCTATGTCCCGGGCGAACTCGGCGAGCCGGCCGTGATCGGCGGCGGAGCGCATGTCGACCAGAGCGACCACGACATACCGGGTGCGTGGATAGCGCTCATGGAGGTCGCGGATGGTGTTGAGGACGGTGTTGCCCGTGGAGAACTCGTCATCGACAAGGACCAGCGGGCCGTCGCCGGTGAACAGTCCGGGATCCTCGGGCAGCAGCAGATGCGAGGTGGCGTGCGAATGCGACTCCTCAAAGCCGCCCGCCCTCGCGACGCCCGCGACCGGGCGGCGCGTCGAGTGGAGATACGGAGAGCGTCCCATCCCGTCTGCGACCGCGTGGCCGAGGCCGGTCGCGGTCTCCGCGTAACCGAGCACCACTGCCCGCTCGACGTCCGGGCCCAGAAGGTCACTCACGCGCTTTCCGAGTCCGAAACCGGTCCCGTATACGACTCGGGGGCTCTGAGGCACATGTTTACCCAGCACATTGGAGACCAGGAGGTGAGCCCGCTTGGGGTTGCGGCGCAGGGCCAGACCCATCAGATCCCGTAGTTCTCGGCCACCGACGAGTTCGACTCCCAGCCGTTCAGCGACCCATGTGCCCGACCACACCATATTGGCGATCTCTTCTCTCGCTGACGACGCGGCCTCAACGAGCCGGCCTGCCTCCAGGGACCGGTCCCTCACTGGCCGGTCTGCCTTCCCGGGCCGGTCGGCCCGGGCGGACGACTCCGGCCCGGTCACCGGCCGAGGCCGGCGGTGAGCAGCTCCACGAAGCCGATGTCCTCCCGTGCGACACCGAAGACCTCGGCCCGCTGGATGGTGCGTACGGCCCAGGCTCGATGGGGTTTCACTTCGTTCATTTTGTTCGTGTACGCCGAGCGCAGCACCCCGCCACCGCCGCGCTCGGGCCGCAGGATGTCCTGGGCGTCGCTGAACTCCTCGTGGCTGACGACCGACAGCGCGTGCACGGGAGGGACATGGGAGGGATGAATGCAGGTCTTGCCCTGAAGGCCATTGGCCCGGTCGAGTTCGATCTCGCGGAGCAGCCCGTCGAGGTCGTGTTCGATCAGTGCGGTGCGCAGCTCTTCGGCCCGGCCTTCGAGGAACGGACTGCGTCGGAGTTGCGGTTTGAACATGCGCTCCTGCAGCCGGAAGTACTCCCAGACCGGGCCGGTGATCGTAAAGCCAGAGCCGTCGGCGCGTCCCAGCACGTTCACCACGTCCGCGATGACGCCGGCCACGATCTGTACGTCGTACGCGGTCATGTCGGGCGAGCGGCGCAGGCCGTACGCCGAGCAGAAGTCGGTGACTCCGAGTCGCAGGGCGAGCACCCGGTCGCGGTATTTGTCCACGACGTTGGCAATTCCCGTGAGCGTCTCGGTCCTGGTCTCAAGGTGCAGCAGCTCCGGAGATTCGAGCACCGGCATCGCGTACAGCCTGCGGCCGCTCGCGCTCTCCGCCTCCGCGAGCGCTTCCAGGAAGGACGTCCCGCGCTCCTCGGTGAACTTGGGCAGTACAAATCCGGACAGCAGTCGGATCGCCGGTCCCAGCCGCCTCGCCAGGTCCGGGATCTGCTCCGGCTCACGGACACGGATGAACAGCAGCGGGACCTCCGCGCCCCGCTCGTCGAGATCCTCGAACTGCCGGACCAGATTGGCCTCGGCCGCGGGGACCTCGGAGTCGTCGATGGAATCCTCCAGGCAGAGCACCATGGACACGACTCCACGCCCCGCCTGCTTCAGCACATCATCGGCGAGCCCGGGCCGGGTGGCCGGGCTGTAGAGCGTGGCGCCGAGAGCCGCCGACAGCACCCTGGCCGGTGAGTCGGCGGTGAACTCGCACGGCTCCTGATGGAACAGGCCCTCGCGAGCAGTGGGCGGGATATGCCCGAAATGACGCATGTGGATCCCCCGTACTGCCGTTATGGCCCGTTGGTCATGTGGCCGGTAATAGTACGTATGGACGCGTGTCGCAAGTTCCCCGGCCGCATGAAATTCTGGTAACCCATCCGCTTCAGTTCCGTGTCCGCGACGTGGTGAAGAGGCCCCCACGTTGTCCGCGTGGCGATGGGAAGGCAGGATGACCGGCATGACGCACGCGATGCTGAAGGGCTCGAACGTCCCCCTCGATGCCATGGCCGTACGAGCCGTGCTGCGCTGGTCCCCGGGCACCGGCGTGCCCGATGTGGACGCCTCCGCTCTGCTGCTCGGGCCCGAGGGCCGGGTGCGTTCGGATGAGGACTTCGTCTTCTACAACCAGCCGCGGCACCCTTCGGGGCTGGTGCGGCGGCTGCCCAAGAAGCAGGTCGGTGAGGGACTGACCGATGCGGTCGAGGCCGACCTCGCCGCGCTCGACCCCTCGGTCGACCAGGTGGTGCTCGCCGCCTCGTCGGACGGTGCGAGCTTTCAGCATGTCAGCGATCTGCGGATACTGCTCTACGACGCGGGTTCGGCCGACGGCGAACCGCTGGCCTTCTTCGATGTCCGCCCGGAGACCGGCGAGGAGACCGCGATCATCTGCGGTGAGCTCTACCGGCGCGGTGAGGGCTGGAAGTTCCGTGCGGTGGGACAGGGCTATCCGAGCGGTCTGGTCGGCCTGGCCACGGCGTTCGGCATCTCGGTGGACGAGACGGAGGAGGCCGTCGACGACCCGTCGTCCGTCTCTTCCACCAACGACACGGTGGCTGTCGAGCCACCCGTTCAGCGGCCGCCGCTGCCGGCCCAGCCCGCCACCGAGCCACTCGCACCGTCGGCGTACGGATACCCCCAGCCCGCCCTGCCGTCGGCCCCGCCCGCCTATGGCTATCCGCAGCCCGTGTCGTCGCCGCGGCCCGCGTACGGATATCCGCAGCCGGCCGCCGCGGCGGCTCCCGCGCCCGATCCCCACTTCCGGCTGCCGCCGATGGGGCCGCAGTTCGCCGGTCAGTAGACACTCGCCGCCCCGGCGGTCGCGGTCGCTCCTGCCGCCAGGGCCTCCCCCGTACAAGGCCGCCCTCAGGTCTTCGTCTTGTAGCCGCGCCCCCACTGCATGCCCCAGCCGTACAGCCGGTCCAGCTCCGCCTGGAAGCCGTAGACGAACTTCACCTCACGGCGCACGATCAGCTCGCCCTTGACGCTCTCCAGCGAGAACACCGCGCACGACCGGGCCTGAGGCGCGTGCTCGTCGAGTTCGATCTCGATACGCGGCCCGTTGCTCGGGTAGAGCGTCACCTTGGCGTGCGTACGGTCGAAGGCGGGCGTCTGGTCGTAGATGTAGACGAAGACCAGCAGCCGCTTGATCTCCTCCTGGTGGTCGAGATTGACGAAGATCGTCTCGCCGGACGGAGCGCCGAACCGGTCGTCGCCACTGAGCTTGACGTACGGCGGGCCGTTGAGATCCCCGAAGAGGCTGCCCAGCGGCTGGACCACACCCTTGCTGCCGTCGGTCAGCTCGTACATGCAGCCGATGTCCAGGTCGACATTGACCACGCCCTGCGTATGGGCCTGCACCACTTCGGGCTTGAAGAGTTTGAACGGATGCCGCAGGAGGCCGCCGCTCCGCCTCGACCGTCCTTCGATGTCGGACGAACGCATCCGCCAGGAGAGGTTCACCCGAAGATTGCCGGTCGCCGCGCCCTGCTTGGAGAGCGAGACCGACGGATGCCGCTTGGTCAGCTCGATGGAGTTGGAAGCCGCATTGCCCGAATCGAACTGCGTAGCCCTTTGCCCCTGCCACAGATTGTCCCAGAAGGCCATGCCCACCCCACCCCTGTCGTCGTCAACTCGCCACCATCGCTCGTAACAACGGGGCGGCCGGGAGGCTTCCGCCTCCCGGCCGCCCCGTTCAGAGCGTTCCCAGAATCCCCTCCAGGTCACACCCCGGAGGACCGGCTCACCAGAGGGCTCACCGGAGCACGGCTCAGACGCGCAGCGCCGATTTGTCGTCGTTGGGATCCTTGCCGGCCTCCTCCGCCTCCAGCGCCTTGTTGCGGCGCACCGAGGACCAGAAGGAGGCGGCGATCAGGACGACTCCGATCAGACCGGTGATGATCTCGTTGATCGAGTGCTCGATGGTGATCAGCAGGATGACGGCGAGCGCACCGATCGCGTAGTGCGCGCCGTGCTCCAGGTAGACGTAGTCGTCCAGAGTGCCCTGGCGGACCAGATAGACCGTGAGCGAACGGACATACATGGCACCGATGCCGAGGCCCAGCGCCATCCAGAAGATCTGGTTCGTGATGGCGAAGGCGCCGATCACGCCGTCGAAGGAGAAGGACGCGTCCAGGACCTCAAGGTAGAGGAAGAGGAAGAACGCGGCCTTGCCCGCCAGGCCGACCGCCGAGACCTGCTTGCCCTCGGCCCTGGCCTTCTCCTCTTCCTCGTGCTCGTGCTCCTCCCGCTCCTCCAGCCGGTTCTCGAAGAAGCTCGAAAGTCCGCCGACGACGAGGTACGTGATCAGGCCGCCGACCCCGGCGAGCAGCACGGTGGCCGACTTGTCCTGGTAGCCCGTGCTGGTGTGGGCGTGGGTGGCGAAGGTGAGTGCCGTGACCAGAAGAACGATCAGCGCGATGCAGACCGACAGCATGTCGACCTTGCCGAGCTTGGCCAGCGGGCGCTCCAGCCAGCCCAGCCACTTGATGTCCCGGTCCTCGAAGATGAAGTCCAGGAAGATCATCAGCAGGAACATGCCACCGAAGGCAGCGATCGCCGGGTGGGCGTCGGTGACCAGGGATTCGTACCGGTCGGGGTTGTCCACCGCGATCTGGACGGCTTCGATCGGCCCGACCTTGGCGCTGATGGCGACAATGACGACGGGGAACACCAGCCGCATGCCGAACACCGCGATGAGGATGCCGACGGTGAGGAAGATCTTCTGCCAGAAGGCATTCATCTTCTTCAGGACCCCGGCATTGACGACCGCGTTGTCGAACGACAGCGAGATCTCAAGGATCGACAGGATCAGTACGATCCCGAACGCCTCCCACCCCCACTGCCAGGCCGCGAAGGCGAGGCCGACCGCCGTGATGGCGATCGACCAGCCGAAGGTTTTCAGGATCACTGGTTACCCCATCTGGTGATTAACGGGTTTCCCCCGCGCAGAGCACTGCTTTACGAAACGTTGACCCCGAAGTCTAGAGCGATGCCCCGAAGTCCGGACGCGTACCCCTGTCCCACGGCCCTGAACTTCCACTCGCCGCCATAGCGGTACAGCTCGCCGAAGATCATCGCCGTTTCCGTGGAGGCATCCTCACTGAGGTCGTAGCGCGCGAGTTCCTGTCCGTCGGCCTGGTTGGCCACGCGAATGAACGCGTTACTGACCTGTCCGAAAGTCTGGCCGCGATTGTCGGCCTCGTGGATCGAGACCGGAAAGACGATCTTGTCGCAGTGGGCCGGCACCTTGGAGAGATCGACGAGAAGCGACTCGTCGTCGCCCTCGCCCTCACCCGTCAGATTGTCACCCGTATGTTCGACGGATCCGTCCGGGCTGGTCAGATTGTTGTAGAAGATGAACCACTCGTCGCCGAGCACCCGGCCCGACTGGCAGAGGAGTGCGCTGGCATCGAGGTCGAAGGGCGCTCCGGTGGTGGAGCGCGCGTCCCAGCCGAGCCCGACCAGCACCTGGGTGAGGTTCGGTGCGGCCTTGGAGAGGGAGACATTGCCTCCCTTGGCGAGTGTGACGCCCATGATGGTGAGTCCTCCCCGAGGTGGTGTGGTGCCGTGCTGCCGGGCATGGCGCGCCTGACGTCATGCCCGTTCAAGCCTTCTTCATGCCGTTCGTCGCGCACCGATGCGCGTACGACGCGGCGACGCGCGCGGGCGGCCCGGGATCCGCGCTCCCCCTGAGCGCGTCCGGCGCCGCACAGGACTGTGCGGCGCCGGACGCGACGGGACGGATCGGCTCAGACGTTGACGCCGAAGTCCTGTGCGATACCGCGCAGACCCGAGGCGTACCCCTGGCCGATGGCGCGGAACTTCCACTCCGCGCCGTTGCGGTAGAGCTCGCCGAAGACCATCGCGGTCTCCGTCGAGGCGTCCTCACTCAGGTCGTACCGCGCCAGTTCGTTGTTGTCGGCCTGGTTGACCACGCGGATGAAGGCGTTGCGTACCTGGCCGAAGGACTGCTGACGGCTCTCCGCCTCGTAGATCGAGACAGGGAACACGATCTTCTCGACGTCGGCGGGGACCGCGGCCAGATTGACCTTGATCGCCTCGTCGTCGCCCTCGCCCGCACCGGTGAGGTTGTCACCGGTGTGCTCGACGGATCCGTCCGGGCTCTTCAGATTGTTGAAGAAGATGAAGTTCCCGTCGATGGCGACCTTGCCCTCGGAGTTCGTCAGCAGGGCGCTGGCGTCGAGGTCGAAGTCGCTGCCGGTGGTCGTACGGACGTCCCAGCCCAGACCCACGGTGACCGCGGTCAGATTGGGCGCGGCCTTGGTCAGCGAGACGTTTCCGCCCTTGCTGAGGCTGACTCCCACGAGTCCTCCTTATGGTTTCTCGGGGCCGGCAACCGTGGCCGGCGGCTGACCTGGCGAGATCAGTGGCCGGCGGCGCGGGCCGCGCGCCCCCTGGTGCGTTGGCATCGGATCAACGAGTGGATCCTAGTGACCGGTTCCCGGTCACTGTGCGATTTCCGACTGACACCCCGGGCCGTGGAGAGCGCTTCGCCCGATGGACTCAGCCCCGGGTCAGAGCGCCGCCAGCGCCTTGATGTATTCGTTGAGGTCCCTGGCGTCCGGCAGGCCGTGCACCACCGTCCAGCGCACGACGCCCTCCTTGTCGATGATGAAGGTGCCCCGCACGGCGCATCCCTTCTCCTCGTCGAAGACGCCGTACGCGCGCGAGATCTCGCCGTGCGGCCAGAAGTCCGACAGCAACGGATACTCCAGGCCCTCCTGCTCGGCGAACACACGCAGAGTGTGGATGGAGTCGTTGGAGACGGCGAGGAGCTGCGTGTCGTCGTTGACGAACGCGGGCAGCTCGTCCCGCAGGGCGCACAGCTCACCCGTGCACACACCGGTGAAGGCGAACGGATAGAAGAGCAGCACCACGTTCTTGGGACCATCCGGCCCGCGGAAGTCGGACAGCCGCACGGTCCGGCCGTGGTTGTCCTTCAGCTCGAAGTCCGGGGCGATGGTGCCGACCTCGATCGCCATGGGTACACGTCCCTTCACTGGCCCGGCAGATGCCTTCCAGCGTACGCACAAGGCCCCCGCCGACAGAGGTCGGCGGGGGCCGTCAAGGCTGCTTGCTGATGGCTGCTGCGGCTTGCGCGCTCGATGCGGCGCTCGGAGTCAGCGCTTGGACTTCGCCGCCTTGGGCGTGACGAGCCGACTGCCGGTCCAGTCCTTGCCGGCGTTGATGCTCTTTGTCTGGGACAGGCCCGCGGTCTGGGCGGCCTCGTTGATGTCGCTCGGTTCGACGTAGCCATCACGGCCGGTCTTGGGCGTGAGCAGCCAGACCGCTCCGCCCTCCTCGATCAGACCGATGGCGTCCACCAGCGCGTCCGTAAGGTCGCCGTCCTCGTCACGGAACCACAGCAGGACGGCGTCAGCCACGTCCTCGTAATCCTCGTCGACGAGCTCCTGGCCAATGACAGCCTCGATGGACTCGCGGAGCTCCTGCTCGACGTCGTCGTCGTAGCCGATCTCCTGGACCACCTGTCCGGGTTCGAACCCCAGCCTTGCGGCCGGGCTGGTCCGTTCCTCCGCGTGGTCCGCGGTCGCGCTCACGGATTGCCTCCTGATCTTGTTTCGGAAAATGCTTCAGCCACGCGCGTGCGCGGGGCATTGGCCGTAGTCCACACGGGCGGGGCGGATCGCGCAAGTACCCGGCCGCCGAGACCGCCGAAACGGTGACGATCCGGGCCACTCCACCGCAACTCCTGCCACTTCGGCACCGCCTTCCGCGATATACGCCATACGTTTCCTCCCTCTTTGTAATGTTATGCCGCTTCGGTACGCCAATCGGGTCCGAACGGCCGAACGAAACGCATAGACGGGTTGGGCGTAAGGTTGCGATTTGACCGACGCGCGAGCCGGACCGGAAGCCGGATTTGGCGGAGAGCGCGGGTTACCCCTCAGTAGAGATGACGTTTCCGTCGCAGCGGTACACGATGGAGGCGGCGTACGTGCCCATGCCCAGGGCAACTCCGCGGGGACACCCGGGGGCCCCTGGCCCGCGTAGAAGCAGTATCCCGACGGCGTGCACTGCATCGATCGCGTGCAGGGCACGACACGACCAAACAGCGAAGGAAAAGCGTGGCTTCCGGATCCGATCGCAACCCGATCATCATTGGCGGCCTTCCCAGCCAGGTCCCGGACTTTGATCCCGAAGAGACCCAGGAGTGGCTCGACTCGCTCGACGCCGCTGTCGACGAGCGAGGCCGTGAGCGCGCCCGTTATCTGATGCTCCGACTGATCGAGCGCGCGCGTGAGAAGCGTGTGGCTGTGCCCGAGATGCGCAGCACGGACTACGTCAACACCATCGCCACCAAGGATGAGCCCTTCTTCCCCGGCAACGAGGAGATCGAGCGCAAGATCCTCAACGCCACCCGCTGGAACGCGGCCGTGATGGTGTCGCGTGCGCAGCGCCCCGGTATCGGCGTCGGCGGCCACATCGCCACCTTCGCCTCCTCCGCCTCCCTGTACGACGTGGGCTTCAACCACTTCTTCCGGGGCAAGGACGGCGGCGACGGCGGCGACCAGATCTTCTTCCAGGGCCATGCCTCTCCCGGCATCTACGCCCGCGCCTTCCTGCTCGACCGGCTGAGCGAGACACAGCTCGACGCGTTCCGCCAGGAGAAGTCGAAGGCTCCGTACGGCCTGTCCAGCTATCCGCATCCGCGGCTGATGCCGGACTTCTGGGAGTTTCCCACCGTCTCGATGGGGCTCGGTCCCCTCGGCGCGATCTACCAGGCCCGGATGAACCGCTACATGGAGGCGCGCGGTATCGCCGACACCTCCTCCTCGCACGTCTGGGCGTATCTCGGCGACGGTGAGATGGACGAGCCCGAGTCGCTGGGCCAGCTTTCCATCGCCGCACGGGAGGGCCTCGACAATCTGACCTTTGTCGTCAACTGCAACCTCCAGCGGCTCGACGGCCCGGTGCGCGGCAACGGCAAGATCATCCAGGAGCTGGAGTCGCAGTTCCGCGGCGCCGGCTGGAATGTCATCAAGCTGGTCTGGGACCGCTCCTGGGACCCGCTGCTCGCGCAGGACCGCGACGGCGTGCTCGTCAACCGGCTGAACACGACGCCCGACGGGCAGTTCCAGACGTACGCCACCGAGACCGGCTCGTACATCCGTGACCACTTCTTCGGTGACGACCAGCGGCTGCGCGCCATGGTCGAGAACATGTCCGACGAACAGATCCTGCACCTCGGCCGCGGTGGCCACGACCACAAGAAGGTCTACGCGGCGTACGCGGCGGCCAAGGCCCACAAGGGCCAGCCGACCGTGATCCTGGCGCAGACCGTCAAGGGCTGGACGCTCGGACCGAACTTCGAGGGCCGCAACGCGACCCATCAGATGAAGAAGCTGACGGTCGCCGACCTCAAGGGCTTCCGCGACCGGCTGCACATCCCGATCACCGACCAGGAGCTGGAGGGCGGTCTGCCGCCCTACTACCACCCCGGCAGGGACTCGGAAGAGATCCAGTACATGCACGACCGGCGCAAGTCGCTGGGCGGATATGTGCCGACCAGGATCGTGCGGGCGAAGCCGCTGAATCTTCCCGGGGACAAGACCTACGCGGCGGTAAAGAAGGGCTCGGGCCAGCAGTCGATCGCCACCACCATGGCCTTCGTCCGGCTGCTCAAGGACCTGATGCGGGACAAGGAGATCGGCAAGCGCTTCGTGCTGATCGCCCCGGACGAGTACCGCACGTTCGGCATGGACTCGTTCTTCCCGAGCGCCAAGATCTACAACCCGCTGGGCCAGCAGTACGAAGCCGTGGACCGCGAGCTGCTGCTCTCGTACAAGGAGTCCCCGACCGGCCAGATGCTGCACGACGGCATCTCCGAGGCGGGCTGTACCGCCTCGCTGATCGCGGCGGGTTCGGCGTACGCCACACACGGCGAGCCGCTGATCCCGGTGTACGTGTTCTATTCGATGTTCGGATTCCAGCGGACAGGTGACCAGTTCTGGCAGATGTCCGATCAGCTCGCGCGTGGCTTTGTACTGGGTGCGACCGCCGGACGGACGACTCTGACCGGTGAAGGGCTCCAGCACGCGGACGGCCACTCGCATCTGCTGGCCTCGACCAATCCGGCCTGTGTCGCGTACGACCCGGCGTACGGCTTCGAGATCGCGCATATCGTCAAGGACGGTCTGCGCCGGATGTACGGCCCGGCCAGCGAGGACGTCTTCTACTACCTCACCGTCTACAACGAGCCGATCCAGCATCCGGCCGAGCCCGCCGATGTGGATGTCGACGGGATCCTCAAGGGCATCCACCGCTTCAAGCAGGGCGAGCGGGGCGCGATCCCCGCGCAGATCATGGCGTCCGGAGTGGCGGTGCCGTGGGCGGTGGAGGCGCAGCGGATCCTCGCCGAGGAGTGGAATGTCCGGGCCGATGTCTGGTCCGCGACGTCCTGGAACGAGCTGCGGCGCGAGGCCGTCGAGGTGGAGCGGCACAATCTGCTGCACCCGGACGCGGAACAGCGCGTGCCGTATGTGACGCGCAAGCTGTCCGGCGCGGAGGGCCCGTTCGTGGCCGTATCCGACTGGATGCGTTCGGTACCCGACCAGATCTCGCGCTGGGTTCCCGGCACGTACCAGTCACTGGGCGCGGACGGTTTCGGCTTCGCCGACACGCGCGGCGCGGCCCGTCGCTTCTTCCACATCGACGCGCAGTCGATCGTGCTCGGAGTACTCACCGAGCTGGCGAGGGAGGGCAAGGTCGACCGTTCCGTGCTGAAGCAGGCGGTGGACCGCTACGAGCTGCTGGACGCCTCCGCGGCCGACCCGGGCGCGGCCGGTGGCGACGCCTGACCGCGGTGATGTCTGACCGCGGTGATGTCTGACCGCTGCGACGCCTGACCGCGGCCGGTCCGCGACGCCACGCGGACAGTAGGACGCGCGCCGGAGGGCGGTGGGACCCATGGGTCCCACCGCCCTCCGGTCGTTCCCGCCGGTTACGACGCCGGCTCTCCCGAACCGCCCGGCCGGACGTGTCAGGCCAGCCAGAGGATCGCCAGCAGGGTGTCGATCGCACCGAGCGCGACCGCGACCACCGCCGGAATGTGCGCACCGCTCCAGCGGCGGCCCATGGCCAGCCGGCCACACACGATCGCGACCGGGCCGAGCACGATTCCCAGCACGAACAATCCGGCGACCGCGCAGACCAGTCCGACGATCCCGAGCGTCACGCGGTCCGGCCCGGTCCGCGACCTCATCCGGCCGTGTGAGCGGGGGCCCCTGCGTGTACGGGTGTTTCCGAAGCCCGTCATCGTCCCTCCTCGGGTCGGTCGGGGGCTTTCTCCTCCGTCGGGTACCCCCGCTCCGCGCTCCCAGACGCCCGCGGCCCGGAGCGGCTCAGTGCTCCCAGACCTTGAAGGCCCTGACGCGGTACGGCGACCGCGGCAGCCAGGTGCCGCCGCCCGGATAGGTCTCGAACTCCCCGGTCTCCGCGCACTCTTCGGACTGATAGGTCGTCACCGGCCGTCCGGTGCGGTTGGCGAGGGACTCGACGGTGGCGCCCCGAGGAAGCGGCGTACAGCTGTCGATGCTGATACCGGACAGTTCATGCGTCTGCCGCGCTCCCTTGAAGTCGCCTTTCTCCCACAGGCAGAGCTCGCCGGCCGCGCACTCTCCGAGGCGCGGCGGTGCGGCAGCGGCGGCGGCGGTGACATCGACGGATCCCGGCAGCAGTGCGGCGACGGCCAGCGCCCCGGCGGCGACGGCCTTCGGCATACAGGCCGGCCCGGTCCTCCGCCCGGACCTGAGCGCCGCCTCCGGCCGCGGCCGGAACACCGCCTCCGGCCGCGCCTTCGACCTCGGCCCGGACGTGTACATGGTCTTGCGCATACGGATGAACCCCCGTGTCGTACGAAACTGTGCACCCCACCCTGACCCGCGGCGTACGGGCCCGGGAAGAAGACCGGAGCACCCTCCACCCGGATAGGCGACAGCCCCGCCGGAAGGTTTCGGCGGGGCTGTCTCAGGCACGTGATTGACGTCGGGTCATCCGTGGACTGACCTCAGATGTGAACCCCGCCGCCCGACGCGTCGGCGTTGACGCCACGCTTCGTCAGCAGCGCGACAAAGACCGCCACGGTCGCGACAGCGGCGGCGACCAGACAGGCCAGCCCCATGCCGGACATGAAGGTGTCGTGCGCCACGCTGGTGATCTTCGCGGCGACCTCGGCCGGAGTACCGGGCGCCACCGGCGCCACACCGCCCTGGACCGCCTCGGCGGCCTGGGCCTCCTGCGCGGGAGTGAGCGGCGGGAGCCCCGCCTCGGTCCAGTTGCCCGGCAGATCGCTGGTGACCTTGGAGGCCATGACCGCGCCGAGTACGGCCGTACCGAGGCTGCCGCCGATCTGCATGGCGGCCTGCTGCAGACCGCCCGCCACACCGGACAGCTCCATCGGAGCGTTGCCCACGATGACCTCGGTCGCGCCCACCATGACCGGCGCCAGGCCGAGCCCGAGCAGCGCGAACCAGATCGACATGGTGAGGCTGCTGGTGCCCGTCTCCAGAGTGGACATACCGAACATGGCGGCGGCCGTGAGGACCATGCCGCCCGCCAGCGGGATCCGGGGGCCGAGCTTGGTGATCACCACGCCCGCCAGCGGCGATCCGACGATCATCATCCCGGTCAGCGGCAGCAGATGCAGACCGGCGTCGATCGGGCTCATGCCGTGCACGTTCTGGAGGTAGAAGGTGACGAAGAAGAGGCCGCCCAGGAAGGCGATGGCCATCAGCACCATCAGGACCACACCGGCGGACAGCGGTACGGAGCGGAACAGCCCGAGCGGGACGAGCGGCTCCTTGACCTTCGTCTCCCAGAAGGCGAAGAGCACGAAGCAGGCGACGGAGACGGCGATGAACAGCCAGGTCAGGCCGTCGCCCCAGCCCCAGGCCGGGGCCTTGATGATCGCCCAGACAAGGCAGAACATGGCGGCGGAGAGCAGCAGGATGCCGAGGATGTCGAAGGACTTCGGGGCGTTCTCCGCCCGGTGGTCCCGGAGGATCACCGCGCCGATCACCAGGGCGACCACGCCGACCGGCACATTGATGAAGAAGACCGACTGCCAGCTGACGTGCTCGACCAGCACGCCGCCGAGGATCGGCCCGCCCGCCGTCGAGGCGCCGATGACCATGCCCCAGATACCGATGGCCATATTGAGCTTCTCGGCCGGGAAGGTGGCACGCAGCAGGCCGAGCGCCGCCGGCATCAGCAGCGCTCCGAAGAGGCCCTGAAGCACCCGGAAGGTGACCACGAGCGAGATGCTGTGGGAGAGGCCGATGGCCCCCGAGGCCGCGGCGAAGCCGATGACGCCGATGAGGAAGGTCTGCCGGTGGCCGAAGCGGTCACCGAGCTTGCCCGCGGTGATCAGTGCCACGGCGAGGGCGAGGAAGTAGCCGTTGGTGATCCACTGGACGTCGGCGAAGGTCGCGCCGAGGTCCTGCTTGATGGCCGGATTCGCGATCGCGACAATGGTGCCGTCGAGCGCCACCATCATCACGCCGATGGCCACGGAGAAGAGCGTCAGCCAAGGATGGCCGCGCAGGCCCTTGGACGGCGCGGCGGCCGGAGATTCCGGGACCTGTGGCGCCTTGTCGACGGTGGTCTGACTAGTCATACCGGACACGCTAGTGTCAGTCACTGACAGTTGACAAACCAATTCACAAGTCGGTAACTGTCATGTAGCTCACAGATAGACCGATCTGGGCAAAGTGCGATGAAGCGGTGGAATGAGGACCATGCGGTGACTCTCGGGCAGCACATAACCACCGGGCGGGAAACAGCGGTTGAACAGCCGGCCGGACTGCGCGCCCGCAAGAAGCAGCGCACGCGTGACGCCCTGCTGCGGGTGGCGCTGGAGCTGTTCACCACGCGCGGATACGAGCAGACGACCGTCGATGAGATCGCGGACGCCGTCGAGGTCTCCCAGCGCACCTTCTTCCGCTATTTCGCCAGCAAGGAGGAGGTCGCCTTCGCTGTGGTGGACATGGTCGAGGACAGGTTTTTCGAGGCTCTGAGCCGCCGGCCCGCCTCGGAGGGGCCATTCGAGGCGATGCGCAACGCCGTCACGTCCGCCTGGAACACCATCGGAGAAGCGATCGAGGCGGTCGTACCGGCGGAGCTCCATATGCGTGCATATCTGATGATCGAGTCCACCCCGGCTCTCCTCGCCACGCATCTGCGCCGCTCCGCCGAACTGGAGGACGGGATCGCCCGGCTGATCGCCGAGCGCGAGGGCCTCGACGTGGACGCCGATCCCCGGCCGCGGGTCGCCGTCGCCGCGTTCGCCGGCGTGATGCGGGTGACCGGCCGGCTCTGGGGACAGGGACAGGACCCGAGCGTGGAGGCACTCGGTGAGCTGACCGAGGCGTATCTCGACCATCTCGGTCCGGCGCTCGCCGGGAACTGGCGGAAGCCGGCGTGCGACCGGAGCAGCCGGTCCGCCTGAGGACGGCACAGGGAGCGCGGCCGACGACACGCGCGGCCGTCGAAGAGGACCCGCGACGCGGACCGCCGAGAAGACCGACGACATGGACCGCCGGAGAAGGCCGCCGCACGGCCGTCCGACGCACGGTCCCACAAGGCGCGACACCACGGCACCGCGGCCGGTCCACCACCGGCGTACGACCTCTCGCCGCCGGTGCGCGGGACCGGGAGCCGGTCTGACGGCCCGGAAGCCTACGGTCCGTCACGTTTGTTGTCCGGTACGCCCGTAACACGCCGAAGCGTGCGTGTCGCTCGCATACGCGGCGAGGTTACCGGCGGTTCATTCCTCCATGAGGCGTGATCTGCCTCACCGTTGCCACAAGCGCCGCCGTGCGCGTCCTAGGGTGGTCCGCAGTGACTTCCTTCGGCTCTTCCCCCTCCCTCAACGCATGGCGCACGCTGCTCGCCCTCGCCGTGGTGTTTGTGTTGCTGACGACCACCGGATGGACCGCCGTACGACATCAACGCGGCCCCGGCGAGCCCCTGCGAGCCGCCTTTCTCGCCTGGGAGCGGGGCCGGTCAGGAGACCGTCCGCTACCGCGCCCGACCGCGCCGCCAAGGCTGCTGTCGTCGTTCTTCGCCTCCCTCACCACCAGAGAGCAGGTGCGGCTGGCCACGAGGTATCCGCTTGTCGTCGGCAATCTCAACGGCGCTCCCGTCACCCTGCGATACCTCGCCAACCGGCTGGCCCTCTCCCAGGCGCGCCGGGTGGAGCACGACCGTATGACCGACACCAGACTCTCCAGCGACGGCCGGTGGCAGGCGGGCCGGCGGATGCACCGCTATGCGTCGATGCTCGGCGGCGGCCGTCAGATCCTCGCCTTCGACCCGTCGGGAAAGGGCCGCGCGGCCGAGGTCTTCGGAGACCTCGACCTCGCGGAGCGCGTCTCGGTCGTGGTCCCTGGTGTCGACACCAATGTGCTGACGTTCGAGAAGACACACCGCAGGTACACGGCGCCGGTGGGCATGGCCAAGTCGCTGTACGACGCCGAGCGGGCCGCCGACCCGGACACCCGTACCGCCGTCATCGCCTGGGCCGACTACACCGCGCCCGCCGGGCTCGGCATGGACGCGGCGATCGGCAAGCTCGCCGAGGACGGCGCCGTACGGCTCTCCGCGCTCGCGGCGGCGCTGCCCGGGAACTCGCGGATCTCACTGTTCTGCCACAGCTACGGCTCCGTGGTGTGCGGAGTGGCCGCCCGCGCGCTGCCTGCCAGGGTCGCGGACGTGGCGGTCGCGGGCAGCCCCGGCATGCGGGTCGGCAACGCGCGGCAGCTCCGCACCGCTGCCCGCGTGTGGGCCATGCGGGACCAGGACGACTGGATCCAGGATGTCCCGTATCTGGCGGTGGGCGGCCTCGGGCACGGCGCGGACCCGGTGTCCCGGGGATTCGGCTCTCGGGTGCTCTCGGCGGAGGGCGCGATCGGCCACAGCGGCTACTTCGAGCCGGGCACGGAGAGCCTCGGCAACTTCGCGGAGATCGGGGTCGGTTCGTACTCCGCGGTGAGCTGTGCGGATGGCGATGTCACCTGCCGGAGTGGAATTCCGGGTGCCGATGAGACCGGGGCGGAAGAGATCTGACGCGCGTAGAATTCGTGCGTTGCGGCAGGCGACGCGCGGACGCACGCCGCCTACGATGAAGCACATGGGTGATGTGCTTGCGGGGATTCATGCCACCTGGGAGTTCGAAAGCGACTCCGTGCTCGTCCGCTTCGAACGGGGGATACGGACGCCGAAGCTCTTTCAGGCGCTCGGCGAACGCCGTGTGCCGCACGAGGCGTTGTCGTCGGTGAGCCTCTCCGCCGGCAAGCGCGGGACGGTCGTGCTGCACGCCGTGCCGAGACCCGGCGCCGACCCGCTGATGGAGGCCGCGGCCGGTCAGCTCAAGCAGGGCTGCGATCCGTACCGGCTGGTGCTGCCCGCCGAGCGCGAGACCCTCGCGGAGTACTACGCCGACGAGTTGCGGGCCGCGCTCGACCGGGACGGCGCGCCGGACGCACGGGAGCGGCAGGAGCCGGCCGAGCGGTATCTGGTGGCCTCGCCCGGACCTTCGCTGCACTTCAAGGCGTACGACGGCAAGGCGTCCTTCGACGGAGACCGGGTGTCCTTCCGCTGGTTCTGGACGGGCGCCTCGTCCGCCAAGTGGAAGGCGGGCGACCAGAGCTTTCCGGTGCGGGAGCTGCACGGCGTCGAGTGGCGCTCGCCCGACGGCTTCGAGGGATATCTGCGGCTGCTGCGGCGCGACGGCCACGGACCGGAGCTCTCCCGTCCGCCGGGGGCCGACCATGACCCGGCGGCTGTCGTCTTCGGCCTCGGCTATGGCCCGGTGCACGAGTCGCTGCCCTTCGCGGCGGCCGTCCTGCGGGCGATCCAGGGCGCGGGGTCGAGCCGCGCGGCCGTGCCGGTGTCCGCAGTGGCGTCCGGCCGCCGCGACCCGGCCGATGTCGCGGACCGCATCCGCCATCTCGGTGATCTGCACCGGGCGGGCCTGGTGACGGACGAGGAGTTCACCGCGAAGAAGGCGGAGCTGCTGGCGGAGTTATGACGGCGCGGGTCATCGGCGCCGGCGGGCCCGGCGAGCGGCTTCGGTCACGCCGCCCGGCGCCGGACCCGCGTGTCATACCTCGGTATGACGTCCGGACCGGCCCTCTGGTATGACGCCCGGCGAGGTCGGCGCTGCCTACGCTGGACCGGCCATGAGAACCGCATCCCTGTCGCCGCGCACGCCTCCCGCCCTGAAGAGATCGGCTCGGGCGCTCACCGGTGGGCTGCGGACGCCGGCGGACTCCGCCGAGCCGCTTTTCGCCCACGCGCCCCGGCTGTGGCAGCGGCTCGTCCCGTATACGATCGCCCTCGCCTTCGCCGTCGCGCTGCTGCCGGTCACGACCACCGTCCTCATCCAGGACTACCGGCTGGGCGGCGGCTGGTCCGGAGCGCTCGCCACCGCGCAGAGCGTGCCTCTGCTGCTCGCGGTGACCCGCCCGCTCCGGGCGTGGTGGATCATCTTCGCCGCCGATGTCATCGGCGCGGTCCTGCTGCAGGGCGCGGACGGCGTGGCGGGCCGTCCCTGGCCATGGACCCCGATGGCCGTCATCGGCTACCTGCTGCTGATGGCCTGTCTCGGGCTGCGCGAACCGCGCCGCACGCTGCTGGCCGTATGGCTGGCGACCGGCGCGGCGGGCTTCTTCTTCGAGCTGATCTCCCGGAAGGACAGCGGCGGCGTCGATCTGCTGCTCTTCGTGCTCAGCGGTGTGGTCCTCGTCGTCACGGCCGCGCTGCGCGAACGCGGTGACGCCCAGCGCAGACTTGTGGTGCAGGAGACCATCAGCGAGGCGGAGCGCTCCCGGCGCACGCTGTTGGAGGAGCGCGCGCGGATCGCCCGTGAGCTGCACGATGTGGTGGCGCACCATATGTCCGTGATCACCGTGCAGGCCGACTCCGCGCCCTATCGGATCGAAGGGCTGCCGGACGCCGCGCGCGAGGAGTTCTCGGCCATCGCCGCGAGCGCGCGGGAGTCCCTGACCGAGATGCGGCGGCTGCTCTCGGTGCTCCGCAGCGACGGTACGGAGAGCGAGCGGGCGCCTCAGCCCGGGCTCGGCCGGGTGCCGCAGTTGGTGGAGGCGACCGTGCGGGCCGGAGTGCCCGCCGAGGTGTCGCTCCCGGCCGGCCCGGTCCCGGTCCCGTCCGCCGTGGACCTCTCCGCGTACCGCATCGTGCAGGAGGCGCTCGCCAATGTGGTGCGGCACGCGTCCGGCGCGCGGACCCGGGTCTCGGTGACCGCCGACGGTGACTGGCTGACCGTCCTGGTCGTCAACGGCCCGGCCGCGCCAGGCACTTCGCCGCTGGAGACCACCGGGACCGGCCACGGCCTGGTCGGCATGCGTGAGCGCGTGCGGTTGACCGGCGGCACGCTGGACACCGGGCCGCTGCCCGACGGCGGCTTCCGGGTCGCGGCACGGCTCCCGCTGACCGTCCCGGCCGGTCTGCACACGACGGCCGCACCGGCCGGCCGCACCGCCCCGGCTCCGCAGGACGCCTCGTGACCATCCGCGTGATCATCGTCGATGACCAGGCCATGGTGCGCGCCGGGTTCGCCGCGCTGCTCTCGGCGCAGGCCGACATCGATGTGGTGGGTGAGGCGCCGGACGGCCGCCGTGGTGTGGAGGTGAGCCGTTCCGTCCATCCGGATGTGGTGCTGATGGACGTACGGATGCCGGAGCTGGACGGACTGGCGGCCGCCCGCGAACTGCTGGATCCGCCGTTGGGAGTGATCCACCGGCCAAAAGTGCTGATGCTGACCACCTTCGACGTGGACGACTATGTGTACGAGGCACTGCGCGCCGGCGCGTCGGGCTTTCTGCTCAAGGACGCGCCACCGGCCGATCTGATCGCGGCGGTACGGATCGTCGCGTCCGGCGAGGCGCTGCTCGCGCCGTCCGTGACCCGCCGGCTGATCGCGGACTTCGCCCGGACCCGGCCGGCGCCTCGCAAGGACCGCGCCCTGCGGCTGCGCGGTCTCACGCCACGCGAGACCGAGGTGCTCGAACTGATCGCGCGTGGCCTGTCCAACCAGGAGATCGCGGGCCGGCTGATCGTCGCCGAACAGACCGTGAAGACCCATATAGGCCGTGTCCTGTCGAAGCTCGGCCTGCGCGACCGCGCACAGGCCGTGATCTTCGCGTACGAGTCGGGTCTGGTCACGCCGGGCGACGCGTCCTCCTGAGCCGTCCGCCGCTCCCGAGCGCCGCGAAGAGACAGCCCCTACCCAGGTATCACTCGCCAGTTGGCTCCCCGGTGTGACGTGCGCGCGTACACCGTCTCCTTACCTTCCTGCTCGCCACCTCATGGACGAGCAGCAGAAGGAGACGGACATGCGCCACCACAGGAGGACCCTGGTCGCCGCCGCACTGGCGGCGATCGCGGTCGTGGGCACGGCGGGCTGGGCCTCCGGCACCGCGCAGCGGGCCGTGACCGGGCCGCCGCCCGGGAGCGCCGCCTGGCGCGCGGACGGTTCGCTCGGCCGGCCGCTGCCCGATCCGGCGACGGCCTCGCCGGATCAGGTGGCCCGCTTCTTCCGCTCTCTGACAGCTCCTCAGCGCGAGGCCCTGATCCGGCGTCATCCGCTGGTCGTCGGCAATCTCGACGGCGTACCGGTCGCGCTGCGGTACCGGGCCAACGCCGTCGCGGTACGGGCCGCGCGCGATCCCCGCTATGAGCGGCTCGCGCGGCCGGGCCGTCAGATCCTCGCCTTCGATCCACGCGGCCGTGGCCAGGTCGCCGAGGTGTACGGAGATCTGACGGCCACCGGCCGGGTGTCGGTCGTCGTACCGGGCTCGGACATCGACGCGGGCTCCTTCGACCGTACGAGAGATCCGTACGGCACACCCGCCGGCATGGCCGCTTCACTGCGGGCCGCGACCAAGGACCGGACCGCCGTCATCGCCTGGGCGGGCTACACCACCCCGGTCGGAGCCGGTCCGGACGCGGCCACCGGTGAGCTCGCCGAGGCGGGAGCCGAGCGGCTCGTCCGGTTCACCCAGGGACTCGCGGCGAGCGGTGTGAGAAAACCCGCGCTGTTCTGCCACAGCTATGGTTCCGTCGTCTGCGGGCTGGCCGCGCATCAGGTGAACGCCTCGGACATCGTGGTGTTCGGCTCCCCCGGCATGCGGGCCCGGGATGTGACGGATCTGCGTACGGACGCACGGGTCTGGGCCGCCAAGGATCCGACCGACTGGATCTCCAAGGTCCCGAACGTCGAATTCGCGGGACTGGGCCATGGCGAGGACCCGGCCGGTCCGGGCTTCGGTGCCCGCCGGATTCCGGCCAAGGACGCGCGGGGCCACACCGGTTACTTCGCTCCCGGCACCGACTCGCTCCGCGCCTTCGCGGCCGTCGCCCGAGGTGAGGTCCGATGACGCTCAGCGGGACGGTCGAAAGGATCGAGGCGCGGACTCCGGCCCACCGCGACCGCGCGATCGACGGCCTGCGCGCTCTCGCGCTGATCGCCGTACCGACCGGACACTGGCTGCTCGGCGGCTTCACCCTGGACGGCGGCGGCGCCCTGCACAACGCCAGTCCGCTCGCCGTCTTCGGCGGTTTCGCACCGGTGAGCTGGGTGCTCCAGACGCTGGGCGTCTTCTTCCTGGTCGGCGGCTATGCCTCGGTGCTCTCGTACCGGCGGAGGCCGTCGACGACCGTCGTCTGGCTGCGGCGGCGGCTGGCGCGGCTGGGCCGACCCGTCCTCGGCGTGACGGCCGTCTGGGCGGGCCTGATCCCGCCGCTGTACGCGCTCGGCGTGCCCGCCACCACGCTGCGCACCGCGTCGACGCTGGTGATCCAGCCTCTGTGGTTCGTCGGTGTCTATCTGGTGGTGACAGCACTGACTCCTTACTGTGTGCGCGCCGCACACAGGCTGGGTGCCTGGGCCACCGCTCCGCTGGTCATGACCGTCGCCGCCGTTGACTTCCTGCGCTACGGGCCATGGTCCGACTCCATGCCCTCCTGGCTGTCCCTGGTGAACATCCTTCCGGGCTGGCTCTTCGCGTATCAGCTCGGAGTCTGCTGGGCCGAGGACCGGATCAGCGGTCGCGGAGCGCGTGTGCTGCTCATCGGCGGCACGCTCCTCTTCGCCGCGCTGCCGGCCGTCTTCCACTATCCGGCGTCGATGGTCGGCGTCCCAGGTGAGGCCCGTACCAACTCGCATCCGCCGTCGCTGCTGGTGCTCGCGCTCGCCGCCGCGCAGAGCGGAGCGGCGATCCTGCTGCGGGACCGTATCGGACGCCTGCTGAGGAGGCCCGTCCTGTGGGCACCGGTCGTTGTCATCAATCTCTCGGCGATGACGATCCTGTGCTGGCATCAGACGGCGATGCTCACCGCCGCCGTGCCGGCATCCTTTCTCGGTGCGGTGCCCGGACTGACGACCGCGCCCGACTCGGCCGGCTGGATTCTCGCCCGGCCGGCCTGGCTGCCGCTCTTCGCCGTGCTGCTGGTCGTCATCGGACGGTACGCGCGCGGCTTCGAAGCCCCGTGGGCGTCCGGGACACGGACGGCGAAAGCCCGCCGCGCGGCAGCGGCGCTGCTCGCGGCGGGCTTCGCGGTGTTCGCGCTGGGACTGGCGTGAGCGGGCCGGCCCGCGCCAGGTGTGGGCGGGCCTACTCGCGGCCGGCCGAGGTGAAGGCCATGTCGGCGTACCGGCCGCCGGCCACCTGGTCCGCGATCGGCTCCAGCAGTTCCAGCTCGCTCGCGGTGAGGATGAGGCGCGTCGCGCCGGTGTTCTCCTCGATCCGGCTGGGCCTGCGCGTCCCCGGGATCGGTACGACGCCGAGTCCGTGCACCGCCGCACGCTGCTGCACCCAGGCGAGCGCGACCTGTCCGAGCGTGGCGCCGCGTCCTTCGGCGATCTTGCGCACCGGTTCGAGCAGCACGGCGTTCGCCGCCGCGTTGTCGCCGGTGAAACGGGGCTGCTGACGGCGGAAGTCGTCGGCGCCCAGCTCCTGCTCGGCGTTGACGAACGCGCCGGTCAGAAAACCCCGGCCGAGCGGCGAGTACGGCACGAGCGTGACACCCAGTTCGGCGGCGGCCGGTACGACGGCCGCCTCGATGTCACGGCTGAACAGCGACCATTCGGACTGCACGGCGGCGATCGGGTGCACGGCGTGCGCGGCGCGCAGCTCGGCGGCGGTGACCTCGCTCAGCCCGAGCTGCTTGACCTTGCCCTCGGACACCAGCTCGGCCATCGCGCCGACCGTTTCCTCGATCGGGACGTTCACATCGCGCCGGTGCATGTAGTAGAGGTCGATCACCTCCACGCCGAGGCGCTGGAGACTTCCCTCGACGCTCTGGCGGATATAGGGCCGGTCGTTGCGGATGAGCCGCTTGGTGGGCTCGGCCGGATTGATGCCCAGAGCGAACTTCGTGGCCACGACGACCTCGTCGCGGTGTGCCCGGACGAACGGCGCGATGAACTTCTCGTTCTCGCCGTTGCCGTACACGTCCGCCGTGTCGTACAGCGTGACGCCCAGCTCCAGAGCGCGTTCCAGGGTGGCCCGCGCCGCGTCGGCGTCCGTCGGTCCGTACGCGAAGCTCATGCCCATGCAGCCGAGGCCCTGGACACCGACCTCGGGGCCGCCGGTCCCGAGCCGCACCTTTGTGATCCCGCTGTCACTCATCAGGGTTCAAACCCTCTCCGACGCCCTGTGGGCGTCCGCGTAAAAGCCGATCTTGTGGTCGAGTACGGCGACGGTGTCCTGGAGCTCCGCGATCCGGCCCAGGACATCGCGCCTGGTCCGCGCCAGCAGTTCGCGCCGTTGCTCGAACGTCTCCTCGCCTACCCGGATCAGCTCGGCGTAGCGGACCATGTCCGCGACCGGCATCCCGGTCAGCCGCAGCTTCCCGACAAAGGCGAGCCAGTCCAGGTCACGGTTGCTGAAGCGGCGCTGGCCGGTGTGCGACCGGTCGACGTGCGGCATCAGACCGATCCGCTCGTACCAGCGCAGAGTGTGCGCGGTGAGCCCGGTGAAGGCGGAGACCTCGCTGATCGTGTAGCGGTCCTCGCCGTCGGGACGCGGATGCGCGCGGGGCGCCGCTACGCAGATCTCCACGCGTTCCGTCCGTACGGCCCTGCTCTCGATCAGCGTCATGACCTCAACGCTAATTCCTTGGAGTGCACTCGAAGCAAGCGGAAAAGGCGACGAGTTTCCCGGCGCCGCGCACTACCCTCCAGCCTCATGATCCTCGCACGCCGCGCGACGCCCGGCGACGCCGAAGAACTGGTCCGTCTCCGCAAGAACGATCTGCACGCGTCACGGGAGGGCGAGCCGCTGTACGCGTCCCTGGGCTTCGCCCGCACGCCCGATCCCTCGATGCGGCTGACGTTCCAGGACCTGGTCCGCCCGGACCCGCCGCAAGAGCCCGCCCGGCCCGCGACGGGGCGGACGCGGCACGGGAGCCGGCACTAGAGTCGGAGCCATGCAGAGCCTGGCGCTGATCGAGAACTGGCCGGCGACAACCGCCGCGGCCGCCGTCGTACGAGTGGACGGCACGGTCGCCGGGTCACACGGCCCCACATCACACCGGTTTCCGCTCGCCTCCGTGACCAAGCCGCTCACCGCGTACGCGGTGCTGGTGGCGTACGAGGAGGGCGCGGTCGAGCTGGACGAGCCGGCCGGGCCCGAGGGCTCCACGGTCCGTCATCTGCTCGCGCACACCAGCGGTCTGGCCTTCGACGAACACCGCGCGACCAGTGCGCCGGGCACCCGCAGGCTCTACTCCAACGCGGGGTTCGAGGCGCTCGCCGACCATGTCGCCAAGGCCACCGAGATCCCGTTCGCCGACTATCTCCGCGAGGCCGTGCTCGAACCGCTGGGCATGTCCTCCACATCCCTGGAGGGCTCGCCGGCCAGAGACGGCGTCTCGACCGTGGACGATCTGGTGCGGTTCGCCGCCGAACTCCAGGCACCACGGCTGCTCGACGCGCGCACCGTGCTGGAGGCGATGACGGTGGTGCACCCCGGGCTGTCCGGTGTCCTGCCCGGCTACGGCCACCAGAGGAACAACGACTGGGGTCTGGGCTTCGAGATCCGGGACACCAAGTCACCGCACTGGACGGGCGGTTCGTCCTCGCCGCGCACCTTCGGCCACTTCGGCCAGTCCGGTACGTTCCTGTGGGTCGACCCGGACGCCGGGGCGGCGTGTGTGGCGCTGTCCGACCGGGCCTTCGGCTCCTGGGCCGTCGACGCCTGGCCGCCCTTCACCGACGCCGTCCTCGCGGAGCTGCGCCGGGACTCCGCCCGCTGACCGCCGCCGGGCCGGGGCGGGGCTCAGCCCGACATCTCCCAGAGCAGCACCTCCGCCGCCGGGCCCGCGGCCAGCTCCAGTCCCTCGGCGTCCGTGACGCGCGCCGAGTCGCCCGGCCCCAGTTCCGCGCCGCCGAGGCGTACCGCGCCGCGGACCGCGTGGACATACACATGGGGCGCGTCGGGCACGGCGGCCCGCTCGCCCGCTCCGAGGCGCCGCACATGCAGCATCGCCCCGGCCGCGGGCACGGCGTACGGCGTGGAGTCGGCGATGCCGCGCACGATGTCGTACGCGGGCTCGCCGCCCGGCTCCAGTGGCGCCAGCCACATCTGTACGAAGACCAGGGGCCGGTCGCCGTCGTTGCGCTCCACATGCCGCACGCCGCCGGCCGAGCTGAGCCGCTGGACGTCGCCGGCCCTGACGACCGTGGCGTGCCCCGCCGAGTCGCGGTGTGTGAGCTCGCCCTCGACGACCCAGGTGACGATCTCCGTATGGCTGTGCGGATGTTCACCGAACCCGGCGCCCGGCGCGAGCCGCTCCTCGTTGCAGGCGAGGACCGCGCCGAAGCGGAGGTTCCCGGGGTCGTAGAAGCGCCCGAAGGAGAAGGCGTGCAGGGACTCGATCCCGGCGGAGGCATCGCCGCCGTGGTAACGCTCCGCCGCGTCGCGTACGAGAATCACAGGTCCACCGTAGCCCCGGCACCACAGGCACCCGACCCGATAAGGCAGTCTTGTCCCCGTGCCAGAACCCGCGAACGAACCCCATCCTCATCCCGCGACGCTGCGTCGGCTGGAGCAGTCCTCGGGACGGCTCGCCGCCAACGCCATCGCACGCATGGACGGGACGCTCCCGTGGTATCGCGCGATGCCGCCGGAGAACCGTTCCTGGATCGGGCTGGTCGCACAGGCCGGTATCGCCGCGTTCACAGAATGGTTCCGCCATCCGGAGACCTCGCAGGCCATCTCCACCGATGTCTTCGGCACGGCCCCGCGCGAGCTGACGCGGGCGATCACGCTGCGCCAGACGGTGGAGATGGTGCGGACCACGATCGAGGTCATGGAAGCGGCCATCGAGGAGGTCGCGGCGCCTGGCGACGAGGCGATACTCCGCGAGGCGCTGCTCGTCTACGCCCGTGAGATCGCCTTCGCGACCGCGCAGGTCTACGCGCAGGCCGCCGAGGCGCGCGGCGCGTGGGACGCCCGGCTGGAGTCCCTCGTGGTGAACGCCGTGCTCTCCGGCGAGGCCGACGAGGGCGCCGTCTCGCGGGCCGCGGCGCTCGGCTGGAACTCACCCGAGCATGTCTGTGTGCTGCTCGGCACCGCCCCGGACGGGGACAGCGAACTGACCGTCGAGGCCATCCGCCGGGCCGCCCGGCACGCGAAACTCCAGGTCCTCACCGGCGTCCTCGGCGACAGGCTGGTGGTGATCGCGGGCGGCAGCGACAACCCGCTCCAGGTCGCCAAGGCACTGATCGGTCCCTATGCCGCGGGACCCGTCGTCGCGGGCCCCGTGGTGCCCGATCTGCTGGCCGCCACCAGGTCGGCGCAGGCCGCGGCCGCCGGACTGAAGGCGTGTTTCGCCTGGCAGGACGCGCCGCGCCCGGTCCTGGCGGACGACCTGCTGCCGGAGCGCGCCATCGCCTCGGACCCTTCCGCACGTGACCAGTTGGTGGAGGAGATCTACAGACCGCTGGAAGAAGCGGGTTCCGCGCTGCTGGAGACTCTGAGTGTCTATCTTGAACAGGCGAGCAGCCTCGAAGGCGCGGCGCGGATGCTCTTCGTTCACCCCAACACCGTGCGATACCGGCTCCGACGTGTGACTGACGTCACCGGCTGGTCACCCTCGGACGTACGGTCCGCGTTCACGCTGCGGATCGCTCTGATCCTCGGGCGTCTGGCCGACGGGGATCCCCAGTCCTAGACTTTTGTCGTACTCCAACAATTCCCCTGATGGTTCTTCGTCCCTGTCCCCACGGGCGGTGAGGACCGTCCCCAAGAGAGAGTGTGAGGGTGCTCGTACTCGTCGCTCCCGGCCAAGGCGCTCAGACGCCCGGCTTCCTGACTCCCTGGCTCGATCTTCCCGGCGCCGAAGACCGGCTGCGGGCCTGGTCGGCCGCCCTCGACCTGGACCTGGTCCACTACGGCACGAAGGCCGACGCGGACGAGATCCGTGACACCGCGGTCGCCCAGCCGCTGCTGGTGGCGGCCGCCCTGCTGTCGGCCCGTCAACTCTTCCCCGCCATCGGGGACGTGGTCCGGGACGTCGGCGTCGTGGCCGGGCACAGTGTCGGCGAACTGGCCGCCACCGCGCTGGCCGGAGTGTTCACGGACGACGCGGCCATGCGGCTCGTACGGACCCGCGGGCTGGCGATGGCCGAGGCCGCCGCCACCACCAGGACGGGCATGTCGGCGCTGCTGGGCGGCGACCCCGAGACCACCTTCGCGTATCTGGAGAAGCTCGGTCTGACTCCGGCGAATGTGAACGGCGCCGGCCAGATCGTGGCCGCCGGCACGCTCGAAGAGCTCGCCGTGCTGGAGGCCGAGAAGCCGGAGGGCGTACGCCGCGTGGTGGCGCTCAAGGTCGCCGGCGCGTTCCACACGCGGCACATGGCGCCCGCGGTCGAGACGCTGGAAGCGGCCGCCCGGTCGCTCGACGCCGCCGACCCGGCCGTACCGTACGTCTCGAACAAGGACGGCCAGGCCGTCGCCACCGGCTCCGGAGTCCTGACACGCCTGGTCGGACAGGTCGCCAACCCGGTCCGCTGGGACCTGTGCATGGAAACCTTCGTCCAGCGGGGCGCGACCGCGCTGATCGAGCTGAGCCCCGGTGGCACCCTGACCGGTCTCGCCAAGCGCGCCATGCCCGGCGTGAAGACCCTGGCACTCAAAACCCCCGACGACCTCGACGCGGCCCGCGCCCTGATCGCCGAGCACTCCTCCACGGCTGAATAGGAGCCAGAGAGCATGTCGAAGATCAAGCCCAGCAAGGGCGCCCCGTACGCACGCATCATGGGCGTCGGCGGGTACCGTCCGACCCGTGTCGTGCCCAACGAGGTGATCCTCGAAACGATCGACTCGTCCGACGAGTGGATCCGCTCCCGCTCCGGAATCGCGACCCGGCACTGGGCCTCTCCGGAGGAGACGGTCGCCGCGATGTCCATCGAGGCCTCCGGCAAGGCGATCGCCGACGCCGGGGTCACGCCCGAGCAGATCGGCGCCGTGATCGTCTCCACCGTCTCGCACTTCAAGCAGACCCCGGCCATCGCGACCGAGATCGCGGACAAGATCGGCGCCGGCAGGCCGGCCGCCTTCGACATCTCCGCGGGCTGCGCCGGCTTCGGCTATGGACTGACCCTGGCCAAGGGCATGATCGTCGAGGGCTCGGCCGAGTACGTCCTGGTGATCGGCGTGGAGCGGCTCTCCGATCTGACCGATCTGGAGGACCGCGCGACGGCCTTCCTCTTCGGCGACGGCGCGGGCGCGGTCGTCGTCGGTCCCGCCAAGGAGCCGATGATCGGCCCGACCGTCTGGGGCTCCGAGGGCGACAAGGCCGACACCATCAAGCAGACCGTGCCGTGGGACGATTACCGCGACGGCACGGTGGCGAAGTTCCCGGCCATCACCCAGGAAGGCCAGGCCGTCTTCCGGTGGGCCGTCTTCGAGATGGCGAAGGTCGCCCAGCAGGCGCTGGACGCGGCCGGGATCAGCTCGGACGACCTGGACGTCTTCATTCCGCACCAGGCCAATATGCGGATCATCGACTCGATGGTGAAGACTCTGAAGCTGCCGGAGAGCGTCACGGTCGCCCGTGACGTGGAAACCACCGGCAACACTTCGGCCGCCTCGATTCCGCTCGCGATGGAGCGGCTTCTGGCGACCGGACAGGCGAAGAGCGGCGACACCGCGCTCGTCATCGGCTTCGGGGCGGGTCTCGTCTACGCCGCGACGGTCGTTACCCTCCCCTAGGCACTCCGGATCTTCCGGATCGTGTTCCGATATATCCCTCTGCTGACTATCGAAGGAGCGCCCACATGGCCGCCACCCTGGAAGAGATCGTCTCCGGTCTCGCCGAGATCGTGAACGAGATCGCCGGTATCCCGGTCGAGGACGTCAAGCTGGACAAGTCCTTCACCGATGACCTGGACGTCGACTCGCTGTCCATGGTCGAGGTCGTCGTCGCCGCCGAAGAGCGCTTCGACGTCAAGATCCCGGACGACGACGTCAAGAACCTGAAGACCGTCGGTGACGCCGCCTCGTACATCGCGGACCACCAGGCCTGACGCAGGTCGCGCGGCTGACGCCACCCGGTGGTGGCGCCGTATAAATTCAGCACCCTCTACACGTGGAGAAAGAATTCCAGTGAGCTCGACCAATCGCACCGTGGTCGTCACCGGTATCGGCGCAACCACACCACTGGGTGGCGACAGCGCATCGACCTGGGAAGGCCTTCTCGCGGGCCGCTCCGGCGTCCGGCCCCTGGTGGGCGAACGCTTCGCCAGTCTGCCGGTCCGTATCGCCGCCGTCGCGGCGGTCGACCCGGGCGATGTACTGCCCCGTCCGCTCGCCCGCAGGCTTGACCGCTCTGCGCAGTTCGCGCTGATCGCGGCCAGGGAGGCCTGGGCGGACGCGGGTTACACCGGCAAGGCCGGCGAAGACGCCTCCGTCGACGCGGACCGGCTCGGAACCGTGATCGCCTCCGGTATCGGCGGCGTGACCACCCTGCTCGACCAGTACGACGTGCTGAAGGAGAAGGGCGAACGCCGCGTCTCCCCGCACACCGTGCCGATGCTGATGCCGAACGGCCCCTCCGCCAATGTCAGCCTGGAGGTGGGCGCCCGCGCGGGCGTGCACACTCCGGTCTCCGCCTGCGCGTCGGGCGCCGAGGCCGTCGGCTACGCCGTCGAGATGATCCGCACCGGACGCGCCGACGTGGTCGTCGCCGGCGGTACGGAAGCGGCCATCCATCCGCTGCCCATCGCGGCGTTCGCCAACATGATGGCGATGTCCAAGAACAACGACGAGCCCACCAGGGCCTCCCGCCCGTACGACAAGGCGCGTGACGGCTTCGTCCTCGGCGAGGGCGCGGGCATCGTCATCCTGGAGTCGGCGGAGCACGCGGCGGCGCGCGGCGCGCGGGTCTACTGCGAGGTGCTCGGCCAGGGCATCTCCTCGGACGCGCACCACATCGCCCAGCCCGAGCCCACCGGGCGCGGCATCGCCAAGGCGCTCCAGAACCTGCTGGACTCGACCGACCTCAAGCCGTCCGAGGTCATGCACCTCAACGCGCACGCCACGTCCACGCCGCAGGGCGACGTCGCCGAGATCAAGGCGCTGCGCCGGGTCCTGGGCGACGACCTGGACCATGTCGCCGTCTCCGGCACGAAGTCGATGACGGGCCATCTGCTGGGCGGCGCGGGCGGTATCGAGACCGTGGCCACGGTCCTCGCGCTCCACCACCGCACGGCCCCGCCGACCATCAACATCGACGACCTCGACGAAGAGGTCGACGCGGATGTCGTACGCGGCGAGCCCCGCGCGCTCCCGAGCGGCACGATCTCGGCGATCAACAACTCGTTCGGCTTCGGCGGCCACAACGTCGTCCTGGCACTCCGCACGATCTGATTCCGGCGCTTCGCACGGCTCAGGCCCGGTCCCTCGAAAGAGGCCGGGCCTGAGCCGTTCGGCGGGCCCGGCATCGTCCGTCCGCGGCGCCGGGCCGTCAGTTGTCGAAGCTGGCGAAGTAGGTCGCCACCATGTCCTCGTCGCCGTGGCCCTGGGCCTCGGCCCGGCGGAAGCGCTCCGCGCCCGCTGCCGCGAGGTCCAGGTGTACGCCGGCGGCGTCGGCGGCCTGGACGATCAGACGGGCGTCCTTGCCCGCCGTGGTGACCGAGAACGCCGGGGCGTAGTCGTCGTTGAGGATCGCGGCGGCCTTGACGCGCATATAGCCGTTGTCCAGCGGGCCTGACATGGCCTCCAGGAAGTACCGCGGGTCGACACCCAGCCCCTTGGCCAGGGAGACGGCCTCGGCCGTGCCATGGGTGAGCACCAGGACCCAGCTGTTGCAGACGAGCTTGAGACGGGTGGCGGCCGCCGTGCTGCCGTCCTCGTCGAGCCAGACCGTGCGCCGGCCGATGGCGTCGAAGACGGGATCGAGCGTGGGCCGCGCCTCCTCCGGGCCCGCGGCCAGTACCAGGAGCTCGCCGCTCTCGGCAGGCCCCTTCGTACCGAGTACGGGCGCGTCGATGAAGACGAGTCCCTGCTGACGGGCGAGATCGGCCAGTTGGGCGAGGCCCTCGACGCCGGCGGTCGTCGACTGGACCCAGATGGCTCCGGGACGCAGACCGGGACCGGCGGCCGTCATGGCCTCCAGTGCGGCCGGCCCGTCGTACAGCATGGTGAGGACGACATCGGCGCCGGTGACGGCCTCGGCCGGGGTCTGGGCGACCCGGGCGCCGTCGGAGGTGAGGGCTTCGGCCTTTTCCGGGGTGCGGTTCCAGACGCGGACGTCGAGTCCCGCGCGGCAGAGGTTACGGGCCATCGCGGAGCCCATGATGCCGGTGCCGAGGACAGCTACTGTGAGTTGATCAGCCATGGGGACCACGGTAGGACGGCGTGGCCGGACGCGCTCACACGACCTGGTGCAACCAGCGGACAGGCGCGCCCTCGCCCGCGTAGCGGAAGGGCTCCAGCTCGTCGTCCCACGGCTTGCCGAGCAGCTTGGCGACCTCTTCCTCCAACTGGGTCTCGCCCTGCCGGGAGCGTGCGAGTGCGGCGCGCAGCCGGTCCTCGGGCACGAGGATGTCGCCGTGCATTCCGGTGACGGCATGGAAGATGCCCAGGTCAGGTGTGGCGCTGTAGCGCTCGCCCTCTGCGGTGGGACAGGGCTCCGCGGTCACTTCGAAGCGCAGCATCTGCCAGCCGCGCAGGGCCGAGGCGAGCTTGGACGCGGTGCCCGGCTGTCCCTTCCAGGACACCTCGGCTCTCCAGGTGCCGGGCGAGGCCGGCTGTCTGATCCAGTCGAGCTGGACGCGCAGGCCGAGAACGCCCGCCACCGCCCATTCGACGTGGGGACACATCGCGCGCGGTGCGGAGTGAACGTACAGAACTCCACGTGTCGTCACCGGGACCTCCAGTGTGGGACGAGGTTCGCCTTTCCCAGCGGCCTCAGTAAACAGCATCGGGAGTAAAACTCCGCAAAAGGGACAGCATGTGACGTGATGTAATTTACCGGAGCCGAGAGATCAGGCACCTCTGGTTCGACGTGGCAAAAGCTACCGTGCGGCGGGGGGCCCGGGGTGACGTACCGTCGGTCCCGGCCCCGATATGCGCGAAGCTTTCACTCGCCGGGACGCCGCCGGATGCCTGAGGACGCCAACGGGGAAGGGCCGTGATGCGGGAGAGCCGTCGGAGCTGGAGCCGGAGCCGGGCTCACGGCCGTCGCTCGCGCCTGGGCGTCGCGGCGCTGACGGCGGCGGTGCTCGCCGGCGGCTCCGCGCTGACCGGCTGCGATGTCCTCGGTCCGGCCTCGGACGCGACGAAGCGCGCCAGTCCTTCGCCGCGCCCCACGCCTGTCTGGAACCGCAGTCCGGCCTCGGTGGCGGCGGTCGGTGACTCGATCACCCGTGGCTTCGACGCCTGTGTCGTCCTCGCGGACTGCCCGGAGGTGTCCTGGTCGACCGGTACGGACAGCGAGGTGCGCAGCCTCGCGTTGCGGCTGCTGGGCGCACCGGCGGTGACGGAGCACAGTTGGAACCTCGCGGTGTCCGGGGCCCGGATGTCGGATCTGCCCGGCCAGATGATCCAGGCGGCGCGGCGCGGACCCGAACTGGTCACGGTCATGGTCGGCGCGAATGACGCCTGCCAGGACTCAGCCAAACAGATGACGCCGGTGGCCGACTTCCGTACGTCTTTCGAGCTGTCGATGCGCCGGCTGCGCGCCGGAGCACCGAGAGCGCAGGTGTATGTGTCGAGCGTGCCGGATCTCAAACGGCTCTGGTCGACCGGCCGCGGCAATCCGCTGGGCCGGCAGATCTGGAAGCTGGGCATCTGCGCCACGATGCTGGGCAACTCGCAGGACATGAGCAAGCGCGCGCAGAGCCGGCGGGCCCTGGTGTACGACCGGGTCGTGGCGTACAACGGCGTGCTGAAGGACGTGTGCGCCAAGGACCGGCGCTGCCGCTACGACGGCGGAGCGGTCTTCGACTACCGGTTCACCGGTGCCCAGCTCAGCCACTGGGACTGGTTCCATCCGAGCAAGAACGGACAGGGCCGGCTGGCGGAGATCGCGTACCGCAACGTCACCGCGGCGCGGCCGCCGTCCTGACCCGGCGCGGGAGCGGTCCGGCGTAGGGTACTTATGTGACTGTCATGAACACCGAACGCGTCGGTGCGACCGCCGAGGGTACGCCCGTCCACCGCTGGACCCTCGAACGGGCCGAGTCCCGGGTACGACTGCTGACGTACGGCGGAGTCGTGCAGTCGGTGGAGGTGCCCGACCGGAACGGCGGCATCGCGAATGTGGCGCTCGGCTTCCCCGATGTCGCGGGCTACCTCGGCTCGCGCGGACCGTACTTCGGCGCGCTGGTCGGCCGTTACGCCAATCGCATCGCGGGCGCCGCCTTCACTCTGGACGGGCGGACGCACCGGCTCGCGCGCAATGACGGGCCGAACAGTCTGCACGGCGGTGAGCAGGGCTTCGACCGGCGGGTGTGGCACGCGGAGCAGGACGGCGACCACGGAGTGCGGCTGTCGCGGATCAGCGCGGACGGCGAGGAGGGCTTCCCGGGCCGGGTCGAGGTCTCGGCGACGTACACGCTGGAGGCGGACGGCGCGCTGCGGATCGACTACCGCGCGGTGACGGACGCTCCGACGCCTGTCAATCTGACGAATCACACGTACTGGAACCTGGGCGGCGCGGGCAGCGGCACCGCGACCGGGCACGAACTGCGGATCGCGGCCGGCCGGATCACTCCGGTGGACGGCGCCGGTGTGCCGACCGGAGAGCTGATGCCGGTCGACGGCACGCGCTTCGACTTCCGCGCGCCGCGCCCGGTGGCTCTTGGCTACGACCACAACTTCGTGCTGGACGAGTTCGGGCCGGACGCGGAGCGGCCGGTGGCCGAGCTGTACGACCCGGAGTCGGGCCGGCTGCTGACGGTGACGACGACGGAGCCGGGCATGCAGCTCTACACCGGCGACCATTTCGACGGGAAGCCGTACGGTCCGGGCGAGGGCATCGCGCTGGAGACCCAGCACTTCCCGGACTCGCCGAACCGCCCGGACTTCCCGAGCACGGTGCTGCGGCCCGGTGAGGTGTACACCTCGACGACGACGTACGGCTTCGCCGTCAGATAGCGGAGGTCGGCTTCGCCGTCAGATAGCGCAGTACGGCCCCTGGGCGGCGTCAGGTTCCGCCCCGGGGCCGTACGTTTCTGTCCGTCCGCGCGCTACGCCCGCGCGTCCACCGTGGCGCTCAGCCGGCGGTCGGTGACGGAGTGGGCGGCCTGGACCTTGTACGAACCGGGGACGAACGACCAGGAGCCGGACCGTTCGTCCCAGATCTCGAAGGACCGGCGGCGCAGCGGGACGCATACCTCGACCGTCTCGCCCGGCGCCGCCTCGGCCGAGGCGAAACCGGCCAGCCAGCGCGCCGGCCGCTCCACGGTGTCCGGGTCCTGGGCCGGATCGGCCACCGGGGCCAGATAGATCTGCACGACCTCGCGGCCGCCTCGGACACCGGTGTTGCGCAGCCGCACCCTGGCCTCGGTGGTGGTGGCCGCGATCGTCTCGTACTCCCAGTCGGTGTAGCCGAGACCGTGTCCGAAGGGATACGCCGGTTCGGTGCCGGCCCGTTCCCAGGCCCGGTAGCCGATGAACACGCCCTCGGTGTAGTGGAGTTCGCCGTCGGCCGGAGTGGTGTCCGAGACCGGCGCGTCCGCCAGGACGGCCGGCCAGGTGGTCGGCAGCCGGCCGCCCGGCTCGGCCTCGCCGAGCAGGACATCGGCCAGGGCCGCGCCGCCCTCCTGGCCCGGGAACCAGCTCAGCAGCACCGCCGCCACATCGTCGCGCCACGGCAGCTCCACCGGTGAGCCGGTGTTGACGACCACGACGGTGTTCGGGTTGACGGCGGCGACGGCCCGTACGAGATCGTCCTGGCGTCCCGGAAGCCGCAGATTCTCGCGGTCGAAGCCCTCGGACTCGACGGCCTCGGTGGTGGCGACCACGACGACCGCGGTGCCCGCGGTGCGAGCGGCCTCGACCGCCTCCGCGATCAGCTCGTCCGGGTCGTACCGCGGGCCGAGGTGAAGCAGTGAGAAGGCGACGGCGCCGATCGGAGCGTCCGTGATCTTGTACACGGTGTGCAGCAGGGAGATCTCGACCCGCTCTCCCGCCGTGAGTTCGGCGCGGGCGCGCTCCACCGGGGCGCCGAAGAACGCTTCGAACGGGTCGGAGGAGGTGCCGGGTTCCTGGCCGCCGTCGAAGAGGACCTCGCCGCCGACGGTGAGGACGAAGCCACCGAGACCGCGGGTGCCGAAGGTGTGCTCGCCGCTCTCCCGAGGCGTGAAGTGGCCGGTCAGCTCGACGGTGTGCAGCTCGTCGTGGGTGACTCCGTCGGGCAGGTCACCGCCGGCCCACTGCACCCGGCCGCCGGGCACCGTGGCGGTCCCGAGGACACGTCCGTCCTCGGCGCGGCAGACGGCGCTGAGCGTGAACCCCTTGTCGGCGGCGGCGAGTTCACCGCTCGGGTCGGCGCCGATGGAGTAGGTCAGAGCGCCCGCGGCCAGGTCGGACTCGGCGAGGCCGGATCCGGCGAGCGCGGCGCTGAGGCCGTCCAGCGGCGAGACGATGTGGTCGGGGAAGACCACCGCGGAGCCGCCGCCGAGGACCCTGGCGTCGCGGGCCGCGGCGCCGATGAGCGCGATGGTGCCGGTCCTGGCCGGGGCGATCGGAAGGACGGGACGCTCGCCGCGCACCTCGTTGCGTACCAGGACGAAGGAGCGGCGGGCCACCTCGCGGGCGAGGGCCGCGCCGTCGACGGGCGCGGGCAGCCGCGTGACGGCGGCCGGCGCGCCGTCCAGGATGCCGACGCGAGCGGCCAGCCGCAGCACATGGCGTACGGCCTCGTCGACGGCGGACTCCTCCACCTCGCCGGCCCGGACGGCGGCGGCGAGCGCCTCGCCGTACACGGTGCGCGGGCCGGGCATCGCGACATCGAGGCCGCCGAGCAGCGCGCCGGTGGTGGAGCGCGCGGCCAGCCAGTCCGAGACGATGGAGCCGTCGAAGCCCCACTCGCCGCGCAGGACCTCGTTCTGGAGATAGCGGTGTTCGGTCATCGTCGAGCCGTTGACCTGGTTGTACGCGGCCATGATGCCCCACGGGTGGGCGTTGGCGACGATGGCCTCGAAGGGCGCGAGATACAGCTCGCGCAGCGGGCGCGGAGCGATGATGTTGTCGACGGTGAAGCGGTCGGTCTCGGCGTCGTTGCCGACGAAGTGCTTGACGGTGGTGCCGACTCCGCCGTCCTGGACGCCGAGGACATAGCCGGTGCCGATCTCGCCGGTGAGATACGGGTCTTCGCTGTACGCCTCGAAGTGCCGGCCGCCGAGCGGTGAGCGGTGCAGATTGACGGTCGGCGCCAGCAGGACATGCACTCCCTTGCGGCGGGCCTCCTGGGCGAGCAGCCGGCCGGCGCGGCGGGCCAGCTCCGGATCCCAGCAGGCGGCGAGCGCGGTCGGTGACGGCAGGGCGATGGACGGGTCGTCGGCGGTCCAGCGGATTCCGCGGACGCCGATCGGGCCGTCGGACATGACCAGCGACGCCAGCCCGATCTCGGGAAGCCCGGGCAGCGACCACATGTCCTGTCCGGCCAGCAGCCGGGCCTTGGCGTCCAGATCCAGTGTGCCGAGCGCCGCCTCGACGGCCGCGTGGCGTTCCTGATCGGCCTGGGTGACGGGTGCGCCTGCCACGGCGGTCCCTCCTCGTCCTCGTTGACGTTCCCGCCGATGATTACATACCGGCCGGAAAATCTGTAGACAGGTAGGCTTCGTTACTTTTTCGTGATATTGATATGGCGTACGGTCCTGTCGGCGGCGAAGGGAAGGACGGGGCCGATGGCGAGAGCCAGAAGCGAGGAGCGGCGGGCGGACATTCTCCGCGCCAGCCTCGAAGTGATCGCCGAGCGCGGCTACCGGGGCACGACGCTGGGCGCGGTGGCCGAGCGGGTCGGCCTCACCCAGCAGGGACTTCTCCACTACTTCCCCAGCAAGGAGGCGCTGCTCGTCGCCGTCCTGGAGGACCGCGACCAGTGGGACACCGGCGGCGGAGGCCGTGGCCGGCGGGGCTGGCGGCTGGAGCTGCTGACCTCGCTCGTGGACTACAACGCGATGCGTCCCGGAGTCGTCCAGACCTTCTCGGCGCTGCTCGGCGAGAGCGTCACGGAAGAACACCCGGCCAGGGACTTCTTCGCGCACCGCTACGACCAGGTCCGTGGCGAGATGACGGCGGTCCTGCGCGACGAGTTCGGCGACCGGCTGCCCGGCGGCCTCACGCCGGAACAGGCCGCGCCGCTGCTCACCGCGGTGATGGACGGACTCCAGTACCAGTGGCTGCTGGACCCGGAATCGGTGGACATGTCCGCGGCGTTCCGGGACTTTCTCACGCTGTTGCGCGCGGGCGGCCCCGGGCCTTCCGCCTGACCGGTGCCGGACCACGGCCGTCCGCGCGTCCGGGTCGCGGGACAGGCGCCATGGTCATCGACCGCTCCGGAGGCGATACTTCCGCCATCCGACGGAAGGACTCCCGTGAGACTCATGAGGCCCATGAGCCGAATACGTGTACGCCCCGACTTGCTCGGTGTCGTCCTGCTCACCTCCGCCGCCCTTACTCTCGCCGTGCCACCGCCGTCCGCCGCCGCCCAACAGGCGCCCGCCTCGGCGTCGTTCACCGTCGAGGAGCAGCGCCTCGACGGGGCCGTGCCGCGGGAGATCCTGCGGCGCAGCGGCTTCGACGAGGTGGCGCCGGACTTCGTACGCGCGCTGCGCGGCGCGGACTCGTACGCCGAAGCCGAGCGGGCCGTCGCCCGGCAGGGAACGCGTCTGTGGCAGCGGGCGGTGGACCGCGCGCAGGGCCGTGGTCCCGCGCGCGGCGATCTGAGCCGGGACGACGACCGGCCGCTCTACTGGGCGCGTCTCGCGCTCACTCGTGAACTCCGGCAGTGGCAGCCGGAGTTCAGGCTGTCCGAGGCCGCGCGGACCCGTCTGCTCGGGACGCTGGAGCGCTCGTCCCGAGGCCAGGACTCGCTGACGTTCCCGGCGCGGAAAGGCGGCCACGACCGCGGAGTCAAGCGGATCGTGGTGACGGGCTTCGACCCGTTCACACTGGACAGCGACATCCGGATCAGCAATCCGTCCGGAGCGACGGCGCTGGCGCTGGACGGCACGGTGATCAGGACGGCCGACGGTCCCGCTCGTATCGAGACCGCCGTCTTCCCGGTCCGCTGGCAGGACTTCGCCGACGGCACCGTCGAACGGGCCCTGCGTGGACCGCTGTCGGAGGCCGATCTGTTCACGACGGTCAGCCAGGGCCGGGTCGGCAGGATCGATGTCGAGCGCTTCAACGGCGCCTGGCGCGGCGGTTTCGGAGACAACGAGAATGTCTCGGAGACCGGGCTCGTCCCGGTGACCGATCCGGCGTCCCAGCCGCAGTGGACGACGACCAGTCTGCCGTACCAGGCGATCGTGGCGGCGGACACCGGCCGTTTCCCGGTGTACGACAACACCTCGGTGACGGAGATCCCGGCCGGCGCCACGGCTCCGGTGGTACGGCCGGACGGACCGACCGCCGGTTCGGCGGCCCGCGCCGGAGGCGGCGGGGACTATCTGTCCAACGAGATCGCCTATCGGGCGACCCTGCTGCGCGACCGGCTGGGCCGGGACATCCCGGGCGGCCATGTGCACACTCCGGTGCTGCAGTTCGGAGCGGGCAACACCGATCCGGCGACCGGGACCGTGACGGATCCGGAGTTCGTACAGAACCGGCTGGACATCATCGAGCAGCTCCGGACGATCATCAAGGTGGCGGCCGAGGCCTCCTGAGAAGCCGAGCCTCCTGAGAACCGGGGCCGCCGGACGCGGCGGCCCCGGCCGGAAGTCACCGGGAGCCGGTGCCCGGGCTCTCGGAACGCCGGCCCGGGCCCGGCTTCGGGACCGTACCGAGGGAGAGTGTCGTCCCGGCGTCATGGCCGCCGTCGACCGGTCGGTCCGGCTCGTCCTCCGGCGGCGCCGTCAGATCACGGGCCATCAGCGTCGCGCCCGCCACCGCGCCCGGCATCAGGAAGACCGCCACCAGCGGGACGAGAAAGGCGAGCGTGAGCGGAACACCGAAGCCCAGTGTGAGCATCCGCCGGCCGCGGAGCAGTACGAGACGTTCCTTCAGAGCGATCCCGCGCCGCTGGAGCGCCACCGCCGTCAGCTCCTCCGCCAGGAAGAAGCCGGACACGCAGAAGCCGATCACCGGGACGACGGTCTGTCCGACGACCGGAATGAAACCGAGCGCGAAGAGCACCACGCCGTACAGCGCCACTCTGACCAGGATCCGCAGGCTGTCCCGGGCGGAGATCCACAGCTCGCGCCAGAACGGCAGCCCGGACTCGGGGACCTCGCCGCCTTCCGCGCGGTCGACCGCCTCCGAGAGCGACTCGTAGAAGGGCTGGCCGACCAGCAGGGTCACGGCGGTGAAGGTGACCACCGCGAGGAACAGCCCGAGCGCGAAGAGCAGGACGGTGAGGAAACCGCGGAAGAGACCGAGCCAGGGCGAGGACCAGTCGTCGGCGAAAGGTGTCGCCCAGGCCGTCAGGTCGTCGGCGCCGTAGGCGAGGCCGATGAGCGCTCCCGCGTACAGCACCAGGGTCACCAGACCGGGCAACAGCCCGAATCCGAACCACCGGCCATGGCCGGCGACCCAGCGCTGGCCCTTCAACAAGTAGCCGAAGCCCACCCCGAGATCACGCATGGCGTTCACCCTACCGGCAGTGTTCGAGGACCTCTTGAAGCCAGAGGCCGCAACCTGCTAGACCCCCCGTACCGATCACTTCCGATCAATTCCGAAAGACCGGAGGCTCAGACGCATGGGGATACCCAGACCCGTCCTGCTCGCGACCGCCGTCACGGCTGGTGGCCTGCTGCTCGTCCCGCTCCCCGCATCCGCCGTTCCCGGCCGCGACGATTCGCGCCCGCACCATGTCCGGGAGAGCGGCGCCCCGGCCGCCGCTCTTCCGCCGGCCGGCCGGATCTCCGCCGTCACCGCACTCGCCGCGCTCGGGACACCGGGACCGGCTCTGCGCAAGGACGGCGGCTATCCGCGTCGTACGGTCCTCGAAGCGCCTCCCGAGAACGCCGCCGACAAGTCGATCAAGCTCGGTCTGGCTCCGTACCATGCGCTCGCACCACGGCTCAACGCCCTCCAGAAGCTGGGCAATCGCGTCAGTGTGGAGGTCGCGGGACGCTCCGCCGGCGGCCATGAGCTGTATCTCGTCACCGTCACCGCGCCGGAGAGCGCGCGGGAGGCCGGCGAGCAGGAGCGGATGCGCGAGCTGATCGAGAACTCTCCGGCCGAGGCCGCCAAGGACCGCCGGATCAAGTCCGCCTACAAGACGCCGGTGTTCATCAACAACAACATCCACGGCAATGAGTGGGAGGGCACCGACGCGGCTCTCGGGCTCATCGAGGAGCTGGCGAAGGCGAAGGACGGCAGGACCAAGGACCTGCTCGCCAAGAACCGGATCTATCTCAATGTCACGTCCAATCCGGACGGCAGGATCGCCGGGACCCGTGCCAACGCCAACGGCTTCGATCTCAACCGTGACTTCATCACGGCCTCGCAGCCCGAGACGCGCGCGGTCCGGCAGATCGCCATCGACAAGCAGCCGGCCGTCATGCTCGATCTGCACGGCTATGTCAATGGCACGCTGATCGAGCCGACGACTCCGCCGCACGGCGAGAACTACGAATACGACCTCTTCCTCAAGAACGCGTACGCCAACGCCCTCGGCATGGAGAAGGCGGTGAACGATCTCGGCTACACCTCCGCGAAGGACGGTGTCGAGCCGCCCGTCATTCCGTTCCGCGACCAGCAGGAGGGCTGGGACGACTGGCCGCCGATCTTCACTCCGCAGTACATGCCGTTCCAGGGCGCGGTCGCCTCGCACACGGTCGAGTTCCCGATGACCGTCAACAACCGCTCCTACGACACGCTTCCGGCCGAGGAACTGCGCAGGCGCGCGGCCATCAACACGGACATCGCGGGCGCGGTGATGCGCGCGACCCTCGACTACACCCTCGACCACCGGACTTCGGTGATCGCCGACCAGATCGAGACGTTCCGGCGCGGCGCGGCGGGCGAGGCGCAGCGGCCGGTGTCCGAGAAGACCGTGCCGGGAGTGCCGGGCATCGGTCCCGAGGATGTGTACACCGCGTCCTTCCCACGGGCCTATGTCATTCCGGCCGGAGGCGCTCAGCGCTCCGCGACCGCCGCGGCCCGGCTGGTGGACCATCTCATCGCCAATGATGTACGGGTACGCCAGGCCCGCGCCGCCTTCCGGTTCGCGGGACGGTCGTATCCGGCCGGGTCGTATGTCGTCGACATGCACCAGCCCAAGCGCGGCATCGCCAATGTGATCCTGTCCGAGGGCCGTGACATCAGCGCGGACGTCTCCACGATGTACGACATCTCGGGATGGAGCCTCGGGCTGCTGTGGGGCGCGAGCGTCGACACGGTACGGAAGGCGGACAGCGGCCCGCGCTTCGACGGCCGTACGGTCCTGGCCGCCTCCGCCACCGGCTCGGTGGCGGCCGGTCGCGGTGATCTGCGGCTGCGGCTCGACGATCCGAAGGAGCTGGCCGCTCTCAACTCACTGCTCGGACAGGGAGTGAAGGTCCGGCGGGCGGCGGACGGCGCGGCGGTCGTGCCGTCCTCGGCGCGGCGTCAGGCCGGTGTCCTCGCCGACCGTTACGGCGTCGTCTTCTCCGCCACGAAGGAGAAGGGAACGACCGGGCTGCACCGCACACGCGTCGCCGCCGCGGTGACGCCCGGCGAGCAGTTCGCGCTGCGCGAGATGGGCTTCGAGGTGCTGCCGGTGTCGACCGCGACGCTGAACGCGGGCTTCGACTGGACGGCGGCGGACGTCCTGTACGTCTCCTCCGGCCTCCAGTACGGCGCTCTGAACCCGGCCGCCCGCGCGGCTCTGGACGGCTTCCTCGCCGGAGGCGCCGGGCTGGTCACGCTTGGTCCGACGGGAGCGGCCTTCAACACCGCCGCGGGTCTGCTGGCCGCCGAGCCGGTGGCCGGAAACGGCGACGCCAATGGTGTGGTGCGGGTGGCCAACGCGGGCGGCGCGGTCACCGGCGGCGCTCCGGCGCACACCTTTGTCTACTCGCCGCTGTGGTTCACCGACCTCGGTCCCGGCGTGCGGACGGAGCAGTCGTACGCGATCGCCGATCCGCTCGTCTCGGGCCACTGGCGCGCGAAGAGCGACGGCTCCGGTGGTCCCGAGGACGCGGCGGGCAAGGCGTCGATCGTCAGCGGCACGTCCGCGCAGGGCACGCCGGTGGTGATGTTCGGTACGGAACCGCTGTTCCGTGACCATCCCAAGGGCGCGTTCGCGCAGCTCGGACGGGCGCTGCTGAGCGGTTCGGCCGGATAGGTCCGGCCGGGCGGCGGAAGGACCGAGGGCCGGACCCGTGCGGGTCCGGCCCTCGGCCATGCTCCATGGCGCTGTGCTCAGCGGGCGGCACCGCACCGAGCGAGTCGCTCAGTGCCGCGGCCGCCGCTCGCCGGGCGCCGTGCGGTCAGGCTACGGAGAGCTCGACCTTGATGTTGCCGCGGGTCGCGTTGGAGTAGGGGCACACCTGGTGCGCCTTCTCCAGCAGCTCCTTGGCGGTCGCCTTGTCCACATTGGGGATGGAGGCTGTGAGTTCGACCTCCAGGCCGAAGCCGCCGGCCTCGATCTTGCCGATGCTGACCTTCGCGGTCACGGTCGAGCCGGAGATGTCGGCCTTCGCCTGACGGGCCACGACACCGAGCGCACCCTGGAAGCAGGCGCTGTAACCGGCGGCGAAAAGCTGCTCCGGGTTGGTGCCGGCGCCGCTGCCGCCCATCTCCTTGGGCGGGTTGACGACTACGTCGAGCTTGCCGTCGTCGCTGGAGACGCGGCCGTCACGGCCGTTCTCCGCGGTGGCGACGGCGGTGTAGAGGACGTCGATCTTCTGGATGGTCATGAAGTGTGTTCCTCCTGTTGTTCGCCACGGCTCGCGCCCACGGACCGCGACGGTCTCTGCTCAGCCTAACGCTCAAGGCTGACGATCATCTTCCCGGTGTTCTCACCGCGGAGCAGACCGAGGAAGGCGTCGAAGCCCTTCTCGATACCTTCGACCACGGTCTCGTGGTACTTGAGCTCACCGGAGGCGAGCCAGCCCGCGACGTCCTCGACGAACCGCGGCCGGAGCGCGGCGTGGTCGCGCACCAGCATGCCCTGGAGCCGCAGCCGCTTTCCGACGGTCAGCGCGAGATTGCGCGGGGCCGGAGTGGGCTCGGTGCTGTTGTACTGCGCGATCATGCCGCAGAGCGTGGCGCGGCCGTGCGGGTTGAACGAGGCGATCGCGGCTTCGAGATGGTCGCCGCCGACATTGTCGAAGTAGACGTCGATGCCGTCGGGCGCCGCCTCCTTGAGCTGCTCCCCGACCGGGCCGTTCTTGTAGTTGAACGCGGCGTCGAAGCCGTACTCCTCGACCAGCAGCTTGACCTTCTCGTCGGAGCCCGCCGAGCCGATCACGCGGGAAGCGCCCTTGATCCTGGCGAACTGGCCGGCCTGGCTGCCGACGGCTCCGGCCGCGCCGGAGACGAAGACCGCGTCGCCCGCCTTGAAGGAGGCGACCTCGAACAGGCCCGCGTAAGCGGTGTGACCTGGCATGCCGAGCACACCGAGATACGCGGAGAGCGGGGCCGGCCCGGCGTCCACCTTGGTGGCGTGCTCCGCCGGAAGCTCGGCGTACTCGCGCCAGCCCAGACCGTGCACGACATGGTCGCCGACGGCGAAGCCCTCGGCGCGCGAGGCGATGACCTCGCCGACCGCGCCACCGTCCATCGGCTTGTCCAGCTCGAAGGGAGGCGCGTACGACTTCGCGTCGTTCATCCGGCCCCGCATGTACGGGTCGACCGAGAAGTACAGATTGCGCACCAGGATCCGGCCCTCGCCCGGCTCGGTCACCGGCGCCTCACGCAGAGCGGCATCCGTCGGCTCGGGCCAGCCATGGGGACGGGCGACGAGATGCCATTCGCGGCCGGACACGGGAAGTGCGGTCATGTACGGAGCCTCCTCAGACAGTTTTCCGTTTTCCGACGGTGAACGAAGGAAAAGCTTCATCATCTGAAACAACCATGCTCCTAGATATTTCACGTTGTCAAGTAACGCGTTACGCTGGTACGCATGGCCGCCGCACGTATAGATCCCCTGACCCTTGAGGTCGTCGAGCTCATCGGCACCGTCGTGGCCCGCTACTACGAGGAGTACGAGCAGGCCGCGGCGGAGCACGGCCTGACGGGCGCCCAGGCGCGCGTACTGGGGCTGCTCTCCCTGGAGCCCATGCCCATGCGCCGGATCGCGCAGAAGCTGAAGTGCGAGCCGTCCAATGTCACCGGCATAGTGGACCGGCTCGAAGCACGTGAGCTGGCCGAGCGGCGCCCGGACCCGGCCGACCGCCGGGTCAAGCTCGCCGCGCCCACCGAGAAGGGCCTCGCGACGGCCACCCGGCTGCGGGATTCACTGGGCTTCGCCCGCGAGCCGCTCGCCGGGCTGTCCGACGAGGAGCGCGGGATCCTGCGCGATCTGCTCAAGCGGATGCTGGGCGAGACCGTGCCGTAGCCAAGGGCTGTCCCGGACGCGGCGGGCCCGGATCAGAAACAGAACCAGAAAATGGTGGTGCAGGTCTTCGTCGGCTCCGGCTCGGGCTCCTCGCCAGCGGGAGTGGAACCGGTCGGCGTCGGACGGGCCGAGGTGGGCCCGTCCGTCGGCTCCGGCGGCCCGGTGGTCCCGGGCGTGGAGTCGTCGGGAGCGGGCGACTGCGGCCGGGCCGAGGACGTGCCGCCGGCGCTCGGCGTACCGGAGGCCGACGCCGGAGCCTGCGCGGAGCCGCTGCCCGGACTCTCGCTCGATCCCGGACTCGGCGATCCGCTCGCAGCCGGGCCCGAGGACGCCACGGGACCGGGATCGCCGGATGCCACGGGCCGGTCCGTGTCCCGCGGGCCGCCCTCGAAGTCGACGGGCGTCTCCTCCTTGACCGCGGTGGCCCCGCCCTTGCCCGGTGCCTCGACGGCCAGTTGGGCCAGGCTCAGCGCGGCCCCGGCGAGCACCACTCCGAGCGTCCCGATCAGCACTCTGCGGCCCCGCTTGCGGCGCGCCCTGCGCGGTCCCGTACGAGACCGGGACGTACGGCGCGAGGCGTTACGGCGCCGGTCGGAGCCGTGTTCTGAGCCATGACCGGAGAGCTCGTACACCTCTTCCGGTACGTTTTCGCGCTCCTCGCGTTCCTCGCGCTCCGCGTGCCGCTCCTCGGACAGGCCGAACCGGCCCTCGTCGTCCGGATGGCGGCTGTGGTGCGACCCGGGCGGAGGTGTGGTTCGCTGCCGCAGCACCTCGGCGGGGGTGCCGCATCCGGCGCAGGCCAACGCGCCGTTGAGGTGCCGTCGGCACTGAGGGCAGTAGTCCATGGCGCCCGCAGATTATGCGGCGAGGAGACACCTCGGATAGCCGAGACGGTGAGGATGTTGTGTGGAATCTTCACTTCTACGCGTGTCAGCCCACTCGGAGCTGAGCGGGCAGGATGGCGGTATGACCGCCAATGGGCCGTTCGGGCCGCTCCAGTTCCAGCTCGTCCTGCTGCGCCGGATGGCCGACCACCAACCGGAGCTGGTCGACGAGGCCCGGCGCGAACTGGGCGCCTCACTGGCCGAGATGCGTGAGGCCAATCGCCGCTGGCAGTCGATGGTGCGCTCGCCGCGGGCCCGCGGGTCGCTGTCCCGCTACCGCTCCGTCCTCGGCGAACCGGAGCTGGCCTTCCAGCGGGTGGTCGGCGATCTGGAGTGCGACGCGCTGCTGTGGCCCGTACCGCTCTGGCCAGATCTGCGCTTCGAGGTGATGGCCGCGCCCGGCGGAGCCGTCTGGAACGAATGGCTGGTCCGGGCTCCCGGCGCGGCGGGCCCGGAGCTGCGCGCGGCCGAGGATCTGCGTCCCTGGTCCTGCACCGTGGACGAGGTCGCGCGGGCCTTTCCGCCCGCGCGTCCGCTGGAGGGCACGGCGCCGACCCGGCTCGGGCTGGCGTTCACCCTGCCCGGCGGACGGCCGGGCGTGGCGGAGTTCACCTGGGGGCTGCTCCAGCGCTGGTCCGAGCAGCGGCCTCGGCCGGAATGACCGGCACGGATCCGGCGGCGCCGCCGTCCTACCTTCCTCAGAGCCCTTTCTAACGGTCCGTCAGATGAGAACGCCCGACTGGCGTAGCCCAACGCGCGCGGCGGTCCTCGTCCGCGCACGATTCGAACAGGGCCGGCCTCCGCCGGTGAACCACTTTCAGCGTTCTCGGGAGATCCTGCCGTGACCGTCAGTCTTGAGCAGTTGCGCCGTTGCCATATCGCCGTCGACCTCGGGGCCGCCAGGACCCGGGTCTTTGTGAAGGGTGCCGGACTCGTCGTCGACGAGCCGAGCGCCGCCGCTGTCAACACGCGTACCGGTGCGCTCATCGCCGTCGGCACTCTCGCCGAGCGAATGACCGGCCGTACGCCCGACTACATCCGCGTGTGCCGCCCGGTCAGCGGCGGCACCGTCGTCGACATCGAGATGGCTCAGCGGATGCTCCGCCATCTCCTCGGTGACAAACTCCGGCGCCAGCTCCGCCGCAAACCCCGGCTCCGCGCCGCCGCCTCCACGCCGCACGACAGCGATCCGCTCGCCCGGCGCGCCGCCGTGGAGACGCTGGTCGGCCTGGGCGCGCGCCGGGTCGAGCTGGTCGACACACTGATCGCCGCCGCCGTCGGCTGCGGGCTGCCGGTGGAACAGCCCACCGCCACCATGATCATGGTGTGCGGCGCGGCGACCACGCAGGTCGCGGTGCTCTCGCTGGGATCGATCGTCACCGCACAGCGCATCCCGGTCGGCGGCAACGCCATCGACCACGCGGTGATCCAGTATCTGCGCCAGCAGCACGAGCTGATGCTGCCCAGCCAGTCCGTGCGCCCGCTGCAACTGGCACTCAGCGGCAATGGCCTCACTCCGCACGGCCCCTCCGTGACCGAGATCCACGGCCGGGACGTGGCGACCGGCGTCGCGCGTACGGTGCTGGTGGACACCGCCGCCGTACGGAAGGCGATCTACAGTCCGCTCACCGCCGTCATCGACGGCATCGGCAAAGTGCTCCGTGACTGCCCACCCGATCTGGTGGCCGACCTCGCCGACCGCGGGATCACGATGGTCGGCGGCAGCGCGCTGCTGCCCGGCCTCGACCAGATGCTGCGGGACGCGACGGGCATGCCAGTGGCCATCGCGGAGCGCCCGGACATCTGCGCCGTGCTCGGCCTCGGCGCGATGCTCGAAGGCAAGATCGAGCCGCTGGTGCTGAACCCACTGGCCGGCACTCGCTGAGAGCGAGGCGGGCGGCGCGATGAGCGACGAGAGCTCGGGCGCCGGCGAAGCCCGCGGGCCCACCGGTGACGCCGCGTCGGCGCCCCGGCTGCCCATGCTGCTGGAGGCCGTGCTCGGTATCGGCACCGACCTCGAAGTACGCACCACGCTCCAGCACATTGTCGACACCGCCACCGAACTCACCGGAGCGCGGTACGGCGCCCTCGGCGTGATCGGCCCCGAGAGCGCGCGCTTCACCGAGCTGTTCACGGCGGGTATGAGCGACACCGACCGCCGGCGCATCGGACGGCTCCCCGACGGGCACACCGGCATCCTCGGTGTCCTGACCGAGGACCCGCGGCCGCTGCGGCTCGACGATCTGACGACCGACCCCCGGTCCGCCGGGATACCACCGGGCCATCCCGAGATGCGTTCCTTCCTCGGCGTCCCGGTCCAGGTGGGCTCGGAGGTCCTCGGCAGTCTCTATCTGGCGGAGAAGCGGACCGGTTCCTTCACCGAGCAGGACCAGAGCCTGCTGCTTCTGCTGGCCTCACAGGCGGGCATCGCGATCACCAACGCCCGGCTGTACGGGACGGTCCAGCAGCGCGAACGCTGGATCGAGGGAGCCGCGGCCGTCACCACCGCCCTGCTGACCGGGCAGAACGCCACCGAAGCGCTGATCACCGTGGCCGAGTCGGCCCGGGTGCTCGCCGACGCCTACGCGGGCGTGGTGCTCCAGCCCACCGCGGAGGGCGGGATGGAGATCGTCGCCGCGTCCACCGTCGACGCCGCGTCCACCGTCGACGAACCGGGCGACATCGTCGGCGCCGTCATCGAGCCCGGCTCTCCCGTGCTGAGCCAACTGCTCGGCGGTGAACCGGTGTTCATCGACGACTCGGCGACCGATCCCCGGATGACCACGCATGTAAGGGTGCGCTTCGGGCCGAGCATGATGCTGCCGCTCCAGAGCGGCGGCAAGCTGATCGGCACGCTCGCACTGCCACGCCGGCGCGGAGGCCGTCCGTACACCGACGCGGACCGGCTGCTCGCCACGCAGTTCGCCTCGCAGGCCGCGCTCGCGCTCGTGCTGGCGGACTCCCAGCACGACCGGGAGCAGCTCGCGGTGTACGAGGACCGTGACCGGATCGCGCGCGATCTGCACGATCTCGTCGTCCAGCGGCTCTTCGCCACCGAGATGATGCTGGAGTCGACCCGGCGGCGCGCGAGCGCGGCGGATCTGAACGTGCTGCTGGGCCGGGCCGTCGACGAACTGGACTCCACCATCCAGGAGGTGCGGACCACGATCTTCGCGCTCCAGCAGCCTCCGGCCGACGCTCCGACGACCGTCCGTGGGAAGGTGCTGCGCGAGACCGGCGGCGCGGCGGTCCTGCTGGGCTTCCGGCCTTCCGTCCGCTTCAACGGGCCGGTGGACACGGTCGTCGGCGAACCGGCGGCCCGGCGGCTGCTGGCCGCACTGCGCGGCGCCCTCGCCGCCGCGCACCGGCGGCCCGGAGTGACCTCGATCGAGGTACGGATCGACGCGGCGGCGCAACTGCCCGACGGCCGCGCCGGGGTCAGGCTGGTCGTCACGGACGACGGGCCGCGCGAGGGCGGCGGAGAGTCCGGAACCGGCGAGCGCGGCACGACGGTGACCTGGGAGACGCACCTCTGAAGGCCCGGCGCGCCGGAGCGGCGGCGCCTCCGCGAGAAGACACCGCCGCTCCGGCCAGGATGTACGGCCCGGCTCCGGCTAGGTGCAGCTCGGCGGATGAGTAGCGAGCATCCGCTGTACGGCGGGGAGCCCAGCAGGTCACTGGGCCGATCGTCGACACCTGGCACGCCGATGGCCGATGCGGCGGTCCAGGCGCGATCAGGCGGCAGAACCGCGAGCCGAGGCTGGAGTCCTGGTCCGGCGCCTGACATGCCGTCAACAACACCAGTGTGTCCGGCGGTGCGCTTGTCTGGAGGAGCGGGCCAAGCGGTTCGGCCGGACGCCGGCCGAACCGGCACGGCCCTCTGCGCGTCTGAAACCGCCCGCATCGGGGCCGGTCCGGACACTTTCCAGAACGCCCGTTCGCCACCCGCCGACGCCGTGCCCACCCAAAAGGGTGAATCGTTGCCGAAGGTGTGACGACCTCCCAGACGGATCCGACGGACACCGCCACCAACAAATCCCGCATCCGCCTTCCGCGCAGCCGACGCCCCCGGCCGCAGAGGGCGGTCCCGCACTACAGCGTCAGCGCCGAACGCCACGAGGACGCGCTGGACGTCTCCTGGTGGACCATCGCACGCCGGCTGCCCCGCCTGTCCGTCATCGTCGTACGGCTCGCATGGGCGGCCGGCCGCCGCCCATGCGTCCTGCTCGCCCTGCTCCAGCTCATCTCCGGAGCCGTCACCGCCGTCGGCCTGTACGCCACCACCGGAGCACTGGCACCACTGTTCACGGCGGGCCCCACCGCCGGGCGGCTGCACGAGGCCCTGCCGTCACTCATCACCGTCGCCGCGGCCGCCTCCGTACGCTCACTGGTCGCCGCCCTCACCATCGCCGTCACCGCCCGGATCGGACCGCGCGTGGACGGCATCGCGGAAATCCGCTACCTCGAAGCCGCCACCCGAGCCCCGCTCGCCGCCTACGACGACCCCGCCTGGTGCGACCACAGCGAAGCCGCCTCCCGCGCCGCCAAAGACGTCCACCTCATGACCGAGGCCCTCGCCAACGTCACCACCGCACTCCTCGGACTGGCAGCCGCCGTCGGCATCAGCACCCACCTCCACCCGCTACTCCTGCCGCTGCTGCTCCTCGCGGTCGTCCCCCGCGGCTGGGCAGCCGTCCGGGCCGCCCGCGCCGCCTACCTCACCGACCGCCACACCCTCAGCGACCGCCGGCTACGGCACTCCCTGATGTTCCACACCGCCGGACGCGACAGCGCCCTCGAAGTCCGCGCCAACACCATGCGCACCTGGCTGCTCACCCGTTTCCGCGCCGTCACCACCCGCCTGGAAGAAGCCGCCGCCGACGTCGGCCGCGACCACGCCCGCTACCAGATCCTCGGCGACGCCGCCGCCGGAACGGCCAGCGGCGGCGTCTACGCCGCACTGCTGTGGCTGACCGCGAGCGGCCACATCCCGCCCGCGGCGGCCGGCACCGCCTTCATCGCCGTACAGACCAGCCAGCGCCTCCTGACCGGCCTCGTCCAGGGCGCCAACGCCTCCTACAAGACCGGCCTGTACCTGGACGACTGGGACACCTTCCTCACCGACACCACCGCCCGCACCACCCGGCCCAGTGACGCTCAGCCCGTCCCCACCAGCCCGCAGACCATCACAGCAACAGGCGTCACCTTCCGCTACTCCGGCAGTGCCACACCCGCCCTCCAGGACATCGACGTACGCGTACGCCAGGGCGAGGTACTCGCCATCGTCGGCGCGAACGGCTCCGGCAAATCCACCCTCGCCAAACTGCTCGCCGGTCTCTACACACCCACCACCGGCACCGTCACCTGGGACACCACCGACCTGTCCCGCGCCGAACCCGAACACATCTGGAACCAACTGGCCATGCTGCCCCAGGACTTCGGCCGCTGGCCCGTCACCGCCCGCGAGAACATCACCCTCGGCCAAGGCCCCCAGGACGACGCCACCATCACCGCCGCGGCACACGCCTCCGGCGCAGACGCCGTACTCGCCGCCCTCCCCGACGGCCTGGACACCAACCTCGCCCCCTCCTGGTGGGGAGGACGCGACCTCTCCGGCGGACAGTGGCAGCGCATCGCCGCCGCCCGCGCCTTCTACCGCGACGCCCCCGTACTCATCTGCGACGAACCCACCTCAGCCCTCGACCCCCTGGCCGAAGAAGCTGTCTACGAACGCATCCGCACCCTCAGCACCGGCCGCACCGTCATCCTCATCACCCACCGCCTCGGCTCCACCCGCACCGCCGACCGCATCATCGTGCTCGACAACGGACACCTCGTCGAAGAAGGCACCCACGACGCCCTGCTCCAGCACAACGGCACCTACGCCACCATGTGGCACACACAGGCACAGACCTACGGCGCGACCACATCACTGTGCATGACACCCGCCGAGAAGCCGCCTGAACGATGACCAGCAGCGGCCAGGCGCACGACGATGTCTCTCCTCTCCCCACGTACCTGAACAGGGCAGCCCTGCACACGCCGGCCGGCCGCGCATACCCATGCCCTGGCGGCTGAACCCCACCTGGCGACACCGACGCCGGCCGCCTGCGGCGGCACCTCTCCCGTCGGGGTCGGGATGATCCGTTCCGGCCCCGACGCCATCGGCGGGTGGGTAGTGTCCAGGGATATGGGCGCACACCGAGCCTCCCCGCATGAGCCGTGGCCCGGCTGGTCAACCAGCCGGGCGGCTCAAGCCGCCTACGGAGAGCACCTGGTCCGCATCGGCCAACTCGTCCCAGTCCTGCTGTACATGCACGTCATGGACCGTCAGCGCCTGGCGGCCGCGCACACCGCCCGCCGCCAGGACCTCACCGACTTCCAGGTGAGCAGCCAGGCGCTGGAGTGCCGGGACGACCTGCTGGAGACCGCGGCCGTCCTGGACGCGCTCGCCCTGTGCCACGGGCACGGCAGCTACCTGCCGCGTCCCTACCAGGAGGACTCCCACCACCCAGTACCCCAGGACGTGGAACTGCGTACCGACGCCTCCGACGTCGCCGACCAGCTCGTTCGCCACGACCACCAACACGGAACCAGCACCACCGGTGACATCCCGTCGGCTCTGGAGAACGGCTGCACCGAAGCCGAGCGGAACGCGGTCCGCGCCTACGCCCGCCGAGAATGGATCAACTCCCAGGAGACATAGCCCGGGGACGAGGCCACCCGTACCCCGCATATGACCCGCACCGACCGCGCTCACCTGCAAGGATCGGCCGATGCTCATCACACCATGACATGGGGCCGACCGCGAGCAGGTCCTGCAGACCCTCCACAACGTCCATCTGCGAGCCTGAAACGTGTGAGACGCGGGTCAGACAACGTCTGCGGATGGCTTCTGCGTCACCTGGAATGGGCGACCAAGTCTGCCCGCAGCCTCCGCTCCCAACGAGTCTGGCCCCACCGCTCACGCGGCAGGACCAGAACCCGAGATCTTCCTGAGCCGGCTAGCCGAGGTCAGCCGTCGCCGTCACCTCCTGCGGAGTGCAGTCGGCGGCCACGGCTCCGGCCGCGTACTGGATCCCGCCGAGCAGCTCCTGCTGGAAGGCGGGGTCCGCGTACGACTCGGCGGTGTGTCCCAGTCCGGTGTAGAAGGACCGCCCGGCGCCCTGTGCGTGGCACCAGGTGATGGGATGGTCGCCGCTCATCTCGCCGCCGGTGTAGCTGCTTTCGTCGAGGCTCTGGAGCACCCGTACGTCCGCTCGCGGGTTGGTGCGGTAGTTGTACCACTCGTCGGTCCTGGACCAGGTCGGGTCGAGATGCGAGGTCGCCGGATGTGTCCGGTCCTCGTTGACGACCGTGGCCTGCTGGATCGCCGGATGGCTCTTGAACCAGGCGCCGACGAGCCGCTCGTACGCCGGCCACTCGTACTCGGTGTCGGCGGCGGCGTGGATCCCGGCGTAGCCGCCGCCTCCGTCGACATACGCCGCGAGAGCGTCCTGCTGGGCGTCGTCGAGGACATCGCCGGTGGTGCTCAGGAACACCACGGCCTCGTATCCGGCGAGATTCTCCGGAGTGAAGGCCGCGCTGTCCTCGGTGGCCGTGACGGTGAAGTCGTTCGCCGCGCCGAGGGCCTGGATCTCCGCGATACCGGCCGGGATCGAGTCGTGCCGGAAACCGGCCGTCTTGGAGAAGACGAGCACCTGGTACGGATCGGCGGCGGCCTGCGCCGTCACACCGGGCGCCAGGAAGGCGCCGCCGAGCGCGACCGCGAGGACCCATGACACCTGCCGTGCGTGACGGCTGAACCGGCTCCTCATCGCTTCGCCTCCCGGTCGGCGGTGGTGAAGCTGAAGGTGTCCATGTCGAACAGGTTGCCCTGGCCGGACGGGCCCTTGAAGACGAGGAACAGCTCGGTGGTGCCGGCCGGCGCGTTGCTCAGGCCCGCCGTCACATCCGTGAACTCCTCCCAGTCACCGGTCGGTTCGACGGTCGCCGTGCCCAGCAGAGTGCCGGTGGCCGATCCCGCCCGTACCTCGATGGTGCCGCCCGGTCCGGCCGACGAGACCCGCGCCGAGAACTGTGTCGCGTTGTCCAGGACGTACGGCTCGAAGGAGATCCAGTCGCCGTCGTCGGTGAAGCCGACCGTGTTGCCGCCCTCCGCGCTGCCGTGGCCCGCCACCTCGATGCCGGACTGTGCCGAGAAGTGCTCCGCCTGCCGGTGCCTGGGCTGGAGGATGCTGGTGCTGTGCGAGGTCAGACCACCGGCGTCGGTGTACTCGGCGTCGAAGACCCCGTACAGATTGGCGGCGCTGTCGTGCTCACCGTCGGCCGGGACGGTCAGCGATCCGGTGCAGCCGTCGGCCGAGGTGATCTGGTGCTGGTGGCTGTCGTGTCCCAGCAGATAGGTGACCTTGACCCGGGCGCAGTCGATCGGCCCGTCCTCGGGGTCGCTGCCCTCGACGGTGAACGGGACGGTGTCACCGAAGGAGAACAGCTCGCCGTCGCCGGGCGTGGTCAGCGTCACGGTGGGCGCGGTGTTGCCGACCGTCACCACCAGGCTGATGGTGCCGGTCAGTCCCTCCGGGTCCTTGACCGTCAGCGTGGGCTGGAAGGTCCCTGTCCCGGTGTAGGTGTGGCTCGGGTTGGCGTCGGTGGAGGTGGCGCCGTCACCGAAGTCCCAGGAGTAGCTGAGCGCACCGCCCTCCGGGTCGGAACTTCCCGCCGAGTCGAAGCTGACGGCGAGCGGAGCCTGGCCCGAGGTCTTGTCGGCGACGGCCTGCGCCACCGGGTTGCGGTTGCTGCCGGCGACGTATTCGACGCGGTAGAGCGCCTGGTTGTCGGAGCCGGTGCCGTAGTCGAGGACATACAGCGCGCCGTCCGGTCCGAAGGCCGTGTCCATGACCTGGGTGCCGGTCCACGGGAAGTCCTCGATGGTGCCGGGACTGCCGTCGGCCCGCACCTCGATCGCCTTGATCCACTGACGGCCGTACTCGCCGGCGAAGAAGCGGCCGTCGAGCGACTCCGGGAACTTCACGTTCGAGTCGAGGTCGGCGTCGAAGTGGTAGACGGGTCCGCCCATCGGCGACTCGGAGCCGGTGCCGAACTCGGGAGGTGATCCGGCGTCACCGGCGTACTTGATCCAGGCGTTCTGAGGCTTCGGCAGCTTCTGCAGGCCCGTGTTGTGCGGTGAGTTGTTGGTCGGACCGCCGGCGCAGTCGTACTTCGCGCCCGAGGGACCGCTGGGGAAGGTGTACTCGTTGTACGACTCGGTGGCGGTGTTGGTGCCGGTGCAGTACGGCCAGCCGAAGTTGCCGGGCGCGGTGATCCGGTCGAACTCGACCTGGCCGCTCGGGCCGCGGTTCGCGTCGGTGACACCGGCGTCCGGACCGTAGTCGCCCACGTAGACGATGCCGGTGGGCTTGTCGACAGCGAGCCGGAACGGGTTGCGGAAGCCCATCGCGTAGATCTCGGGCCGGGTGTTCGCGGTGCCCGGCGCGAAGAGGTTGCCGTCCGGGACGGTGTAGCCGCCTTCGGCCGTCGGCTTGATCCGCAGGACCTTGCCGCGCAGGTCGTTGGTGTTGCCGGAGGAGCGCTGCGCGTCGAACTGCGGGTTGCGGTCCGCCTGTTCGTCGAGCGGCGCGTAGCCCTGCGACTCGAACGGGTTGGTGTCGTCACCTGTGGACAGATAGAGATTGCCCTGCGCGTCGAAGTCGAGGTCACCGCCGACATGGCAGCACTGACCGCGGTCGTTCGCCACTTCGAGGACGACCTTCTCGCTGGCCAGGTCCAGGGTGCCGTCGGCCTTCAGAGTGAAGCGCGAGAGATTGAGATGGCCCTTGAACGGCTCGAAGTCCGCCGCGCTGCCGGTGACGGGAGCGTCTCCGGCCGGGGTGTTCAGCGCGGGCGAGTAGTACAGATAGAGATAGCGGTTGGTCGCGAACCCGGGGTCCGCGGCCACTCCCTGAAGACCTTCCTCGTCATGGGTGTAGGTGTTCAGCTTGCCCGCGACCTTGGTGTTGCCCGCGGCGTCGGTCAGCCGGACCGTGCCGTCCCTGGCCGTGTGCACGACCGACCGGTCCGGCAGTACGGCGAGACCCATCGCCTCGCCCAGCTCGGCGCCGCCGGAGGCGAGCTGGACCTGCTGGTAGTCGGAGGCGGGTATCTCGCTCGGCGCTCCGGACGCCGCCGTACCGACGGCGACTCCGCCGGTGAGCGCGAGCACGAGCGCGGTGAGGAGTCTGGACCACGCTGGGGGTCGAAGTGGCATGGAGCTTCCTTCCTGACGTGCGGTGGGGGGGATGTGTCAGGCAAGGCGCGCGCCGTCGCGCTTTGCGGTGGGCAGAGGTCCTTCTGTGGGGGTTGGAGTTCTCTGGTTCCGCGGTGAGCGATGTGATGCTGGCAACACCGAATTAATTTGTCAAGGTCATGGCCAAATTCCTGACGGGCCCTCGGGCGGAGCCGATCGGGCCTCAAAAGCCCGGCCTCGGCAGGGCCGTACACCACCTGAGCAGCCCGGTTCGCCGTCCGGGCCAGGCCGGTCAGGAGCCGTCGGCCACGCACTCTCCGGGCCCGGCCGAGGGCAGGAACAAATCCAGGGCCGGGCCCTGGACCGGGCCGTATACGATGCCGCGCCTCGCATGCCTGCCGATGTGGTACGGGGCGCCGGCCGTCTCAGCGCAGCAGTTCGTGGAGTGACGCGGTCATCCGCACGGCGAAGTCCTCGCGGGTCTCCGGCGCCACCAGCGCCAGGGACAGATACGGATTGAGGTCCTCCAGCTCGACAAGCAGCAGCTCGCCGTCCGGCGCCCGGCAGGCGTCCACCCGCTGTATCCCGTGTTCCAGCGCGTTCCAGTCGATGAACCGCCGCGCGAACTCCAGATCCCCGGCGCCGGCCTCGTAGGGTTTCAGTTCCCAGCGCCGCTCGGGGTCCGGCGCGTACAGGGCGTACTGGAAGTCGCGGTCGACGAAGTAGAACGAGACCTCGTAGCGGAACGGGATCCGTGGCTGCACCAGCACATCGTCGAAGGCGATGTCCGCGAGCCGGTCTCCGGGGACGAACTCCATCCCGATCGAGTCCGCGCCGGCCATGGGCTTGACGACATAGGTCCGGGCCTCCGGCAGCCGGCCGAGGTCCTCGGCCCGGTCGACGGTCGGTATGACCGGATACCCGGCGGCGCTCAGCTCCGCCAGATAGCGCTTGCCCACCATGTCGGCCCGCCCGTTGAGCGGGTTGTAGACCCGGACTCCGGCCGCGCGGGCACGCTCCCGGAAGGCGTCGTACTGTTCCTGGTAGTGCAGCACGGGCCCGCTGTTGCGCACCACCACCATGTCGAAGGCTCCCATCAGCCGCGCCGCGTCGAGAGGATGGCAGAGCGCGATGTCGAAGTCCCGCCGCAGCCGGGACGAGAGCTGGATGTCCTCGTCGCCGTACCTGCGTCCGCCGGCCTCGTACACAAGATCGCTGACGTAGAGGACGCGCGGCGGAACGGCGGCGGGCACGGGGGCTCCCGGTGATCGGAGAGGTCGCGGGCCGGGTGGCGCGCGGAGAAGGGAATCATCCGGCGGGCCAGGATACGGGAGCGCCGGTCCACAGCGGCGGCCCGGACCGGGAGCCCGGGACGTGTTCCGTGACAGGACGCGTCACCGGCCGGCGCCCGGCCCGTCCTGGACGGCACCGGCCATCGCACGGAATGTCGTGCCGGCTGTCGTGGCCGGCTGTCTCGCCGACCGCGCGGGGGTGAATTGGAGGCCAGAGGATGACGGCCCGTATCAGTGGCGCGCGCGAGTTCCCCTACGAGGACGAGACGTGCGCCCACTGCCACCGGCACGGGGTGAGCCTGCTGTAGAAAGGGCCGCTCATCACCGAGGGCGACCGCACGCACGACTGCCCGGGCCGGCTCGCGCGGGCGGCCCTCGGCTCCGCACCCGACCCCGCCGACCCGGCGAAACGGACCCGCTGAGCCCGCCCCGACCGCTCTCTCCACGGCAGGACAACGGCCGGGTCAGGGCACCAACCATCCACCGGAACGGAAGCCACCATGCAGTGTTCCAAGTGCGGCGGCCAGATGACGAAGACACAGGACGGCTGGTACATCTGCTATCCCTGCGGCACCAGCGGCACCGGAGAGTCGAGACGATGACGGTGACGGCCCGGCCACGCCGCACCGCCGAGGTCGCGCACCGGCTGTACGCCGGGCCGGCGCCCGGACGGCGGCGCCACCGGAAGAGGCCGTCTTCCCAGTCCCGCGCCCAGATCTTATTTTTCTTGTCTGGGCCGGACGGCCACGGGAAGTGCTTGTCGAAGTCGAATGGGGGGCCCGTGACTGTCATCGTCGGGCTAGTACAGAAGCAGCGGGTGCATCTGGGCGGAGACTCCGCCGGTGTCGCCGGCTACCAGCTCACTGTCCGCCAGGACGCCAAGGTGTTCACCACGGGCCCCTATGTCATGGGGTTCACCACGTCGTTCCGCATGGGCCAACTGCTCCGCTACGCCTTCCAGGCACCGCACCCCAACGGCGATCTGCACCGCTTCATGGTGACCACCTTCATAGACGCTCTGCGCGCCTGTCTGAAGGAAGGAGGCTGGGCGAAGAAGGACTCCGAGCAGGAGGAGGCGGGAACCTTCCTGGTCGGTGTACACGGGCATCTGTTCGTCGTCCACAGCGACTATCAGGTCGGCGAACCGGCGGACGGCTACGCGGCCGTGGGATGCGGCGACGAACTGGCTCTCGGCGCGCTGCATGTGACGGCGGCCCTGGACATGAAGCCACGGGCCCGCCTCGCCGCGGCACTGGCGGCGGCCGACCATCACAGCGCCGGGGTCTGCGCGCCGTACACCTACGCCGCCACGCCCCGGAACGCGTGAAGGCCGGGAGCAAGCGTGACACCCGCCGCACCCGGCCAATCCTTCGAAACCGCCGGATCCGTCGAACACCGGGCCGCGCCCCGGACCGCCCATGCGAGCGGCGCGTCCGGTCCTCCGGCGTGACCGGCCACGCTCCGGCGCTCACGGCGATAACCTCCGCCCATGAGCGCACGGAGCGACTGGCTGCCGGAGACCGACCCGACCCCCGCACTGGACCCCGACCACGGTCCTCAGATCACCGAGTCGGAGTGCAGGAGCTGCGGATGCCTGATCGCGGGGCTCGACGGCAGATACGCCTGCGGGGTGTGCGGCTGGTCGAACCACTGGAGTGAGGGACACCGCGAGCTGCCGGCCGCGGAAGACGATCCGGACCTCAGAAACCGTCTCTCCTGAGCCCCGGCGGCCAGGACTCTCTCGTCTCCGCGTGACCGCGACGCGGTCGGACGGGACAGTCCTTTGGGCCCTGGATCGCGCACCGGCCTGTCCATGGAAACCTGACCACGGTCAGACCGACATCACGCTCCGGACACTGCCGCACACGCCCGAGGGCGTGTTCAGCAGTGGCGGCCGCGTTTCGTGGCGTGGTCGTCCGGCCGGCCGGTGGGCTGGGCGGACCACTGGAAGAGGAACCGCAGTGCTTCCTGGGAGGGGGAATCGGGCGGTGCGGTGTAGGCGACCAGTTGCTGGTCGGGCTGGGTGTCGACGGAGAACTGCTGGACGTCGAGGGTCACGGTGCCTATGACCGGATGGTGGTAGGTCTTGGTGAGCTGTCTGGGCCCGCGCACCTGGTGGCTTGCCCACCAGGTACGGAAGTCCGGGTCGCGGACGGTGAGTTCGCCGACCAAGGCGGTCAGGGCCTGGTCGTTCGGGTTACGTCCCGCCTCCATCCGCAGGACGGCGACGCACTCACGCGCGGCGCGTGGCCAGTCCGCGTACAGGGACCGGTAGGCGTCGTCGAGGAAGGTCAGCCGGATCAGGTTGCGCTCGGCCGAGGGCAGCGCGGCGAAGTCGGTCAGCAGTGCGGCCGCTCCGCGGTTCCAGGCCAGCACGTCCATGCGGCGGTTGAGGACCATGGCGGGGACGTCGTGCATACCGTCGAGCAGCACCCGAAGCTGCGGGTCGATCTTCCGCCTGGCCGGCTGCCGCGCGGAGGTGGCCTGCGTGACGTCGGCCGCGGTGAACAGGTACGCGCGTTCGTCCGGAGCGAGCTGCAGCGCGTCGGCGAGCGCGTCGAGGACCGGGCGGGAGACCCTGCGGGTACGGCCCTGTTCCAGCCGTACGACGTAGTCGATGCTCACGTGCGCGAGCTGGGCCAGTTCCTCTCGGCGCAGGCCCGGTACCCGGCGCGGGCGGCCGTCATCGGGCAGCCCGACGCGGTGCGGGTCGAGGGCGGCGCGGCGGGCGCGCAGGAAGTCGCCGAGTCCATTCCCGCCTGCGGGGTTGCCGGGGTTTTCCATGGCTCCCAGTGTCCGCCGGGCCGCGTCCGCGTGCCTGGTACTGGTCTGCACAGGCAGGACCCTCCCTGGCACCTTGTACCGGGCGGCGCGACGGTGGTGGACGTGGCCGGCGGACTCAAGGCGGCCACCGCGGCTCGCCTCCCGCGGCGAGCCCGCCCCCCGCGCGACTGGAGAGCACCACCATGAGGACAGACGTCACCTTTCTCAGCGCCGGCCTGAAGCTCGCCGGACACCTCTACACGCCCGACAGCCAAGCCGGCGGCCCGCGTCCCGCCGTCGTCGTGGGCCATCCCGGCAGCGGTGTGAAGGAACAGGCCGCCGGTCTGTACGCACGGCGCCTGGCCGAGCGGGGCTTCGTCGCCCTCGCCTTCGACGCCGCCTACCAGGGCGAGAGCGAGGGCATCCCGCGCGGTCTGGAGGACCCGGCCCACCGGGTCGAAGACTTCAAGGCCGCGGTCTCGTTCCTCACCACCCGTGACGAGGTCGACTCCGACCGCATCGGGGCGCTGGGCATCTGCGCCTCCGGCGGATATGTGCTTCCCGCCGCCGCGGCCGACCACCGCATCAAGGCAGTCGGCACCGTCAGCGCCGTCGACATCGCCCGCCAGTTCCGCCTGGGCGCCGACGGCGCCCAGGACCCCGCCGTCATCCAGGGCATGCTCGACGCGGCCGCGGCCGCGCGCACCGCCGAAGCCCGCGGTGAGGGCGTCCAGAGCTTCCAGCTCTTTCCCGACACCGCTGAGCAGGCCCGCGCCCTGGGCGGCCGGCACGGCTTCGAGGGCTTCGAGTACTACCGCACGGACCGCGCTCAGCACCCGCGCTCGGCGAAGTTCCTCCCGTGGTCCAGCATTGACCACATGGTTTCCTTCGACGCCTTCCGCTTCGTCGATCTGATCGCGCCGCGCCCGCTGCTGATGGTCGTCGGTCGCGAAGCGGTGACCTCCTGGATGAGCGTCGAGGCGTTTCAGAACGCTCGCGGTCCAAAGGAACTGCACTGGATCGACGGCGCCGGCCACGTCGACCTCTACGACAAAGCGCGGTACGTCGGCCCCGCGATCGCGAAGCTGACCGACTTCTTCGGGACCCATCTGAGTGACCGGAAGGTGAACCGCCTGGTGGCGCAGCGCGTCAGCGAAGACGCCGGTCGGGCCGGCGGCGTCAACGCGGTCCGGCCGTAGGCGGATCCGGCGTGGCGGTGGCGGGATCACGGGCAGGTGATGTATCCGAAGGCGGTCGCCCGCCGGGGATGACGGGACAGCTCTCAGGTCGCGAGGGGACGTGGCTTGGGTGGCACGGCTGTGGCGGTTTGTCCGTCCTCCCGCAGATAGCTGAACACCTTGGATGTCTGAGTCTGGAGGTGCTCGCCGGCGAGGACCGGACTGTAGTGAAACCCGCCGTCGCCAATGAATTGGTCCAGTGGTTCGACAAGGCTGTGCCGATCCAGGCTGAAAAAGTACGGGAAGGAATATCTTTCCTCTCTGATCCAACCTACTTTGTGCCGTGCGGCCAGGAGTGCTCCGTTGGTCAGGATTTCCAGCATCTCCCCCGTGGTGACGACCAGGGCGCCTTTCAAAGGCGGGACTTCCACCCAGGCGCCGTCCGGTCGCTCGACTTCCAGGCCCGGACCGGTGGAGGCCAGTAACGTGAAGCACTCGAAATCCTTGTGCGTTCCAACGCCCTGCCGCGGAGTCGGACTCGCGGGATAGTGAAGGAGGCGCAATTGGTTGGGCGGGTCCTGGGCGCGTTCCAAGAAGAATTGGTCAGACGCGCCAATGGCCTGTGCGATGACGATGGACAGACCTTGCGCAATGCTCGTCATCTTCGAGTGGTAATGCTCCACTTCCTGCCGGAAGCCGGGAATCGGCGGCCAAAGGGATTGCGATGAGGGGATCTCGCCGTCTCGGTTTCGCCTGATCTCAAACAGACCCGAGTCGAATCCCTCCTTGAGATCCGGCGTGCTTGCCGCCGGACCCTCTTCACCTGTCGGGTAATATCCTTGATGGCGGGATGATTTATTGATATGAAACCGCAGTTTTTCACTGAGGGACATATCGAAGAAAGACCGCGCCACTGCGGCCAGTTGTTCCGTTGTGGCCGCTGAGACTTCAGATCCGGTGAGGTAGAAGTACCCCTCGTCGCGGAGCATGCCCCATACTCGTCGACTCTCTCGTTCCGGGTCGCTGTCCAGGTTGACCATCGGCAGTCTTGTCATGGCGTCACTTGCACCGTGCGTGCGTCTGTTGGTCCGGGTTGTCGCCCGGCTTCCTGGTTCGCATGTGTGTCTCATGGGTCGCCCGCGTGCGAGAACAGGCACGAAGAGTTGTATCTATATACTGGCACGCATGATGCTTCCGGCCATTCTGCCGCATGAACACGTCTTCTCGCGATTCCGAGGCGGCAAGGAGGAGCTGGCCGCGGAGTTCCTTCACAGCGAGTTGTCGCGTGCGGCCCGATCCGGTGTGACGGACATCATCGATTTGACGGCGTACATCAATCCTGTCAGGTATATGGATCTGATCAGCGATGTGCCAGTACGAGTGCATGCGTGCGTCGGATTCTACCTCTCGAATTCGGTCACTCGCACCGTCCGAGGTTACTCGGCGAAACAGTTGGAGCAAGGGCTGCTGCGGAAGTACGCGCGTCAGCGCGCACATGTCTCCACCGCCGCCCTGAAAGTGGCAGCGCATCAGGGGAATTTGTCCGAGTTCGAAGGCAATGCCTTCCGGGCGGTGGCGGCGGCCCACCACAGCACGGGGCTGCCCATTGTCACGCACTCGCCGAGCGGTGGACTGATGCACCTTCGACTCCTGGTCAGTCTGGGTGTAGAACCGCATAACGTGATGCTCAGCCATCCCGAACTGGAATTAAAAGGACAGCGGAAGAAGCCGTACGGAGAAGTACTGCGGTCGATGACGGCGTGTCTCGATGAGGGTGCTCGACTCTGCTTCACCGACATCACCCCGCTGTCCAGCAGTGCTGATGCGGTTCGGTTGGCACTGGTCAGAGAGTTGGTCGAACGGGGATACGGCGACAGGCTGGTGGTCTCCGGCGACCGGTCCTGGTCGGTTCGCGGCAGTCGCGTTGTTTTCCGTGGCGCGACCACTGAGCACGACCCCGGGTTCCTCCTGGCGCTCGACGCCCGTGCGAAGCTCGCGGCCCTGGAGGTCAAGGACTCAGATCTGCAGCGCATCTTTCAAGTGAATTCCGCCCAGTTCTTCGGTCTCGGTCATGAGCGGCGAAGTACCGGTGAAACGCCTCCAGCGATCTCGGTTCATCCTTGATTGAATGCAGGTCGCTTCGCATAAGACGACGCATGGCAATCATGGGGACCGGAGATCTCATCGTCATCAGGTCGGGCTGCACTCTGCTACGACGCTGACGATAGGGGTGGAAGCAGCCGACCATGATCCCGGCCTCGACGCTCTCCGCGCGGATCGCAAGGAACGCCGGCTCGATCACCGCTCGGTAGGCGTATCGGGGCACGGATTCGATCAGCCACAGTACCGCGGTTCGATATTCATCGCCGGATGCGGTGAGTATCCGGACTGCTCCTCCCAGAGCCTCCCGCAGCAGACTGGCCAGCCCGTGAACCGGCACCCTTGCCGAAGACTCCATTCCGGCGTAGTCGATGGGGCCCCAGTACAGCTGCCGCAGCTCAAGGACCAGCGGCAGCGCGGGGCAGAGGGCCCCGGGCCGGAGTAGCTGCCGGTGTGGTGCCGCGACAAAGTCGTAGACCCAGGTCCGGGCCGGTTCGGGAAGCGGATTGGCTTCGGAAACCCGGGCTGCCGCCGGTCTACCAGCCACCGCCGCCACCACCTCCGCCGCCGCCACCGCGCATGCTGATGGAGTACTTCTGCACCTGGCTCCAATCCGTGTCCGCCTCAGGCCCCGCGCCGTCCGCTGCGAGCGAGGAACCCAGCAGACGCACACGGCGCCGGACGTCGGGCTCGACCGCGTCCTCGTCCTCTGTGGGAGGCGGTGGCGTGCCCCCTCCCGCCATGATCTTGATCATTACGTCGATGTCCTTCCCAGCGTGAGAGACAGTTCCTGTTTCCGTTGGGTGCTGATCCGCGCCCGTGGGGCCGGAGCCGGGCCGGGAAGAGCTCGCCAGCGGCGAGGAGCGGATACGAAGGCCGGCGAGCTCTTTGAGGCGGCGTCGACAGATTCCGCCACGACGGCTCCCACGGCTGCGAGCGACCTGACCACGGCGTCCGCCTCCTCCACCGCCAGACCCGCCGCCTCGGCGGCCTCGGCCAGAGCGCGGGGCTCGGTGAGGATCTCCAGCAGCCGAGCGGTGGGTCCATCGCATTCAAAGGCTTGGTGGGTCTCCCAGACGTAGCATGAGTAGTGCTCGTCGGAGGCGTACGTACTCTTCTTGAAGGGCCCCATCACCACAAGCGAGTTGCTGGTTCGGATCCTCTGTGTCACGTCCACCGACAGCACCGGTTCGCGCCACCGCCCGGTCGCGGCCCGCTGAGCCTTCCACACCATCGTGGCGCGCGAAGTCTCGGTGAGGCGGTAGAAGATGTAAGGCGGGATGCTGGCCGAAGCGGGCATCCACGGGTACAGAACGCGTCGCATGAACTCGTTCCGCTCCGCGTCCAGCGATCCATAATTGAACGGTGTCTCCGCGCAATCCCAATCGATCAGGTTTTCCAGAAAATACTTCGTCGGCGTCGGCCACCTCAGCGTGGTGACGCCGAACTCCTCGTAGTTCTCGAAGAGTTTGCTGGCGACGTCGAAGCCGAGAATGTTCACGTTGAAGGTGACACTGGGGTACTTCGCGACGAGGCTCGCCAGAAACTCGTACGTTTCCTCACGCTCATCCGCGGTCTCTCCGGGAAACCCTACGATGGTCGGGAAGTGCACGGAGACACCGGCGGAATGGAATCGGGCAACTATCTGCTCGACCAAATCGAGTGACCAGCCGTCCGGATACTTGCCCATCAGGGCCAGAACACGCGGGCTTGCGGACTCGAAGCCCAGCCGGATCTCCCGGAGACCCGACTCTCCAAGGTCCGCGCAGATCTCGGACGAGAAATTCCGGTCAATTTTGCTTCGGGTCTCCCATGTCAGCGGGGATCCCAGGGCGATCAGCTCTTTGGCGAGAATACCGAGGTTGACCGGAGGGATCGCCTCGTCGACGGACCACAGGTAGGAAGTCCCCTGCTCACTGAGACGCACCATCATCTGCGCACGCTCTCGCTCCATGGAGAAGCTGTTGCGGGGCAGCGTGTTGTACCTGCGGTTGATGGCGCAGAAGTTGCAATTGTTCCAGTAGCACTGCGCGGCCGGCCACAGCCGGGTCTCCGCCACGGAGAGACTCGGCGCGATCATGAGCGCGTACTCATCACGTGGTGGCGCGCTGCGCAGGTCAGCGTCTGCCGCCCGGTCAGACACCACATAGCCGGTCTGGTGAATGAGGTCACCCTGGCGGTACATCAGATTGGGAACCGACTCCAGCGGATCATCGCCTTCAAGGGCCTCGCGCAGCAAACGCGGCGTGTTGTCGAAATCATCCAGGACGATGCTGTCGATGACGCTGAAGAGCTGACTGTTGGTCCGCAGATACTTGGTGATCTTGTTGAGCGAGTAGTACTCGCTGGAGTGCCCCACCACCGACACATGGCAGGCCGGGTTCACTTCCTTGATCTTCATGGCCATGGCCATGGTCGACAACTTGATGCGCCCCACGATCCATGCGAGATCCGGAGGGCTGTCTTCGATGACCGGGAAGACGAACTCTCTCAGGAACGGGAGATAGGGATTGCGGCTTGGGCTGAGGGCCGCGCGGATGAGTTCCAGAGAGGAGAGTTCATTGAGGACGTACCCTTCCTGGAGGGATAACTCGAAGGGATGTCCAACTGTGGCAGAGTGGATGTCCACGTACAGCTGCAAGGTCTCCAGGGCCCGGAATGCCGCTCGTGGGCCCGCTCCCAGGTCCACCATTGACTGCGGCGCCCTGACTACTTCGTCAACGAACTTCTGAGGCGCGGCCACGATGGCTTCCCACGCGGCCGGGTGCTCCGATCCGGGACGCAGCCAGTCGCCCAGCATGTCCACGGTCGCACGTACCGCCTTGGGCTCCAGAGCTTGCCGCCACCACAGGTTGTTGACCGTCCTGAGCGCACCGTGGTCGCCGGATGCCGGCGGCGCGGCGTCTCGCAAGGCTACGTAGTCGACGTCGTGGCACTCGTTGTAGAGGCCAGTGATCGGGTACAGGAAGAGTTGTCTCACAGTGCCTCTTCGGTTTCGACGACGCCACGTGGCCTTTTCCCCGCTTGCCAGCAGCCCTTGGATACCCGTGCAGCCAACTCATCGCGGGCCAGGTCGCAATTGTGGAGCGAACCGGACACCTGGTCAAGAGATGGATGAACGTAAGACACTTACGCTTTTCGTGATCAATTGAGCAGGCTGCAGGCGCCACTTGTGCGTAGAAACTCCTCACTGAGGTTTTCTCAGTGAAGATCATTTCCAGCTTTCGTTGAGCGAGTGCGGCGCGGACCATGTCGCCGATCCGGCTGGGGCTGAGCATGATGTGTGTGAGTGTCGCCGCATCATGTCGTCCGGCCCGGATGTCCCTCTCGCCGGCCGGCCATCCCCGCGACGGCGACGGACTGCCCCGGTTGTCTGCGCGAGCGGGTGCGCGCCACCCCGCAGAACTGTCCGGTGCAGGCGTTTCGCGTGGATGGCTCCGCGTCGGGGCTGCAGTTCCACCTGGAGGCCAACGCTGCCACTGTGGACGCCTTCATGACGGCGTTCCCGGAGGAGGCGGCGACCGCCGCCGGTCACGTCCGCCCACGCCGAGCCTTCGAAGCGGACCCGGACATCACCGGCACACAGCTCTACGCCGAGGTCGAGCGGCTGGCGGCCGAAGCGGGCTGGCAGCTCGGCGGCTGGCACGCCGATCACCTAAGGGCTAGGGCGCGTTTCGAAAGTAGCGCCGTCCGCCCCCTGGGGCGGGGCTCGCGGCGTCTGGTGCGTGCGATCGCAAGGCGGAGGATCGTTCGCGTACTGGACGTACTGGGACGACTCCGACAACTCGGCGAGCGTGCGTGCCAGGCGTTGCGAGCCAGGCGGGACTTTCGAAACACGCCCTAGTTCCCGCCCGAACACAACAACTGGGAGGACGTCGACTCCCACATCGTGCCCGCCTGGCCGTCCCCGGTAGCGCCACCGAGGGTGACTCGACGCCGGCGTGGCGTACGCGCACGGCGAGGCCGACTACAGCGGCCACCTCGGCGTGCGCGAGCTGTGCGACATCTGCCCGGAAGAGCGGGTCGCGCGGTGCCAGGCGGCGTGGGTCAAGCGGCTGGTCTCGTACCGCCCTCCTACAATCTTGTTCGCACCGGCCGGGCAGGGCGTTGTTCCTCATCGGTCCTGTTTCGGGTCCTGTAAGGGCCTGGTGGTCGTGTCTGGTCTTGCGTTGGTCGTAAGTTGGGTCGCGGCGGAAGCTGTTCTTCCGGATATGGAGAGCAGTCGTGTGCACAGTGCCGTGCCGCGTACGGTCTGCCGCCTACCACTCTCTGAATGCGTGTGTGGGCTTGAGAGTTGACTGACTGCGATGCCGCGCGTGCCCCTTGGACAGCCGATGGTTTTGGGGCCGAGTGGTGACAGGGAAGGACCTGGTGTGAGTCTCGTCGTGTTCCGTTGCCCGCCGCGCAGGCCGGGCCTGGTAGCGCCGCGAGGCCGACGGGTATCTCTGGAGCCGCCCGTCCTGCCTGCGTTCTTCTTCGCGTGGCACGCGTGGGCCGATCCGCTCACCGTGGTACGGACCGAGTGGCACAACGGCGGGGTGGGCAGGGTGTTTTCGGCGCGCATCGTTATCCGACAAGGTTGGCAGAGGGCGCTGAGTCATGCCTGTCGGTGAGATCAATCTGGATGAGGGGTGGCGTACTCTTTTCAACAAGGTTTTGGGGATTCCGTTTCCCGCGCTGAGTGAGAGCTATCTGCGTGAACTGGGTGATGCCTACGAGGCGGTAGGGCGTCGGGTCGACGAGCTGCCGGAGTTGTTCGCGGACATTGAGCGTGCGATGGCGGAGCAGTTCGACGGCGGAGAGACGGTTGGGAAGTTCCGTAAGGCGCTGAAGGATTTCCCGGGTTATATCGAGGCTGTCGTCACGGCCTCGAAGGCGAACAAGGATTTCCTGTACCAGGTCGCCCTGGACGTCGAGTATACGAAGTACATGGCCATGGCCATGCTCTTCCAGATGCTGATCGAAATCGCCTGGTGCATCGAGATGGCGGTGCCCACGGCCGGCGTTTCCCTGCTGTGGATTCCCGTGATCCGCCTGATGACGCAGTTGGGGCTGCGGAAGATACTGCAGGCCCTTTTGATGCGTATCGTCGGCCTGGTCACCGAGGAGATGACCCTTGGTCTAGCGGCAGACGGGGTCGTCCAGCGGATACAGATCGGCAAGGGCACCCGGCACGGGGTCGATCGCAATTTGCAGAGGGAAGCGGCGATCGGCGCCGCGATGGGTGTGGTCTTCGAAGGGCCGCTCGAAGCCCTCGGGCATCTGCTCAGCAACAGGATTACCGGCGAAGCCATAGGCAGCCTGCGGCAGGAGTTCGGCAATCTGCCGAAGGAGAGCGGAGGACTCGCCGAAGCCGTCAAGGACGTCCTCGGCGGCGGGCAGAACCTGCTCGGCGCCCTCGCCGCCAAGAGCGACCGCGTGGAACTCCCGTCGCACGTCCCCGTCTACTTCGGCGACCGGTTCGGTGACCTTTTCGCCACCCACTTCGGCAAGAACCTGGACGACGGTGCGGTGCGGGACCTGCGGGAGACGGGCCAGATGTACGGGCGCGTCCTGGTCGACAACATCGACAACAAGAAGGGCTCGACGGCCTTCAGCGAGGTGTGGAACACACCCGGTGCCCAGGCCGTGCCCGGTAACGTGCGCAACGTCTTCAGCCGGCTTCCCGAGGCGGTCGACAGGTCCACCACCGGCACCGTGAGGAAGGTATCGATCGCTGCGGGCCTCGTCGTCGGCAACGCCGCGTTCGAGGGGCTGGCGGAGCTCGGCGCGGAGGAGGTCACCCAGGTGGCGCTCCTGAGCGAAGTCCCGAAGGAGCAGCGTCCGCAGGACGACGGCGTCAACCCGTACACCTTCATCGGTGGCATGGTCACGGGCGCTGGTATCGGCGCCGCTGCCGCCGGGGTGAACGCCGCCCTCGACGCCGCCAAGCGTCTCACCCTCGACGTCCCCGATCCCGGCTCCACCACGTCGCTCCCGCCGACCGCATCACTTCCCGCGTCGCTGTTCACCCTCGTCGGCGGCGACGACAGCGAGGAGCCCTTCCCCGGCAACTGGCGGCAGGGCAACGCGGAGTCCGCCGCGAGCTCCGAGAGCGCAGCCGCGTCCGGGACACCCGCACCGTCGCCCGCCCACACCGCTCACACCGCTCATGCGGGCGGCGGAACGGGCGGGCAGAACACGCCCACCGCCGCACCGGCCCCCTTCGACGACACGTCGGCCGGCCGGCCGACGTGTCGTCGAAGGGGGCCGGTGCGGCGGTGGGCGTGTTCTGCCCGCCCGTTCCGCCGCCCGCATGAGCGGTGTGAGCGGTGTGGGCGGGCGACGGTGCGGGTGTCCCGGACGCGGCTGCGCTCTCGGAGCTCGCGGCGGACTCCGCGTTGCCCTGCCGCCAGTTGCCGGGGAAGGGCTCCTCGCTGTCGTCGCCGCCGACGAGGGTGAACAGCGACGCGGGAAGTGATGCGGTCGGCGGGAGCGACGTGGTGGAGCCGGGATCGGGGACGTCGAGGGTGAGACGCTTGGCGGCGTCGAGGGCGGCGTTCACCCCGGCGGCAGCGGCGCCGATACCAGCGCCCGTGACCATGCCACCGATGAAGGTGTACGGGTTGACGCCGTCGTCCTGCGGACGCTGCTCCTTCGGGACTTCGCTCAGGAGCGCCACCTGGGTGACCTCCTCCGCGCCGAGCTCCGCCAGCCCCTCGAACGCGGCGTTGCCGACGACGAGGCCCGCAGCGATCGATACCTTCCTCACGGTGCCGGTGGTGGACCTGTCGACCGCCTCGGGAAGCCGGCTGAAGACGTTGCGCACGTTACCGGGCACGGCCTGGGCACCGGGTGTGTTCCACACCTCGCTGAAGGCCGTCGAGCCCTTCTTGTTGTCGATGTTGTCGACCAGGACGCGCCCGTACATCTGGCCCGTCTCCCGCAGGTCCCGCACCGCACCGTCGTCCAGGTTCTTGCCGAAGTGGGTGGCGAAAAGGTCACCGAACCGGTCGCCGAAGTAGACGGGGACGTGCGACGGGAGTTCCACGCGGTCGCTCTTGGCGGCGAGGGCGCCGAGCAGGTTCTGCCCGCCGCCGAGGACGTCCTTGACGGCTTCGGCGAGTCCTCCGCTCTCCTTCGGCAGATTGCCGAACTCCTGCCGCAGGCTGCCTATGGCTTCGCCGGTAATCCTGTTGCTGAGCAGATGCCCGAGGGCTTCGAGCGGCCCTTCGAAGACCACACCCATCGCGGCGCCGATCGCCGCTTCCCTCTGCAAATTGCGATCGACCCCGTGCCGGGTGCCCTTGCCGATCTGTATCCGCTGGACGACCCCGTCTGCCGCTAGACCAAGGGTCATCTCCTCGGTGACCAGGCCGACGATACGCATCAAAAGGGCCTGCAGTATCTTCCGCAGCCCCAACTGCGTCATCAGGCGGATCACGGGAATCCACAGCAGGGAAACGCCGGCCGTGGGCACCGCCATCTCGATGCACCAGGCGATTTCGATCAGCATCTGGAAGAGCATGGCCATGGCCATGTACTTCGTATACTCGACGTCCAGGGCGACCTGGTACAGGAAATCCTTGTTCGCCTTCGAGGCCGTGACGACAGCCTCGATATAACCCGGGAAATCCTTCAGCGCCTTACGGAACTTCCCAACCGTCTCTCCGCCGTCGAACTGCTCCGCCATCGCACGCTCAATGTCCGCGAACAACTCCGGCAGCTCGTCGACCCGACGCCCTACCGCCTCGTAGGCATCACCCAGTTCACGCAGATAGCTCTCACTCAGCGCGGGAAACGGAATCCCCAAAACCTTGTTGAAAAGAGTACGCCACCCCTCATCCAGATTGATCTCACCGACAGGCATGACTCAGCGCCCTCTGCCAACCTTGTCGGATAACGATGCGCGCCGAAAACACCCTGCCCACCCCGCCGTTGTGCCACTCGGTCCGTACCACGGTGAGCGGATCGGCCCACGCGTGCCACGCGAAGAAGAACGCAGGCAGGACGGGCGGCTCCAGAGATACCCGTCGGCCTCGCGGCGCTACCAGGCCCGGCCTGCGCGGCGGGCAACGGAACACGACGAGACTCACACCAGGTCCTTCCCTGTCACCACTCGGCCCCAAAACCATCGGCTGTCCAAGGGGCACGCGCGGCATCGCAGTCAGTCAACTCTCAAGCCCACACACGCATTCAGAGAGTGGTAGGCGGCAGACCGTACGCGGCACGGCACTGTGCACACGACTGCTCTCCATATCCGGAAGAACAGCTTCCGCCGCGACCCAACTTACGACCAACGCAAGACCAGACACGACCACCAGGCCCTTACAGGACCCGAAACAGGACCGATGAGGAACAACGCCCTGCCCGGCCGGTGCGAACAAGATTGTAGGAGGGCGGTACGAGACCAGCCGCTTGACCCACGCCGCCTGGCACCGCGCGACCCGCTCTTCCGGGCAGATGTCGCACAGCTCGCGCACGCCGAGGTGGCCGCTGTAGTCGGCCTCGCCGTGCGCGTACGCCACGCCGGCGTCGAGTCACCCTCGGTGGCGCTACCGGGGACGGCCAGGCGGGCACGATGTGGGAGTCGACGTCCTCCCAGTTGTTGTGTTCGGGCGGGAACTAGGGCGTGTTTCGAAAGTCCCGCCTGGCTCGCAACGCCTGGCACGCACGCTCGCCGAGTTGTCGGAGTCGTCCCAGTACGTCCAGTACGCGAACGATCCTCCGCCTTGCGATCGCACGCACCAGACGCCGCGAGCCCCGCCCCAGGGGGCGGACGGCGCTACTTTCGAAACGCGCCCTAGCCCTTAGGTGATCGGCGTGCCAGCCGCCGAGCTGCCAGCCCGCTTCGGCCGCCAGCCGCTCGACCTCGGCGTAGAGCTGTGTGCCGGTGATGTCCGGGTCCGCTTCGAAGGCTCGGCGTGGGCGGACGTGACCGGCGGCGGTCGCCGCCTCCTCCGGGAACGCCGTCATGAAGGCGTCCACAGTGGCAGCGTTGGCCTCCAGGTGGAACTGCAGCCCCGACGCGGAGCCATCCACGCGAAACGCCTGCACCGGACAGTTCTGCGGGGTGGCGCGCACCCGCTCGCGCAGACAACCGGGGCAGTCCGTCGCCGTCGCGGGGATGGCCGGCCGGCGAGAGGGACATCCGGGCCGGACGACATGATGCGGCGACACTCACACACATCATGCTCAGCCCCAGCCGGATCGGCGACATGGTCCGCGCCGCACTCGCTCAACGAAAGCTGGAAATGATCTTCACTGAGAAAACCTCAGTGAGGAGTTTCTACGCACAAGTGGCGCCTGCAGCCTGCTCAATTGATCACGAAAAGCGTAAGTGTCTTACGTTCATCCATCTCTTGACCAGGTGTCCGGTTCGCTCCACAATTGCGACCTGGCCCGCGATGAGTTGGCTGCACGGGTATCCAAGGGCTGCTGGCAAGCGGGGAAAAGGCCACGTGGCGTCGTCGAAACCGAAGAGGCACTGTGAGACAACTCTTCCTGTACCCGATCACTGGCCTCTACAACGAGTGCCACGACGTCGACTACGTAGCCTTGCGAGACGCCGCGCCGCCGGCATCCGGCGACCACGGTGCGCTCAGGACGGTCAACAACCTGTGGTGGCGGCAAGCTCTGGAGCCCAAGGCGGTACGTGCGACCGTGGACATGCTGGGCGACTGGCTGCGTCCCGGATCGGAGCACCCGGCCGCGTGGGAAGCCATCGTGGCCGCGCCTCAGAAGTTCGTTGACGAAGTAGTCAGGGCGCCGCAGTCAATGGTGGACCTGGGAGCGGGCCCACGAGCGGCATTCCGGGCCCTGGAGACCTTGCAGCTGTACGTGGACATCCACTCTGCCACAGTTGGACATCCCTTCGAGTTATCCCTCCAGGAAGGGTACGTCCTCAATGAACTCTCCTCTCTGGAACTCATCCGCGCGGCCCTCAGCCCAAGCCGCAATCCCTATCTCCCGTTCCTGAGAGAGTTCGTCTTCCCGGTCATCGAAGACAGCCCTCCGGATCTCGCATGGATCGTGGGGCGCATCAAGTTGTCGACCATGGCCATGGCCATGAAGATCAAGGAAGTGAACCCGGCCTGCCATGTGTCGGTGGTGGGGCACTCCAGCGAGTACTACTCGCTCAACAAGATCACCAAGTATCTGCGGACCAACAGTCAGCTCTTCAGCGTCATCGACAGCATCGTCCTGGATGATTTCGACAACACGCCGCGTTTGCTGCGCGAGGCCCTTGAAGGCGATGATCCGCTGGAGTCGGTTCCCAATCTGATGTACCGCCAGGGTGACCTCATTCACCAGACCGGCTATGTGGTGTCTGACCGGGCGGCAGACGCTGACCTGCGCAGCGCGCCACCACGTGATGAGTACGCGCTCATGATCGCGCCGAGTCTCTCCGTGGCGGAGACCCGGCTGTGGCCGGCCGCGCAGTGCTACTGGAACAATTGCAACTTCTGCGCCATCAACCGCAGGTACAACACGCTGCCCCGCAACAGCTTCTCCATGGAGCGAGAGCGTGCGCAGATGATGGTGCGTCTCAGTGAGCAGGGGACTTCCTACCTGTGGTCCGTCGACGAGGCGATCCCTCCGGTCAACCTCGGTATTCTCGCCAAAGAGCTGATCGCCCTGGGATCCCCGCTGACATGGGAGACCCGAAGCAAAATTGACCGGAATTTCTCGTCCGAGATCTGCGCGGACCTTGGAGAGTCGGGTCTCCGGGAGATCCGGCTGGGCTTCGAGTCCGCAAGCCCGCGTGTTCTGGCCCTGATGGGCAAGTATCCGGACGGCTGGTCACTCGATTTGGTCGAGCAGATAGTTGCCCGATTCCATTCCGCCGGTGTCTCCGTGCACTTCCCGACCATCGTAGGGTTTCCCGGAGAGACCGCGGATGAGCGTGAGGAAACGTACGAGTTTCTGGCGAGCCTCGTCGCGAAGTACCCCAGTGTCACCTTCAACGTGAACATTCTCGGCTTCGACGTCGCCAGCAAACTCTTCGAGAACTACGAGGAGTTCGGCGTCACCACGCTGAGGTGGCCGACGCCGACGAAGTATTTTCTGGAAAACCTGATCGATTGGGATTGCGCGGAGACACCGTTCAATTATGGATCGCTGGACGCGGAGCGGAACGAGTTCATGCGACGCGTTCTGTACCCGTGGATGCCCGCTTCGGCCAGCATCCCGCCTTACATCTTCTACCGCCTCACCGAGACTTCGCGCGCCACGATGGTGTGGAAGGCTCAGCGGGCCGCGACCGGGCGGTGGCGCGAACCGGTGCTGTCGGTGGACGTGACACAGAGGATCCGAACCAGCAACTCGCTTGTGGTGATGGGGCCCTTCAAGAAGAGTACGTACGCCTCCGACGAGCACTACTCATGCTACGTCTGGGAGACCCACCAAGCCTTTGAATGCGATGGACCCACCGCTCGGCTGCTGGAGATCCTCACCGAGCCCCGCGCTCTGGCCGAGGCCGCCGAGGCGGCGGGTCTGGCGGTGGAGGAGGCGGACGCCGTGGTCAGGTCGCTCGCAGCCGTGGGAGCCGTCGTGGCGGAATCTGTCGACGCCGCCTCAAAGAGCTCGCCGGCCTTCGTATCCGCTCCTCGCCGCTGGCGAGCTCTTCCCGGCCCGGCTCCGGCCCCACGGGCGCGGATCAGCACCCAACGGAAACAGGAACTGTCTCTCACGCTGGGAAGGACATCGACGTAATGATCAAGATCATGGCGGGAGGGGGCACGCCACCGCCTCCCACAGAGGACGAGGACGCGGTCGAGCCCGACGTCCGGCGCCGTGTGCGTCTGCTGGGTTCCTCGCTCGCAGCGGACGGCGCGGGGCCTGAGGCGGACACGGATTGGAGCCAGGTGCAGAAGTACTCCATCAGCATGCGCGGTGGCGGCGGCGGAGGTGGTGGCGGCGGTGGCTGGTAGACCGGCGGCAGCCCGGGTTTCCGAAGCCAATCCGCTTCCCGAACCGGCCCGGACCTGGGTCTACGACTTTGTCGCGGCACCACACCGGCAGCTACTCCGGCCCGGGGCCCTCTGCCCCGCGCTGCCGCTGGTCCTTGAGCTGCGGCAGCTGTACTGGGGCCCCATCGACTACGCCGGAATGGAGTCTTCGGCAAGGGTGCCGGTTCACGGGCTGGCCAGTCTGCTGCGGGAGGCTCTGGGAGGAGCAGTCCGGATACTCACCGCATCCGGCGATGAATATCGAACCGCGGTACTGTGGCTGATCGAATCCGTGCCCCGATACGCCTACCGAGCGGTGATCGAGCCGGCGTTCCTTGCGATCCGCGCGGAGAGCGTCGAGGCCGGGATCATGGTCGGCTGCTTCCACCCCTATCGTCAGCGTCGTAGCAGAGTGCAGCCCGACCTGATGACGATGAGATCTCCGGTCCCCATGATTGCCATGCGTCGTCTTATGCGAAGCGACCTGCATTCAATCAAGGATGAACCGAGATCGCTGGAGGCGTTTCACCGGTACTTCGCCGCTCATGACCGAGACCGAAGAACTGGGCGGAATTCACTTGAAAGATGCGCTGCAGATCTGAGTCCTTGACCTCCAGGGCCGCGAGCTTCGCACGGGCGTCGAGCGCCAGGAGGAACCCGGGGTCGTGCTCAGTGGTCGCGCCACGGAAAACAACGCGACTGCCGCGAACCGACCAGGACCGGTCGCCGGAGACCACCAGCCTGTCGCCGTATCCCCGTTCGACCAACTCTCTGACCAGTGCCAACCGAACCGCATCAGCACTGCTGGACAGCGGGGTGATGTCGGTGAAGCAGAGTCGAGCACCCTCATCGAGACACGCCGTCATCGACCGCAGTACTTCTCCGTACGGCTTCTTCCGCTGTCCTTTTAATTCCAGTTCGGGATGGCTGAGCATCACGTTATGCGGTTCTACACCCAGACTGACCAGGAGTCGAAGGTGCATCAGTCCACCGCTCGGCGAGTGCGTGACAATGGGCAGCCCCGTGCTGTGGTGGGCCGCCGCCACCGCCCGGAAGGCATTGCCTTCGAACTCGGACAAATTCCCCTGATGCGCTGCCACTTTCAGGGCGGCGGTGGAGACATGTGCGCGCTGACGCGCGTACTTCCGCAGCAGCCCTTGCTCCAACTGTTTCGCCGAGTAACCTCGGACGGTGCGAGTGACCGAATTCGAGAGGTAGAATCCGACGCACGCATGCACTCGTACTGGCACATCGCTGATCAGATCCATATACCTGACAGGATTGATGTACGCCGTCAAATCGATGATGTCCGTCACACCGGATCGGGCCGCACGCGACAACTCGCTGTGAAGGAACTCCGCGGCCAGCTCCTCCTTGCCGCCTCGGAATCGCGAGAAGACGTGTTCATGCGGCAGAATGGCCGGAAGCATCATGCGTGCCAGTATATAGATACAACTCTTCGTGCCTGTTCTCGCACGCGGGCGACCCATGAGACACACATGCGAACCAGGAAGCCGGGCGACAACCCGGACCAACAGACGCACGCACGGTGCAAGTGACGCCATGACAAGACTGCCGATGGTCAACCTGGACAGCGACCCGGAACGAGAGAGTCGACGAGTATGGGGCATGCTCCGCGACGAGGGGTACTTCTACCTCACCGGATCTGAAGTCTCAGCGGCCACAACGGAACAACTGGCCGCAGTGGCGCGGTCTTTCTTCGATATGTCCCTCAGTGAAAAACTGCGGTTTCATATCAATAAATCATCCCGCCATCAAGGATATTACCCGACAGGTGAAGAGGGTCCGGCGGCAAGCACGCCGGATCTCAAGGAGGGATTCGACTCGGGTCTGTTTGAGATCAGGCGAAACCGAGACGGCGAGATCCCCTCATCGCAATCCCTTTGGCCGCCGATTCCCGGCTTCCGGCAGGAAGTGGAGCATTACCACTCGAAGATGACGAGCATTGCGCAAGGTCTGTCCATCGTCATCGCACAGGCCATTGGCGCGTCTGACCAATTCTTCTTGGAACGCGCCCAGGACCCGCCCAACCAATTGCGCCTCCTTCACTATCCCGCGAGTCCGACTCCGCGGCAGGGCGTTGGAACGCACAAGGATTTCGAGTGCTTCACGTTACTGGCCTCCACCGGTCCGGGCCTGGAAGTCGAGCGACCGGACGGCGCCTGGGTGGAAGTCCCGCCTTTGAAAGGCGCCCTGGTCGTCACCACGGGGGAGATGCTGGAAATCCTGACCAACGGAGCACTCCTGGCCGCACGGCACAAAGTAGGTTGGATCAGAGAGGAAAGATATTCCTTCCCGTACTTTTTCAGCCTGGATCGGCACAGCCTTGTCGAACCACTGGACCAATTCATTGGCGACGGCGGGTTTCACTACAGTCCGGTCCTCGCCGGCGAGCACCTCCAGACTCAGACATCCAAGGTGTTCAGCTATCTGCGGGAGGACGGACAAACCGCCACAGCCGTGCCACCCAAGCCACGTCCCCTCGCGACCTGAGAGCTGTCCCGTCATCCCCGGCGGGCGACCGCCTTCGGATACATCACCTGCCCGTGATCCCGCCACCGCCACGCCGGATCCGCCTACGGCCGGACCGCGTTGACGCCGCCGGCCCGACCGGCGTCTTCGCTGACGCGCTGCGCCACCAGGCGGTTCACCTTCCGGTCACTCAGATGGGTCCCGAAGAAGTCGGTCAGCTTCGCGATCGCGGGGCCGACGTACCGCGCTTTGTCGTAGAGGTCGACGTGGCCGGCGCCGTCGATCCAGTGCAGTTCCTTTGGACCGCGAGCGTTCTGAAACGCCTCGACGCTCATCCAGGAGGTCACCGCTTCGCGACCGACGACCATCAGCAGCGGGCGCGGCGCGATCAGATCGACGAAGCGGAAGGCGTCGAAGGAAACCATGTGGTCAATGCTGGACCACGGGAGGAACTTCGCCGAGCGCGGGTGCTGAGCGCGGTCCGTGCGGTAGTACTCGAAGCCCTCGAAGCCGTGCCGGCCGCCCAGGGCGCGGGCCTGCTCAGCGGTGTCGGGAAAGAGCTGGAAGCTCTGGACGCCCTCACCGCGGGCTTCGGCGGTGCGCGCGGCCGCGGCCGCGTCGAGCATGCCCTGGATGACGGCGGGGTCCTGGGCGCCGTCGGCGCCCAGGCGGAACTGGCGGGCGATGTCGACGGCGCTGACGGTGCCGACTGCCTTGATGCGGTGGTCGGCCGCGGCGGCGGGAAGCACATATCCGCCGGAGGCGCAGATGCCCAGCGCCCCGATGCGGTCGGAGTCGACCTCGTCACGGGTGGTGAGGAACGAGACCGCGGCCTTGAAGTCTTCGACCCGGTGGGCCGGGTCCTCCAGACCGCGCGGGATGCCCTCGCTCTCGCCCTGGTAGGCGGCGTCGAAGGCGAGGGCGACGAAGCCCCGCTCGGCCAGGCGCCGTGCGTACAGACCGGCGGCCTGTTCCTTCACACCGCTGCCGGGATGGCCCACGACGACGGCGGGACGCGGGCCGCCGGCTTGGCTGTCGGGCGTGTAGAGGTGTCCGGCGAGCTTCAGGCCGGCGCTGAGAAAGGTGACGTCTGTCCTCATGGTGGTGCTCTCCAGTCGCGCGGGGGGCGGGCTCGCCGCGGGAGGCGAGCCGCGGTGGCCGCCTTGAGTCCGCCGGCCACGTCCACCACCGTCGCGCCGCCCGGTACAAGGTGCCAGGGAGGGTCCTGCCTGTGCAGACCAGTACCAGGCACGCGGACGCGGCCCGGCGGACACTGGGAGCCATGGAAAACCCCGGCAACCCCGCAGGCGGGAATGGACTCGGCGACTTCCTGCGCGCCCGCCGCGCCGCCCTCGACCCGCACCGCGTCGGGCTGCCCGATGACGGCCGCCCGCGCCGGGTACCGGGCCTGCGCCGAGAGGAACTGGCCCAGCTCGCGCACGTGAGCATCGACTACGTCGTACGGCTGGAACAGGGCCGTACCCGCAGGGTCTCCCGCCCGGTCCTCGACGCGCTCGCCGACGCGCTGCAGCTCGCTCCGGACGAACGCGCGTACCTGTTCACCGCGGCCGACGTCACGCAGGCCACCTCCGCGCGGCAGCCGGCCAGGCGGAAGATCGACCCGCAGCTTCGGGTGCTGCTCGACGGTATGCACGACGTCCCCGCCATGGTCCTCAACCGCCGCATGGACGTGCTGGCCTGGAACCGCGGAGCGGCCGCACTGCTGACCGACTTCGCCGCGCTGCCCTCGGCCGAGCGCAACCTGATCCGGCTGACCTTCCTCGACGACGCCTACCGGTCCCTGTACGCGGACTGGCCACGCGCCGCGCGTGAGTGCGTCGCCGTCCTGCGGATGGAGGCGGGACGTAACCCGAACGACCAGGCCCTGACCGCCTTGGTCGGCGAACTCACCGTCCGCGACCCGGACTTCCGTACCTGGTGGGCAAGCCACCAGGTGCGCGGGCCCAGACAGCTCACCAAGACCTACCACCATCCGGTCATAGGCACCGTGACCCTCGACGTCCAGCAGTTCTCCGTCGACACCCAGCCCGACCAGCAACTGGTCGCCTACACCGCACCGCCCGATTCCCCCTCCCAGGAAGCACTGCGGTTCCTCTTCCAGTGGTCCGCCCAGCCCACCGGCCGGCCGGACGACCACGCCACGAAACGCGGCCGCCACTGCTGAACACGCCCTCGGGCGTGTGCGGCAGTGTCCGGAGCGTGATGTCGGTCTGACCGTGGTCAGGTTTCCATGGACAGGCCGGTGCGCGATCCAGGGCCCAAAGGACTGTCCCGTCCGACCGCGTCGCGGTCACGCGGAGACGAGAGAGTCCTGGCCGCCGGGGCTCAGGAGAGACGGTTTCTGAGGTCCGGATCGTCTTCCGCGGCCGGCAGCTCGCGGTGTCCCTCACTCCAGTGGTTCGACCAGCCGCACACCCCGCAGGCGTATCTGCCGTCGAGCCCCGCGATCAGGCATCCGCAGCTCCTGCACTCCGACTCGGTGATCTGAGGACCGTGGTCGGGGTCCAGTGCGGGGGTCGGGTCGGTCTCCGGCAGCCAGTCGCTCCGTGCGCTCATGGGCGGAGGTTATCGCCGTGAGCGCCGGAGCGTGGCCGGTCACGCCGGAGGACCGGACGCGCCGCTCGCATGGGCGGTCCGGGGCGCGGCCCGGTGTTCGACGGATCCGGCGGTTTCGAAGGATTGGCCGGGTGCGGCGGGTGTCACGCTTGCTCCCGGCCTTCACGCGTTCCGGGGCGTGGCGGCGTAGGTGTACGGCGCGCAGACCCCGGCGCTGTGATGGTCGGCCGCCGCCAGTGCCGCGGCGAGGCGGGCCCGTGGCTTCATGTCCAGGGCCGCCGTCACATGCAGCGCGCCGAGAGCCAGTTCGTCGCCGCATCCCACGGCCGCGTAGCCGTCCGCCGGTTCGCCGACCTGATAGTCGCTGTGGACGACGAACAGATGCCCGTGTACACCGACCAGGAAGGTTCCCGCCTCCTCCTGCTCGGAGTCCTTCTTCGCCCAGCCTCCTTCCTTCAGACAGGCGCGCAGAGCGTCTATGAAGGTGGTCACCATGAAGCGGTGCAGATCGCCGTTGGGGTGCGGTGCCTGGAAGGCGTAGCGGAGCAGTTGGCCCATGCGGAACGACGTGGTGAACCCCATGACATAGGGGCCCGTGGTGAACACCTTGGCGTCCTGGCGGACAGTGAGCTGGTAGCCGGCGACACCGGCGGAGTCTCCGCCCAGATGCACCCGCTGCTTCTGTACTAGCCCGACGATGACAGTCACGGGCCCCCCATTCGACTTCGACAAGCACTTCCCGTGGCCGTCCGGCCCAGACAAGAAAAATAAGATCTGGGCGCGGGACTGGGAAGACGGCCTCTTCCGGTGGCGCCGCCGTCCGGGCGCCGGCCCGGCGTACAGCCGGTGCGCGACCTCGGCGGTGCGGCGTGGCCGGGCCGTCACCGTCATCGTCTCGACTCTCCGGTGCCGCTGGTGCCGCAGGGATAGCAGATGTACCAGCCGTCCTGTGTCTTCGTCATCTGGCCGCCGCACTTGGAACACTGCATGGTGGCTTCCGTTCCGGTGGATGGTTGGTGCCCTGACCCGGCCGTTGTCCTGCCGTGGAGAGAGCGGTCGGGGCGGGCTCAGCGGGTCCGTTTCGCCGGGTCGGCGGGGTCGGGTGCGGAGCCGAGGGCCGCCCGCGCGAGCCGGCCCGGGCAGTCGTGCGTGCGGTCGCCCTCGGTGATGAGCGGCCCTTTCTACAGCAGGCTCACCCCGTGCCGGTGGCAGTGGGCGCACGTCTCGTCCTCGTAGGGGAACTCGCGCGCGCCACTGATACGGGCCGTCATCCTCTGGCCTCCAATTCACCCCCGCGCGGTCGGCGAGACAGCCGGCCACGACAGCCGGCACGACATTCCGTGCGATGGCCGGTGCCGTCCAGGACGGGCCGGGCGCCGGCCGGTGACGCGTCCTGTCACGGAACACGTCCCGGGCTCCCGGTCCGGGCCGCCGCTGTGGACCGGCGCTCCCGTATCCTGGCCCGCCGGATGATTCCCTTCTCCGCGCGCCACCCGGCCCGCGACCTCTCCGATCACCGGGAGCCCCCGTGCCCGCCGCCGTTCCGCCGCGCGTCCTCTACGTCAGCGATCTTGTGTACGAGGCCGGCGGACGCAGGTACGGCGACGAGGACATCCAGCTCTCGTCCCGGCTGCGGCGGGACTTCGACATCGCGCTCTGCCATCCTCTCGACGCGGCGCGGCTGATGGGAGCCTTCGACATGGTGGTGGTGCGCAACAGCGGGCCCGTGCTGCACTACCAGGAACAGTACGACGCCTTCCGGGAGCGTGCCCGCGCGGCCGGAGTCCGGGTCTACAACCCGCTCAACGGGCGGGCCGACATGGTGGGCAAGCGCTATCTGGCGGAGCTGAGCGCCGCCGGGTATCCGGTCATACCGACCGTCGACCGGGCCGAGGACCTCGGCCGGCTGCCGGAGGCCCGGACCTATGTCGTCAAGCCCATGGCCGGCGCGGACTCGATCGGGATGGAGTTCGTCCCCGGAGACCGGCTCGCGGACATCGCCTTCGACGATGTGCTGGTGCAGCCACGGATCCCGTTCCGCTACGAGGTCTCGTTCTACTTCGTCGACCGCGACTTCCAGTACGCCCTGTACGCGCCGGACCCCGAGCGGCGCTGGGAACTGAAACCCTACGAGGCCGGCGCCGGGGATCTGGAGTTCGCGCGGCGGTTCATCGACTGGAACGCGCTGGAACACGGGATACAGCGGGTGGACGCCTGCCGGGCGCCGGACGGCGAGCTGCTGCTTGTCGAGCTGGAGGACCTCAATCCGTATCTGTCCCTGGCGCTGGTGGCGCCGGAGACCCGCGAGGACTTCGCCGTGCGGATGACCGCGTCACTCCACGAACTGCTGCGCTGAGACGGCCGGCGCCCCGTACCACATCGGCAGGCATGCGAGGCGCGGCATCGTATACGGCCCGGTCCAGGGCCCGGCCCTGGATTTGTTCCTGCCCTCGGCCGGGCCCGGAGAGTGCGTGGCCGACGGCTCCTGACCGGCCTGGCCCGGACGGCGAACCGGGCTGCTCAGGTGGTGTACGGCCCTGCCGAGGCCGGGCTTTTGAGGCCCGATCGGCTCCGCCCGAGGGCCCGTCAGGAATTTGGCCATGACCTTGACAAATTAATTCGGTGTTGCCAGCATCACATCGCTCACCGCGGAACCAGAGAACTCCAACCCCCACAGAAGGACCTCTGCCCACCGCAAAGCGCGACGGCGCGCGCCTTGCCTGACACATCCCCCCCACCGCACGTCAGGAAGGAAGCTCCATGCCACTTCGACCCCCAGCGTGGTCCAGACTCCTCACCGCGCTCGTGCTCGCGCTCACCGGCGGAGTCGCCGTCGGTACGGCGGCGTCCGGAGCGCCGAGCGAGATACCCGCCTCCGACTACCAGCAGGTCCAGCTCGCCTCCGGCGGCGCCGAGCTGGGCGAGGCGATGGGTCTCGCCGTACTGCCGGACCGGTCGGTCGTGCACACGGCCAGGGACGGCACGGTCCGGCTGACCGACGCCGCGGGCAACACCAAGGTCGCGGGCAAGCTGAACACCTACACCCATGACGAGGAAGGTCTTCAGGGAGTGGCCGCGGACCCCGGGTTCGCGACCAACCGCTATCTCTATCTGTACTACTCGCCCGCGCTGAACACCCCGGCCGGAGACGCTCCCGTCACCGGCAGCGCGGCGGACTTCGAGCCGTTCAAGGGCCATCTCAATCTCTCGCGCTTCACTCTGAAGGCCGACGGCACCCTGGACCTGGCCAGCGAGAAGGTCGTCCTCGAAGTGGCGAACGACCGCGGTCAGTGCTGCCATGTCGGCGGTGACCTCGACTTCGACGCGCAGGGCAATCTCTATCTGTCCACAGGTGACGACACCAACCCGTTCGAGTCGCAGGGCTACGCGCCGCTCGACGAACAGGCGGACCGCAACCCGCAGTTCGACGCGCAGCGCTCCTCCGGCAACACCAACGACCTGCGCGGCAAGGTCCTGCGGATCAAGCCGACGGCCGAAGGCGGCTACACCGTCCCGGACGGCAACCTCTTCGCGCCGGGCACCGCGAACACCCGGCCCGAGATCTACGCGATGGGCTTCCGCAACCCGTTCCGGCTCGCTGTCGACAAGCCCACCGGCATCGTCTACGTGGGCGACTACGGTCCGGACGCCGGTGTCACCGACGCGAACCGCGGCCCGAGCGGCCAGGTCGAGTTCGACCGGATCACCGCGCCCGGCAACTTCGGCTGGCCGTACTGCACCGGCACCAACACCGCCACCGAGTCGTACAACGAGTACACCTTCCCCAGCGGTCCCTCGGGCGCGAAGTACGACTGCGCCGGCGGTCCGACCAACAACTCACCGCACAACACGGGCCTGCAGAAGCTGCCGAAGCCTCAGAACGCCTGGATCAAGTACGCCGGTGACGCCGGATCACCTCCCGAGTTCGGCACCGGCTCCGAGTCGCCGATGGGCGGACCCGTCTACCACTTCGACGCCGACCTCGACTCGAACGTGAAGTTCCCGGAGTCGCTCGACGGCCGCTTCTTCGCCGGCGAGTACGGCCGTCAGTGGATCAAGGCGATCGAGGTGCGGGCCGACGGCAGTCCCGGCACCATCGAGGACTTCCCGTGGACCGGCACCCAGGTCATGGACACGGCCTTCGGACCGGACGGCGCGCTGTATGTCCTCGACTACGGCACCGGCTCCGACAACCAGGCGCTCTACCGCGTCGAATACGTCGCCGGCAGCAACCGCAACCCGGTGGCGCAGGCCGTCGCCGACAAGACCTCGGGCCAGGCTCCGCTCGCCGTCAGCTTCGACTCGGCGGGAAGTTCCGACCCGGAGGGCGGTGCGCTCAGCTACTCCTGGGACTTCGGTGACGGCGCCACCTCCACCGACGCCAACCCGAGCCACACCTACACCGGGACAGGGACCTTCCAGCCCACGCTGACGGTCAAGGACCCGGAGGGACTGACCGGCACCATCAGCCTGGTGGTGACGGTCGGCAACACCGCGCCCACCGTGACGCTGACCACGCCCGGCGACGGCGAGCTGTTCTCCTTCGGTGACACCGTCCCGTTCACCGTCGAGGGCAGCGACCCCGAGGACGGGCCGATCGACTGCGCCCGGGTCAAGGTCACCTATCTGCTGGGACACGACAGCCACCAGCACCAGATCACCTCGGCCGACGGCTGCACCGGATCGCTGACCGTCCCGGCCGACGGTGAGCACGACAGCGCCGCCAATCTGTACGGGGTCTTCGACGCCGAGTACACCGACGCCGGTGGTCTGACCTCGCACAGCACCAGCATCCTCCAGCCCAGGCACCGGCAGGCGGAGCACTTCTCGGCACAGTCCGGCATCGAGGTGGCGGGCCACGGCAGCGCGGAGGGCGGCAACACGGTCGGCTTCACCGACGACGGCGACTGGATCTCCTTCGAGCCGTACGTCCTGGACAACGCGACACAGTTCTCGGCGCGGGTCTCGTCGGCCGGACCGGGCGGCACCATCGAGGTACGGGCGGGATCGGCCACCGGCACTCTGCTGGGCACGGCGACCGTCGAACCGACCGGTGACTGGGAGGAGTTCACGGATGTGACGGCGGGCCTGAGCAACGCGCCGGCCGGCACCACCGAGCTGTTCCTCGTCTTCAAGGGCCCGTCCGGCCAGGGCAACCTGTTCGACATGGACACCTTCAGCTTCACCACCGCCGACCGGGAGGCGAAGCGATGAGGAGCCGGTTCAGCCGTCACGCACGGCAGGTGTCATGGGTCCTCGCGGTCGCGCTCGGCGGCGCCTTCCTGGCGCCCGGTGTGACGGCGCAGGCCGCCGCCGATCCGTACCAGGTGCTCGTCTTCTCCAAGACGGCCGGTTTCCGGCACGACTCGATCCCGGCCGGTATCGCGGAGATCCAGGCCCTCGGCGCGGCGAACGACTTCACCGTCACGGCCACCGAGGACAGCGCGGCCTTCACTCCGGAGAATCTCGCCGGATACGAGGCCGTGGTGTTCCTGAGCACCACCGGCGATGTCCTCGACGACGCCCAGCAGGACGCTCTCGCGGCGTATGTCGACGGAGGCGGCGGCTACGCCGGGATCCACGCCGCCGCCGACACCGAGTACGAGTGGCCGGCGTACGAGCGGCTCGTCGGCGCCTGGTTCAAGAGCCATCCGGCGATCCAGCAGGCCACGGTCGTCAACGAGGACCGGACACATCCGGCGACCTCGCATCTCGACCCGACCTGGTCCAGGACCGACGAGTGGTACAACTACCGCACCAACCCGCGAGCGGACGTACGGGTGCTCCAGAGCCTCGACGAAAGCAGCTACACCGGCGGCGAGATGAGCGGCGACCATCCCATCACCTGGTGCCACGCACAGGGCGCCGGGCGGTCCTTCTACACCGGACTGGGACACACCGCCGAGTCGTACGCGGACCCCGCCTTCCAGCAGGAGCTGCTCGGCGGGATCCAGTACGCGGCCGGAGCCGTGGCCGCCGACTGCACTCCGCAGGAGGTGACGGCGACGGCTGACCTCGGCTAGCCGGCTCAGGAAGATCTCGGGTTCTGGTCCTGCCGCGTGAGCGGTGGGGCCAGACTCGTTGGGAGCGGAGGCTGCGGGCAGACTTGGTCGCCCATTCCAGGTGACGCAGAAGCCATCCGCAGACGTTGTCTGACCCGCGTCTCACACGTTTCAGGCTCGCAGATGGACGTTGTGGAGGGTCTGCAGGACCTGCTCGCGGTCGGCCCCATGTCATGGTGTGATGAGCATCGGCCGATCCTTGCAGGTGAGCGCGGTCGGTGCGGGTCATATGCGGGGTACGGGTGGCCTCGTCCCCGGGCTATGTCTCCTGGGAGTTGATCCATTCTCGGCGGGCGTAGGCGCGGACCGCGTTCCGCTCGGCTTCGGTGCAGCCGTTCTCCAGAGCCGACGGGATGTCACCGGTGGTGCTGGTTCCGTGTTGGTGGTCGTGGCGAACGAGCTGGTCGGCGACGTCGGAGGCGTCGGTACGCAGTTCCACGTCCTGGGGTACTGGGTGGTGGGAGTCCTCCTGGTAGGGACGCGGCAGGTAGCTGCCGTGCCCGTGGCACAGGGCGAGCGCGTCCAGGACGGCCGCGGTCTCCAGCAGGTCGTCCCGGCACTCCAGCGCCTGGCTGCTCACCTGGAAGTCGGTGAGGTCCTGGCGGCGGGCGGTGTGCGCGGCCGCCAGGCGCTGACGGTCCATGACGTGCATGTACAGCAGGACTGGGACGAGTTGGCCGATGCGGACCAGGTGCTCTCCGTAGGCGGCTTGAGCCGCCCGGCTGGTTGACCAGCCGGGCCACGGCTCATGCGGGGAGGCTCGGTGTGCGCCCATATCCCTGGACACTACCCACCCGCCGATGGCGTCGGGGCCGGAACGGATCATCCCGACCCCGACGGGAGAGGTGCCGCCGCAGGCGGCCGGCGTCGGTGTCGCCAGGTGGGGTTCAGCCGCCAGGGCATGGGTATGCGCGGCCGGCCGGCGTGTGCAGGGCTGCCCTGTTCAGGTACGTGGGGAGAGGAGAGACATCGTCGTGCGCCTGGCCGCTGCTGGTCATCGTTCAGGCGGCTTCTCGGCGGGTGTCATGCACAGTGATGTGGTCGCGCCGTAGGTCTGTGCCTGTGTGTGCCACATGGTGGCGTAGGTGCCGTTGTGCTGGAGCAGGGCGTCGTGGGTGCCTTCTTCGACGAGGTGTCCGTTGTCGAGCACGATGATGCGGTCGGCGGTGCGGGTGGAGCCGAGGCGGTGGGTGATGAGGATGACGGTGCGGCCGGTGCTGAGGGTGCGGATGCGTTCGTAGACAGCTTCTTCGGCCAGGGGGTCGAGGGCTGAGGTGGGTTCGTCGCAGATGAGTACGGGGGCGTCGCGGTAGAAGGCGCGGGCGGCGGCGATGCGCTGCCACTGTCCGCCGGAGAGGTCGCGTCCTCCCCACCAGGAGGGGGCGAGGTTGGTGTCCAGGCCGTCGGGGAGGGCGGCGAGTACGGCGTCTGCGCCGGAGGCGTGTGCCGCGGCGGTGATGGTGGCGTCGTCCTGGGGGCCTTGGCCGAGGGTGATGTTCTCGCGGGCGGTGACGGGCCAGCGGCCGAAGTCCTGGGGCAGCATGGCCAGTTGGTTCCAGATGTGTTCGGGTTCGGCGCGGGACAGGTCGGTGGTGTCCCAGGTGACGGTGCCGGTGGTGGGTGTGTAGAGACCGGCGAGCAGTTTGGCGAGGGTGGATTTGCCGGAGCCGTTCGCGCCGACGATGGCGAGTACCTCGCCCTGGCGTACGCGTACGTCGATGTCCTGGAGGGCGGGTGTGGCACTGCCGGAGTAGCGGAAGGTGACGCCTGTTGCTGTGATGGTCTGCGGGCTGGTGGGGACGGGCTGAGCGTCACTGGGCCGGGTGGTGCGGGCGGTGGTGTCGGTGAGGAAGGTGTCCCAGTCGTCCAGGTACAGGCCGGTCTTGTAGGAGGCGTTGGCGCCCTGGACGAGGCCGGTCAGGAGGCGCTGGCTGGTCTGTACGGCGATGAAGGCGGTGCCGGCCGCCGCGGGCGGGATGTGGCCGCTCGCGGTCAGCCACAGCAGTGCGGCGTAGACGCCGCCGCTGGCCGTTCCGGCGGCGGCGTCGCCGAGGATCTGGTAGCGGGCGTGGTCGCGGCCGACGTCGGCGGCGGCTTCTTCCAGGCGGGTGGTGACGGCGCGGAAACGGGTGAGCAGCCAGGTGCGCATGGTGTTGGCGCGGACTTCGAGGGCGCTGTCGCGTCCGGCGGTGTGGAACATCAGGGAGTGCCGTAGCCGGCGGTCGCTGAGGGTGTGGCGGTCGGTGAGGTAGGCGGCGCGGGCGGCCCGGACGGCTGCCCAGCCGCGGGGGACGACCGCGAGGAGCAGCAGCGGCAGGAGTAGCGGGTGGAGGTGGGTGCTGATGCCGACGGCGGCTGCCAGTCCGAGGAGTGCGGTGGTGACGTTGGCGAGGGCCTCGGTCATGAGGTGGACGTCTTTGGCGGCGCGGGAGGCGGCTTCGCTGTGGTCGCACCAGGCGGGGTCGTCGTAGGCGGCGAGCGGGGCTCGGGTGGCGGCTTCGAGGTAGCGGATTTCCGCGATGCCGTCCACGCGCGGTCCGATCCGGGCGGTGACGGCGATGGTGAGGGCGGCGACCAGTGAGCGTACGGAGGCGGCCGCGGCGACGGTGATGAGTGACGGCAGGGCCTCGTGCAGCCGCCCGGCGGTGGGGCCCGCCGTGAACAGTGGTGCCAGTGCTCCGGTGGTGGCGTACAGGCCGACGGCGGTGACGGCTCCGGAGATGAGCTGGAGCAGGGCGAGCAGGACGCATGGGCGGCGGCCGGCCGCCCATGCGAGCCGTACGACGATGACGGACAGGCGGGGCAGCCGGCGTGCGATGGTCCACCAGGAGACGTCCAGCGCGTCCTCGTGGCGTTCGGCGCTGACGCTGTAGTGCGGGACCGCCCTCTGCGGCCGGGGGCGTCGGCTGCGCGGAAGGCGGATGCGGGATTTGTTGGTGGCGGTGTCCGTCGGATCCGTCTGGGAGGTCGTCACACCTTCGGCAACGATTCACCCTTTTGGGTGGGCACGGCGTCGGCGGGTGGCGAACGGGCGTTCTGGAAAGTGTCCGGACCGGCCCCGATGCGGGCGGTTTCAGACGCGCAGAGGGCCGTGCCGGTTCGGCCGGCGTCCGGCCGAACCGCTTGGCCCGCTCCTCCAGACAAGCGCACCGCCGGACACACTGGTGTTGTTGACGGCATGTCAGGCGCCGGACCAGGACTCCAGCCTCGGCTCGCGGTTCTGCCGCCTGATCGCGCCTGGACCGCCGCATCGGCCATCGGCGTGCCAGGTGTCGACGATCGGCCCAGTGACCTGCTGGGCTCCCCGCCGTACAGCGGATGCTCGCTACTCATCCGCCGAGCTGCACCTAGCCGGAGCCGGGCCGTACATCCTGGCCGGAGCGGCGGTGTCTTCTCGCGGAGGCGCCGCCGCTCCGGCGCGCCGGGCCTTCAGAGGTGCGTCTCCCAGGTCACCGTCGTGCCGCGCTCGCCGGTTCCGGACTCTCCGCCGCCCTCGCGCGGCCCGTCGTCCGTGACGACCAGCCTGACCCCGGCGCGGCCGTCGGGCAGTTGCGCCGCCGCGTCGATCCGTACCTCGATCGAGGTCACTCCGGGCCGCCGGTGCGCGGCGGCGAGGGCGCCGCGCAGTGCGGCCAGCAGCCGCCGGGCCGCCGGTTCGCCGACGACCGTGTCCACCGGCCCGTTGAAGCGGACGGAAGGCCGGAAGCCCAGCAGGACCGCCGCGCCGCCGGTCTCGCGCAGCACCTTCCCACGGACGGTCGTCGGAGCGTCGGCCGGAGGCTGCTGGAGCGCGAAGATCGTGGTCCGCACCTCCTGGATGGTGGAGTCCAGTTCGTCGACGGCCCGGCCCAGCAGCACGTTCAGATCCGCCGCGCTCGCGCGCCGCCGGGTCGACTCCAGCATCATCTCGGTGGCGAAGAGCCGCTGGACGACGAGATCGTGCAGATCGCGCGCGATCCGGTCACGGTCCTCGTACACCGCGAGCTGCTCCCGGTCGTGCTGGGAGTCCGCCAGCACGAGCGCGAGCGCGGCCTGCGAGGCGAACTGCGTGGCGAGCAGCCGGTCCGCGTCGGTGTACGGACGGCCTCCGCGCCGGCGTGGCAGTGCGAGCGTGCCGATCAGCTTGCCGCCGCTCTGGAGCGGCAGCATCATGCTCGGCCCGAAGCGCACCCTTACATGCGTGGTCATCCGGGGATCGGTCGCCGAGTCGTCGATGAACACCGGTTCACCGCCGAGCAGTTGGCTCAGCACGGGAGAGCCGGGCTCGATGACGGCGCCGACGATGTCGCCCGGTTCGTCGACGGTGGACGCGGCGTCGACGGTGGACGCGGCGACGATCTCCATCCCGCCCTCCGCGGTGGGCTGGAGCACCACGCCCGCGTAGGCGTCGGCGAGCACCCGGGCCGACTCGGCCACGGTGATCAGCGCTTCGGTGGCGTTCTGCCCGGTCAGCAGGGCGGTGGTGACGGCCGCGGCTCCCTCGATCCAGCGTTCGCGCTGCTGGACCGTCCCGTACAGCCGGGCGTTGGTGATCGCGATGCCCGCCTGTGAGGCCAGCAGAAGCAGCAGGCTCTGGTCCTGCTCGGTGAAGGAACCGGTCCGCTTCTCCGCCAGATAGAGACTGCCGAGGACCTCCGAGCCCACCTGGACCGGGACGCCGAGGAAGGAACGCATCTCGGGATGGCCCGGTGGTATCCCGGCGGACCGGGGGTCGGTCGTCAGATCGTCGAGCCGCAGCGGCCGCGGGTCCTCGGTCAGGACACCGAGGATGCCGGTGTGCCCGTCGGGGAGCCGTCCGATGCGCCGGCGGTCGGTGTCGCTCATACCCGCCGTGAACAGCTCGGTGAAGCGCGCGCTCTCGGGGCCGATCACGCCGAGGGCGCCGTACCGCGCTCCGGTGAGTTCGGTGGCGGTGTCGACAATGTGCTGGAGCGTGGTGCGTACTTCGAGGTCGGTGCCGATACCGAGCACGGCCTCCAGCAGCATGGGCAGCCGGGGCGCCGACGCGGCGTCACCGGTGGGCCCGCGGGCTTCGCCGGCGCCCGAGCTCTCGTCGCTCATCGCGCCGCCCGCCTCGCTCTCAGCGAGTGCCGGCCAGTGGGTTCAGCACCAGCGGCTCGATCTTGCCTTCGAGCATCGCGCCGAGGCCGAGCACGGCGCAGATGTCCGGGCGCTCCGCGATGGCCACTGGCATGCCCGTCGCGTCCCGCAGCATCTGGTCGAGGCCGGGCAGCAGCGCGCTGCCGCCGACCATCGTGATCCCGCGGTCGGCGAGGTCGGCCACCAGATCGGGTGGGCAGTCACGGAGCACTTTGCCGATGCCGTCGATGACGGCGGTGAGCGGACTGTAGATCGCCTTCCGTACGGCGGCGGTGTCCACCAGCACCGTACGCGCGACGCCGGTCGCCACGTCCCGGCCGTGGATCTCGGTCACGGAGGGGCCGTGCGGAGTGAGGCCATTGCCGCTGAGTGCCAGTTGCAGCGGGCGCACGGACTGGCTGGGCAGCATCAGCTCGTGCTGCTGGCGCAGATACTGGATCACCGCGTGGTCGATGGCGTTGCCGCCGACCGGGATGCGCTGTGCGGTGACGATCGATCCCAGCGAGAGCACCGCGACCTGCGTGGTCGCCGCGCCGCACACCATGATCATGGTGGCGGTGGGCTGTTCCACCGGCAGCCCGCAGCCGACGGCGGCGGCGATCAGTGTGTCGACCAGCTCGACCCGGCGCGCGCCCAGGCCGACCAGCGTCTCCACGGCGGCGCGCCGGGCGAGCGGATCGCTGTCGTGCGGCGTGGAGGCGGCGGCGCGGAGCCGGGGTTTGCGGCGGAGCTGGCGCCGGAGTTTGTCACCGAGGAGATGGCGGAGCATCCGCTGAGCCATCTCGATGTCGACGACGGTGCCGCCGCTGACCGGGCGGCACACGCGGATGTAGTCGGGCGTACGGCCGGTCATTCGCTCGGCGAGAGTGCCGACGGCGATGAGCGCACCGGTACGCGTGTTGACAGCGGCGGCGCTCGGCTCGTCGACGACGAGTCCGGCACCCTTCACAAAGACCCGGGTCCTGGCGGCCCCGAGGTCGACGGCGATATGGCAACGGCGCAACTGCTCAAGACTGACGGTCACGGCAGGATCTCCCGAGAACGCTGAAAGTGGTTCACCGGCGGAGGCCGGCCCTGTTCGAATCGTGCGCGGACGAGGACCGCCGCGCGCGTTGGGCTACGCCAGTCGGGCGTTCTCATCTGACGGACCGTTAGAAAGGGCTCTGAGGAAGGTAGGACGGCGGCGCCGCCGGATCCGTGCCGGTCATTCCGGCCGAGGCCGCTGCTCGGACCAGCGCTGGAGCAGCCCCCAGGTGAACTCCGCCACGCCCGGCCGTCCGCCGGGCAGGGTGAACGCCAGCCCGAGCCGGGTCGGCGCCGTGCCCTCCAGCGGACGCGCGGGCGGAAAGGCCCGCGCGACCTCGTCCACGGTGCAGGACCAGGGACGCAGATCCTCGGCCGCGCGCAGCTCCGGGCCCGCCGCGCCGGGAGCCCGGACCAGCCATTCGTTCCAGACGGCTCCGCCGGGCGCGGCCATCACCTCGAAGCGCAGATCTGGCCAGAGCGGTACGGGCCACAGCAGCGCGTCGCACTCCAGATCGCCGACCACCCGCTGGAAGGCCAGCTCCGGTTCGCCGAGGACGGAGCGGTAGCGGGACAGCGACCCGCGGGCCCGCGGCGAGCGCACCATCGACTGCCAGCGGCGATTGGCCTCACGCATCTCGGCCAGTGAGGCGCCCAGTTCGCGCCGGGCCTCGTCGACCAGCTCCGGTTGGTGGTCGGCCATCCGGCGCAGCAGGACGAGCTGGAACTGGAGCGGCCCGAACGGCCCATTGGCGGTCATACCGCCATCCTGCCCGCTCAGCTCCGAGTGGGCTGACACGCGTAGAAGTGAAGATTCCACACAACATCCTCACCGTCTCGGCTATCCGAGGTGTCTCCTCGCCGCATAATCTGCGGGCGCCATGGACTACTGCCCTCAGTGCCGACGGCACCTCAACGGCGCGTTGGCCTGCGCCGGATGCGGCACCCCCGCCGAGGTGCTGCGGCAGCGAACCACACCTCCGCCCGGGTCGCACCACAGCCGCCATCCGGACGACGAGGGCCGGTTCGGCCTGTCCGAGGAGCGGCACGCGGAGCGCGAGGAACGCGAGGAGCGCGAAAACGTACCGGAAGAGGTGTACGAGCTCTCCGGTCATGGCTCAGAACACGGCTCCGACCGGCGCCGTAACGCCTCGCGCCGTACGTCCCGGTCTCGTACGGGACCGCGCAGGGCGCGCCGCAAGCGGGGCCGCAGAGTGCTGATCGGGACGCTCGGAGTGGTGCTCGCCGGGGCCGCGCTGAGCCTGGCCCAACTGGCCGTCGAGGCACCGGGCAAGGGCGGGGCCACCGCGGTCAAGGAGGAGACGCCCGTCGACTTCGAGGGCGGCCCGCGGGACACGGACCGGCCCGTGGCATCCGGCGATCCCGGTCCCGTGGCGTCCTCGGGCCCGGCTGCGAGCGGATCGCCGAGTCCGGGATCGAGCGAGAGTCCGGGCAGCGGCTCCGCGCAGGCTCCGGCGTCGGCCTCCGGTACGCCGAGCGCCGGCGGCACGTCCTCGGCCCGGCCGCAGTCGCCCGCTCCCGACGACTCCACGCCCGGGACCACCGGGCCGCCGGAGCCGACGGACGGGCCCACCTCGGCCCGTCCGACGCCGACCGGTTCCACTCCCGCTGGCGAGGAGCCCGAGCCGGAGCCGACGAAGACCTGCACCACCATTTTCTGGTTCTGTTTCTGATCCGGGCCCGCCGCGTCCGGGACAGCCCTTGGCTACGGCACGGTCTCGCCCAGCATCCGCTTGAGCAGATCGCGCAGGATCCCGCGCTCCTCGTCGGACAGCCCGGCGAGCGGCTCGCGGGCGAAGCCCAGTGAATCCCGCAGCCGGGTGGCCGTCGCGAGGCCCTTCTCGGTGGGCGCGGCGAGCTTGACCCGGCGGTCGGCCGGGTCCGGGCGCCGCTCGGCCAGCTCACGTGCTTCGAGCCGGTCCACTATGCCGGTGACATTGGACGGCTCGCACTTCAGCTTCTGCGCGATCCGGCGCATGGGCATGGGCTCCAGGGAGAGCAGCCCCAGTACGCGCGCCTGGGCGCCCGTCAGGCCGTGCTCCGCCGCGGCCTGCTCGTACTCCTCGTAGTAGCGGGCCACGACGGTGCCGATGAGCTCGACGACCTCAAGGGTCAGGGGATCTATACGTGCGGCGGCCATGCGTACCAGCGTAACGCGTTACTTGACAACGTGAAATATCTAGGAGCATGGTTGTTTCAGATGATGAAGCTTTTCCTTCGTTCACCGTCGGAAAACGGAAAACTGTCTGAGGAGGCTCCGTACATGACCGCACTTCCCGTGTCCGGCCGCGAATGGCATCTCGTCGCCCGTCCCCATGGCTGGCCCGAGCCGACGGATGCCGCTCTGCGTGAGGCGCCGGTGACCGAGCCGGGCGAGGGCCGGATCCTGGTGCGCAATCTGTACTTCTCGGTCGACCCGTACATGCGGGGCCGGATGAACGACGCGAAGTCGTACGCGCCTCCCTTCGAGCTGGACAAGCCGATGGACGGTGGCGCGGTCGGCGAGGTCATCGCCTCGCGCGCCGAGGGCTTCGCCGTCGGCGACCATGTCGTGCACGGTCTGGGCTGGCGCGAGTACGCCGAGCTTCCGGCGGAGCACGCCACCAAGGTGGACGCCGGGCCGGCCCCGCTCTCCGCGTATCTCGGTGTGCTCGGCATGCCAGGTCACACCGCTTACGCGGGCCTGTTCGAGGTCGCCTCCTTCAAGGCGGGCGACGCGGTCTTCGTCTCCGGCGCGGCCGGAGCCGTCGGCAGCCAGGCCGGCCAGTTCGCCAGGATCAAGGGCGCTTCCCGCGTGATCGGCTCGGCGGGCTCCGACGAGAAGGTCAAGCTGCTGGTCGAGGAGTACGGCTTCGACGCCGCGTTCAACTACAAGAACGGCCCGGTCGGGGAGCAGCTCAAGGAGGCGGCGCCCGACGGCATCGACGTCTACTTCGACAATGTCGGCGGCGACCATCTCGAAGCCGCGATCGCCTCGTTCAACCCGCACGGCCGCGCCACGCTCTGCGGCATGATCGCGCAGTACAACAGCACCGAGCCCACTCCGGCCCCGCGCAATCTCGCGCTGACCGTCGGAAAGCGGCTGCGGCTCCAGGGCATGCTGGTGCGCGACCACGCCGCGCTCCGGCCGCGGTTCGTCGAGGACGTCGCGGGCTGGCTCGCCTCCGGTGAGCTCAAGTACCACGAGACCGTGGTCGAAGGTATCGAGAAGGGCTTCGACGCCTTCCTCGGTCTGCTCCGCGGTGAGAACACCGGGAAGATGATCGTCAGCCTTGAGCGTTAGGCTGAGCAGAGACCGTCGCGGTCCGTGGGCGCGAGCCGTGGCGAACAACAGGAGGAACACACTTCATGACCATCCAGAAGATCGACGTCCTCTACACCGCCGTCGCCACCGCGGAGAACGGCCGTGACGGCCGCGTCTCCAGCGACGACGGCAAGCTCGACGTAGTCGTCAACCCGCCCAAGGAGATGGGCGGCAGCGGCGCCGGCACCAACCCGGAGCAGCTTTTCGCCGCCGGTTACAGCGCCTGCTTCCAGGGTGCGCTCGGTGTCGTGGCCCGTCAGGCGAAGGCCGACATCTCCGGCTCGACCGTGACCGCGAAGGTCAGCATCGGCAAGATCGAGGCCGGCGGCTTCGGCCTGGAGGTCGAACTCACAGCCTCCATCCCCAATGTGGACAAGGCGACCGCCAAGGAGCTGCTGGAGAAGGCGCACCAGGTGTGCCCCTACTCCAACGCGACCCGCGGCAACATCAAGGTCGAGCTCTCCGTAGCCTGACCGCACGGCGCCCGGCGAGCGGCGGCCGCGGCACTGAGCGACTCGCTCGGTGCGGTGCCGCCCGCTGAGCACAGCGCCATGGAGCATGGCCGAGGGCCGGACCCGCACGGGTCCGGCCCTCGGTCCTTCCGCCGCCCGGCCGGACCTATCCGGCCGAACCGCTCAGCAGCGCCCGTCCGAGCTGCGCGAACGCGCCCTTGGGATGGTCACGGAACAGCGGTTCCGTACCGAACATCACCACCGGCGTGCCCTGCGCGGACGTGCCGCTGACGATCGACGCCTTGCCCGCCGCGTCCTCGGGACCACCGGAGCCGTCGCTCTTCGCGCGCCAGTGGCCCGAGACGAGCGGATCGGCGATCGCGTACGACTGCTCCGTCCGCACGCCGGGACCGAGGTCGGTGAACCACAGCGGCGAGTAGACAAAGGTGTGCGCCGGAGCGCCGCCGGTGACCGCGCCGCCCGCGTTGGCCACCCGCACCACACCATTGGCGTCGCCGTTTCCGGCCACCGGCTCGGCGGCCAGCAGACCCGCGGCGGTGTTGAAGGCCGCTCCCGTCGGACCAAGCGTGACCAGCCCGGCGCCTCCGGCGAGGAAGCCGTCCAGAGCCGCGCGGGCGGCCGGGTTCAGAGCGCCGTACTGGAGGCCGGAGGAGACGTACAGGACGTCCGCCGCCGTCCAGTCGAAGCCCGCGTTCAGCGTCGCGGTCGACACCGGCAGCACCTCGAAGCCCATCTCGCGCAGCGCGAACTGCTCGCCGGGCGTCACCGCGGCGGCGACGCGTGTGCGGTGCAGCCCGGTCGTTCCCTTCTCCTTCGTGGCGGAGAAGACGACGCCGTAACGGTCGGCGAGGACACCGGCCTGACGCCGCGCCGAGGACGGCACGACCGCCGCGCCGTCCGCCGCCCGCCGGACCTTCACTCCCTGTCCGAGCAGTGAGTTGAGAGCGGCCAGCTCCTTCGGATCGTCGAGCCGCAGCCGCAGATCACCGCGACCGGCCGCCACCGAGCCGGTGGCGGAGGCGGCCAGGACCGTACGGCCGTCGAAGCGCGGGCCGCTGTCCGCCTTCCGTACCGTGTCGACGCTCGCGCCCCACAGCAGCCCGAGGCTCCATCCCGAGATGTCGTACATCGTGGAGACGTCCGCGCTGATGTCACGGCCCTCGGACAGGATCACATTGGCGATGCCGCGCTTGGGCTGGTGCATGTCGACGACATACGACCCGGCCGGATACGACCGTCCCGCGAACCGGAAGGCGGCGCGGGCCTGGCGTACCCGTACATCATTGGCGATGAGATGGTCCACCAGCCGGGCCGCGGCGGTCGCGGAGCGCTGAGCGCCTCCGGCCGGAATGACATAGGCCCGTGGGAAGGACGCGGTGTACACATCCTCGGGACCGATGCCCGGCACTCCCGGCACGGTCTTCTCGGACACCGGCCGCTGCGCCTCGCCCGCCGCGCCGCGCCGGAACGTCTCGATCTGGTCGGCGATCACCGAAGTCCGGTGGTCGAGGGTGTAGTCGAGGGTCGCGCGCATCACCGCGCCCGCGATGTCCGTGTTGATGGCCGCGCGCCTGCGCAGTTCCTCGGCCGGAAGCGTGTCGTAGGAGCGGTTGTTGACGGTCATCGGGAACTCGACCGTGTGCGAGGCGACCGCGCCCTGGAACGGCATGTACTGCGGAGTGAAGATCGGCGGCCAGTCGTCCCAGCCCTCCTGCTGGTCGCGGAACGGAATGACGGGCGGCTCGACACCGTCCTTCGCGGAGGTGTAGCCGAGATCGTTCACCGCCTTCTCCATGCCGAGGGCGTTGGCGTACGCGTTCTTGAGGAAGAGGTCGTATTCGTAGTTCTCGCCGTGCGGCGGAGTCGTCGGCTCGATCAGCGTGCCATTGACATAGCCGTGCAGATCGAGCATGACGGCCGGCTGCTTGTCGATGGCGATCTGCCGGACCGCGCGCGTCTCGGGCTGCGAGGCCGTGATGAAGTCACGGTTGAGATCGAAGCCGTTGGCGTTGGCACGGGTCCCGGCGATCCTGCCGTCCGGATTGGACGTGACATTGAGATAGATCCGGTTCTTGGCGAGCAGGTCCTTGGTCCTGCCGTCCTTCGCCTTCGCCAGCTCCTCGATGAGCCCGAGAGCCGCGTCGGTGCCCTCCCACTCATTGCCGTGGATGTTGTTGTTGATGAACACCGGCGTCTTGTAGGCGGACTTGATCCGGCGGTCCTTGGCGGCCTCGGCCGGAGAGTTCTCGATCAGCTCGCGCATCCGCTCCTGCTCGCCGGCCTCCCGCGCGCTCTCCGGCGCGGTGACGGTGACGAGATACAGCTCATGGCCGCCGGCGGAGCGTCCCGCGACCTCCACACTGACGCGATTGCCCAGCTTCTGGAGGGCGTTGAGCCGTGGTGCGAGCGCATGGTACGGAGCCAGACCGAGCTTGATCGACTTGTCGGCGGCGTTCTCGGGAGGCGCTTCGAGGACCGTACGACGCGGATAGCCGCCGTCCTTGCGCAGAGCCGGTCCCGGTGTCCCGAGCGCGGCGAGTGCGGTGACGGCGGAGATCCGGCCGGCCGGCGGAAGAGCGGCGGCCGGGGCGCCGCTCTCCCGGACATGGTGCGGGCGCGAATCGTCGCGGCCGGGAACGGCGGATGCGGGGAGCGGGACGAGCAGCAGGCCACCAGCCGTGACGGCGGTCGCGAGCAGGACGGGTCTGGGTATCCCCATGCGTCTGAGCCTCCGGTCTTTCGGAATTGATCGGAAGTGATCGGTACGGGGGGTCTAGCAGGTTGCGGCCTCTGGCTTCAAGAGGTCCTCGAACACTGCCGGTAGGGTGAACGCCATGCGTGATCTCGGGGTGGGCTTCGGCTACTTGTTGAAGGGCCAGCGCTGGGTCGCCGGCCATGGCCGGTGGTTCGGATTCGGGCTGTTGCCCGGTCTGGTGACCCTGGTGCTGTACGCGGGAGCGCTCATCGGCCTCGCCTACGGCGCCGACGACCTGACGGCCTGGGCGACACCTTTCGCCGACGACTGGTCCTCGCCCTGGCTCGGTCTCTTCCGCGGTTTCCTCACCGTCCTGCTCTTCGCGCTCGGGCTGTTCCTCGCGGTGGTCACCTTCACCGCCGTGACCCTGCTGGTCGGCCAGCCCTTCTACGAGTCGCTCTCGGAGGCGGTCGACCGCGCGGAAGGCGGCGAGGTCCCCGAGTCCGGGCTGCCGTTCTGGCGCGAGCTGTGGATCTCCGCCCGGGACAGCCTGCGGATCCTGGTCAGAGTGGCGCTGTACGGCGTGGTGCTCTTCGCGCTCGGTTTCATTCCGGTCGTCGGACAGACCGTCGTCCCGGTGATCGGCTTCTGCGTGTCCGGCTTCTTCCTGGCGGAGGAGCTGACGGCGGTGGCGCTCCAGCGGCGCGGGATCGCTCTGAAGGAACGTCTCGTACTGCTCCGCGGCCGGCGGATGCTCACACTGGGCTTCGGTGTTCCGCTCACGCTCGCCTTTCTCGTCCCGCTGGTGGCGGTCTTCCTGATGCCGGGCGCGGTGGCGGGCGCGACGCTGATGGCCCGTGATCTGACGGCGCCGCCGGAGGACGAGCCGGACCGACCGGTCGACGGCGGCCATGACGCCGGGACGACACTCTCCCTCGGTACGGTCCCGAAGCCGGGCCCGGGCCGGCGTTCCGAGAGCCCGGGCACCGGCTCCCGGTGACTTCCGGCCGGGGCCGCCGCGTCCGGCGGCCCCGGTTCTCAGGAGGCTCGGCTTCTCAGGAGGCCTCGGCCGCCACCTTGATGATCGTCCGGAGCTGCTCGATGATGTCCAGCCGGTTCTGTACGAACTCCGGATCCGTCACGGTCCCGGTCGCCGGATCGGTGTTGCCCGCTCCGAACTGCAGCACCGGAGTGTGCACATGGCCGCCCGGGATGTCCCGGCCCAGCCGGTCGCGCAGCAGGGTCGCCCGATAGGCGATCTCGTTGGACAGATAGTCCCCGCCGCCTCCGGCGCGGGCCGCCGAACCGGCGGTCGGTCCGTCCGGCCGTACCACCGGAGCCGTGGCGCCGGCCGGGATCTCCGTCACCGAGGTGTTGTCGTACACCGGGAAACGGCCGGTGTCCGCCGCCACGATCGCCTGGTACGGCAGACTGGTCGTCGTCCACTGCGGCTGGGACGCCGGATCGGTCACCGGGACGAGCCCGGTCTCCGAGACATTCTCGTTGTCTCCGAAACCGCCGCGCCAGGCGCCGTTGAAGCGCTCGACATCGATCCTGCCGACCCGGCCCTGGCTGACCGTCGTGAACAGATCGGCCTCCGACAGCGGTCCACGCAGGGCCCGTTCGACGGTGCCGTCGGCGAAGTCCTGCCAGCGGACCGGGAAGACGGCGGTCTCGATACGAGCGGGACCGTCGGCCGTCCTGATCACCGTGCCGTCCAGCGCCAGCGCCGTCGCTCCGGACGGATTGCTGATCCGGATGTCGCTGTCCAGTGTGAACGGGTCGAAGCCCGTCACCACGATCCGCTTGACTCCGCGGTCGTGGCCGCCTTTCCGCGCCGGGAACGTCAGCGAGTCCTGGCCTCGGGACGAGCGCTCCAGCGTCCCGAGCAGACGGGTCCGCGCGGCCTCGGACAGCCTGAACTCCGGCTGCCACTGCCGGAGTTCACGAGTGAGCGCGAGACGCGCCCAGTAGAGCGGCCGGTCGTCGTCCCGGCTCAGATCGCCGCGCGCGGGACCACGGCCCTGCGCGCGGTCCACCGCCCGCTGCCACAGACGCGTTCCCTGCCGGGCGACGGCCCGCTCGGCTTCGGCGTACGAGTCCGCGCCGCGCAGCGCGCGTACGAAGTCCGGCGCCACCTCGTCGAAGCCGCTGCGCCGCAGGATCTCCCGCGGCACGGCCCCGTCGAGGCGCTGCTCCTCGACGGTGAACGACGCCGAGGCGGGCGCCTGTTGGGCGGCGGCGGACGGCGGTGGCACGGCGAGAGTAAGGGCGGCGGAGGTGAGCAGGACGACACCGAGCAAGTCGGGGCGTACACGTATTCGGCTCATGGGCCTCATGAGTCTCACGGGAGTCCTTCCGTCGGATGGCGGAAGTATCGCCTCCGGAGCGGTCGATGACCATGGCGCCTGTCCCGCGACCCGGACGCGCGGACGGCCGTGGTCCGGCACCGGTCAGGCGGAAGGCCCGGGGCCGCCCGCGCGCAACAGCGTGAGAAAGTCCCGGAACGCCGCGGACATGTCCACCGATTCCGGGTCCAGCAGCCACTGGTACTGGAGTCCGTCCATCACCGCGGTGAGCAGCGGCGCGGCCTGTTCCGGCGTGAGGCCGCCGGGCAGCCGGTCGCCGAACTCGTCGCGCAGGACCGCCGTCATCTCGCCACGGACCTGGTCGTAGCGGTGCGCGAAGAAGTCCCTGGCCGGGTGTTCTTCCGTGACGCTCTCGCCGAGCAGCGCCGAGAAGGTCTGGACGACTCCGGGACGCATCGCGTTGTAGTCCACGAGCGAGGTCAGCAGCTCCAGCCGCCAGCCCCGCCGGCCACGGCCTCCGCCGCCGGTGTCCCACTGGTCGCGGTCCTCCAGGACGGCGACGAGCAGCGCCTCCTTGCTGGGGAAGTAGTGGAGAAGTCCCTGCTGGGTGAGGCCGACCCGCTCGGCCACCGCGCCCAGCGTCGTGCCCCGGTAGCCGCGCTCGGCGATCACTTCGAGGCTGGCGCGGAGAATGTCCGCCCGCCGCTCCTCGCTTCTGGCTCTCGCCATCGGCCCCGTCCTTCCCTTCGCCGCCGACAGGACCGTACGCCATATCAATATCACGAAAAAGTAACGAAGCCTACCTGTCTACAGATTTTCCGGCCGGTATGTAATCATCGGCGGGAACGTCAACGAGGACGAGGAGGGACCGCCGTGGCAGGCGCACCCGTCACCCAGGCCGATCAGGAACGCCACGCGGCCGTCGAGGCGGCGCTCGGCACACTGGATCTGGACGCCAAGGCCCGGCTGCTGGCCGGACAGGACATGTGGTCGCTGCCCGGGCTTCCCGAGATCGGGCTGGCGTCGCTGGTCATGTCCGACGGCCCGATCGGCGTCCGCGGAATCCGCTGGACCGCCGACGACCCGTCCATCGCCCTGCCGTCACCGACCGCGCTCGCCGCCTGCTGGGATCCGGAGCTGGCCCGCCGCGCCGGCCGGCTGCTCGCCCAGGAGGCCCGCCGCAAGGGAGTGCATGTCCTGCTGGCGCCGACCGTCAATCTGCACCGCTCACCGCTCGGCGGCCGGCACTTCGAGGCGTACAGCGAAGACCCGTATCTCACCGGCGAGATCGGCACCGGCTATGTCCTCGGCGTCCAGGACGGCGGAGTCGGCACCACCGTCAAGCACTTCGTCGGCAACGACGCCGAGACCGACCGCTTCACCGTCGACAACATCATCGCTCCGCGCCCGCTGCGCGAGCTGTATCTCGCGCCCTTCGAGGCCATCGTCGCCAACGCCCACCCGTGGGGCATCATGGCCGCGTACAACCAGGTCAACGGCTCGACGATGACCGAACACCGCTATCTCCAGAACGAGGTCCTGCGCGGCGAGTGGGGCTTCGACGGCTCCATCGTCTCGGACTGGCTGGCCGCGCGCTCCACCACCGGCGCGCTGCTCGGCGGCCTCGATGTCGCGATGCCCGGCCCGCGCACCGTGTACGGCGAGGCGCTCGCCGCCGCCGTCCGGGCCGGCGAGGTGGAGGAGTCCGCCGTCGACGAGGCCGTACGCCATGTGCTGCGGCTGGCCGCTCGCGTCGGCATCCTGGACGGCGCGCCGGCCGCCGTCACGCGGCTGCCCGCGCCCGTCGACGGCGCGGCCCTCGCCCGCGAGGTGGCCCGCCGCTCCTTCGTCCTGGTACGCAACGAGGTGCGCGGCGAGCGTCCCGTCCTTCCGATCGCCCCGGCCAGGACCGGCACCATCGCGCTCATCGGCGCCGCGGCCCGCGACGCCAGGGTCCTCGGCGGCGGCTCCGCGGTGGTCTTCCCCGACCACATCGTCTCGCCGCTGGACGGCCTCAGCGCCGCGCTCGCCGGATCCGGCCTCGCCGAGTCCGACCTGGCCGCGGGCGCTCTGACCTACTCCATCGGCGCCGACCCGAGCGGTGAACTCGCCGCCGCCGACAAGGGGTTCACGCTCAGCGCCGTCTGCCGCGCCGAGGACGGACGTGTCCTCGGGACCGCCACGGTGCCCGGCGGCCGGGTGCAGTGGGCCGGCGGTGACCTGCCCGACGGAGTCACCCACGACGAGCTGCACACCGTCGAGCTGACCGGCCACTTCACGCCTCGGGAGAGCGGCGAGCACACCTTCGGCACCCGCGGTCTCGGTGGCTTCGTCCTCACCGTCGGCGGCGAGGTCCTCTTCGACGGCGGCCAGGAACCCGGCACCTCCTCCGACCCGTTCGAAGCGTTCTTCGGCGCCCCGGTGGAGCGCGCCCGCGCCGAACTCACGGCGGGAGAGCGGGTCGAGATCTCCCTGCTGCACACCGTGTACAAGATCACGGACGCTCCGATCGGCGCCGTCGCCTTCTCACTGCTTCACCTCGGCCCGCGGTACGACCCGGACGAGCTGATCGCGGAGGCGGTCGAGGCCGCTCGCACCGCGGGCACCGCGGTCGTCGTGGTCGCCACCACCGAGGCCGTCGAGTCCGAGGGCTTCGACCGCGAGAATCTGCGGCTTCCGGGACGCCAGGACGATCTCGTACGGGCCGTCGCCGCCGTCAACCCGAACACCGTCGTGGTCGTCAACACCGGCTCACCGGTGGAGCTGCCGTGGCGCGACGATGTGGCGGCGGTGCTGCTGAGCTGGTTCCCGGGCCAGGAGGGCGGCGCGGCCCTGGCCGATGTCCTGCTCGGCGAGGCCGAGCCGGGCGGCCGGCTGCCGACCACCTGGCCGGCCGTCCTGGCGGACGCGCCGGTCTCGGACACCACTCCGGCCGACGGCGAACTCCACTACACCGAGGGCGTGTTCATCGGCTACCGGGCCTGGGAACGGGCCGGCACCGAACCGGCGTATCCCTTCGGACACGGTCTCGGCTACACCGACTGGGAGTACGAGACGATCGCGGCCACCACCACCGAGGCCAGGGTGCGGCTGCGCAACACCGGTGTCCGAGGCGGCCGCGAGGTCGTGCAGATCTATCTGGCCCCGGTGGCCGATCCGGCCCAGGACCCGGACACCGTGGAGCGGCCGGCGCGCTGGCTGGCCGGTTTCGCCTCGGCCGAGGCGGCGCCGGGCGAGACGGTCGAGGTATGCGTCCCGCTGCGCCGCCGGTCCTTCGAGATCTGGGACGAACGGTCCGGCTCCTGGTCGTTCGTCCCCGGTTCGTACAAGGTCCAGGCCGCCCACTCCGTCACCGACCGCCGGCTGAGCGCCACGGTGGACGCGCGGGCGTAGCGCGCGGACGGACAGAAACGTACGGCCCCGGGGCGGAACCTGACGCCGCCCAGGGGCCGTACTGCGCTATCTGACGGCGAAGCCGACCTCCGCTATCTGACGGCGAAGCCGTACGTCGTCGTCGAGGTGTACACCTCACCGGGCCGCAGCACCGTGCTCGGGAAGTCCGGGCGGTTCGGCGAGTCCGGGAAGTGCTGGGTCTCCAGCGCGATGCCCTCGCCCGGACCGTACGGCTTCCCGTCGAAATGGTCGCCGGTGTAGAGCTGCATGCCCGGCTCCGTCGTCGTCACCGTCAGCAGCCGGCCCGACTCCGGGTCGTACAGCTCGGCCACCGGCCGCTCCGCGTCCGGCCCGAACTCGTCCAGCACGAAGTTGTGGTCGTAGCCAAGAGCCACCGGGCGCGGCGCGCGGAAGTCGAAGCGCGTGCCGTCGACCGGCATCAGCTCTCCGGTCGGCACACCGGCGCCGTCCACCGGAGTGATCCGGCCGGCCGCGATCCGCAGTTCGTGCCCGGTCGCGGTGCCGCTGCCCGCGCCGCCCAGGTTCCAGTACGTGTGATTCGTCAGATTGACAGGCGTCGGAGCGTCCGTCACCGCGCGGTAGTCGATCCGCAGCGCGCCGTCCGCCTCCAGCGTGTACGTCGCCGAGACCTCGACCCGGCCCGGGAAGCCCTCCTCGCCGTCCGCGCTGATCCGCGACAGCCGCACTCCGTGGTCGCCGTCCTGCTCCGCGTGCCACACCCGCCGGTCGAAGCCCTGCTCACCGCCGTGCAGACTGTTCGGCCCGTCATTGCGCGCGAGCCGGTGCGTCCGCCCGTCCAGAGTGAAGGCGGCGCCCGCGATGCGATTGGCGTAACGGCCGACCAGCGCGCCGAAGTACGGTCCGCGCGAGCCGAGGTAGCCCGCGACATCGGGGAAGCCGAGCGCCACATTCGCGATGCCGCCGTTCCGGTCGGGCACCTCCACCGACTGCACGACTCCGCCGTACGTCAGCAGTCGTACCCGGGACTCGGCCCGTTCGAGGGTCCAGCGGTGGACGGGCGTACCCTCGGCGGTCGCACCGACGCGTTCGGTGTTCATGACAGTCACATAAGTACCCTACGCCGGACCGCTCCCGCGCCGGGTCAGGACGGCGGCCGCGCCGCGGTGACGTTGCGGTACGCGATCTCCGCCAGCCGGCCCTGTCCGTTCTTGCTCGGATGGAACCAGTCCCAGTGGCTGAGCTGGGCACCGGTGAACCGGTAGTCGAAGACCGCTCCGCCGTCGTAGCGGCAGCGCCGGTCCTTGGCGCACACGTCCTTCAGCACGCCGTTGTACGCCACGACCCGGTCGTACACCAGGGCCCGCCGGCTCTGCGCGCGCTTGCTCATGTCCTGCGAGTTGCCCAGCATCGTGGCGCAGATGCCCAGCTTCCAGATCTGCCGGCCCAGCGGATTGCCGCGGCCGGTCGACCAGAGCCGTTTGAGATCCGGCACGCTCGACACATACACCTGCGCTCTCGGTGCTCCGGCGCGCAGCCGGCGCATCGACAGCTCGAAAGACGTACGGAAGTCGGCCACCGGCGTCATCTGTTTGGCTGAGTCCTGGCAGGCGTCATTCGCGCCGACCATGACCGTGACCAGTTCGGGTCCGCGCCGCGCCGCCTGGATCATCTGGCCGGGCAGATCCGACATCCGGGCCCCGGACACCGCGAGGTTCCAACTGTGCTCCGTCACCGCCGGTGCGCCCAGCAGCCGCAACGCGAGGCTGCGCACCTCGCTGTCCGTACCGGTCGACCAGGACACCTCCGGGCAGTCCGCGAGGACGACACAGGCGTCGAAGCCACGGGTGATCGAGTCACCGACCGCCGCCACCGAGGCCGGACTGCGGTTCCAGACAGGCGTGGGGCGCGGCGAAGGACTGGCGCGCTTCGTCGCGTCCGAGGCCGGACCGAGGACATCGCAGCCGGTCAGCGCGGAGCCGCCGGCGAGCACCGCCGCCGTCAGCGCCGCGACGCCCAGGCGCGAGCGACGGCCGTGAGCCCGGCTCCGGCTCCAGCTCCGACGGCTCTCCCGCATCACGGCCCTTCCCCGTTGGCGTCCTCAGGCATCCGGCGGCGTCCCGGCGAGTGAAAGCTTCGCGCATATCGGGGCCGGGACCGACGGTACGTCACCCCGGGCCCCCCGCCGCACGGTAGCTTTTGCCACGTCGAACCAGAGGTGCCTGATCTCTCGGCTCCGGTAAATTACATCACGTCACATGCTGTCCCTTTTGCGGAGTTTTACTCCCGATGCTGTTTACTGAGGCCGCTGGGAAAGGCGAACCTCGTCCCACACTGGAGGTCCCGGTGACGACACGTGGAGTTCTGTACGTTCACTCCGCACCGCGCGCGATGTGTCCCCACGTCGAATGGGCGGTGGCGGGCGTTCTCGGCCTGCGCGTCCAGCTCGACTGGATCAGACAGCCGGCCTCGCCCGGCACCTGGAGAGCCGAGGTGTCCTGGAAGGGACAGCCGGGCACCGCGTCCAAGCTCGCCTCGGCCCTGCGCGGCTGGCAGATGCTGCGCTTCGAAGTGACCGCGGAGCCCTGTCCCACCGCAGAGGGCGAGCGCTACAGCGCCACACCTGACCTGGGCATCTTCCATGCCGTCACCGGAATGCACGGCGACATCCTCGTGCCCGAGGACCGGCTGCGCGCCGCACTCGCACGCTCCCGGCAGGGCGAGACCCAGTTGGAGGAAGAGGTCGCCAAGCTGCTCGGCAAGCCGTGGGACGACGAGCTGGAGCCCTTCCGCTACGCGGGCGAGGGCGCGCCTGTCCGCTGGTTGCACCAGGTCGTGTGAGCGCGTCCGGCCACGCCGTCCTACCGTGGTCCCCATGGCTGATCAACTCACAGTAGCTGTCCTCGGCACCGGCATCATGGGCTCCGCGATGGCCCGTAACCTCTGCCGCGCGGGACTCGACGTCCGCGTCTGGAACCGCACCCCGGAAAAGGCCGAAGCCCTCACCTCCGACGGCGCCCGGGTCGCCCAGACCCCGGCCGAGGCCGTCACCGGCGCCGATGTCGTCCTCACCATGCTGTACGACGGGCCGGCCGCACTGGAGGCCATGACGGCCGCCGGTCCCGGTCTGCGTCCCGGAGCCATCTGGGTCCAGTCGACGACCGCCGGCGTCGAGGGCCTCGCCCAACTGGCCGATCTCGCCCGTCAGCAGGGACTCGTCTTCATCGACGCGCCCGTACTCGGTACGAAGGGGCCTGCCGAGAGCGGCGAGCTCCTGGTACTGGCCGCGGGCCCGGAGGAGGCGCGGCCCACGCTCGATCCCGTCTTCGACGCCATCGGCCGGCGCACGGTCTGGCTCGACGAGGACGGCAGCACGGCGGCCGCCACCCGTCTCAAGCTCGTCTGCAACAGCTGGGTCCTGGTGCTCACCCATGGCACGGCCGAGGCCGTCTCCCTGGCCAAGGGGCTGGGTGTCGACCCGCGGTACTTCCTGGAGGCCATGTCAGGCCCGCTGGACAACGGCTATATGCGCGTCAAGGCCGCCGCGATCCTCAACGACGACTACGCCCCGGCGTTCTCGGTCACCACGGCGGGCAAGGACGCCCGTCTGATCGTCCAGGCCGCCGACGCCGCCGGCGTACACCTGGACCTCGCGGCAGCGGGCGCGGAGCGCTTCCGCCGGGCCGAGGCCCAGGGCCACGGCGACGAGGACATGGTGGCGACCTACTTCGCCAGCTTCGACAACTGACGGCCCGGCGCCGCGGACGGACGATGCCGGGCCCGCCGAACGGCTCAGGCCCGGCCTCTTTCGAGGGACCGGGCCTGAGCCGTGCGAAGCGCCGGAATCAGATCGTGCGGAGTGCCAGGACGACGTTGTGGCCGCCGAAGCCGAACGAGTTGTTGATCGCCGAGATCGTGCCGCTCGGGAGCGCGCGGGGCTCGCCGCGTACGACATCCGCGTCGACCTCTTCGTCGAGGTCGTCGATGTTGATGGTCGGCGGGGCCGTGCGGTGGTGGAGCGCGAGGACCGTGGCCACGGTCTCGATACCGCCCGCGCCGCCCAGCAGATGGCCCGTCATCGACTTCGTGCCGGAGACGGCGACATGGTCCAGGTCGTCGCCCAGGACCCGGCGCAGCGCCTTGATCTCGGCGACGTCGCCCTGCGGCGTGGACGTGGCGTGCGCGTTGAGGTGCATGACCTCGGACGGCTTGAGGTCGGTCGAGTCCAGCAGGTTCTGGAGCGCCTTGGCGATGCCGCGCCCGGTGGGCTCGGGCTGGGCGATGTGGTGCGCGTCCGAGGAGATGCCCTGGCCGAGCACCTCGCAGTAGACCCGCGCGCCGCGCGCCGCCGCGTGCTCCGCCGACTCCAGGATGACGATGCCCGCGCCCTCGCCGAGGACGAAGCCGTCACGCGCCTTGTCGTACGGGCGGGAGGCCCTGGTGGGCTCGTCGTTGTTCTTGGACATCGCCATCATGTTGGCGAACGCCGCGATGGGCAGCGGATGGATGGCCGCTTCCGTACCGCCGGCGACGACCACGTCGGCGCGTCCGGTGCGGATCATCTCGACGGCGTAGCCGACGGCCTCGGCGCCCGACGCGCAGGCGGAGACCGGAGTGTGCACGCCCGCGCGGGCGCCCACCTCCAGGCTGACATTGGCGGAGGGGCCGTTCGGCATCAGCATCGGCACGGTGTGCGGGGAGACGCGGCGTTCGCCCTTCTCCTTCAGCACGTCGTACTGGTCGAGCAGGGTGGTCACGCCGCCGATACCGGAGGCGATCACGGTTCCGAGCCGGTCCGCGTCGACGGAGGCGTCTTCGCCGGCCTTGCCGGTGTAACCCGCGTCCGCCCAGGCCTCCCTGGCCGCGATCAGCGCGAACTGCGCAGAGCGGTCAAGCCTGCGGGCGAGCGGACGGGGCAGTACATCGCCCGGGTCGACCGCCGCGACGGCGGCGATACGGACCGGCAGACTGGCGAAGCGTTCGCCCACCAGGGGCCGGACGCCGGAGCGGCCCGCGAGAAGGCCTTCCCAGGTCGATGCGCTGTCGCCACCCAGTGGTGTGGTTGCGCCGATACCGGTGACGACCACGGTGCGATTGGTCGAGCTCACTGGAATTCTTTCTCCACGTGTAGAGGGTGCTGAATTTATACGGCGCCACCACCGGGTGGCGTCAGCCGCGCGACCTGCGTCAGGCCTGGTGGTCCGCGATGTACGAGGCGGCGTCACCGACGGTCTTCAGGTTCTTGACGTCGTCGTCCGGGATCTTGACGTCGAAGCGCTCTTCGGCGGCGACGACGACCTCGACCATGGACAGCGAGTCGACGTCCAGGTCATCGGTGAAGGACTTGTCCAGCTTGACGTCCTCGACCGGGATACCGGCGATCTCGTTCACGATCTCGGCGAGACCGGAGACGATCTCTTCCAGGGTGGCGGCCATGTGGGCGCTCCTTCGATAGTCAGCAGAGGGATATATCGGAACACGATCCGGAAGATCCGGAGTGCCTAGGGGAGGGTAACGACCGTCGCGGCGTAGACGAGACCCGCCCCGAAGCCGATGACGAGCGCGGTGTCGCCGCTCTTCGCCTGTCCGGTCGCCAGAAGCCGCTCCATCGCGAGCGGAATCGAGGCGGCCGAAGTGTTGCCGGTGGTTTCCACGTCACGGGCGACCGTGACGCTCTCCGGCAGCTTCAGAGTCTTCACCATCGAGTCGATGATCCGCATATTGGCCTGGTGCGGAATGAAGACGTCCAGGTCGTCCGAGCTGATCCCGGCCGCGTCCAGCGCCTGCTGGGCGACCTTCGCCATCTCGAAGACGGCCCACCGGAAGACGGCCTGGCCTTCCTGGGTGATGGCCGGGAACTTCGCCACCGTGCCGTCGCGGTAATCGTCCCACGGCACGGTCTGCTTGATGGTGTCGGCCTTGTCGCCCTCGGAGCCCCAGACGGTCGGGCCGATCATCGGCTCCTTGGCGGGACCGACGACGACCGCGCCCGCGCCGTCGCCGAAGAGGAAGGCCGTCGCGCGGTCCTCCAGATCGGTCAGATCGGAGAGCCGCTCCACGCCGATCACCAGGACGTACTCGGCCGAGCCCTCGACGATCATGCCCTTGGCCAGGGTCAGTCCATAGCCGAAGCCGGCGCAGCCCGCGGAGATGTCGAAGGCGGCCGGCCTGCCGGCGCCGATCTTGTCCGCGATCTCGGTCGCGATGGCCGGGGTCTGCTTGAAGTGCGAGACGGTGGAGACGATCACGGCGCCGATCTGCTCGGGCGTGACCCCGGCGTCGGCGATCGCCTTGCCGGAGGCCTCGATGGACATCGCGGCGACCGTCTCCTCCGGAGAGGCCCAGTGCCGGGTCGCGATTCCGGAGCGGGAGCGGATCCACTCGTCGGACGAGTCGATCGTTTCGAGGATCACCTCGTTGGGCACGACACGGGTCGGACGGTACCCGCCGACGCCCATGATGCGTGCGTACGGGGCGCCCTTGCTGGGCTTGATCTTCGACATGCTCTCTGGCTCCTATTCAGCCGTGGAGGAGTGCTCGGCGATCAGGGCGCGGGCCGCGTCGAGGTCGTCGGGGGTTTTGAGTGCCAGGGTCTTCACGCCGGGCATGGCGCGCTTGGCGAGACCGGTCAGGGTGCCACCGGGGCTCAGCTCGATCAGCGCGGTCGCGCCCCGCTGGACGAAGGTTTCCATGCACAGGTCCCAGCGGACCGGGTTGGCGACCTGTCCGACCAGGCGTGTCAGGACTCCGGAGCCGGTGGCGACGGCCTGGCCGTCCTTGTTCGAGACGTACGGTACGGCCGGGTCGGCGGCGTCGAGCGACCGGGCGGCCGCTTCCAGCGTCTCGACCGCGGGCGCCATGTGCCGCGTGTGGAACGCGCCGGCGACCTTGAGCGCCACCACGCGGCGTACGCCCTCCGGCTTCTCGGCCTCCAGCACGGCGAGCTCTTCGAGCGTGCCGGCGGCCACGATCTGGCCGGCGCCGTTCACATTCGCCGGAGTCAGACCGAGCTTCTCCAGATACGCGAAGGTGGTCTCGGGGTCGCCGCCCAGCAGCGCCGACATGCCCGTCCTGGTGGTGGCGGCGGCCTCGGCCATCGCCAGCCCGCGGGTCCGTACGAGCCGCATGGCCGCGTCGTCCGTGAACACTCCGGCCAGCGCGGTGGCGGCCAGTTCGCCGACACTGTGCCCGGCCACGACGCCGACGTCCCGGACCACGTCCCCGATGGCGGGGAAGAGTTGACGGGCCGACAGCAGGGCGGCCGCCACCAGCAGCGGCTGGGCGACCGCGGTGTCACGGATCTCGTCCGCGTCGGCCTTCGTGCCGTAGTGGACCAGGTCCAGGTCGAGGGCGGCCGACCAGGCCCGCAGCCGGTCTTCGGCGCCGGGAAGATCGAGCCAGGGAGTCAGGAAGCCGGGCGTCTGAGCGCCTTGGCCGGGAGCGACGAGTACGAGCACCCTCACACTCTCTCTTGGGGACGGTCCTCACCGCCCGTGGGGACAGGGACGAAGAACCATCAGGGGAATTGTTGGAGTACGACAAAAGTCTAGGACTGGGGATCCCCGTCGGCCAGACGCCCGAGGATCAGAGCGATCCGCAGCGTGAACGCGGACCGTACGTCCGAGGGTGACCAGCCGGTGACGTCAGTCACACGTCGGAGCCGGTATCGCACGGTGTTGGGGTGAACGAAGAGCATCCGCGCCGCGCCTTCGAGGCTGCTCGCCTGTTCAAGATAGACACTCAGAGTCTCCAGCAGCGCGGAACCCGCTTCTTCCAGCGGTCTGTAGATCTCCTCCACCAACTGGTCACGTGCGGAAGGGTCCGAGGCGATGGCGCGCTCCGGCAGCAGGTCGTCCGCCAGGACCGGGCGCGGCGCGTCCTGCCAGGCGAAACACGCCTTCAGTCCGGCGGCCGCGGCCTGCGCCGACCTGGTGGCGGCCAGCAGATCGGGCACCACGGGGCCCGCGACGACGGGTCCCGCGGCATAGGGACCGATCAGTGCCTTGGCGACCTGGAGCGGGTTGTCGCTGCCGCCCGCGATCACCACCAGCCTGTCGCCGAGGACGCCGGTGAGGACCTGGAGTTTCGCGTGCCGGGCGGCCCGGCGGATGGCCTCGACGGTCAGTTCGCTGTCCCCGTCCGGGGCGGTGCCGAGCAGCACACAGACATGCTCGGGTGAGTTCCAGCCGAGCGCCGCGGCCCGCGAGACGGCGCCCTCGTCGGCCTCGCCGGAGAGCACGGCGTTCACCACGAGGGACTCCAGCCGGGCGTCCCACGCGCCGCGCGCCTCGGCGGCCTGCGCGTAGACCTGCGCGGTCGCGAAGGCGATCTCACGGGCGTAGACGAGCAGCGCCTCGCGGAGTATCGCCTCGTCGCCAGGCGCCGCGACCTCCTCGATGGCCGCTTCCATGACCTCGATCGTGGTCCGCACCATCTCCACCGTCTGGCGCAGCGTGATCGCCCGCGTCAGCTCGCGCGGGGCCGTGCCGAAGACATCGGTGGAGATGGCCTGCGAGGTCTCCGGATGGCGGAACCATTCTGTGAACGCGGCGATACCGGCCTGTGCGACCAGCCCGATCCAGGAACGGTTCTCCGGCGGCATCGCGCGATACCACGGGAGCGTCCCGTCCATGCGTGCGATGGCGTTGGCGGCGAGCCGTCCCGAGGACTGCTCCAGCCGACGCAGCGTCGCGGGATGAGGATGGGGTTCGTTCGCGGGTTCTGGCACGGGGACAAGACTGCCTTATCGGGTCGGGTGCCTGTGGTGCCGGGGCTACGGTGGACCTGTGATTCTCGTACGCGACGCGGCGGAGCGTTACCACGGCGGCGATGCCTCCGCCGGGATCGAGTCCCTGCACGCCTTCTCCTTCGGGCGCTTCTACGACCCCGGGAACCTCCGCTTCGGCGCGGTCCTCGCCTGCAACGAGGAGCGGCTCGCGCCGGGCGCCGGGTTCGGTGAACATCCGCACAGCCATACGGAGATCGTCACCTGGGTCGTCGAGGGCGAGCTCACACACCGCGACTCGGCGGGGCACGCCACGGTCGTCAGGGCCGGCGACGTCCAGCGGCTCAGCTCGGCCGGCGGCGTGCGGCATGTGGAGCGCAACGACGGCGACCGGCCCCTGGTCTTCGTACAGATGTGGCTGGCGCCACTGGAGCCGGGCGGCGAGCCCGCGTACGACATCGTGCGCGGCATCGCCGACTCCACGCCGTACGCCGTGCCCGCGGCCGGGGCGATGCTGCATGTGCGGCGCCTCGGAGCGGGCGAGCGGGCCGCCGTGCCCGACGCGCCCCATGTGTATGTCCACGCGGTCCGCGGCGCGGTACGCCTCGGCGGCGCGGAACTGGGGCCGGGCGACTCGGCGCGCGTCACGGACGCCGAGGGACTGGAGCTGGCCGCGGGCCCGGCGGCGGAGGTGCTGCTCTGGGAGATGTCGGGCTGAGCCCCGCCCCGGCCCGGCGGCGGTCAGCGGGCGGAGTCCCGGCGCAGCTCCGCGAGGACGGCGTCGGTGAAGGGCGGCCAGGCGTCGACGGCCCAGGAGCCGAAGGCCCGGTCGGACAGCGCCACACACGCCGCCCCGGCGTCCGGGTCGACCCACAGGAACGTACCGGACTGGCCGAAGTGGCCGAAGGTGCGCGGCGAGGACGAACCGCCCGTCCAGTGCGGTGACTTGGTGTCCCGGATCTCGAAGCCCAGACCCCAGTCGTTGTTCCTCTGGTGGCCGTAGCCGGGCAGGACACCGGACAGCCCGGGGTGCACCACCGTCATCGCCTCCAGCACGGTGCGCGCGTCGAGCAGCCGTGGTGCCTGGAGTTCGGCGGCGAACCGCACCAGATCGTCCACGGTCGAGACGCCGTCTCTGGCCGGCGAGCCCTCCAGGGATGTGGAGGACATGCCCAGCGGTTCGAGCACGGCCTCGCGGAGATAGTCGGCGAACGGGATCTCGGTGGCCTTGGCGACATGGTCGGCGAGCGCCTCGAACCCCGCGTTGGAGTAGAGCCTGCGGGTGCCCGGCGCACTGGTCGCGCGGTGTTCGTCGAAGGCCAGACCGCTGGTGTGCGCGAGCAGATGACGGACCGTGGAGCCCTCGGGCCCGGCCGGCTCGTCCAGCTCGACCGCGCCCTCCTCGTACGCCACCAGCACCGCGTACGCGGTGAGCGGCTTGGTCACGGAGGCGAGCGGAAACCGGTGTGATGTGGGGCCGTGTGACCCGGCGACCGTGCCGTCCACTCGTACGACGGCGGCCGCGGCGGTTGTCGCCGGCCAGTTCTCGATCAGCGCCAGGCTCTGCATGGCTCCGACTCTAGTGCCGGCTCCCGTGCCGCGTCCGCCCCGTCGCGGGCCGGGCGGGCTCTTGCGGCGGGTCCGGGCGGACCAGGTCCTGGAACGTCAGCCGCATCGAGGGATCGGGCGTGCGGGCGAAGCCCAGGGACGCGTACAGCGGCTCGCCCTCCCGTGACGCGTGCAGATCGTTCTTGCGGAGACGGACCAGTTCTTCGGCGTCGCCGGGCGTCGCGCGGCGTGCGAGGATCATGAGGCTGGAGGGTAGTGCGCGGCGCCGGGAAACTCGTCGCCTTTTCCGCTTGCTTCGAGTGCACTCCAAGGAATTAGCGTTGAGGTCATGACGCTGATCGAGAGCAGGGCCGTACGGACGGAACGCGTGGAGATCTGCGTAGCGGCGCCCCGCGCGCATCCGCGTCCCGACGGCGAGGACCGCTACACGATCAGCGAGGTCTCCGCCTTCACCGGGCTCACCGCGCACACTCTGCGCTGGTACGAGCGGATCGGTCTGATGCCGCACGTCGACCGGTCGCACACCGGCCAGCGCCGCTTCAGCAACCGTGACCTGGACTGGCTCGCCTTTGTCGGGAAGCTGCGGCTGACCGGGATGCCGGTCGCGGACATGGTCCGCTACGCCGAGCTGATCCGGGTAGGCGAGGAGACGTTCGAGCAACGGCGCGAACTGCTGGCGCGGACCAGGCGCGATGTCCTGGGCCGGATCGCGGAGCTCCAGGACACCGTCGCCGTACTCGACCACAAGATCGGCTTTTACGCGGACGCCCACAGGGCGTCGGAGAGGGTTTGAACCCTGATGAGTGACAGCGGGATCACAAAGGTGCGGCTCGGGACCGGCGGCCCCGAGGTCGGTGTCCAGGGCCTCGGCTGCATGGGCATGAGCTTCGCGTACGGACCGACGGACGCCGACGCGGCGCGGGCCACCCTGGAACGCGCTCTGGAGCTGGGCGTCACGCTGTACGACACGGCGGACGTGTACGGCAACGGCGAGAACGAGAAGTTCATCGCGCCGTTCGTCCGGGCACACCGCGACGAGGTCGTCGTGGCCACGAAGTTCGCTCTGGGCATCAATCCGGCCGAGCCCACCAAGCGGCTCATCCGCAACGACCGGCCCTATATCCGCCAGAGCGTCGAGGGAAGTCTCCAGCGCCTCGGCGTGGAGGTGATCGACCTCTACTACATGCACCGGCGCGATGTGAACGTCCCGATCGAGGAAACGGTCGGCGCGATGGCCGAGCTGGTGTCCGAGGGCAAGGTCAAGCAGCTCGGGCTGAGCGAGGTCACCGCCGCCGAGCTGCGCGCCGCGCACGCCGTGCACCCGATCGCCGCCGTGCAGTCCGAATGGTCGCTGTTCAGCCGTGACATCGAGGCGGCCGTCGTACCGGCCGCCGCCGAACTGGGTGTCACGCTCGTGCCGTACTCGCCGCTCGGCCGGGGTTTTCTGACCGGCGCGTTCGTCAACGCCGAGCAGGAGCTGGGCGCCGACGACTTCCGCCGTCAGCAGCCCCGTTTCACCGGCGACAACGCGGCGGCGAACGCCGTGCTGCTCGAACCGGTGCGCAAGATCGCCGAAGGACGCGGCGCCACGCTCGGACAGGTCGCGCTCGCCTGGGTGCAGCAGCGTGCGGCGGTGCACGGACTCGGCGTCGTACCGATCCCGGGGACGCGCAGGCCCAGCCGGATCGAGGAGAACACCGGCGCGACGCGCCTCATCCTCACCGCGAGCGAGCTGGAACTGCTGGAGCCGATCGCGGACCAGGTGGCCGGCGGCCGGTACGCCGACATGGCCTTCACCTCGGCCGGCCGCGAGTAGGCCCGCCCACACCTGGCGCGGGCCGGCCCGCTCACGCCAGTCCCAGCGCGAACACCGCGAAGCCCGCCGCGAGCAGCGCCGCTGCCGCGCGGCGGGCTTTCGCCGTCCGTGTCCCGGACGCCCACGGGGCTTCGAAGCCGCGCGCGTACCGTCCGATGACGACCAGCAGCACGGCGAAGAGCGGCAGCCAGGCCGGCCGGGCGAGAATCCAGCCGGCCGAGTCGGGCGCGGTCGTCAGTCCGGGCACCGCACCGAGAAAGGATGCCGGCACGGCGGCGGTGAGCATCGCCGTCTGATGCCAGCACAGGATCGTCATCGCCGAGAGATTGATGACAACGACCGGTGCCCACAGGACGGGCCTCCTCAGCAGGCGTCCGATACGGTCCCGCAGCAGGATCGCCGCTCCGCTCTGCGCGGCGGCGAGCGCGAGCACCAGCAGCGACGGCGGATGCGAGTTGGTACGGGCCTCACCTGGGACGCCGACCATCGACGCCGGATAGTGGAAGACGGCCGGCAGCGCGGCGAAGAGGAGCGTGCCGCCGATGAGCAGCACACGCGCTCCGCGACCGCTGATCCGGTCCTCGGCCCAGCAGACTCCGAGCTGATACGCGAAGAGCCAGCCCGGAAGGATGTTCACCAGGGACAGCCAGGAGGGCATGGAGTCGGACCATGGCCCGTAGCGCAGGAAGTCAACGGCGGCGACGGTCATGACCAGCGGAGCGGTGGCCCAGGCACCCAGCCTGTGTGCGGCGCGCACACAGTAAGGAGTCAGTGCTGTCACCACCAGATAGACACCGACGAACCACAGAGGCTGGATCACCAGCGTCGACGCGGTGCGCAGCGTGGTGGCGGGCACGCCGAGCGCGTACAGCGGCGGGATCAGGCCCGCCCAGACGGCCGTCACGCCGAGGACGGGTCGGCCCAGCCGCGCCAGCCGCCGCCGCAGCCAGACGACGGTCGTCGACGGCCTCCGCCGGTACGAGAGCACCGAGGCATAGCCGCCGACCAGGAAGAAGACGCCCAGCGTCTGGAGCACCCAGCTCACCGGTGCGAAACCGCCGAAGACGGCGAGCGGACTGGCGTTGTGCAGGGCGCCGCCGCCGTCCAGGGTGAAGCCGCCGAGCAGCCAGTGTCCGGTCGGTACGGCGATCAGCGCGAGAGCGCGCAGGCCGTCGATCGCGCGGTCGCGGTGGGCCGGAGTCCGCGCCTCGATCCTTTCGACCGTCCCGCTGAGCGTCATCGGACCTCACCTCGGGCGACGGCCGCGAAGGCGCGGAGCGAGTCGGTGCCGGGAGCGAAGTAACCGGTGTGGCCCCGCGCGTCCTTGGCCGGAATCCGGCGGGCACCGAAGCCCGGACCGGCCGGGTCCTCGCCATGGCCCAGTCCCGCGAATTCGACGTTCGGGACCTTGGAGATCCAGTCGGTCGGATCCTTGGCGGCCCAGACCCGTGCGTCCGTACGCAGATCCGTCACATCCCGGGCCCGCATGCCGGGGGAGCCGAACACCACGATGTCCGAGGCGTTCACCTGATGCGCGGCCAGCCCGCAGACGACGGAACCATAGCTGTGGCAGAACAGCGCGGGTTTTCTCACACCGCTCGCCGCGAGTCCCTGGGTGAACCGGACGAGCCGCTCGGCTCCCGCCTCGGCGAGCTCACCGGTGGCCGCGTCCGGACCGGCTCCGACCGGGGTGGTGTAGCCCGCCCAGGCGATGACGGCGGTCCGGTCCTTGGTCGCGGCCCGCAGTGAAGCGGCCATGCCGGCGGGTGTGCCGTACGGATCTCTCGTACGGTCGAAGGAGCCCGCGTCGATGTCCGAGCCCGGTACGACGACCGACACCCGGCCGGTGGCCGTCAGATCTCCGTACACCTCGGCGACCTGGCCACGGCCGCGTGGATCGAAGGCGAGGATCTGACGGCCCGGCCGCGCGAGCCGCTCATAGCGGGGATCGCGCGCGGCCCGTACCGCGACGGCGTTGGCCCGGTACCGCAGCGCGACCGGTACGCCGTCGAGATTGCCGACGACCAGCGGATGACGCCGGATCAGGGCCTCGCGCTGAGGAGCTGTCAGAGAGCGGAAGAAGCGGGCCACCTGATCCGGCGAGGCCGTCGCCGGATCGGGCAGCGGCCGGCCGAGCGAACCGTCCGCGCGCCAGGCGGCGCTCCCGGGCGGCGGCCCGGTCACGGCCCGCTGCGCGGTGCCGGAGGCCCAGCCCGCCGTGCCCACGACCGCGATCGCCGCCAGTGCGGCGGCGACCAGGGTCCTCCTGTGGTGGCGCATGTCCGTCTCCTTCTGCTGCTCGTCCATGAGGTGGCGAGCAGGAAGGTAAGGAGACGGTGTACGCGCGCACGTCACACCGGGGAGCCAACTGGCGAGTGATACCTGGGTAGGGGCTGTCTCTTCGCGGCGCTCGGGAGCGGCGGACGGCTCAGGAGGACGCGTCGCCCGGCGTGACCAGACCCGACTCGTACGCGAAGATCACGGCCTGTGCGCGGTCGCGCAGGCCGAGCTTCGACAGGACACGGCCTATATGGGTCTTCACGGTCTGTTCGGCGACGATCAGCCGGCCCGCGATCTCCTGGTTGGACAGGCCACGCGCGATCAGTTCGAGCACCTCGGTCTCGCGTGGCGTGAGACCGCGCAGCCGCAGGGCGCGGTCCTTGCGAGGCGCCGGCCGGGTCCGGGCGAAGTCCGCGATCAGCCGGCGGGTCACGGACGGCGCGAGCAGCGCCTCGCCGGACGCGACGATCCGTACCGCCGCGATCAGATCGGCCGGTGGCGCGTCCTTGAGCAGAAAGCCCGACGCGCCGGCGCGCAGTGCCTCGTACACATAGTCGTCCACGTCGAAGGTGGTCAGCATCAGCACTTTTGGCCGGTGGATCACTCCCAACGGCGGATCCAGCAGTTCGCGGGCGGCCGCCAGTCCGTCCAGCTCCGGCATCCGTACGTCCATCAGCACCACATCCGGATGGACGGAACGGCTCACCTCCACACCACGGCGGCCGTCCGGCGCCTCACCCACCACATCGATGTCGGCCTGCGCCGAGAGCAGCGCGGCGAACCCGGCGCGCACCATGGCCTGGTCATCGACGATGATCACGCGGATGGTCACGAGGCGTCCTGCGGAGCCGGGGCGGTGCGGCCGGCCGGTGCGGCCGTCGTGTGCAGACCGGCCGGGACGGTCAGCGGGAGCCGTGCCGCGACCCGGAAGCCGCCGTCGGGCAGCGGCCCGGTGTCCAGCGTGCCGCCGGTCAACCGCACGCGCTCACGCATGCCGACCAGGCCGTGGCCGGTCCCGGTGGTCTCCAGCGGCGAAGTGCCTGGCGCGGCCGGGCCGTTGACGACCAGGACGGTCAGCCAGTCACCGTCGGCGGTCACCGAGACCCGGGTCCGCGCGCCGGACGCGTGCCGCACCACATTGGCGAGCGCCTCCTGCACGATGCGGTACGCGGAGAGGTCCACGGCGGACGGGACCGGGACCGGGCCGGCCGGGAGCGACACCTCGGCGGGCACTCCGGCCCGCACGGTCGCCTCCACCAACTGCGGCACCCGGCCGAGCCCGGGCTGAGGCGCCCGCTCGCTCTCCGTACCGTCGCTGCGGAGCACCGAGAGCAGCCGCCGCATCTCGGTCAGGGACTCCCGCGCGCTCGCGGCGATGGCCGAGAACTCCTCGCGCGCGGCGTCCGGCAGCCCTTCGATCCGATAGGGCGCGGAGTCGGCCTGCACGGTGATCACGGACATATGGTGCGCCACCACATCGTGCAGCTCACGGGCGATCCGCGCGCGCTCCTCCAACAGCGTGCGCCGGGAGCGCTCCGCCTCGCTGATGGTCTCCTGCACCACAAGTCTGCGCTGGGCGTCACCGCGTTCGCGCAGCGCGGCCGTGACGACGAGGACCACACCGCTGAGCACGAAGAGCAGCAGATCGACGCCGCCGCTGTCCTTCCGGGAGATCAGCTCGAAGAAGAAGCCCGCCGCGCCGGTCGCCAGCCATACGGCCAGCAGCGTGCGGCGCGGTTCGCGCAGCCCGAGACAGGCCATCAGCAGCAGGTAGCCGATGACGGCCATCGGGGTCCATGGCCAGGGACGGCCCGCCACGCCGTCCGCGCCCTGCAGCAGGACCGCGCCGATGACATCGGCGGCGAAGATGATCCACCACGCCCGGAGCGGGCGGGTCACCGCGAGCAGCAGAGGCACGCTCTGCGCGGTGGCGAGCGCTCCGGACCAGCCGCCGCCCAGCCGGTAGTCCTGGATGAGGACGGTGGTCGTGACCGGCAGCAGCGCGACGGCGAAGGCGAGGGCGATCGTATACGGGACGAGCCGCTGCCACAGCCGGGGCGCGTGGGCGAAAAGCGGCTCGGCGGAGTCCGCCGGCGTCCGCAGCCCACCGGTGAGCGCCCGAGCCGATCTCTTCAGGGCGGGAGGCGTGCGCGGCGACAGGGATGCGGTTCTCATGGCCGGTCCAGCGTAGGCAGCGCCGACCTCGCCGGGCGTCATACCAGAGGGCCGGTCCGGACGTCATACCGAGGTATGACACGCGGGTCCGGCGCCGGGCGGCGTGACCGAAGCCGCTCGCCGGGCCCGCCGGCGCCGATGACCCGCGCCGTCATAACTCCGCCAGCAGCTCCGCCTTCTTCGCGGTGAACTCCTCGTCCGTCACCAGGCCCGCCCGGTGCAGATCACCGAGATGGCGGATGCGGTCCGCGACATCGGCCGGGTCGCGGCGGCCGGACGCCACTGCGGACACCGGCACGGCCGCGCGGCTCGACCCCGCGCCCTGGATCGCCCGCAGGACGGCCGCCGCGAAGGGCAGCGACTCGTGCACCGGGCCATAGCCGAGGCCGAAGACGACAGCCGCCGGGTCATGGTCGGCCCCCGGCGGACGGGAGAGCTCCGGTCCGTGGCCGTCGCGCCGCAGCAGCCGCAGATATCCCTCGAAGCCGTCGGGCGAGCGCCACTCGACGCCGTGCAGCTCCCGCACCGGAAAGCTCTGGTCGCCCGCCTTCCACTTGGCGGACGAGGCGCCCGTCCAGAACCAGCGGAAGGACACCCGGTCTCCGTCGAAGGACGCCTTGCCGTCGTACGCCTTGAAGTGCAGCGAAGGTCCGGGCGAGGCCACCAGATACCGCTCGGCCGGCTCCTGCCGCTCCCGTGCGTCCGGCGCGCCGTCCCGGTCGAGCGCGGCCCGCAACTCGTCGGCGTAGTACTCCGCGAGGGTCTCGCGCTCGGCGGGCAGCACCAGCCGGTACGGATCGCAGCCCTGCTTGAGCTGACCGGCCGCGGCCTCCATCAGCGGGTCGGCGCCGGGTCTCGGCACGGCGTGCAGCACGACCGTCCCGCGCTTGCCGGCGGAGAGGCTCACCGACGACAACGCCTCGTGCGGCACACGGCGTTCGCCGAGCGCCTGAAAGAGCTTCGGCGTCCGTATCCCCCGTTCGAAGCGGACGAGCACGGAGTCGCTTTCGAACTCCCAGGTGGCATGAATCCCCGCAAGCACATCACCCATGTGCTTCATCGTAGGCGGCGTGCGTCCGCGCGTCGCCTGCCGCAACGCACGAATTCTACGCGCGTCAGATCTCTTCCGCCCCGGTCTCATCGGCACCCGGAATTCCACTCCGGCAGGTGACATCGCCATCCGCACAGCTCACCGCGGAGTACGAACCGACCCCGATCTCCGCGAAGTTGCCGAGGCTCTCCGTGCCCGGCTCGAAGTAGCCGCTGTGGCCGATCGCGCCCTCCGCCGAGAGCACCCGAGAGCCGAATCCCCGGGACACCGGGTCCGCGCCGTGCCCGAGGCCGCCCACCGCCAGATACGGGACATCCTGGATCCAGTCGTCCTGGTCCCGCATGGCCCACACGCGGGCAGCGGTGCGGAGCTGCCGCGCGTTGCCGACCCGCATGCCGGGGCTGCCCGCGACCGCCACGTCCGCGACCCTGGCAGGCAGCGCGCGGGCGGCCACTCCGCACACCACGGAGCCGTAGCTGTGGCAGAACAGTGAGATCCGCGAGTTCCCGGGCAGCGCCGCCGCGAGCGCGGAGAGCCGTACGGCGCCGTCCTCGGCGAGCTTGCCGATCGCCGCGTCCATGCCGAGCCCGGCGGGCGCGGTGTAGTCGGCCCAGGCGATGACGGCGGTACGGGTGTCCGGGTCGGCGGCCCGCTCGGCGTCGTACAGCGACTTGGCCATGCCCACCGGCGCCGTGTACCTGCGGTGTGTCTTCTCGAACGTCAGCACATTGGTGTCGACACCAGGGACCACGACCGAGACGCGCTCCGCGAGGTCGAGGTCTCCGAAGACCTCGGCCGCGCGGCCCTTTCCCGACGGGTCGAAGGCGAGGATCTGACGGCCGCCGCCGAGCATCGACGCATAGCGGTGCATCCGCCGGCCCGCCTGCCACCGGCCGTCGCTGGAGAGTCTGGTGTCGGTCATACGGTCGTGCTCCACCCGGCGCGCCTGGGAGAGGGCCAGCCGGTTGGCGAGGTATCGCAGGGTGACGGGAGCGCCGTTGAGATTGCCGACGACAAGCGGATACCTCGTGGCCAGCCGCACCTGCTCTCTGGTGGTGAGGGAGGCGAAGAACGACGACAGCAGCCTTGGCGGCGCGGTCGGGCGCGGTAGCGGACGGTCTCCTGACCGGCCCCGCTCCCAGGCGAGAAAGGCGGCTCGCAGGGGCTCGCCGGGGCCGCGTTGATGTCGTACGGCGGTCCATCCGGTGGTCGTCAGCAACACAAACACCACGGCGAGGGCGAGCAGCGTGCGCCATGCGTTGAGGGAGGGGGAAGAGCCGAAGGAAGTCACTGCGGACCACCCTAGGACGCGCACGGCGGCGCTTGTGGCAACGGTGAGGCAGATCACGCCTCATGGAGGAATGAACCGCCGGTAACCTCGCCGCGTATGCGAGCGACACGCACGCTTCGGCGTGTTACGGGCGTACCGGACAACAAACGTGACGGACCGTAGGCTTCCGGGCCGTCAGACCGGCTCCCGGTCCCGCGCACCGGCGGCGAGAGGTCGTACGCCGGTGGTGGACCGGCCGCGGTGCCGTGGTGTCGCGCCTTGTGGGACCGTGCGTCGGACGGCCGTGCGGCGGCCTTCTCCGGCGGTCCATGTCGTCGGTCTTCTCGGCGGTCCGCGTCGCGGGTCCTCTTCGACGGCCGCGCGTGTCGTCGGCCGCGCTCCCTGTGCCGTCCTCAGGCGGACCGGCTGCTCCGGTCGCACGCCGGCTTCCGCCAGTTCCCGGCGAGCGCCGGACCGAGATGGTCGAGATACGCCTCGGTCAGCTCACCGAGTGCCTCCACGCTCGGGTCCTGTCCCTGTCCCCAGAGCCGGCCGGTCACCCGCATCACGCCGGCGAACGCGGCGACGGCGACCCGCGGCCGGGGATCGGCGTCCACGTCGAGGCCCTCGCGCTCGGCGATCAGCCGGGCGATCCCGTCCTCCAGTTCGGCGGAGCGGCGCAGATGCGTGGCGAGGAGAGCCGGGGTGGACTCGATCATCAGATATGCACGCATATGGAGCTCCGCCGGTACGACCGCCTCGATCGCTTCTCCGATGGTGTTCCAGGCGGACGTGACGGCGTTGCGCATCGCCTCGAATGGCCCCTCCGAGGCGGGCCGGCGGCTCAGAGCCTCGAAAAACCTGTCCTCGACCATGTCCACCACAGCGAAGGCGACCTCCTCCTTGCTGGCGAAATAGCGGAAGAAGGTGCGCTGGGAGACCTCGACGGCGTCCGCGATCTCATCGACGGTCGTCTGCTCGTATCCGCGCGTGGTGAACAGCTCCAGCGCCACCCGCAGCAGGGCGTCACGCGTGCGCTGCTTCTTGCGGGCGCGCAGTCCGGCCGGCTGTTCAACCGCTGTTTCCCGCCCGGTGGTTATGTGCTGCCCGAGAGTCACCGCATGGTCCTCATTCCACCGCTTCATCGCACTTTGCCCAGATCGGTCTATCTGTGAGCTACATGACAGTTACCGACTTGTGAATTGGTTTGTCAACTGTCAGTGACTGACACTAGCGTGTCCGGTATGACTAGTCAGACCACCGTCGACAAGGCGCCACAGGTCCCGGAATCTCCGGCCGCCGCGCCGTCCAAGGGCCTGCGCGGCCATCCTTGGCTGACGCTCTTCTCCGTGGCCATCGGCGTGATGATGGTGGCGCTCGACGGCACCATTGTCGCGATCGCGAATCCGGCCATCAAGCAGGACCTCGGCGCGACCTTCGCCGACGTCCAGTGGATCACCAACGGCTACTTCCTCGCCCTCGCCGTGGCACTGATCACCGCGGGCAAGCTCGGTGACCGCTTCGGCCACCGGCAGACCTTCCTCATCGGCGTCATCGGCTTCGCCGCGGCCTCGGGGGCCATCGGCCTCTCCCACAGCATCTCGCTCGTGGTCACCTTCCGGGTGCTTCAGGGCCTCTTCGGAGCGCTGCTGATGCCGGCGGCGCTCGGCCTGCTGCGTGCCACCTTCCCGGCCGAGAAGCTCAATATGGCCATCGGTATCTGGGGCATGGTCATCGGCGCCTCGACGGCGGGCGGGCCGATCCTCGGCGGCGTGCTGGTCGAGCACGTCAGCTGGCAGTCGGTCTTCTTCATCAATGTGCCGGTCGGCGTGGTCGCCCTGGTGATCGGCGCGGTGATCCTCCGGGACCACCGGGCGGAGAACGCCCCGAAGTCCTTCGACATCCTCGGCATCCTGCTGCTCTCCGCCGCCATGTTCTGCCTTGTCTGGGCGATCATCAAGGCCCCGGCCTGGGGCTGGGGCGACGGCCTGACCTGGCTGTTCATCGCCGTCTCCGTCGCCTGCTTCGTGCTCTTCGCCTTCTGGGAGACGAAGGTCAAGGAGCCGCTCGTCCCGCTCGGGCTGTTCCGCTCCGTACCGCTGTCCGCCGGTGTGGTCCTGATGGTGCTGATGGCCATCGCCTTCCTGGGCGGCCTCTTCTTCGTCACCTTCTACCTCCAGAACGTGCACGGCATGAGCCCGATCGACGCCGGTCTGCATCTGCTGCCGCTGACCGGGATGATGATCGTCGGATCGCCGCTGGCGGGCGTGGTGATCACCAAGCTCGGCCCCCGGATCCCGCTGGCGGGCGGCATGGTCCTCACGGCCGCCGCCATGTTCGGTATGTCCACTCTGGAGACGGGCACCAGCAGCCTCACCATGTCGATCTGGTTCGCGCTGCTCGGGCTCGGCCTGGCGCCGGTCATGGTGGGCGCGACCGAGGTCATCGTGGGCAACGCTCCGATGGAGCTGTCCGGTGTGGCGGGCGGTCTGCAGCAGGCCGCCATGCAGATCGGCGGCAGCCTCGGTACGGCCGTACTCGGCGCGGTCATGGCCTCCAAGGTCACCAGCGATCTGCCGGGCAACTGGACCGAGGCGGGGCTCCCGCCGCTCACTCCCGCGCAGGAGGCCCAGGCCGCCGAGGCGGTCCAGGGCGGTGTGGCGCCGGTGGCGCCCGGTACTCCGGCCGAGGTCGCCGCGAAGATCACCAGCGTGGCGCACGACACCTTCATGTCCGGCATGGGGCTGGCCTGTCTGGTCGCCGCCGCTGTCGCGACCGTGGCGGTCTTTGTCGCGCTGCTGACGAAGCGTGGCGTCAACGCCGACGCGTCGGGCGGCGGGGTTCACATCTGAGGTCAGTCCACGGATGACCCGACGTCAATCACGTGCCTGAGACAGCCCCGCCGAAACCTTCCGGCGGGGCTGTCGCCTATCCGGGTGGAGGGTGCTCCGGTCTTCTTCCCGGGCCCGTACGCCGCGGGTCAGGGTGGGGTGCACAGTTTCGTACGACACGGGGGTTCATCCGTATGCGCAAGACCATGTACACGTCCGGGCCGAGGTCGAAGGCGCGGCCGGAGGCGGTGTTCCGGCCGCGGCCGGAGGCGGCGCTCAGGTCCGGGCGGAGGACCGGGCCGGCCTGTATGCCGAAGGCCGTCGCCGCCGGGGCGCTGGCCGTCGCCGCACTGCTGCCGGGATCCGTCGATGTCACCGCCGCCGCCGCTGCCGCACCGCCGCGCCTCGGAGAGTGCGCGGCCGGCGAGCTCTGCCTGTGGGAGAAAGGCGACTTCAAGGGAGCGCGGCAGACGCATGAACTGTCCGGTATCAGCATCGACAGCTGTACGCCGCTTCCTCGGGGCGCCACCGTCGAGTCCCTCGCCAACCGCACCGGACGGCCGGTGACGACCTATCAGTCCGAAGAGTGCGCGGAGACCGGGGAGTTCGAGACCTATCCGGGCGGCGGCACCTGGCTGCCGCGGTCGCCGTACCGCGTCAGGGCCTTCAAGGTCTGGGAGCACTGAGCCGCTCCGGGCCGCGGGCGTCTGGGAGCGCGGAGCGGGGGTACCCGACGGAGGAGAAAGCCCCCGACCGACCCGAGGAGGGACGATGACGGGCTTCGGAAACACCCGTACACGCAGGGGCCCCCGCTCACACGGCCGGATGAGGTCGCGGACCGGGCCGGACCGCGTGACGCTCGGGATCGTCGGACTGGTCTGCGCGGTCGCCGGATTGTTCGTGCTGGGAATCGTGCTCGGCCCGGTCGCGATCGTGTGTGGCCGGCTGGCCATGGGCCGCCGCTGGAGCGGTGCGCACATTCCGGCGGTGGTCGCGGTCGCGCTCGGTGCGATCGACACCCTGCTGGCGATCCTCTGGCTGGCCTGACACGTCCGGCCGGGCGGTTCGGGAGAGCCGGCGTCGTAACCGGCGGGAACGACCGGAGGGCGGTGGGACCCATGGGTCCCACCGCCCTCCGGCGCGCGTCCTACTGTCCGCGTGGCGTCGCGGACCGGCCGCGGTCAGGCGTCGCAGCGGTCAGACATCACCGCGGTCAGACATCACCGCGGTCAGGCGTCGCCACCGGCCGCGCCCGGGTCGGCCGCGGAGGCGTCCAGCAGCTCGTAGCGGTCCACCGCCTGCTTCAGCACGGAACGGTCGACCTTGCCCTCCCTCGCCAGCTCGGTGAGTACTCCGAGCACGATCGACTGCGCGTCGATGTGGAAGAAGCGACGGGCCGCGCCGCGCGTGTCGGCGAAGCCGAAACCGTCCGCGCCCAGTGACTGGTACGTGCCGGGAACCCAGCGCGAGATCTGGTCGGGTACCGAACGCATCCAGTCGGATACGGCCACGAACGGGCCCTCCGCGCCGGACAGCTTGCGCGTCACATACGGCACGCGCTGTTCCGCGTCCGGGTGCAGCAGATTGTGCCGCTCCACCTCGACGGCCTCGCGCCGCAGCTCGTTCCAGGACGTCGCGGACCAGACATCGGCCCGGACATTCCACTCCTCGGCGAGGATCCGCTGCGCCTCCACCGCCCACGGCACCGCCACTCCGGACGCCATGATCTGCGCGGGGATCGCGCCCCGCTCGCCCTGCTTGAAGCGGTGGATGCCCTTGAGGATCCCGTCGACATCCACATCGGCGGGCTCGGCCGGATGCTGGATCGGCTCGTTGTAGACGGTGAGGTAGTAGAAGACGTCCTCGCTGGCCGGGCCGTACATCCGGCGCAGACCGTCCTTGACGATATGCGCGATCTCGAAGCCGTACGCCGGGTCGTACGCGACACAGGCCGGATTGGTCGAGGCCAGCAGATGCGAGTGGCCGTCCGCGTGCTGGAGCCCTTCACCGGTCAGAGTCGTCCGTCCGGCGGTCGCACCCAGTACAAAGCCACGCGCGAGCTGATCGGACATCTGCCAGAACTGGTCACCTGTCCGCTGGAATCCGAACATCGAATAGAACACGTACACCGGGATCAGCGGCTCGCCGTGTGTGGCGTACGCCGAACCCGCCGCGATCAGCGAGGCGGTACAGCCCGCCTCGGAGATGCCGTCGTGCAGCATCTGGCCGGTCGGGGACTCCTTGTACGAGAGCAGCAGCTCGCGGTCCACGGCTTCGTACTGCTGGCCCAGCGGGTTGTAGATCTTGGCGCTCGGGAAGAACGAGTCCATGCCGAACGTGCGGTACTCGTCCGGGGCGATCAGCACGAAGCGCTTGCCGATCTCCTTGTCCCGCATCAGGTCCTTGAGCAGCCGGACGAAGGCCATGGTGGTGGCGATCGACTGCTGGCCCGAGCCCTTCTTTACCGCCGCGTAGGTCTTGTCCCCGGGAAGATTCAGCGGCTTCGCCCGCACGATCCTGGTCGGCACATATCCGCCCAGCGACTTGCGCCGGTCGTGCATGTACTGGATCTCTTCCGAGTCCCTGCCGGGGTGGTAGTAGGGCGGCAGACCGCCCTCCAGCTCCTGGTCGGTGATCGGGATGTGCAGCCGGTCGCGGAAGCCCTTGAGGTCGGCGACCGTCAGCTTCTTCATCTGATGGGTCGCGTTGCGGCCCTCGAAGTTCGGTCCGAGCGTCCAGCCCTTGACGGTCTGCGCCAGGATCACGGTCGGCTGGCCCTTGTGGGCCTTGGCCGCCGCGTACGCCGCGTAGACCTTCTTGTGGTCGTGGCCACCGCGGCCGAGGTGCAGGATCTGTTCGTCGGACATGTTCTCGACCATGGCGCGCAGCCGCTGGTCGTCACCGAAGAAGTGGTCACGGATGTACGAGCCGGTCTCGGTGGCGTACGTCTGGAACTGCCCGTCGGGCGTCGTGTTCAGCCGGTTGACGAGCACGCCGTCGCGGTCCTGCGCGAGCAGCGGGTCCCAGGAGCGGTCCCAGACCAGCTTGATGACATTCCAGCCGGCGCCGCGGAACTGCGACTCCAGCTCCTGGATGATCTTGCCGTTGCCGCGCACCGGGCCGTCGAGCCGCTGGAGGTTGCAGTTGACGACAAAGGTCAGATTGTCGAGGCCCTCCCGTGCGGCGATGGAAAGCTGGCCCAGCGACTCGGGCTCGTCCATCTCACCGTCGCCGAGATACGCCCAGACGTGCGAGGAGGAGGTGTCGGCGATACCGCGCGCCTCCATGTAGCGGTTCATCCGGGCCTGGTAGATCGCGCCGAGGGGACCGAGCCCCATCGAGACGGTGGGAAACTCCCAGAAGTCCGGCATCAGCCGCGGATGCGGATAGCTGGACAGGCCGTACGGAGCCTTCGACTTCTCCTGGCGGAACGCGTCGAGCTGTGTCTCGCTCAGCCGGTCGAGCAGGAAGGCGCGGGCGTAGATGCCGGGAGAGGCATGGCCCTGGAAGAAGATCTGGTCGCCGCCGTCGCCGCCGTCCTTGCCCCGGAAGAAGTGGTTGAAGCCCACGTCGTACAGGGAGGCGGAGGAGGCGAAGGTGGCGATGTGGCCGCCGACGCCGATACCGGGGCGCTGCGCACGCGACACCATCACGGCCGCGTTCCAGCGGGTGGCGTTGAGGATCTTGCGCTCGATCTCCTCGTTGCCGGGGAAGAAGGGCTCATCCTTGGTGGCGATGGTGTTGACGTAGTCCGTGCTGCGCATCTCGGGCACAGCCACACGCTTCTCACGCGCGCGCTCGATCAGTCGGAGCATCAGATAACGGGCGCGCTCACGGCCTCGCTCGTCGACAGCGGCGTCGAGCGAGTCGAGCCACTCCTGGGTCTCTTCGGGATCAAAGTCCGGGACCTGGCTGGGAAGGCCGCCAATGATGATCGGGTTGCGATCGGATCCGGAAGCCACGCTTTTCCTTCGCTGTTTGGTCGTGTCGTGCCCTGCACGCGATCGATGCAGTGCACGCCGTCGGGATACTGCTTCTACGCGGGCCAGGGGCCCCCGGGTGTCCCCGCGGAGTTGCCCTGGGCATGGGCACGTACGCCGCCTCCATCGTGTACCGCTGCGACGGAAACGTCATCTCTACTGAGGGGTAACCCGCGCTCTCCGCCAAATCCGGCTTCCGGTCCGGCTCGCGCGTCGGTCAAATCGCAACCTTACGCCCAACCCGTCTATGCGTTTCGTTCGGCCGTTCGGACCCGATTGGCGTACCGAAGCGGCATAACATTACAAAGAGGGAGGAAACGTATGGCGTATATCGCGGAAGGCGGTGCCGAAGTGGCAGGAGTTGCGGTGGAGTGGCCCGGATCGTCACCGTTTCGGCGGTCTCGGCGGCCGGGTACTTGCGCGATCCGCCCCGCCCGTGTGGACTACGGCCAATGCCCCGCGCACGCGCGTGGCTGAAGCATTTTCCGAAACAAGATCAGGAGGCAATCCGTGAGCGCGACCGCGGACCACGCGGAGGAACGGACCAGCCCGGCCGCAAGGCTGGGGTTCGAACCCGGACAGGTGGTCCAGGAGATCGGCTACGACGACGACGTCGAGCAGGAGCTCCGCGAGTCCATCGAGGCTGTCATTGGCCAGGAGCTCGTCGACGAGGATTACGAGGACGTGGCTGACGCCGTCCTGCTGTGGTTCCGTGACGAGGACGGCGACCTTACGGACGCGCTGGTGGACGCCATCGGTCTGATCGAGGAGGGCGGAGCGGTCTGGCTGCTCACGCCCAAGACCGGCCGTGATGGCTACGTCGAACCGAGCGACATCAACGAGGCCGCCCAGACCGCGGGCCTGTCCCAGACAAAGAGCATCAACGCCGGCAAGGACTGGACCGGCAGTCGGCTCGTCACGCCCAAGGCGGCGAAGTCCAAGCGCTGACTCCGAGCGCCGCATCGAGCGCGCAAGCCGCAGCAGCCATCAGCAAGCAGCCTTGACGGCCCCCGCCGACCTCTGTCGGCGGGGGCCTTGTGCGTACGCTGGAAGGCATCTGCCGGGCCAGTGAAGGGACGTGTACCCATGGCGATCGAGGTCGGCACCATCGCCCCGGACTTCGAGCTGAAGGACAACCACGGCCGGACCGTGCGGCTGTCCGACTTCCGCGGGCCGGATGGTCCCAAGAACGTGGTGCTGCTCTTCTATCCGTTCGCCTTCACCGGTGTGTGCACGGGTGAGCTGTGCGCCCTGCGGGACGAGCTGCCCGCGTTCGTCAACGACGACACGCAGCTCCTCGCCGTCTCCAACGACTCCATCCACACTCTGCGTGTGTTCGCCGAGCAGGAGGGCCTGGAGTATCCGTTGCTGTCGGACTTCTGGCCGCACGGCGAGATCTCGCGCGCGTACGGCGTCTTCGACGAGGAGAAGGGATGCGCCGTGCGGGGCACCTTCATCATCGACAAGGAGGGCGTCGTGCGCTGGACGGTGGTGCACGGCCTGCCGGACGCCAGGGACCTCAACGAATACATCAAGGCGCTGGCGGCGCTCTGACCCGGGGCTGAGTCCATCGGGCGAAGCGCTCTCCACGGCCCGGGGTGTCAGTCGGAAATCGCACAGTGACCGGGAACCGGTCACTAGGATCCACTCGTTGATCCGATGCCAACGCACCAGGGGGCGCGCGGCCCGCGCCGCCGGCCACTGATCTCGCCAGGTCAGCCGCCGGCCACGGTTGCCGGCCCCGAGAAACCATAAGGAGGACTCGTGGGAGTCAGCCTCAGCAAGGGCGGAAACGTCTCGCTGACCAAGGCCGCGCCCAATCTGACCGCGGTCACCGTGGGTCTGGGCTGGGACGTCCGTACGACCACCGGCAGCGACTTCGACCTCGACGCCAGCGCCCTGCTGACGAACTCCGAGGGCAAGGTCGCCATCGACGGGAACTTCATCTTCTTCAACAATCTGAAGAGCCCGGACGGATCCGTCGAGCACACCGGTGACAACCTCACCGGTGCGGGCGAGGGCGACGACGAGGCGATCAAGGTCAATCTGGCCGCGGTCCCCGCCGACGTCGAGAAGATCGTGTTCCCTGTCTCGATCTACGAGGCGGAGAGCCGTCAGCAGTCCTTCGGCCAGGTACGCAACGCCTTCATCCGCGTGGTCAACCAGGCCGACAACAACGAACTGGCGCGGTACGACCTGAGTGAGGACGCCTCGACGGAGACCGCGATGGTCTTCGGCGAGCTCTACCGCAACGGCGCGGAGTGGAAGTTCCGCGCCATCGGCCAGGGGTACGCCTCGGGTCTGCGCGGTATCGCACAGGACTTCGGCGTCAACGTCTGAGCCGATCCGTCCCGTCGCGTCCGGCGCCGCACAGTCCTGTGCGGCGCCGGACGCGCTCAGGGGGAGCGCGGATCCCGGGCCGCCCGCGCGCGTCGCCGCGTCGTACGCGCATCGGTGCGCGACGAACGGCATGAAGAAGGCTTGAACGGGCATGACGTCAGGCGCGCCATGCCCGGCAGCACGGCACCACACCACCTCGGGGAGGACTCACCATCATGGGCGTCACACTCGCCAAGGGAGGCAATGTCTCCCTCTCCAAGGCCGCACCGAACCTCACCCAGGTGCTGGTCGGGCTCGGCTGGGACGCGCGCTCCACCACCGGAGCGCCCTTCGACCTCGATGCCAGCGCACTCCTCTGCCAGTCGGGCCGGGTGCTCGGCGACGAGTGGTTCATCTTCTACAACAATCTGACCAGCCCGGACGGATCCGTCGAACATACGGGTGACAATCTGACGGGTGAGGGCGAGGGCGACGACGAGTCGCTTCTCGTCGATCTCTCCAAGGTGCCGGCCCACTGCGACAAGATCGTCTTTCCGGTCTCGATCCACGAGGCCGACAATCGCGGCCAGACTTTCGGACAGGTCAGTAACGCGTTCATTCGCGTGGCCAACCAGGCCGACGGACAGGAACTCGCGCGCTACGACCTCAGTGAGGATGCCTCCACGGAAACGGCGATGATCTTCGGCGAGCTGTACCGCTATGGCGGCGAGTGGAAGTTCAGGGCCGTGGGACAGGGGTACGCGTCCGGACTTCGGGGCATCGCTCTAGACTTCGGGGTCAACGTTTCGTAAAGCAGTGCTCTGCGCGGGGGAAACCCGTTAATCACCAGATGGGGTAACCAGTGATCCTGAAAACCTTCGGCTGGTCGATCGCCATCACGGCGGTCGGCCTCGCCTTCGCGGCCTGGCAGTGGGGGTGGGAGGCGTTCGGGATCGTACTGATCCTGTCGATCCTTGAGATCTCGCTGTCGTTCGACAACGCGGTCGTCAATGCCGGGGTCCTGAAGAAGATGAATGCCTTCTGGCAGAAGATCTTCCTCACCGTCGGCATCCTCATCGCGGTGTTCGGCATGCGGCTGGTGTTCCCCGTCGTCATTGTCGCCATCAGCGCCAAGGTCGGGCCGATCGAAGCCGTCCAGATCGCGGTGGACAACCCCGACCGGTACGAATCCCTGGTCACCGACGCCCACCCGGCGATCGCTGCCTTCGGTGGCATGTTCCTGCTGATGATCTTCCTGGACTTCATCTTCGAGGACCGGGACATCAAGTGGCTGGGCTGGCTGGAGCGCCCGCTGGCCAAGCTCGGCAAGGTCGACATGCTGTCGGTCTGCATCGCGCTGATCGTTCTTCTGGTCACGGCACTCACCTTCGCCACCCACGCCCACACCAGCACGGGCTACCAGGACAAGTCGGCCACCGTGCTGCTCGCCGGGGTCGGCGGCCTGATCACGTACCTCGTCGTCGGCGGACTTTCGAGCTTCTTCGAGAACCGGCTGGAGGAGCGGGAGGAGCACGAGCACGAGGAAGAGGAGAAGGCCAGGGCCGAGGGCAAGCAGGTCTCGGCGGTCGGCCTGGCGGGCAAGGCCGCGTTCTTCCTCTTCCTCTACCTTGAGGTCCTGGACGCGTCCTTCTCCTTCGACGGCGTGATCGGCGCCTTCGCCATCACGAACCAGATCTTCTGGATGGCGCTGGGCCTCGGCATCGGTGCCATGTATGTCCGTTCGCTCACGGTCTATCTGGTCCGCCAGGGCACTCTGGACGACTACGTCTACCTGGAGCACGGCGCGCACTACGCGATCGGTGCGCTCGCCGTCATCCTGCTGATCACCATCGAGCACTCGATCAACGAGATCATCACCGGTCTGATCGGAGTCGTCCTGATCGCCGCCTCCTTCTGGTCCTCGGTGCGCCGCAACAAGGCGCTGGAGGCGGAGGAGGCCGGCAAGGATCCCAACGACGACAAATCGGCGCTGCGCGTCTGAGCCGTGCTCCGGTGAGCCCTCTGGTGAGCCGGTCCTCCGGGGTGTGACCTGGAGGGGATTCTGGGAACGCTCTGAACGGGGCGGCCGGGAGGCGGAAGCCTCCCGGCCGCCCCGTTGTTACGAGCGATGGTGGCGAGTTGACGACGACAGGGGTGGGGTGGGCATGGCCTTCTGGGACAATCTGTGGCAGGGGCAAAGGGCTACGCAGTTCGATTCGGGCAATGCGGCTTCCAACTCCATCGAGCTGACCAAGCGGCATCCGTCGGTCTCGCTCTCCAAGCAGGGCGCGGCGACCGGCAATCTTCGGGTGAACCTCTCCTGGCGGATGCGTTCGTCCGACATCGAAGGACGGTCGAGGCGGAGCGGCGGCCTCCTGCGGCATCCGTTCAAACTCTTCAAGCCCGAAGTGGTGCAGGCCCATACGCAGGGCGTGGTCAATGTCGACCTGGACATCGGCTGCATGTACGAGCTGACCGACGGCAGCAAGGGTGTGGTCCAGCCGCTGGGCAGCCTCTTCGGGGATCTCAACGGCCCGCCGTACGTCAAGCTCAGTGGCGACGACCGGTTCGGCGCTCCGTCCGGCGAGACGATCTTCGTCAATCTCGACCACCAGGAGGAGATCAAGCGGCTGCTGGTCTTCGTCTACATCTACGACCAGACGCCCGCCTTCGACCGTACGCACGCCAAGGTGACGCTCTACCCGAGCAACGGGCCGCGTATCGAGATCGAACTCGACGAGCACGCGCCTCAGGCCCGGTCGTGCGCGGTGTTCTCGCTGGAGAGCGTCAAGGGCGAGCTGATCGTGCGCCGTGAGGTGAAGTTCGTCTACGGCTTCCAGGCGGAGCTGGACCGGCTGTACGGCTGGGGCATGCAGTGGGGGCGCGGCTACAAGACGAAGACCTGAGGGCGGCCTTGTACGGGGGAGGCCCTGGCGGCAGGAGCGACCGCGACCGCCGGGGCGGCGAGTGTCTACTGACCGGCGAACTGCGGCCCCATCGGCGGCAGCCGGAAGTGGGGATCGGGCGCGGGAGCCGCCGCGGCGGCCGGCTGCGGATATCCGTACGCGGGCCGCGGCGACGACACGGGCTGCGGATAGCCATAGGCGGGCGGGGCCGACGGCAGGGCGGGCTGGGGGTATCCGTACGCCGACGGTGCGAGTGGCTCGGTGGCGGGCTGGGCCGGCAGCGGCGGCCGCTGAACGGGTGGCTCGACAGCCACCGTGTCGTTGGTGGAAGAGACGGACGACGGGTCGTCGACGGCCTCCTCCGTCTCGTCCACCGAGATGCCGAACGCCGTGGCCAGGCCGACCAGACCGCTCGGATAGCCCTGTCCCACCGCACGGAACTTCCAGCCCTCACCGCGCCGGTAGAGCTCACCGCAGATGATCGCGGTCTCCTCGCCGGTCTCCGGGCGGACATCGAAGAAGGCCAGCGGTTCGCCGTCGGCCGAACCCGCGTCGTAGAGCAGTATCCGCAGATCGCTGACATGCTGAAAGCTCGCACCGTCCGACGAGGCGGCGAGCACCACCTGGTCGACCGAGGGGTCGAGCGCGGCGAGGTCGGCCTCGACCGCATCGGTCAGTCCCTCACCGACCTGCTTCTTGGGCAGCCGCCGCACCAGCCCCGAAGGGTGCCGCGGCTGGTTGTAGAAGACGAAGTCCTCATCCGAACGCACCCGGCCCTCGGGCCCGAGCAGCAGAGCGGAGGCGTCCACATCGGGCACGCCGGTGCCCGGGGACCAGCGCAGCACGGCTCGTACGGCCATGGCATCGAGGGGGACGTTCGAGCCCTTCAGCATCGCGTGCGTCATGCCGGTCATCCTGCCTTCCCATCGCCACGCGGACAACGTGGGGGCCTCTTCACCACGTCGCGGACACGGAACTGAAGCGGATGGGTTACCAGAATTTCATGCGGCCGGGGAACTTGCGACACGCGTCCATACGTACTATTACCGGCCACATGACCAACGGGCCATAACGGCAGTACGGGGGATCCACATGCGTCATTTCGGGCATATCCCGCCCACTGCTCGCGAGGGCCTGTTCCATCAGGAGCCGTGCGAGTTCACCGCCGACTCACCGGCCAGGGTGCTGTCGGCGGCTCTCGGCGCCACGCTCTACAGCCCGGCCACCCGGCCCGGGCTCGCCGATGATGTGCTGAAGCAGGCGGGGCGTGGAGTCGTGTCCATGGTGCTCTGCCTGGAGGATTCCATCGACGACTCCGAGGTCCCCGCGGCCGAGGCCAATCTGGTCCGGCAGTTCGAGGATCTCGACGAGCGGGGCGCGGAGGTCCCGCTGCTGTTCATCCGTGTCCGTGAGCCGGAGCAGATCCCGGACCTGGCGAGGCGGCTGGGACCGGCGATCCGACTGCTGTCCGGATTTGTACTGCCCAAGTTCACCGAGGAGCGCGGGACGTCCTTCCTGGAAGCGCTCGCGGAGGCGGAGAGCGCGAGCGGCCGCAGGCTGTACGCGATGCCGGTGCTCGAATCTCCGGAGCTGCTGCACCTTGAGACCAGGACCGAGACGCTCACGGGAATTGCCAACGTCGTGGACAAATACCGCGACCGGGTGCTCGCCCTGCGACTCGGAGTCACCGACTTCTGCTCGGCGTACGGCCTGCGCCGCTCGCCCGACATGACCGCGTACGACGTACAGATCGTGGCCGGCGTCATCGCGGACGTGGTGAACGTGCTGGGACGCGCCGACGGCTCTGGCTTTACGATCACCGGCCCGGTCTGGGAGTACTTCCGGCTGCAGGAGCGCATGTTCAAACCGCAACTCCGACGCAGTCCGTTCCTCGAAGGCCGGGCCGAAGAGCTGCGCACCGCACTGATCGAACACGACCTCGACGGGCTGCTCCGCGAGATCGAACTCGACCGGGCCAATGGCCTTCAGGGCAAGACCTGCATTCATCCCTCCCATGTCCCTCCCGTGCACGCGCTGTCGGTCGTCAGCCACGAGGAGTTCAGCGACGCCCAGGACATCCTGCGGCCCGAGCGCGGCGGTGGCGGGGTGCTGCGCTCGGCGTACACGAACAAAATGAACGAAGTGAAACCCCATCGAGCCTGGGCCGTACGCACCATCCAGCGGGCCGAGGTCTTCGGTGTCGCACGGGAGGACATCGGCTTCGTGGAGCTGCTCACCGCCGGCCTCGGCCGGTGACCGGGCCGGAGTCGTCCGCCCGGGCCGACCGGCCCGGGAAGGCAGACCGGCCAGTGAGGGACCGGTCCCTGGAGGCAGGCCGGCTCGTTGAGGCCGCGTCGTCAGCGAGAGAAGAGATCGCCAATATGGTGTGGTCGGGCACATGGGTCGCTGAACGGCTGGGAGTCGAACTCGTCGGTGGCCGAGAACTACGGGATCTGATGGGTCTGGCCCTGCGCCGCAACCCCAAGCGGGCTCACCTCCTGGTCTCCAATGTGCTGGGTAAACATGTGCCTCAGAGCCCCCGAGTCGTATACGGGACCGGTTTCGGACTCGGAAAGCGCGTGAGTGACCTTCTGGGCCCGGACGTCGAGCGGGCAGTGGTGCTCGGTTACGCGGAGACCGCGACCGGCCTCGGCCACGCGGTCGCAGACGGGATGGGACGCTCTCCGTATCTCCACTCGACGCGCCGCCCGGTCGCGGGCGTCGCGAGGGCGGGCGGCTTTGAGGAGTCGCATTCGCACGCCACCTCGCATCTGCTGCTGCCCGAGGATCCCGGACTGTTCACCGGCGACGGCCCGCTGGTCCTTGTCGATGACGAGTTCTCCACGGGCAACACCGTCCTCAACACCATCCGCGACCTCCATGAGCGCTATCCACGCACCCGGTATGTCGTGGTCGCTCTGGTCGACATGCGCTCCGCCGCCGATCACGGCCGGCTCGCCGAGTTCGCCCGGGACATAGGGGCCCGCGTCGATCTGGTCACCCTGGCGTCCGGCACGGTCCGGCTCCCGGACGGCGTCCTGGAGAAGGGCCGGCGGCTCGTGGCGGAGCAGGAGGCACTGACCTCGGCCCTGGCCGCACCGGCGCCGGCCTCCGCCCCGACGCCGGTGCCGACGCCACACGAAGAGGACTCCGGAAGCGGCGCGGGAGGCGTCGCCGGGGCCCATGCGGTCCGCGTGCCGCTCGACTGGCCGGCCGGAGTGCCCGACGGCGGACGACACGGCTTCACCCCGGCCCACCGGATCCGGCTGGAGTCCTCGCTGCCCGCCATGGCGGCCGCCGTCGCCGCTGAGCTCGGCGCCGCGCGCCGCGTCCTGATACTCGGCTTCGAGGAGCTGATGTATGCCCCTCTGCGGCTGGCCGAAGCGCTGGAGCGGACAGTCGAGGCGGAGGTGAGGTACTCCACCACGACGCGGTCGCCGGTACTGGCCGTGGACGATCCCGGATACGCGATCCGTAGCCGTCTGGTCTTCCCCGCGCATGACACCGCGGCCTTCCCGGACGGCGACGGCATCGGCGACCGGTACGCCTACAACGTCGCGGGTGCGGGCTTCGACGCCGTGGTCGCCGTCATCGACTCCGTGGCGGACTCCTCCGAGCTGCACGCTCCTGACGGACTGCTGGCGCAGCTCGCCGCGCACATACCCCGTGTCCTCGTTACCGTCATCCCCTCGTATGTCCCGTCGTCGTCCTCCCTTCCGGGCCCCTCGCACCACTCCGAACGGCAGGAACCTCCCATGCTGCCCGAGCCCCTTCGCGGTCCCGCCTTCTCCTCCTACGCGCCCGACGATGTGGGCTGGCTCCTCCAGGACATGTCGGATGTGGAACTGGAGGCGCCCACGGAGGAACGCGAGGAGGCCGTGCAGAACGGTGGCGCGCACTATGCCGAATCCCTTCCTGTCGAATACCAGCCGAGCGCCCAGTACCAGGAGCTCTTCAAGTCCGCTCTGGATGCCTCGGCAGCCCGTATCGCGCGGGCCGTGGGCACCGTCACCGAGACCGTGCTCGCCGAACGATCACCCCGCCCCGTACTTGTCTCCCTGGCCCGTGCGGGCACGCCGGTCGGCGTACTGATGCGGCGCTGGGCTCAGCGGCGGCACGGCCTGGATCTGCCGCACTACGCCGTCTCCATCGTCCGTGGCCGAGGCATCGACGCCAACGCCCTGCGCTGGCTTGCCGCCCACCACGACCCAGCCGATGTCGTCTTCGTCGACGGCTGGACCGGCAAAGGCGCCATTACCCGCGAACTGGCGGAGGCCCTCACCGAGTTCGGCGGATTCAACCCGGAGATCGCCGTCCTCGCCGACCCCGGCGGCTGCGTGCGGACCTATGGCACCCGCGAGGACTTCCTCATCCCTTCCGCCTGCCTCAACTCGACTGTCTCCGGACTGATATCCCGTACGGTCCTCAGAGCCGATCTGGTCGGCCCGCACGATTTCCACGGCGCGAAGTACTACCGCGAACTTGCCGGCACGGACGTCTCGGCCTACTTCCTGGACACTGTCGCGGCCCGCTTCGACGAGGTCGCGGAAGCCGTCGAGGGTGAGGTGAAAGAGATGCTCACAGCGGACCGTGCCCCCACCTGGGCCGGCTGGGCGGCCGTCGAGCGGATCAGCGAGGAGTACGGCATCCACGATGTGAACCTCGTCAAACCGGGTGTCGGGGAGACGACGCGCGTCCTGCTGCGCCGCGTTCCCTGGAAGATCCTTGCCCAGCGCGGCGCGGGCACCGACCTCGACCATGTCAGGCTGCTGGCCGAACAACGCGGTGTGCCCGTGGAGGAAGTAGACGGCCTTCCGTACACCTCCGTCGGGCTGATCCATCCTCAGTACACCCGCGGCGCGACCGGCGCGACTGGCAAGGCTGTGACCGCGAAGTGAGCACTCTCTCGAAGCCGCCGACCCTCGTCGCGAGCGACCTGGACCGCACTCTCATCTATTCGGCCGCGGCACTCCAGCTTCCGATGCCCGATGCGGACGCTCCCCGGCTGCTCTGTGTCGAGGTGTATGAGAACAGACCCCTGTCGTATCTGACAGAGACGGCCGCCGGGCTCCTGGACCAGCTCTCCCGCACCACCGTCTTCGTACCGACGACCACCCGCACTCGTGAGCAGTATGGACGCATCCATCTGCCAGGACCCGCCCCGCGCTTCGCGATCTGCGCCAACGGCGGCCATCTCCTGGTCGACGGAGTGTCCGACCGCGACTGGGCGGCCCAGGTGGCCGGCCGGCTTGACGACGAGTGCGCCTCCCTCGCCGAGGTCCGCGCCCATCTGCTCTCCGCCGCCGACCCCGCATGGCTCCTCAAGGAGCGGATCGCGGAGGATCTCTTCGCCTATCTCGTCGTGGACCGGGCCCTGTTGCCCGAAGGCTGGGTGAAGGAACTCGCCCTGTGGGCCGGGAGCCGCGGCTGGAGCGTCTCCCTCCAGGGGCGCAAGATCTACGCCGTACCGCAGCCGCTCACCAAGAGCGCCGCGGTGCGCGAGGTGGCCCGTCGCACCGGAGCCGAACTGACCCTGGCTGCCGGTGACTCGCTGCTCGACGCCGATATGCTGCTCGCCGCTGACCGCGCCTGGCGCCCGGGCCACGGTGAACTCGCCGACACCGGCTGGAGCGCCCCGCATGTGGACGCGCTCCAGGAGACAGGCGTCGCGGCGGGCGAGGAGATCCTCCGACGCCTCGGCCTCGCCGCCGCTCAGACCCTGGCCTGACCATCCGGCGCCGCGGAGAGTGTCCATCGGCCGGAGAGCGTCCATCACATCGTTGACCCGTGTAACCGCGCTTTTCTCGATCATGCATTCAACGCTAAGCAGCGGCGGGCGAAGGCGCATTGAAGCCGACCGCAAGGAACAATGAGGTTTTCCGCAGTGCGCGTCCCGGTGCCGCCCGACTAGCGTGACTGATCATGAAAGCGGTGGTACGCCGAGGGCTGCGGCTCTCGGCAGGACTCTTCATCGGTAGCGGCGCGGCGCTCGTCGAGCTGCTCTTCACTCTCTTCGCGGGCATCGCGCTGTTGCTGGTGCTCGCCTGGCCGCGCGGCCGGCAGGCCGTCATGCGTCCGCTCTCGGCCTGCGCCCGGAATCTGGTCGAGATGGAGCGTCACCGGCTCCGTACGCTGCTCGGCGAGCGGGTCTCCGGTGCCTATGAACCGGGCGGCGTGCTGCGCTATCTCGCCGTGCGCTGGACGCTCGGACTGCTCGGCGCGGTCGTTCTGCTGTCCGTGCTGATCGGCGGTGGGTATGGCACGTTCTTCGTCTACGCCTGGCTGATCATCGACATCCAGAGCCCCGGCGTGGTCGTGGTGGGCAGCCTTGGCGGGCTCTTCCTTCTCTTTCTGGCATTGCAGGGAATCTTCGGGGTCGCCGCGCTCGAAGGGAATCTGGCCCGGCATTTCCTCGGGCCCAGCCATCAGGAGGAGTTGGAACGCCGGATAGTGCAGCTCGCCACCAGTCGCGCCGGAGTCGTGGACGCCGTCCATGACGAACGCCGGCGCATCGAGCGGGATCTGCACGACGGGGTTCAGCAGCGGCTCGTCGCCCTCGGCATGCTGTTGGGCCGCGCCCGGCGCAGCAGCGACGCCGTACGCGCGGACGAACTGCTGCGCCAGGCCCACGAGCAGAGCCGTGAGGCCCTGACGGAGCTGCGTGAAGTGGCCTGGCGCGTCTATCCGACCGTGCTCGACGAGGCGGGACTCCGGGCGGCGCTGGAGACCGTGGCGGAACGCTCTCCGCTCCCCGTGCGGTTGAGATGTGTCCTCAAGACCGAGCCGACGAAGACCGCGGCGAACGTCGCCTATTTCGTGGTCGCGGAGAGCGTCACCAACGCCGTCAAGCACTCCGGTGCGCCACGTATCGAGGTTGAGGTCCTCGAAGAAGCGCGCACGCTGCGCATACGCGTAAAGGACTACGGTCAGGGTGGCGCGGACCCCGCGGGCAGCGGTCTCCTCGGCCTGGCCCGCCGTCGCCGCGCTCGACGGACTGCTTCACATCAGGAGTCCGCCCGGCGGCCCCACCACCATCACCGCGGAGATCCCATGCGAGTAATCCTTGCCGAGGACTCGACCCTGCTCCGGGAGGGGCTGGCACGGCTCCTCATGGAGGAAGGCCATGAGGTGATCGGATCGGTCGCCGACGCCGATGCGCTGATCGTCGCGGTCTCGAAGGAGCAGCCGGACGTCGTTGTGGCCGATGTCCGGATGCCGCCCTCACACACGGACGAGGGTCTGCGCGCCGCACTGGAGATCCGGAAGCGCTGGCCGGCCGTGGGCGTGCTTGTCCTCTCCCAGTATGTGGAGAAGCGCTATGCGACCGAATTGATGACCGGAGAGTCGGAAGGTGTGGGATATCTGCTCAAGGACCGCGTCGTCGAAGTGGACGAGTTTCTGGACGCGTTGGAGCGGGTCGCCGCCGGCCGGGCGGCCTTCGACTCGGAGGTCGTACGGCAGTTACTGGCCCGTTCCCATCGCACCGATCCGCTGTCCCGGCTCACCGACAGGGAGCAAGGAGTGCTCGCCGAGATGGCGCAAGGGCACACCAACGCGAGCATCGCGCAGCGGCTGCACATCTCCCAGAGCGCTGTCGAGAAGCACATCAATGCGATCTTCGAGAAGCTCGAACTGACCGGAAGCACCGGCTACAGTCGTCGGGTCCTGGCTGTACTGCGCTATCTGGACACGTGAGCCCTGTCCTGCCTGCCCGGCGGGTCAGCCGCAGCAGCCTCCGCCGCAGCAACCACCGCCACCACCGGCCGCCGGGGCAGGGCCCGGGGCGCCGCCCTTGGCGGTTCCGCCAACGGCGACGGTGGAGAGCAGCTTCACGGTGTCGTTGTGCCCTGCCGGACACGACGCGGGAGCGGCGGACTCCGACATCGGTCGACTGAGTTCGAAGGTGTCACCACAGGAGCGGCAGCGGTACTCGTAGCGAGGCATGGGGTCAGGCTATCCGAGGCAGGGATCAGCCATCCGGATTCCGACTATCCGACTCCCACCTGGCCTCTGCCGCCCCTGGCCCTGTGGAGCTGCTCGCGCTCCGCCTGCTCAGGATGGCGGGCCCGCCAGTACGGGTTGTCGTGCGGCAGGCTGCCGCTGACTCTCCCGTACATACCGAAAAACATCAGCATCACGCCGACCACAAAACTGAACAGCACATTCTGGATGCGGAAGGCGAGGAAATTGAAGCCGGTGTCGAGCAGCGCGAGATTGATGAAGCCGCTCGCGATAAAAAGGACGCCGAGGACCATATTCAGAGTCGAAGCGATATTTCCGCCGATCACCATGCCGATGAGAAGCAGGAGGCCCACACAGATGGAGAGCACGCTCAGCGACCCATTGGTGCTCAGGCCCGCGACTCGGGCGCCCCCGGTGTCAAAGAAGCCGATCTTGTCGATCAGTCCGAGGATCCCGAAAACGATGAGAATGAGGCCGGTCACTCCGGCCCCGATGCGGTACACCTGATTGAGCCGGTGATCGACGGGAAGCTGTTCGTCGAGCCTGACATGCCGGCGCCGAGGTGGCCGACGGAGCGCTTGGGTGGCCATGGGCGGCCTCCTTTGGCGGTGCACGGCTAGTGGTGATACGTACGTAGGTCCAGCATCCGTCCACAGCCGGTGGTGGACAACTCAGGCGCGATGCCCGGCCCCCGCTCCGCGCTCCTCGCGGATCTCCGAAACGACATGGGCCACGGTCTGGCGTACCGCCTCGGTCTCCGTCAAAAAATGCCAGTAGTCGGGATGGCGGCCCTCCAGCGCGGCCACCGCCCGGTCCAGCCTGGCCACGGACTCGTCCAGCGGACGGGCATGGCGAGGTTCGGGCGTATTCCGTCCGCTCATGGCCAGCCGTTGTGCGTCCCGGATCGCGAACCGCGTGCGGTCGATTTCCTGCTGCGGATCCTTTGAGACGGCATTGAGTCGTCGCAGCCTGTCACCGGCAGCGGAGACCGCCTCATCGGTGCTGTTCAGCAGGGCTCGTGCCGTACTGAGCAACGCCGTCGCGTCCGCCCATCGCTGCTCTTCCCGTGCCTTGCCGGCTTCCTTGAGTTTCTCCTCGGCCTGGTGCACGTTGCCGGCCGCCTCGTCGGGGACGTGCTGCAGATCCTGCCAGCACGCGGCGGTGAAGCGGCGGCGCAGCTCGCTGAGCACGGGCTCCACCGAGCCGGCACGGTTCGTCAGGGCTTGCGCGCGGGTGCGCAGCGACACCAGCCGTCGGTCGATCTCCTGGGCGCGCTCCGGGAGGCGTTCCGCCTCGACGCGTACGGACTCGGCGTCCCGGACGACCCGGTCCGCGCGCTGGAGTGTCTCCGCCACACCGTGCTGTCCCGCACCCTGGTTGAGTTTTGTCAGCTCGGGGCCGAGCACGGCGAGCCGGGCGGCGAGATCGTCCGCCCGCAGTCCGGAGCCGCGCACGACATCGAGAGCGTTGCTCGCGGAACGGAGTGCCTGCCGGGCCCGCTCCACCGAAGGCGCCAGCCGTGCCAACTGCGTCTCGGCCTTGTCGAGCAGCGGTCCCAGGCCTTGCTCGAACCGGTCCAGCTCGACCTTGACCCGCTCCAGCTCGTCCTTGGCCTTTGTCAGCTCGCCGCGCGCCTTCGACGCGGTCGAGGGCTCAAGATCGTCGCGGTCCAGATCGTGCGCGTCGACGGCGCTGATATAGCCGCGGCTCGCCTCGTCGATGCGCTGTCCCAGCGCCGCGAAGTCGTCCACGGCCTTGCGGGCTCCCGGCGAGCTGTCCACAGCGGTGATGGTCTCGATCGAGATCCGCAGATCGCGCTGGGCGGTGTCCAGCTCATAGAAGGCGGCGGCAGCGGCGTCCTTGGCGGCCTGTGCGTCGGCGCGCTGGCTCTCGCCGCGCCCGCCGAACCAGCGTCGCGTGCCCCCGCCGGCGAAGGCGCCCGGCAGCGCGGCAACGATCAGTGGCACCGGCAGCAGCATCAGCGTGAGGACATCACGGACGGCACTCGCCTTCGCTCCTGTGCGCGGCCGCGTGTGTGTCGCCGTCACATCCCTCTCCCGTGCTCGCCTGCCCGGTCCATTCTCCCACCAGGTAAGGACGAACACACGAGCCGGTTAGTTCGCACTTCGTACAGTGACTTGCCCGTTGTCGCTGCGCGCGTTCAGCACATGGGTGCTGCCGTCGTCGGTCGGAACGCCCACTTGGACCTGGCCGTTGTGGCTCGTCGCCCGCACGGCGTATGGAGTGCCTGACCTGGGCAGATCGATCTCGATCTTTCCGTTGTTACTCACGGTGTCCACCTGGTCGGCCATGCCGGTGAGCCGCGGCCGGACCGATCCGGGCGTGGCGGTCGCTCGCGACCTCCTCGCGGCGGACAGGGCGAGCGGACGCCTCGGCGGCCGATCCGGCCGCCCACCGTCTCGGTGCTGGGATACCCGCCCCTCGCCCCCTGTGCGCCGCGGCCGCATCTCTCGGCTGCTGTCCGGACCTGCGGTTTGCGGGCCTGCCCTCCTGGCCATGTACGCTGTTGCCTCATCCACGGGTGCGTAGCTCAGGGGTAGAGCGCTGCTCTTACAAAGCAGATGTCGGCGGTTCGAAACCGTCCGCGCCCACAGACGGACAAGCGCAGATGAGACCCCCTTCCTTGTAGATCAGAGGAAGGGGGTCTCCTGTGTGTGGAGGGTCCGTATGCCACATACGTTGCACATCGCGACGTGGATCACGCCCGTCCCGGCCGGACGATGCCGAGCCCGGAGCGCACGACGATCCGCTTCCTGTGGTCAGGTGTGAGAAGTCGGGTGTGAGATGTCAGGAGTTGGAGGCGCCGGTGATGTCGACGTCGACCTTGACGACGGCGTCGGCGATGGCCTGTTGGACGGCGGCGACGATGGTGGCCGTGTCGTCGTCTCCGCCGACCGCGGCGGCCAGCGCGGCGATGGCCGCCGTCTGTGCGGCGACGGTCTTCTCCAGGCCGCGGACCCGGGCGACGACGTCCTTGAGCAGGGACTGTGCCTGCCAGGTCGGGTTGGTCTTGACGTCGGGAGCGTCGGTCGGTGCGGCGATCGCGTCGGTGGACCAGACCGCGTCGAAAATGTCCTTCTTGGTGATGCCGGCCATGGTGTCTTCCTCTTCGGGTGGCGTGGTCGGGTTCCAGTTGGCGGGGTGGGTCAGGCGTTCGGCGATGTCGGCTCGCAGATCGACCATGGAGAAGCCACGCGGGTCGATCTTGTCGTTGGACCACTCCAGGTGGCCGATCGCCGACTTGGCCGTCCAGCCGTGCGCTCGGCAGATGGCCGCCTGGACGCGGACGATCGCGTTGTACTGGGCGGCGGGCCAGGGGTCCTTGCCGTCGCCGAGGTTTTCGCACTCCCAGCCGTAGAAACGGGAGTTGCCGTCGACGCCGTCCGCGTTGCCCCTGGTGGGCGGCGTCGGGCGGGAGCCGTAGGACTCGGCGATCACCTGCTCCAGCACCTTGGGATCGCCGCCGCCGGCGTGATTCGTGCGGCCCCAGCCGACCAGATGGACCCGGCCGTCCTTGGCGATCATGCCGTGGCAGAGCGGTCCTGGCAGGGAGCTGTAGCCGTCCCGGACGATCGCGACGCTGTTCGCGGTGCCCTTGGTGACGGTGTGGTGGACGACCGAGCCGTTCACCGGGCCCCAGGCGCCCACCGAGTTGCGGTTGTGGGTCCGCCAGGACCCGACCTCGACAACGACGACGCCTTCCGCCCGGAGAGCGGCGAGCGCCGCCGAGGCGGTCAAGGGTGTGGCCATCAGTTCGCTCCTCGTTCGACAGGCCGGGCGTCGCCGCGCCGACTGGGCCGGTACGTTCTGTTCGCCGGTACGAGCGCGCCCGTCCGACGCCCCGACGCGGCCGCGAAGGCATTCTTCGTCAACGACGCGGCGGCGCTCGCCACGCCGGATCCGTCGACGATGCCGGCGAAAGCGGCCTGGTCGGCTATGTCCGGGCCGCGGCCGATTCCGTACCGAATGGCGTGGTGAACAACCTTTTCCGTTCCGTCAGGCAGGGCCATCAAATGTTCCATTCGTACGTGGTGAGCAGGGAAGTCGGAGGCTCTCGCGTCGGCGAAATCGAAAGCCGGTCCGATATTCTCTGTGATCACCTACTCGGTCGCCGTAGCGGTGGACGCGGCGGCATGGGCGGTCTGTGTCGGCCCGGCCGCGTGGTTCGCGGTCCCGTGAGCATCGCCAGAATGCCCGGGCCCGTCGGGCCGGAGATTCTGGTTGAACTCGAACGAGTAATTCCCTGAATTCGGTGCCGGGAAGCGGAAGCTGTCGAACGGTGCTGGGCTGCCCGTGACGGCTTCCTTGTCTACTCTTACCTGAACTCAGTGTCCGCCACCGGGTGTTACCGGGATCCGGTGGCGGATTTCGTACATGCGTCCGGCCTGCTGAGTGAAGAGGATGACGACGCAGGCCAGTTCAGTATCCGTACTGGTGACTGGTGACTGGTGACTGGTGACTGGCGACCGGAGACCGAAGACCGGTGCCGGCGCGGGAGTCTCACGTCCCGCGCCGGACACGGCGACACGCGCCGGTGCGACGGCCGCACCGGCCATCTGTCAGGTGACGGGTCCTTCCGCCGTGTCCGGCGGCGGTGCGGACGGCGGCCACGGGACCTCGGCCAGCAGTGGAAGGAGCGATTCCTCCTCGTGGTCGAGGTGCGCGTTCAGTTCTCTCGACATCCGGTCCAGCTCGACGCGGAAACGCTGAGGATCGGCGGCGCCGATGTCGGCCAGCAGCGCGGCCAGTTCGCCCTGGACGCGCGCGATCGTACGGTGTTCGTCGCCGAGCCGGCCGAAAGTGTCGGCCAAATCCGGGTGATAGTGCGCGATCCCAGGGAAAAGGTGTGCGTCCTCGCTGGTGTGATGGAATTCCAGCGACTGACAGAACGCCAGACAGCGCTGACGGATCTGCAGTCCGAGGCGTGGCACCGGTGGCTCGCCGTGGCCGTCATACGCGGCGTGCGCGGCGAAATGCGCATCGACCTCCGCGCCCACGTGACGCAACTGGGCGCGCAGCCAGGTGTGGACCTCCATGAGCTTGTCGGCGAGAGTGCTGACCTCACGCGGTTGCTCCCAGGAGTCGGGCTCGGCGCGCTCCAGTATGACGACCGGCAGCGGCCGGGCGGTCCGGGCCTGGTAGTCGGCGTATCCGGGCGCGTCCCGCACAAAGCGCGCGAACAGTTCCTCGCGCCGCGCGCCCTCGGCAGGGACCGCGATGGCCTCGAACACTTCGCTGCCGATCTCCACCCGCACCACGGGATGGACGAGCAGGTTGTGGTACCAGTCCGGGTGGTGCGCGGCGCCGAGGTTGGAGCCGACGATCAGCAGCAGGCCGCCGTCGCGGACATGACCGAGTGGCGTGGTGTGTTCCGTCCCCGACCGTGCGCCGGTGGTCGTCAGCAGAAGGAGATCACCGTCCTTGAAGGGACCGCCGACCTTTCCTTCATGGGCGCGGAACTCATCGATGACCGATTGATTGAAAGACGTGGGCATACGGCTTCGGTTCTCCAGAAAAGGCATGGTCCGCGCCGAGCGCGGTGACGGGTGACGGCGGAATACAACGACGAGCGCGCCGCGCGCGGCGGGTGTCGATCGCGCGCGGATATTCGTCCGGAGACGGACACCGACTGGATACGCGCGGCGACAGACGGCTCCCGAGGTGATGGCCGTCAGGAGGCATGGCACGCCGAGGTCGTACGGGATGTCGGGACCGCGGACGCGCGGGACGACGCGCGGACGCGCTGACGTCAGATACGGGGTGCGGAGTATGGACTCAAGGCGAGATCCCCTGTGAGAGGTGTTCGCCCGATCACCGGCCCGCCCACTGCTCTTCGGCCGGCGTCACGCGACACCGGCTCCATTACATTCATCCGGCGGTTGGCTGTCAACGCGTGGCCCTGGCCGGGGGCGCGCGCCCGGACGCGGGTGGTTCCCGTATCAAGGAGCTCCTCCGCGCGGCACTCGGAGAGCGGCCGGCCTCGCGCAGGACGGTGCGGGATTTCGCGGGCCGGTGCGGAAGGAATCGCGCGGATCACGCGTTCTTCCTTCTATGGCTACTCTTGGACTCATCGGCAGCGGACATATCGGAAGCGCGCTCGCACGGCTGGCGGTTGGCGCCGGTCTGGATGTGGTGCTCAGCAACTCGCGAGGCCCGGAAACCCTCTCCGAGCTTGTCGCGGAGCTCGGTCCGCGAGCTCGTGCCGGCACCGCGCAGGAGGCGGCGGCCGCGGGTGACTGGGTGGTGGTGACGATCCCGCTCAAGGCATATCAGCAGGTCCCGGCGGCGCCTTTGGCCGGGAAGACCGTCATCGACACCAACAACTACTACCCGGACCGGGACGGGAAGCTTCCCGAGCTGGACTCGGGTGAGACGACGAGCAGTGAGCTTCTCCAGCGCCACCTGGAGCGCTCGCATGTCGTCAAGGCCTTCAACAACATCTTCTTCAAGCACCTCGCCGTCCTTCCGCGGCCGTCGGGCGCGGCCGACCGCAGCGCACTGCCGATCGCCGGTGACGACGCCACCGCCAAGGTGAACGCGGCGGAGCTGATCGACACTCTCGGCTTCGACACCGTGGACGCGGGTCCGCTCGCGGAAGGCTGGCGGTTCCAGCCGGGTACGCCGGTCTACGGCGTGCCCTACGCCGAGAAGTCGCCGTCCCAGTTCATGGACGCGCCGGCCGGCCCCGCTCCGGCGGACAAGATCGCCGAAGACCTGGCGGCGGCCAAGCGCTGACACACCGATGACGGATGGGGCCGCCGCGCCGCTGTGTCGCCGGACGCGGCGTTCATGACGGCGGTCCCCTCTCGGTGGACCCTCTTGGCGGGCCGGAAGGCGCACAGGGCCGCGTCGGCCGGCGTGGCGTTCCGCCGTCGCGGCACAGTGCGGCGCCGGCGCCGCTCGACTGGCAGATCATACGAGCGGCCTTGGCGGGAGCCGGGCCTCTTTGGGCGCACACTGGGCCCGTGAGCAACTACCAGGGGCCCGCGACTCTTGTCGCCGGCGACTCCGAGATCGAAGTCGAAGCCACACTGAGCGCGAGTCTCTCCGGCGCGGTGCGCCAGTGGGGCGGCAGCGTCCAGACCAGGGAAGCGGGTGAGGACTTCTACGCGGCTCTGGACAGCGCCGATGTGAAGATCCGTTTCCCCGACGGCCAGGAGGGCACCGTCGTGGCCACGCACACCGCCATCGGCAGCGGTCGGCTGCGGGTCTCGGGAACGGGCGCCATTCCGTTCTGATCCCGAAGACCGGGCACCGTCCCGTTCTTGATCCCACATAACGGAGCGTGCGTACGCGCACCGGCGGCAGCGACAGTACGCAGCCGCGAGACCGCGACAACAGCGACTTAAGCGACACCTTAAGTCGCTGTTGACTTTCTCCGTCCCGAAGAGCCCAATGACGAGGACAAAGGGCTCAATGGCGGCCAAATGGCAGGTTTGGCGTCATGAGCAGTAGCACGCAGTGATGAGCAGCACGCTGTCAGGAGACAGGCGCTGTCACGACCGGGACGACGTCATGAGAAGCATGAGAAGCGGGGGCGGGAAGAAGGACCGCTGATGCAGGTTCCCGCGCCGTTCGCGTACGAACGTGCCACCAGCGTCGACCACGCCATCGGGCTTCTCGATCGGCTGGGAGACGCGGCAAGGCTGGTCGCCGGCGGTCACAGCCTGCTCCCGATGATGAAACTGCGCCAGGCCAACTTCGCGTATCTGATCGACATCAACGATCTCGCCGCGGAGCTGCGTTACATAGAGGTGGAGCCGGACCGGATCCGTATCGGTGCCCTGACCCGCCATCGCGAAATGCTGGAATCCACCGCTCTCGCCGAGACGTTTCCGATCTTCGCGGACGCCGAGCAGATGATCAGCGACCCGGTGGTGCGCGAGCGCGGCACGCTCGGCGGCTCACTCTGTCAGGCCGATCCGTCGGAGGATCTGTCCGCCGTGTGCACGACCCTCGGCGCGAGCTGTGTGATCCAGGGCCGCGAGGGCCGGCGGCTGGTCGCGATGGAGGACTTCCACCGAGGACCGTACGAGACGGCCGTGGGCGACGCCGAGATGCTGATCGAGGCGCGCTTCCCGGTCCGGCCGTACGGTTCCAGCGCGTACGAGAAGGTCGAGCGGCGCGCGGGGGACTGGGCGGTGGCCTCGGCCGGCGCGGCCGTCTGGCTGGACGGTGTGGTCATCGCCGACGCGCGCGTGGGGCTGGCGGCCGTCGGACCGAACAGCATGGGGCTGCCGGAGATCTCGCGCGCACTGCGCGGGCGGCTTCCGTCGGAGGAGCTGTACACGGAGGCCGGTGCGATCGCCGCGGCGTCCTGCGAACCGGTCACCGACCGCCGTGGCAGCGCCGACTACAAACGCCATCTCGTCAGGGAACTGACCGCGCGCGTGCTGCGCCGCTCCGTCGCACGGGCCAGGAGCGACCGGATCGCGAAGAGCGTTCCGGCCGGCGCCTCCGATGATCCGTCCGCGCGGGACGGCGGGCAGCCGACAGCACCCGAAGGACCGGGAGACTGATCAATGCGGATCGACAACGAGTTCACCGTCGGAGTGCCGATCGACGAGGCATGGGAGGCGCTCACCGACCTGGAGGGCATCGCGCCGTGCATGCCGGGCGCGCACCTCACGGGCGTCGACGGTGCGGTCTGCAGCGGCGAGGTGGAGATCAAGGTGGGCCCGGTGATCAGCCAGTACGCGGGTACGGCGCAGCTCGTCGAGAAGGACGAAGCGGCGCACCGGGCCGTGATCCGCGCCAAGGGAAGCGACTCCCGGGGCGCGGGAAACGCGACGGCGCTGATCAACGCGGAGTTGCGGCCGGAGGGCGCGGCGACGGTTGTCACCGTCGCGACCGATCTGGATGTCACCGGCGAGATCGCTCAGTTCGGCAGCGGGATGATCAAGGAGGTCTCGGTGAGGCTGGTGGACCGGTTCGTCGAGAACCTGGAGGCCGAACTGCACCCGCTGACGACCCCGGACCACGGGCCCGGCATCTCCTCGGACGCGGCGAGCGAGCCCGGCCCGGTCGTCGGTACGGGCATGCTGTCCGGCATGGCGTCTCCGGCGCCCGGCGGTACGGGCGAGGTCCGCTCTCCCGGCGCCGCGGCGTCGAGCGGGACACCGGAGGCGGACGGAACCAGCCAGGTGCCGACACCGCACCATCCGGGGCAGCGGCAGCAGGTCGAGCCGCTTGATCTGATGAGCCTCGCGGGCACCTCCATCTACCGGCGTTCCATTCCGATCATCGCCGGCGCGCTGGTCGTCGCCGCGCTGATCGTCTACTTCCTGGTCCACTGACCGGCTACGGCGCGCTGCCGCGGCGGATCGGGTGCGCTCACCGATGGGGCCTAACTCCAGTGGGTCACATGGATCGCGGGACGGAAGCGCCCCGCCGTGACGCCAGCGCTCCGCTGCATCGCCTGGATCGCGCCTGGCGTCGTGAGGAAGCGGATCAGCTCGGACACGGCAGCCGGCGCGCTCGGTCCGTCCAGCGCGAGGCTGCTCCAGACGCCCTTCGCGGGAAGCGGTGGCGCCGTCAGCCGCTTGAGATCGCCGCGCGCGAGATCCTCCGCGACGGCGAAGGACAGACCCAGTGCCACACCCTTGCCGTGCTTGGCCTCCTCCAGTGCGGCGGCATGGCTCTGGAAGATCCGCTGGTGCTCCTCGTCCAGATTGAGCCGGCGCAGGACCGTGGGAACGATTCCGGTCCGGCCGGTGGCCGAAGGGCCGAGCAGCCAGGTCTGCTGCCGCAGCTCGCTCGTGCTCGCGTGCCTCGTCGCGAGCGGATGGCGCGCTCCGACGACGCCTACCACCTGGTAGTTGAGGAACGGCGCGGCGCTGATCGCTTTGTCGACTTCCGCCGGGCGTGGGCCGAGCGCCACATCGACCGCGCGGTTCAGCAGCAGCGTGCTGAACCGCTCCGGGCACTGCACACTCAGCTCGACGTCGAGATCGTCGGCGCGGCTCGCGAACAGTTCGATGAGGCCGGGCGCCGCGTGCTCGGCGAAGAGACTCGACGCGGCGACCCGCAGCAGCCGTCGGCCCGATCCCGCCTGGCTGACCTCAAGCAGGGTGCGGTCCTGGAGTCCGAGCAGTTCCGCGGCCCGGCCGGCCAGTCGCAGCCCGCCGGGAGTGAACGCCAGCCCGGCGCCGGTGCGCGCGTACAGTTTGTCGCCGAGTTCTCCGCGCAGACGCGCGATATGCGTCGAGACCGCGGCCTCGGAGACCGACAGATCCGCCGCGGCGGCCTTGACCGATCCGAGCCGGACGACCGCCGCGAAGGCTCGTAGCTGGGCGGGCGTCATATCTGCCTCCCAGCGAACCGAGCCGGCGGTCTTTCATGGCGACCGCGGCGACGTGCCCCAAATTATCCTCCGTGACGGTGAGCGGCCACAGGACCAGGGCCCGCACCCCGTCCCGGACGGAGTGGCGGGCCCTGGTCGCTGTCCGCGCTCAGGCCGGGACGTCCCGGCTGACGGTGAACCGGGCGTGCAGCTCGCGGGTGTGGTCCACGTGCCGTACCGGACCCGTCAGTACCGCTCCCGCGGTGAGCCGGATGTCGGTACTGGACGCGGCCAGCCGCAGCTCCAGCTCACCCGGCTCGACCACGCGCCGCCCGTCCCGGCCGGTGAAGGAGGCGAGATCGGCGGGTACGGTCACGCCGACCCTGACCCGCTCGTCCGGCTCCAGAGGAATCCGGACGTAGCCGATCAGCCGCTGCACCGGCTGGACGACCGAGGCGACGGGGTCGTGCAGATAGAGCTGCACCACTTCCGCGCCCGGCCGCTCTCCGGTGTTGCGGACGGTGAAGGACAGCTCCACCGAACCGTCCGTGTCCGCCCGGAGCGGGTCGCCTGCCTCCAGGTCCGACCACGCGAACGAGGTGTACGTCAGTCCGTGCCCGAAGCCGAAGGCCGGTGTGGGATCGATGCTGGAGACCTCGCTGACGCGGGCCAGCGTGGCCGCCAGATAGGTGGACGGCTGCGCGCCCGGGAGCCGTGGGACGCTGACGGGAAGGCGTCCCGACGGGTTGATCCGGCCGCTGAGGACTCCGGCGAGGGCCGGAGTGCCTTCCTGGCCGGGGAAGAAGGACTGCACGATGGCGTCGGCCTCGTCGGTGGCCCGGCCGAGGGCGTACGGGCGTCCCGCCAGCAGCGTCACCACCACCGGCGTACCGCTGTCGAGAAGCGCGTCGAGGAGCCGGCGCTGCACACCGGGCAGCTCCAGGGACTCCGCGTCGCATCCTTCTCCGCTGGTGCCCCGGCCGAAGAGTCCCGCCCGGTCGCCGAGGGCCGCGACGACCAGGTCCGCGTGGCGGGCCACGCGGACCGCCTCGGCGAATCCGTCGGTGTCGGCGGAGTCGATGCCCGCGCCCCGCACCGTGATGATCTCGCTGCCGGGAAACTCGGCGGCCAGAGACTCCCGGAGCGTCGGCAGTCCGACGCCGGCCGGTGTGCCCGGGTGCTGGGATCCGACATGGACGGGAAAGGAGTAGCAGCCCAGGACGGCCGTGGGAGTGTCGGCCTGCGGGCCGACGAGCGCGATCCTGCGGGGCCCGTCCAGCGGGAGCGTGCCGTTGTTGCGCAGCAGGATCACCGACTGCTCGGCGAGCCGGCGGGAGATGTCGCGGTGCGCGGCGGAGTTCAGACTGACGGTGCCGCGCAGCGCCTGCGGATCGTCGAGCGCGGCGCCGGCCAGGGCCGGTGGCAGAGGACTCCAGTCCGGATCGAGCAGCCCGAGCTGGGCTTTCTGCGTCAGGACGCGGCGCAGCGCGCGGTCGATCGTCTCCTCGGAGAGTTCTCCGGCGGCGAGCGCGTCCCGCAGTGGCTCTCCGAAGGTCTTCACGGTCGGCAGTTCCACATCGACGCCGGCCGTCAGTGCGGCGACTGCGGCGCCGCTCCAGTCGGCGGCCACGCCGTGCAGCGTCTTGAGGAAGGCGATACCGAAGTAGTCGGCCACCACCGTGCCGTCGAAGCCCCAGGTGTCGCGGAGCAGTCCGGTCAGCAGCTCCTCGTCGGCGGCGCAGGGCACGCCGTCGGTATCGGTGTACGCGTGCATGACGGACCGTACGCCGCTCTCCCGCACCGCCATTTCGAACGGCGGCAGCATCACATCGGCGCGCTCTCTGGCGCCCATGCTCACCGGAGCGAGGTTGCGTCCGCCCCGGGAGGCCGAGTAGCCCACGAAGTGTTTGAGCGTGGCCACGATCCCGGCGGACTCCAGGCCCTGGATATAGGCGGTGGCGGTGGTGCCGACGAGATACGGGTCCTCGCCGATGGTCTCCTCGACGCGGCCCCAGCGCGCGTCGCGCACCACGTCGAGCACCGGGGCCAGGCCCTGGTGGACACCGACCGACCGCATGTCGTGGCCGATCGCGCCCGCCATCCGCCGTACCAGGTCCGGGTCGAACGCGGCGCCCCACGACAGCGGGACGGGATAGGTGGTGGCGCCCCAGGCGGCGAAGCCCGCCAGACACTCGTCGTGCGCCATGGCGGGGATGCCGAAGCGGTTGGCCGCCACGATGCGCTGCTGGGTGCGCGCCAGGGACACGGCGCCCAGTGCGGGATCGACGGGGACCGTCCCGAAGGGCCTGGTGAGCTGGCCGAGGCCGTGCGGAAGCAGCTCCTCCAGAGACGGCGGCTTGTCCATGTCGTGCTGGTGCGGGGCGACTTCGGCGCCGTCGGCGGAAGCGCCCGCCCACAGGCCGTAGAGCTGTGCGAGTTTCTCCTCCGGGGTCATGGCGGAGATCAGTGTCTCGACCCGTTCGGCACGGTGGTCGCGGAGGCCGGGCGCCGGGGCGCCGGACGCGGGGATGTCGGAGGCCGGGGTGCCGGGGCGGGTATCGGCGGTCACGTTGTCGTTCACTTTCCTCCGACGCCCATCAGCCCCTGGACCAGGGCGCGGCGCGCGAACAGGTAGACGAGCAGGACGGGCAGCGTGGACAGGACCACGGCGGCCAGCAGCCCGGGGATGTTGATCCCGTACTGGGTCTGGAAGTTGTACAGCCCGAGGGTGAGCACCTTGGTGTTCTCGGACTGGGTCAGTACGAGCGGGAAGAGGAAGCCGTTCCACGCCTGGAGCGCGGAGAAGACGACGATGGTCGCCAGCCCGCTCTTGGACAGCGGTACGACGAGCTGGAAGAAGACCCGCCGTGTGTCGGCTCCGTCGAGGGCCATGGCCTCGAAGAGTTCGTCGGTGATGTCGCGCATGGTGCCGGTGAGGATGAGCGCGCAGACCGGCAGACAGAACGCGGCGGTCGGCAGGATGACACCGATGAGGTTGTCGTACAGGCCGGCCTGGCTGATGACATAGAACATCGGGACGATCACCGCCTGGGCGGGGATCGCCAGGCCCAGCAGAAAGAGCCGGAAGACCCGCGAGGTGGCCCGGCCCCGGTTGCGCACGATCGAGAAGGCCAGCGGCGGTACGAGGAGCAGCACGATCACCACGACACTCGTCGTGACGATCACGGTGTTGAGGAAGTACTGGCCGAAGCCGTTGGAGAAGTCCTGGACGTAGTTGGTCAGGCTGAAGGTCTTCGGGAACGCCAGCGGACCGTTGGCGCTGTACTCCGCGCGGGACTGTACGGTCGCGCCGAGCATCACATAGACCGGCAGTCCCACCAGGCACAGCCACAACAGGGCGCCGAGCCCGGCGAGATAGTTGGGGCGGCGCCTCATCACAGGCCTTCCTTCGTGCCGGCCATTTTGTCGTAGCCGGAGATCCGTACGACGATCAGCGAGATGGCCGTCGCCACGAGCACCAGCAGCAGCGCGACGGCGGCGCCCGCGCCGAAGTCGAAGCCCTTGAACGCCTTTTGGTACATGTAGTAGGCGCTGATGGTGGTGTCGGTGCCCGGTCCGCCCTGGGTGAGGATCAGCACGGTGTCGAAGGTGGTGAGTCCGCCGACGACCATGAGGATCACCGACGTGATGATCGAGTTGCGTAGCTGCGGCAGCGTGATGTGGAAGAACTGCCGTACGGTCCCGGCGCCGTCGATGGCCGCCGCCTGGTAGAGGACCGTCGGGATCGCCCGTGTCGCGCCCTGGTAGATCAGCGCGTGCAGCGGCGTGAACTGCCACGCGCCGACCAGTACGAGGACACCGATGGCGCCGGTGCGCGTGCCCAGGAGATTGCCGTCCCCGAAGAGCCAGCGCGCCTGCGCGGGCACTCCGAAGTTGGGGTCGAGCAGCGCCCGCCACAGCACGGACACCGCCGTGGCGGACAGCAGCAGCGGGATGAAGAAGACGGCCGACAGGACCGCCCTGTTCCGCTGGGGACCGGCGGCCCAGACGCCGAGCAGGATGCTCAGCGGCGTCTGGACCGCCACGCCCAGCACGGTGAGCAGCACGCTCAGCCAGAGACTTTTGATCATCACCGGGTCGTGGAACAGCGCGGTCCAGTTGTCGAACCCGGCGAATGTCGGCGATCCCAGACCGCTCCAGCTTGTGAAGGACAGCACGGCGACCAGTGCCAGCGGGACGATCGCGAACAAGGCGAAGAACAGGGTGGCGGGCAGGGCCCAGCCCAGGCCGGGGCGGGCGACTCCGCGCCCGCCCGGACCGGGCCGCTGTGACTGCCGCCGTTCGCCCTTCGCCGGGGCGGAGAGGGTAACCATGTCGGACGTCACTCTCAGTTCTGGTTCTCGGCTCAGGCGGTGGTCAGGGCCTGCATGGACGTGATGAAGCCGGCCGCGTCGAGCTGCCCGTTGAAGAACTGCTGGACCGCCACATAGATGGGCGTCATGTTCGCGGGCGGATACGCCTGGTCCCACGAGAGCTGGAACGCGGGAGCCTTGTCGACCAGGTCGAGCTGGTACTTCAGGTACTCCGGGTTGTCCGAGGAGTCCAGGAACTTACCGGTGTTCGTGGTGGTGGGCAGATTGCCGATGGCGAGCTGGGCCTTCACGAACTCGTCCGAATACATCAGCTTGAGGAACTTCGCTATGTCGTCGGCGTGCTTGGTGCTCTTGCGCACCGAGTAGAAGTTGTTGGTGTTGCCGACGAGGTCGGCCGCGTCGCCCTTGCCGCCGTCGACACTGGGGAAGGTGGTGTAACCCAGGTCGTTCTTGGCGAAGTCGGGGCTGGCGTCCTGGTGCGTGGAGTACGCCCAGGAGCCCATCAGCTCGAAGCCCGCCTTGCCGCCGGCCAGCAGGGCCGGGGAGCCGCCGTCGGTGAACTTCACGGAGTCGTAGTTGGTGCCGAACGCGCCCGCGTCGATCAGCTCCTTGAGCATGCTCAGCGCCTTCTTGCTGTCGGCGCTCTCCCAGGCGCTCTTGTCACCGGACAGCGCCTTCTCGAACAGCCCGGGACCCGCCACCCGGTCGTAGAGGTACTCGAACCACATCAGCGTCGGCCACTTGTCGCCGCCGCCGAGCGCGATCGGCGTGACGCCCTTCGCCTTGAGCTTCTTCACCGAGTCCAGCAGCTCGTCCCAGGTCTTCGGCGGCTGCACGCCGGCGTCCGCGAGCACCTTGCTGTTGTTGAACAGCAGGACCGGCTGGGTGCCGCGCATGGGAACGCCGTACGCCTTGCCGTCGACCATGGCCGTGTTGAAGACCGACGGCAGGAAGTTGGACTTCAGCCCCGGGTCCTTCTTGATCAGGTCGTCGAGCGGCATCAGCAGGTCCGCCTTGACGAACGGCTGGATGCTCCCGCCGCCCCAGTTGAAGAACACGTCCGGCGCCTGCGGAGTGCCGATGACGGTCTGGAGCTTCTGCTGGTAGTCCGCGCCCGGGACGGTGTCCAGGACGGCCTTGACCTTGGAGGTCTTGTTGAACGTCGCGACGATCTGCTTCTCCACCTTGTTCGCGGAGTCGCCGTAGACGAGTACGTGGAACTCCCCGGCACCGGAGGAGGAGGCGTTGCCGCCGCAGGCCGCCAGGCTCAGGCCCAGGACAAGCGTCGCGCCGCCGGCGACGGTGCGAAGAAACCGTGCGCGTGTCTTCATCGATCGACCTCTCGAAAGTATCGGCCACATTGCCGAAAGTCTTCTGTCGAGCGACCGTAGGTTTCTCTTCCGGGACGGTCAACAGCGCTGTCGCTGCGCTATCAAACCGTTACAAGCGGCGGTGCCCTATCCTTCAGTCCATGCGTGATGACAGGAGTACGGGCCGAGTCACCCTGGCCCAGGTGGCTTCGCAAGCCGGCGTATCCCTCTCGACAGTTTCGAAAGTCCTCAACGGGCGCCCCGATGTGTCGGCCCCTACCCGTGTGAAGGTCGAGGAGCTGCTGGAGGAGCACGGTTACCGGCGCTCCGCGCCCACGCCTCCGGAGTCACCGCTGGTCGAGATCGTCTTCCACGAGCTGGACAGCACCTGGTCGATGGAGCTGATCAGAGGCGTCCAGAGCGTCGCCAAGGAGGCAGGGCTGAGCGTGGTCCTCACCGAGACCGGCACCCGGCACTCACCGGGAGCCGACTGGGTCGAGGGCGTGTTGCGCCGCCGCCCGCTGGGCGTGGTCCTCGTCTTCTCCACGCTGCCGGACGATCTCAAGAAGAAGCTGTGGTCCCGGGCGATCCCGTTCGTCATCATCGACCCGGCCGGCGACCCGGAACCCGATGTGCCGTCCGTGGGCTCCGCCAACTGGGCGGGCGGGGTCGCGGCCACCCGTCATCTCATCGACCTCGGCCATCGCAGGATCGCCGTCATCACCGGCCCCGAGGACATGCTCTGCTCTCTGGCGCGGCTCGACGGCTTCCGCTCGGCCATGGGCATGGCCGGACTCGACACCGACCCGGCGCTGGTGAGATTCGGCGACTTCCATGTCCGCTCCGGCCATGCGCACGCGATGGAACTGCTGCGGGATCCCGACAGACCGACCGCGATTTTCGCGGGCAGCGACCTCCAGGCACTGGGTGTGCTGGAGGCGGCCCGGGTGCTCGGGCTCCAGGTCCCGCAGGACCTCTCGGTCGTGGGATACGACGACATCCCGCCCGCCCAGTGGTCCAGTCCGGCCCTGACCACCGTGCACCAGCCGCTCGCGCAGATGGCCGAGGAGGCCACCCGGATGCTGCTCCGGCTGCGCCACTCCGACCAGGCCGACGCCCGTATCGAATTCGGCACCCGGCTGGTCGTCAGAGACAGCACGGCGGCCCTGGAGGCCGGGACGGACCGTTAGCGGGACCGGCACGGAACCGGCGGCGCCTGCCGCCGGGTCTCGGTCACACTGGAGGCATGTGCCGCAGCATCAAGACCCTCCGCCCGCCCGTCCTCCCCGAGGAGGCCACCGAGGAGGACATCCGGGCCGCCGCCCTGCAGTACGTACGCAAGGTCTCCGGCTTCCGTGAGCCCGCAGCGCACAACCGCGTGGTCTTCGAACAGGCGGTCGACGAGATCGCCGAGGCGACCGAGAGGCTGCTCAAGGGCATCGAGGTACGCGGCTCGGCGAGGCCGGCGCCCGGGGAGGCTCAGGGAGCCTGAAGCGGCGCGGCCGGGAAAAGTTGGCCAACGGGGCAAGTTTTCTCAGAAGCAGGGGTTTTCCCGCCGGGAAAAGTGCTCCTCCGGGGCAAGTCCGGCCCGTGTGAGGGACAGCCGACGGTCCTCAGACCGGCTGCGCCGACGGACGGCGCATGATGTACGCGGCCAGCGTGCCCGCCGCGAACAGCGCCAGTACGGAGATCGCGGCGCCCACCCAGCTCGCGCCCAGCCACTGGCCGCCGAAGTAGCCGAGGCCCACGCTGTAGCCGGTCCAGGCCACGCCCGCCAGCGCCGACCAGGGCAGGAACTCCTTCACCGTGCGGTGTGCCGCGCCCGCGCCGAGCGAGACGACCGAGCGGCCCGCAGGAGCGAAACGGGCGATGACGACAAGGATTCCGCCGCCGCCGCTGAGTGCCGCGCCGAGGCGTTCCTGCGCGGTGGTGAGCCGGCGTGACCGGGCGATGGCCCGGTGCAGGCGTTCGCCGCCGCGCCAGGCCAGCCGGAAGGCGACGAGATCGCCGAGCACGGACGCGCCGGCCGCGCACAGCATCAGGATGATCAGCGACGGCACCTCGCGAGGCACGTGCGCCACCTTGTCGGCGGCCTCCGCGACCGTGGTCGAGCCGGCGGCGGCCGCCGTGGCGGCCGTGATCACCAGAACACCGCTGGGAAGCACCGGCAGAAACACATCGAGCAGTACGGAGGCGCCTACGACGGCGTATATCCATGGACTGCCCGTCAGCGACCCCAGACTCTCCAGCACCTTGTGACTCCCCGCCCCGTTCTCCGAAAACGCCGCGATGTCGCAAGGGAGCGGCAGGGGCGGCTGCAGCCATACAGCGTACGCCCGTGGGCGGCGGACAGATCGGCCAGGTGTGAAATGAAGCCAGCTCGGAGAGCGCGGCCGGATCATGGAATGTCATGGAATGAGGCCGGTCCGTGGCGCGAAGCCGGTCCGTGGCCCAGGACCGGTCCATGCGTGAACGGCGTGCCATGAAGGAGCGGCGGCCCGTGGGACGGACGGCGGCGCCGTGCGAGCGGCGCCCGGACCCCGGTCGCGGGTCCGGGCGCCGTCACATCGGCGCCGTCCGGTCGAATGTCAGGCGGCGACGGCCGTACGCGTCTCCTGCCTCTCCTCCTCCGAGCCTCCGCCGGAGGAGAACAGCCGGTCCACGGAGAGCGCGCCCGGGCCGGTGAAGACGATCAGCAGGAACGTCCAGGCGAATATCGCCGCCGCTTCACCACCGTTCTCCATCGGGAAGAGCCCCGTGGGCTGGTGGACATTGAAGTAGGCGTACGCCATGGAACCAGAGGCCACCAGTGCCGCGATCCGGGTCCCGAGGCCGAGGAGCACCAGGCCGCCGCCGACGAGCTGGATCACGGCGGCGTACCAGCCCGGCCAGGCACCGGCTGGAGTCGTGTCGTTGCCGAACAAGCCGAAGAGCGTGGCGGCACCGTGGCAGGCGAAGAGCAGCCCGACGACGATGCGAAACAGGCCCAGCGCGTACGGCTGGGCGTCATTGAGGCGTGTGGACATGGGGGGTTGTACTCCTTCGATCAATGGTCTGGACCGATGAGAAGCTCCCTCACGTTAGGCATCCCTAATCAATGCTTGCAAGTTCAACATCCTGTCGGGGATCAATTCGCGCCGAGTGCCGCGCCTGCCCTCGGACCGAGGTCCGCAAGGCGGCGCGTGCCACCGCGTCGGTGTCCGAGAGCATCACCGAATCGACTCCCGGCCGTGCTCCCGCGGCCGTCACCCAGTGCACCCCTTCCGTGGGCACACCGAGAGCGAACCTCCTGGAGTGGATTTCGCCCTCGCGGCCTATCAGGTGGTACGGACGGCGTGTTACATCCACCCCACCGGTTTCGTAACCACCGACGGCGTGCGGCCGGCACTGACCGGTCTTCAGGAGCCGTGACAGCAAGGGATCACGGCTGCGCCGCAGATCCGCCTCCGGCAGCCGGGCCTCCACCAGCGTCCTCGCCCTGACGGCGGATCCGGACACGTCCGGAGACTCGGCGACGAACACGCCGTCCCCTGTCCGTACGGTCATGCGCGGGCCGATCACATCCAGCACGCCCGCCTCGATCAGGGCCGCCATCTCCTCGATACGGCGGCGCGGCGGGCCGATGGAGAGAAAGGCGTTCAATGGTGTGTACCAGCGGTCGAGATGATCGCGGCGGGAGGTGCCGGAGAGACCCGAGTGGTCCACGATCTGCCGCAGCTCATTGCGGAGATCGCGCAGCACGTCCAGCGCGGCCTTGAGCGGACCCGCGACATTGCCGAGCGCCGCCTGTGCCGCGTCCTGGCGCAGATGTGCCATCAGCCAGGCGCGGTGATCCGCCGGATCCCGGAAGGTCCTCCCGCCGTACGGACGCGTGATCGCGTCCCAGGACCAGCGGTCCGCCGGACCGATCCCGGCCTCGTCGAGCGCGGCTGCCTCCTGCGTGCTGCCGTGCGGAGCCCCGAGGAAGCGGTCGAGGAAGCGCTCGCGGAAGCTCGGCGGCCGGCCGGCGGCCGTCATCGCCGTCCCGTAGAAGACCGCCTCCACCTCCTTGGCGACCAGTGGCCATATCTCGGTGAGGAAGTCCGGCGGGTCGCCCTCGCCCGCGCGTTTGCGGAACACCGCGATCACATCCGGGGTCAGCACCAGCGGCAGGTGCCGGCCGGACGGTCCCTTCGCGTTGTCCCCGCGCGCCTGGTACGGAACGCCGCGCCGCGATCCCGCGTAGAGCCGCGGCTCCCGCCCCGAAGGTTGGTATACGAGAACGCCGTCGCCGGTCCCGCGCGCGAAGGTGCCTCCCCGGCCCGCTGTCAGCAAGGCCATGTGGTCGAAGAAGTTGAGGCCGAGCCCGCGCAGCAGAATCGGTTCGTCCGGCTCGATCGCGGAGAGATCGACCTCCGCCGGGTTCGCCGGCGGCACATAACGCAGCCGATGACGGACGGCGTACTCCGCCAGGACCGCCTGGGTCTGTCCGGAAACCACCGGCAGATGACCCTGCGCGAGGACGACGGCGGAGAGGCCGGAAATCGTCGTGCCATTGTCGAGTGTGAGCGTCTGGGTCGGGTGGTGCGCCGAGGACAGAGCGGGCGAATCGAGCGAACCGGGTGTGGCGGGCGGGACTGCCGGGTCGAGGAACGCGCTGTCGGCGTCGTCATCGAGACGGATCGCGAGAGCCCGGTGGACCGTGACCGTCACATTCGCCGGAGCGCCCTCCACCGTCCGGCGAAACGCCCACTCCAGATAGCGGCCGTAGGCGGCGCGGCTCGGATAGTCGTCCGGACCGAGCCGCTCGGCCGGGCGGCTCGCGGCCCACTCGTACAGGCTCGGACCCGGGCGTATCGGACCCTCGCACTCGACGCTCCGGTCGGTGAAGACCGTCACTTGCGAGGCCACCGTGTTCATCAGCAGCTCGGCCGGCTGGTCGGTGCGCCAGACGCGGCCCGCGCCGGGCGGCGCCGGGTCGACGAGATGGACCGTCAGCGGTGTGCCGGCGGCCAGTTCGGGTACGGACGCACAGAGTCTTTCGAGGACCGAGGTGCCGCGGGGACCGGCGCCGACGACGGCGAGTGAGCGGGGCAGGTGCTGCCGTACATCGGACAAAGCTGTGACTCCCGGGGCATGTGGGGTGCGGGAAGGGGAACGGCCCGCCTCTGGAAGCGGAATGGTCCGCCTCATCATGCCGTTGGTGCCACGGCCGCCGAACCGTTGGGCCAAGGATCACGCCTTGTGGCAAGGATCACGGACGCGCGGACAAGGGCCACTGAACCGGTGTCCGGCCGCCGCTGACCCGCCGTCGGCAGATCAGTGGCCCGGTGTCAGCGTCCTCTCATGGACGGTCACCAGTTCCGCGGTCTCGCCGCGGGCGCGGGCATGGTCCAGCCGGAGCTCGGCCGAACGGCCGCGCATCGTCAGGGTCATGAGCTGATTTCCGAACCAGGGTCCGCCCGTCTTGCGCCAGTTGACCGACGGATCGGGCACCCGCCCGTGCCGTGCCAGGGCCTTGCCCAGATACCGGCTCAACCGGCTCCAGCCGAAGCGGAATCCGAACCTCATCGAGGCCGGGATGGAGTTGTGCACCGGCGAACAGGTGAGCTGGAGGACGCGCGCGTCCGGGTCGCCCGCCCGCCACGAGGGCTCGGCGACATACGCGTGGTGCACATCGCCCGACAGTACACACACCGTGGCCGGTGCCTCGGGCCCGCTGCCGGCCTCCGAGATCAGCGCCGCCAGCTTCTCGAAGGAGTCGGGGAAGGCCGCCCAGTGCTCCAAGTCGGCGGCCCTGCGCAGCCATTCACCGAAGCGCGCCCAGCGCGCGCCGCGTTCGCCGCGGCTGAGCGCGGAGTCCCAGGACTCCACGTCATGGATGAGCGGTGGCAGCAGCCAGGGCAGTGAGGTACCGACGAGGAGATGGTCGTACGAGCCGCGCCCGTCCAGCGCCTGCTCGCGCACCCACAGCGCCTCACCGTCGTCGAGCATCGCGCGGTGCTGCTCCTCCAGCACTCGCGCGGCCCGGGAGTCGACCATCAGCAGCCGCGTGCGGCCGAAGTCGCGCCGGTAGCTCCAGCGCGCGCACGCCGGATCGCGGTCGGCCTCGGAGGCGAAACGCCGCAGCAGGTCGGTGCCGTCGGGGTCGGCGCGTATCGCCGCGTACAGCTCGTCCGTCGCCAGTTCCGCGGGAGAGAGATTGCCGAGATGCTGATAGACCCAGTACGACATCAGCCCGCTGAGCACGCGCTCCTGCCACCAGGGCTTCACGCGCATGTCGGCCACCCAGGCGGCGCTGGTGTTCCAGTCGTCGACCAGATCATGGTCGTCGAAGATCATCGAGCTGGGGACGGTGGAGAGCAGCCAGCGCACCTGAGGATCGCCCCAGGACTCGTCGTAGAGATGGGTGTACTCCTGGTAGTCCGCGACCTCCTCGCCCGGCGGCTCGCTCAGATCGCGGCGCTGGGCCAGCCAGTGCTGTGTCTTCTTCGAGGTCTCGTCCGCGTACACCTGGTCACCGAGGAGCAGCAGTACGTCCGGGCGTACGGCGTCCGGGTCGGCGGAAATGCGGGTGGCGAGGGTGTCGAGCGCGTCGGGTCCGACCGGGTCCGGCTCGCCGTGCGGCGGCGAGGCCCAGCGGCAGGAGCCGAAGGAGACGCGCAGCTCGGTTCCGGGCGAGGAGGCGTCGGGCGTGCGGATCGTGCTCGGCGGGAAGGGAGAGTCCTCGGGCGGCCAGACGCGGCGGTCGTCGAGCAGTACCTCGTACGGAGTCGCGGTGCCCGGCGTCAGCCCGGTCACCGTGATCAGCGCGTAGTGGTGGCCGGAGATCTGGAAGGTACGCGTCGTGCCGTAGGCGCCGTCCTCGCAGCGGACCTCCGCCGTGCAGGGGCGGTCGGCCTCGATCCAAACGGTCGCTGTGCCGCCGCCGTCCCAGTCGACGTACCTCAGCAGTGGTCCCAGGCGCAGCCCGGTCATAGATGCCCTCCTCCGTCGCCCCGTACGGTACGGAACGACGGAGGGCGCGGGGAGGGCGGTCCGGTGTGATGAGCGTCCCGGTCCAGGAACCGCAGGTCAGCAGCCGTTGAGGACGCTCTGGAGCGCGCTCTTCTCGGCGGAGTCGACGCTCAGGTTGTAGTACTTCTTCACCTGCACCCAGGCGCGGACGTAGGTGCAGCGGTACGCGGTGCGCGGCGGCAGCCACTCCGCGGGGTCCCGGTCGCTCTTCGACTGGTTCACATTGTCCGTGACGGCGATGAGCTGCGGACGCGTCAGGTCGTTGGCGAAGGACTGCCGCTGCGCGGTGGTCCAGCCGCTGGCGCCCGAGGTCCAGGCTTCGGCGAGCGGCACCATGTGGTCGATGTCCACGTCGGACGCGGCGGTCCAGGTCGCGCCGTCGTACTCGGAGTACCAGCTTCCGCTCGTGGCCGAGCAGCTTGAGCTCTGCTGGACGTTCGAGCCGTCGCGCTTGAGGACGACCTCTCGCGTGTCGCAGGAGCCGGACTGCGTGATCCAGTGCGGGAACGCGTCACGGCTGTAGCCGCTGGAGGAACCTTCCGCCTTGACGGTGAGCTGGCCGAGGTAGGTGCGGGCGGTGGCGGCGCTGACCGGCGTCGGCAGAGCGGCCTGAGCGGTGGGAGCGGTGAGCAGCGTGGTCGCGGTGGCGAGGGCGGCCGATGCGGCGAGGACGGCTATACGGGGCACTCGACGCGCGTAGATACCGGACATGCGAACTCCCTTGGGATGGGGGGAACCTGACCTGACCGTGCGAGGCTGCGGGCCCGGCCGTGCGGGTCGTGGCCCGGCCGCCATCGTGTCGGCGGTGGGTTGCCGCGGAGTGGGTGTCAGGTAACAGCGTGACGACATGAGCACGTCACATCAAGAGGCCAAAGGTGGCGATCTCGCGCCTGGCGCAGGGGCAATTGGGGTGATTGAGCGCAGAGTTGCCGCGCGCGGCGGGGCGCGCGGCGGCGGTTGATGTCCTGACGTCGCGTCCGGTCGGTGACCTGCCGCGCGGCGCACCGGCCGTGGTGATGGTTACGATCCCCGGGATCATCAACCTGGGGAGGGGCCATGGCCGAGGGGCCGAGCATGGAACAGACGGTGGAGCTGATCTACCGGCCGACCGCGCGGGACTTCGCCGCCGCGCTGCGAGCGCGGCGCCGGGCGAGTCCGATGGCGCGCCGGCAGCGAAAGATCTTCGCCATCGGTCTGCCTTTCATCGCCTTCTGTGCGGTGATGGCCGTCATCACCGGAGGTGGCGTCAGTGACATTCCGGTGCCTCTCCTCGTGCCGGCCCTGTTCGCTCTGGTCGCCGTTCCGCTGATGCCCCGGCTCCAGGCCAGGGCTTTTCAGAAACTGGCGGAGAGGCAGGGAGAGTTGCGCACTGTGGTCGCAGCCGCTGGTCTGCACATCACAACGGATCACTCCTCCACGGCCATGGACTGGACAACGCGGCCACGTCTCGCCGAAGGCCCTGACGTCTTCGTGCTGTTGAGTCCCGACAAGCATGGGTTCGAATTCACCGTGCTGCCCAAACGCGCGGTGGCGACTCCGGCCGAGATGGAGCATCTGCGCTCGCTGCTCGACCGGCACACGACCCGCGCCTGAAGGCCGTTGCGTAATCCATCCCTGGCGGATCGGCGTCAACGCCCGGTGGACCGGCGCGATCCTTGGTGGACCGGCGTGCGACGGCGCGCGCGACGCGTCTTGACCTCAATCGAGCTTGAGGTCCTACCGTCGTCATGTCCGGTGATCGCTCGAAGGGGGCGCGTTGGCATGGCAATCAAGGAGTACTCGCGGGAGGAACTGGCCGCTCAGCCCATTGGTGCGTGGAGCGGTGAGGCATACCGCCGAGTGGTGGGAGCTCTTCGCGAACAGCTCGCGGCGGAGGATCTCACTCAGCCGCACTGGTGGACGCTCAACCATGTCGCCGGGCAGCCGGGCGTCTGGAGCCGTGCGACGCTGACGGAGCGGCTGACCTCGTACGACGACCTCGGCATCGACTTCGACGGTGTCTTCGAGGATCTGCTCGCTCGCGGCTGGGTCACGGAGAAGGCGGGACTGATGACCTTGACCGAGGCCGGAGAGGCCGGCCGCCTCCGGGCCAGGGAGCGCAACTGGCGTATCCACGAGCAGACGCATGAAGGCATCGACACAGCCGACTTCGTGACGACGATCAACGTCCTGCGTCGCATGGTGGCGAACCTGGGCGGCAACGGTGACTTGCCCGACTGACAGTTCCTCAAAGAGGCGTGCGGTGAGGTGATGGCCGGCCTCGCCGCTGCCGGTCAGGCCGTCACATAGAGGCGGATGCCGCCCTCCGCCGTCGGTTCCACCCGGAGCTGTGTCAGGTCCTCGACATGGGCGTCCGGAGACATCGCCTTGGCTCGCGGGCCCACGCCCACCACGCGCATGCCGGCCGCCCGGGCCGCCGTGATGCCCGCCTCGGAGTCCTCGAAGGCCACGCAGTCCGCAGGCGCGAGGCTCAGGGCCTCCGCGCCCTTGAGGAAGCCCTCCGGGTGGGGCTTGCTGGCCGTGACGCTTTCGGCCGTGACGCGGATCTTCGGCATCGGGAGGTCCGCCGCCGCCATGCGGGCGTCCGCCAGAGGTACGTCCGCCGAGGTGACCAGCGCGTGCGGGAGCGCGGCGATGGCCGCCATGAACGCCGGCGCGCCGGGGATCGGGACGACGCCGTCCGTGTCGGCCGTCTCCCGGGCGAGCATCAGGCGGTTGTCCGCGTAGTTGAGCTCCATGGGCCGTTCCGGGAGCAGTACGGCCATCGTGGCGTAGCCCTGGCGGCCGTGGACGACCTTCATGACCTCGTCCGGGTCCAGATCGTGGTCCACCGCCCAGCCGCGCCAGACGCGCTCGACCGAGGCGTCGGAGTTGACGAGGGTGCCGTCCATGTCGAGGAGCAGGCCCCGGGCGGTCAGGACGGACGTCGTGGGCGAAGCGGTGGCCGGCATCGGCGGACTCCAGAGGGCGTGAGCGGAGACAAGCGGCTCCGCCCGCCGGTCAGGGAGTACGGGCGAAGCCACTTTGTTTCGTCATTGTACAAAAGAGCTCAGTGTCCGCGACCCCGGCCCCTGGTTTCTGCCTCCAGGGCGCGCCGGGTGTTTGGACCGTAGACGCCTTCAGGATCTCCCTCGATGTGCTTGTACGACTGGTAGACGCGCACGGCGCCTTCCACGCGCTGGTCGTACTCGCCGTTCGAAGGCCCGCGATACAGCCAGATCTCCTCCAGCCGGTTCTGCAGCTCGACGACCTCAGGGCCGGAGTCACCGGGGCTCAGTGAGCCGCCCGCGGGCGGCTGGACCGGCTGCGGCGGAGGCTGGGTCGGAGGCTTGGCGGAGGCCGGGGCCGACGGCGCCCGCGGCGCGGTCGAGCGCGGCGCGCTCGCCGTCGGCGCCGGTGGCGGAGCCGGTTGTGAGGAGACCGTCGCCGGCGCGGAGTGTGACGCCGACGCGGTGACCGACGGCGTCGACGCGTCCGGCTCCACGAGGTTCGACGAAGGCAGCGGCGGGAGCGTCTCGTCCGGCAGCGCCCGCTCCTGCCGGTCGCCCGGGAACAGTCCCGCGACGATCACCGCGGTCCCGATCACCGCAATGGCCGCCGCGCCGATGACCACCGCCTTGAACGGCTTACGGCGGGACGGTGACGGTGGCGGCGCCGCCGGAAGCGGCTCCACGGCCGGTGGCCCGACGGGGCCGCTCTCCGTCGCGAGAGGCGGCAGCGGACCCGCCGTACGGAACGCCGTCGGCGCCTGCCCGTCCCCGGCGCCGAGCGTCACATACGGACGCAGGCGCAGCGGATCGAAGTCCTCCGCCGCCGCGATCTCCGCGGAGCGCCCGGCCTGTACGGCCTGTGTCGCGCGGTCGGCGCAGTCGCAGCCGGGTCTGCCTTCGGTGGCACGCGGCGTTTCGCACTCAGGACAGAGCTGTCCGGTCAACGTGGGTCCCCTCCCCTTGAACTGCCAGCGATTATGCAGGCCCTTTCCGAACGGCGTACGCACGCCCGTGGTCCACAAGGATGTTCGGCAGGCCATAACGGGACAGAGCGGACAGGATGGAGATTCGCAGACCCCGAGGAGATGTCCCATGGCTCAGGAAGTGCGCATCCCGGCTGTGAGTCCGGCCCCCGGCGAGGGCCAGACACCGCGCACCGTGATGCTCGCCATCAGCGCACTGCTGATGGGTTTGCTACTCGCTTCGCTCGACCAGACCATCGTGTCCACCGCATTGCCGACCATCGTCAGCGATCTCGGCGGCCTGGAGCATCTTTCCTGGGTCGTCACCGCGTATCTGCTGGCCTCGACCGCCGCCACCCCGCTCTGGGGCAAGCTCGGTGACCTGTACGGCCGCAAGAGGCTCTTCCAGACCGCCGTCGTGATCTTCCTCGCCGGCTCCGCACTCTGCGGCATATCCCAGAACATGGCCCAGCTCATCGGCTTCCGCGCGCTCCAGGGGCTGGGCGGCGGCGGCCTGATAGTCCTGGCCATGGCGATCGTCGGCGATATCGTCGCGCCGCGTGAACGCGGCAAGTACCAGGGCCTGTTCGGCGCCGTCTTCGGTACGACCAGCGTCCTCGGCCCACTGCTCGGCGGATTCTTCACCCAGCAACTGAGCTGGCGCTGGGTCTTCTACGTCAATCTGCCGATCGGTGCCGTCGCTCTGCTCGTCATCGCCGCCGCGCTGCGCATACCGGCGCGCTCGGCCAAACACACCATCGACTATCTCGGCACCTTCCTGATCGCGGCCGTCGCCACCTGTCTGGTGCTGGTCGCCTCGCTCGGCGGTACCACCTGGGCCTGGGGCTCGGTCCAGGTCATCGGTCTCACCATCCTCGGACTCGTCCTGCTCGCCGTCTTCATCCGGGTCGAGCGACGCGCGGCCGAACCCGTGCTGCCACTGCGGCTCTTCCGGGTCAGGACCTTCACACTGGTCGCGCTCATCAGCTTCATCGTGGGCTTCGCCATGTTCGGCGCGATGACCTATCTGCCGACATTCCTCCAGGTGGTGCAGGGAGTGACACCCACACTCTCCGGCGTGCGCCTGCTGCCCATGGTGCTCGGCCTGCTGATCACCTCCACCTTGTCCGGGCAGATAGTCAGCCGTACCGGCCGCTGGAAAGCGTTTCCCATCCTCGGTACCGCCGTGACCGCCGTCGGACTCCTGCTGCTCCATCAGCTCACTCCGGCCAGCGGCGCCTGGATGATGAGCGTCTACTTCTTCGTCTTCGGCGCGGGCCTCGGACTGGTCATGCAGGTGCTCGTGGTCGTCGTCCAGAACGCCGTCAGCTACCAGGACCTGGGCGTCGCCACCGCGGGCGCGACCTTCTTCCGCTCCATCGGAGCGTCCTTCGGCGTCGCCGTGTTCGGTACGGTCTTCACCAATCTCCTCATCGGCAAGCTCGGCGACGCCCTGGCCGGCCGGCGGCTCCCGCCCGACATGGGCCCGAGCCAACTGGCCGCCGACCCGAGAGCCGTCGAACGGCTGCCGGCCGAGCTGCGGCCCGCCGTACTGAACGCGTACGCGACCTCCATCACCGATGTCTTCCTGTACGCCGTGCCGGTCGTGCTCCTCGCCTTCGTCGTCGCCTGGTACATCAGGGAGGACAAGCTGCGGGGCTCGGTGACCGCGCCGGAGATCACCGAGACCCTGGCGTCCAACCCGGTCGAGCGCTCCTCCCGTGACGAGGTGGCCCGCGCCCTGTCGGTCCTCGGCACGCGTGAGGGCCGCCACCGGATCTACGAGACGATCACCGCGAAAGCCGGCTACGACCTGCTTCCGGCGGCCAGTTGGCTGCTGCTGCGCATCAGACGCCAGGGCTCCGTCAGGCCCGGTCTGCTCGCGGACACCATTCCCGTACCGCTCAAGTCCCTCACCGACGCGTCGCGGCAGGTGGAGGAGCGGGGGCTGGCCCATCGCGAGGGCCTGGAGCTGACGCTCACCGACCGCGGGGCGCGGACGGCGGACGCGCTGTCACAGGCGCGCGAGGAGTCGCTCACCGAACTGCTGGGTGACTGGTGGGGGCCCGACCGGCCCACCGATCTGGTGCGGCTGGTACGGGAGTTGAACAGCGAGCTGTGCGGCTCCGACGGCGAACGCCCGCACGCACCCGAGCCGCCGAGGGATCACGCGGCCTGAGAGCCTGTCGGGTGGTCTTCGGCCGGAGGTCATTCGACGGGCTCCGGGCCGCCGTACACGCGCTGCCGGAGTCCTGTCCGGCAGCGCGCGCCGTGAGCCGCTTGCCGTACCAGATCTCGCTGTACGGGCCTTTCTCGCCGTACGCCGGGATCTCCCGGAAGCCGTGCTTGGCGTACAGCCCCCGCGCCTCGACCAGATCGAGCCGGGTGTCAAGGACGAGCCGGCCGGCTCCCAGCCGCAGCGCGGCTTCCTCCAGAGCGGCCAGCAGAGCCCCGCCGCCCCCGGTGCCGCGTACGGCGGGACTCACATACACCCGCGTCAGCTCCGCCGTGTCCGCGTCCAGCAGCCGCAGCCCGCCGCAGGAGGCGGCCTCGCATCCGTACCGTCCGACGACTTCGTACCGTCCGACGACGAACTCGCCCGTGGGCGGGACGAGGTGATCGGGCGGATCATCGGCGAGCCCCCGGTCGATCTCGGCCGTCGTCGCCGCGCGTCTCCAATAGCGGCTCGCCACCTCGGCGTAGTAGGCGCGGCGCAGCCGGCGGGCGTCTGAGGTGTCGAAGGACTCGGGTCGGACGGACCAGTTCATGGTCATCTCTGTACCTCGGCACCGGACCGTTTGGCCACCGGATTCCGGGCAACCCGTGACGGTGAACGACCCGTTGCGAGCAGTACCGAAACGAGTACGAGCCGAGACGAGCCGAGAACCAGGAAGGCAACCATGTCCACAGTCCTGATCGTCGTCGCTCTGATCGTGGTGTTTGTGATCATTGTGGCCGCGGTCCTGTATCTCGGGCCCGGCAGGGCAAGCGGGCGAAGCGGACTGAAGCGCCGGTTCGGCCCGGAGTACGACCGTGTTGTCGCCCGCCATGACGGTGACAGCAAGGCCGCCGAGCGAGAGCTGACCGATCGGGTCCAGCGCCATGGCGACCTGCGGCCGGAGCCTCTCACCGCGGAGCAGCGCGAACAGTACGTGGCCCGCTGGGCCGGACTCCAGGAGCGTTTTGTCGACGCGCCGCGGGAAGCGGTCGCGGAAGCCGACCGGCTGGTCGCGCGGCTGGCGGAAGAGCGCGGCTATCCCGACGGTGCGCGGTACGACGAACAGCTCGACGCCCTCTCCGTCCACCACGCGCATCAGGTGGACGGCTACCGCAGGGTGCATCAGGTGGCCTCGGAAGACGGCCGCGGTGCGAGCACGGAGGAGCTGCGTGAGGCGATGGTCGGCGCGCGCGAGCTCTTTGAGCGACTGATCCTCGCCCGCCCGGAGGAGAGCGGCAGGAGCCGCCCCGGGAACGCCGGCCGGAACCGGAACTTCTCACTGCGGCCCAAAGGGAGTGGTGCGTGATGACATACGACGCGGAGAATGAGCGGAAGAACCAGGAGATACCCGTGGCCGACCGGACTGACCGGACTGACCGGACTGACCGGACTGACCGGACTGACCGGACCGACCGGGACGGAAAGGCGCGCGAGCGTTCCGCCGCGAGCCGCGAGGCCCGTGAGGTGCCCGGGAGCCGTGAGACCCGCGAGCAGGCCGGACCCGCCGGGACCCGTGACCAGGCCGGTCCCGTCGACAACCGGATGGCGGCCGTCAGGCCCGTGCGTCCTCCCGAGAGCGCGGAGACCGTCAGGCCTCTCCACAGCCGTCGGGCCGACGAGACGCGCGGACCGGCCAAGCCGTCGCACGCTCCGGACACGACTCCGGACGGGACCACGGCCACGACCGCCGGCGGAGCGTCGGGCCGTACGGAGAGCCGGACGGACGGCCGGACCGGCGGCAAGAGTCCCGGGCGCGGTACGGACCACACCAGCGGGCAGTTGTTCCCGCAGGACGAGAGCGACAAGCTGGCCCAGCGTCTCCAGGAGGCCCTCAACACCTTTGTCGACGGGCCGCGGCGCTCCGTCGAGGAGGCGGCCGGTGTGCTGGAGGAGGCCGCCGAGCGGCTGACGAACGCGCTTGCCGAGCGGCCCCGTTCGCTGCGCGCGAGCTGGGACGGAGACGCCAAGAGCGACAAGAACCGTACGGCGGACGGCTCCGACACGGAGGATCTGCGGCTCGCGCTGCGGAGCTACCGCGAGGTGACGGAACGCCTGCTCCGCATCTGACCGGAGTCGCGTCGGACCAGGAGGCGGTGGGCAAGGGACGGCCCGCCGCCTCCGTACGCGCGCCGCGAAGCGGTCAGTTGACGCGGGCCAGCGCGAAACCGTCGTATCCCTTGCTGCCCACCGTCTGGATCGCGGTCGCGGACAGCCGCGGATCGCCGGCCATCAGCTCGATCAGGCGCCGGGTGCCCCGCACCGAAGGATCGGTGCTGTCCGCGTCGGCAACCGCGCCGTTCCGTACGACGTTGTCGCCGATGATGACGCTGCCCGGACGCGTGAGCTTCAGCGCCCACTCCAGATAATGCGGGTTGTTGGGCTTGTCGGCGTCGATGAAGACGAGATCGAATGGGCCCGTCCCGGCCGCGACGAGATCGGCGAGCGTCTCCAGCGCGGGCCCCGTCCTGACCTCGACGACCTTGTCGAGTCCGGCGCGTGCCAGATTGGCGCGGGCCACGTCCGCGTGCACGGGGTTGTACTCCAGCGAGACGAGCCTGCCGTCGTCGGGCAGCGCGCGGCCCAGCCAGATGGTGCTGTAGCCGCCGAGTGTGCCGATCTCCAGGATCGTACGAGCGCCTTGGATACGGGCCAGCAGATGCAGCAGCTTGCCTTGGTTCGGAGCGACATTGATGGCGGGCAGACCGGCCGCGTCACTGGCGGCGAGCGCCGCCGAGAGCACATCGTCGGCCGGGACGAGCTGATCGGTGAAATAGCTGTCGACAGCGTTCCACTGCTCCTGGGACATGAGGGCCTCTCGTGGACGGCAGAGTTAGTTCCCGCTGGGAACATATCCTAGTCGGCCCGCTGTGACGGAGAAGCGCGTCCGGGACATGGAAATGAGCCGGTCCGGGAGCCCGTTTCCGCCGGATGTCATGGGCATTGAGACAAAACGCGGATGACGGTCAGGCGAAGAGGGGGTTGCCTGAGTCTTCCCGAAGGGGCAGTGCGAGGCTCTATGCCCCAAGGACGGCGGTTTCGGACGGAGGGTCGGCGCGGCGTGGTGAATGCGGAGCACAGCGTGCACGGCGGTGCGGCGGCGGGTACCGCGGGAGGCGGGTTCGGCAGAGCCCGCGCGGTTCTCTGGCTCGTCGCCGCGGTGCTGGCGGTCAGACAGACAGCGGCGGTGCTCCGGCAGCCGCCCGGAGAACGGCTCACCGATCTGGAGACCTGGATCGGCGACAACGGCGTCCTGCATGTGACGGGTTCGCTGTACGACACCGGGCTGTTCACCGGTACGCCGTTCGCCGGACTGGTCCTCAAACCGCTCGCACGCTCGGCGGAGCGGAGCCTCGGCATCGCGTGGACCTTCGGGACGCTGCTGCTTGTGGTGGCTCTCGGCCTGGTGTCGGCCCGCGCGCTGCCGGGTCGTATATCGCGCCGGACCGGACTGCTGGCGGCGCCGGTCGCGATCAGTCTGCTCATGCTGTCCCTGCCGGTACGCAACAGCTTCTATCTCGGCCAGACCAGCATCATTCCCGTCCTGCTGGTGCTGCTCGGCTGCTTTGTCATACGTGGCGAACGGAGCTCCGGCCTTCTGATCGGCGTCGGCGCGGCCCTCCAGCCCGCCGTTCTTCTCTTCGCGCCGCTCCTCTGGCTGACCGGCCGCAGAAAGGCCGCCGTGAGCGTGGCCGGGACCTTCGCCGCCTGCACGGCACTGGCCTGGGCCGCCATGCCCGCGGACTCCTGGACGTACTGGGTGCACCATGTGGCGGGCGCGGGTCTCGGCGAGCGCGCGGACAGCCTCGCCAACCAGTCCCTGCACGGAGCGCTGCTCAGGATCGGCCTGGAAGGGCCTCTGGAGATCGTGCTCTTCGGCGTTCTGGCGATCACGGTGGTCGTCGTCGGCCTGCGGCGCGCGGTCCGCTACGCCGAGGACGGACAGCTTCTGCTCGCCGTCGCGCTGACCGGCTGCGTCGCGGTCGCGGTCTCACCGACGGCCTGGCAGCACCAGCTTCTCTGGGTGCTGCTGGCGCTCGTCGGCCGGGTCGGTGTCCGGGCCAGGGACCGGCTGGTGTGGCCGGCCGTCGTGGTGCTGGCGATGACGCTGCCGGGAAGGATGCTGCTGCCGAACATGACGGCGCTCCATCCTCTGCGGGAGAACGTGCCGCTGATAGCCGCGCTGGCGGCGGCCTGCGTGGTGCCGTTCCTGCCGCGTGCCTCGCCGTACTTCGACAGACCGGTCCCGACCGCCTACGCGCGGCCCGTGCCCGCGCGCTGGAGCGCCGTCCCACTGGCGCCGTTCTGGCGGCGGCAGCTCAGCCGTCCCAATCTGCTGCTCGAACTGCTTGTCATACGCGTCGGATACTCGGTCTACTCCCATATCCGGCTCGCCGCGACGGGCGGCCGCGAGGCCGCCGAGGAACACGGCCGTCAGGTCATCTCCGTGGAGCGTGCGCTCGGCATCGACATAGAGCGCTGGGCCAACCACGCGGTCGTGAACGCGAAGTGGGCCGAGGACTTCTTCAACTTCTACTACACGTCCTTCCACTTCGTGGTGCCGCTGTCGATCCTCGGTGTGCTGTACGTACGCCGTCCCGCCGACTACCGCTGGGCGCGCTCCTCGCTCGGCTTCGCCACGGTCCTCGCGCTGATCGGCTTCTGGTTCTATCCGCTCGCTCCGCCACGGCTGATGCCGGGCCTCGACTTCATCGACACCGTGCACGGCCCGCAGGACCTCGCCAACCCGGACTACGGCGCGATGACGGCGGTCACCAACCAGTACGCGGCGATGCCCTCACTGCACTTCGGATGGTCGCTCTGGTGCGGTGTGGTGATCCTGGTCCTGGCACCGAAGCCGTGGATGAAACTGCTCGGTCTGCTGCACCCGCTCTTCACGGTGAGCGCGATCGTCGCCACGGCCAATCACTGGGTGCTGGACGCGGTGGGCGGCGCGACGGTGGTCGGCACGGGCTTCGCGCTGACGTATGTACTCGCGGGCCCGCGCAAGCTGCTGCCGCCGCCGCGCGTGAAGTCCGATCCGTTCCCGAAGGGCGGTCGGGCGGACGGCGAAGGCGGTCCGGCCGTCCCGGCCGGAGGAGTGGCGGGCGAGTCCGGATAGCGCGCGCGGCGCCGTCCGGCCGCCGCTCAGCTTTCCCGGTCGCCCGGCGGGCCCTCGAACGTGGCCGCCGCCTCGAACGCGGCCCGGCGCGTGGCCCGGCGCAGCGCCTTGAGCAGCGTGGCACCGATGGTGAGAGTCAGTACGACCGTGAGCACGGCCCGTCCCAGGTCCCAGCCGAACGAGGTCGCCGCGCAGTACGCGAGGAAGCGGACCAGGTTCTCGTGGACCGGATCGCCGGGCCGGAAGGAGACGCCGGACGAGAGCCCGCCGATATACGTCCAGCCCTGCAGATTCATGACGGTGCCGTACGCGAACGCCGCGCAGGCGCCGTACAGCGCGAGCATCAGCAGCTCAACCCGGCCGCGCAGCCGGTCCGGACCCGGCAGCAGTCCCGCGCCCATCGTGAACCAGCCCATCGCCAGCATCTGGAACGGCATCCATGGACCGACACCGCCGGTCAGCAGCGCGGACGCGAACATCGTGACCGAGCCGAGCACAAAACCGAATCCCGGACCGAGCACCCGGCCGCTCAGCACCATCAGAAAGAACATCGGCTCCAGCCCCGCCGTGCCCGCTCCCAGCGGGCGCAGCGCCGCTCCGACGGCGGCCAGCACTCCCAGCATCGCGACCGCCTTGGCATCGAGCCCGGAGTCGGCGATCGTCGCGACGACAACGGCCACAAGCAGCGGGAGCAGCACGGCGAAGAGCCACGGCGCGTCCCGCGAGTGCGCGAGTCCGGACGCGGAGTCGGCCAGCAGCGGCCAGCCGAAGGCGACCACGCCGATCGCGCTGATCAGAGCGAGAGCGACGACGGAGCGCGGCCCGAGCCGCACGGCGCGCGCCCGCGCGAGTCCGGCGGACGCGTCCTCCGGACCGCCGGTGATCTCCTTACCGCAGGCGGTCATCCGGGACCACCGGCCGCCGGGCCGCGCTCTTTCCGGCTCTCCGGTGCGCCGTCGCTCCGTATTCCTTCGGTCCCGGACGCCAGCGCCGCTCGTACCTGAGTCACCGTCAGCCATTCCTGAGGTGCCAGGATCTTCGCCACCTGCGGTGCGAAGGCCGGAGACGAGACCACCACGTGAGGCGTCGGGCCGTCCGCCACGATCTCGCCGTCGGCCAGGATCACCACTCGGTGTGCCAGCTCCGCGGCCAGTTCGACATCGTGCGTCGCCAGGACGATCGCGTGGCCCTCGGCCGCCAGCGCCCGCAGCACACCGACAAGACGCGCCTTCGCCGCGTAGTCCAGGCCGCGTGTCGGCTCGTCCAGAAGCAGCAGCGGCGGCCGGCCGGTCAGTACGACGGCGAGAGCCAGCACCAGCCGCTGTCCCTCGGACAGATCGCGTGGATGTGTCGTGTCCGGCACATCCGGCAGCAGCTCGCCGACGAGCCTGTGGCAGGTGCCGGGCGGCGCGTCCGCGTCGCCGTCCGCCGCCGCGCACTCGGCCGCGACCGTGTCGGCGTACAGCAGATCGCGCGGCTCCTGCGGTACGAGACCGACCTCGCGTATCAGCTCGCGCGGCTGTGTCCGGTGCGGAGTGCGGCCGCCGACCAGGACCGAGCCGGAGGCCGGTTCGACCATGCCCACCAAGGTGTTGAGCAGCGTGGACTTGCCCGCGCCGTTACGTCCCATCAGCGCGACGGTCTCGCCGGGCGTGATCGTGAGCGAGACCCGGCGCAGCGCCTCGGTCCGCTCGCGCCGTACGGCGAGATCCCTGACGACGGCGAGCGGTTCGGCGCGCTCCGCGGCGACGGCCGAGGTTTCGCCGACCGCGGCCGCGTCGGTCTCCTCAGGAGGAATACGCTCCGGCACCGCGCGGCGGCGCAGAAACGCGGCGAACGCGCCACGCGCGGCCCGCCGGTTCCGTTCCGTACCCGTACCCGGGCCCGTGTCCGCGCTCTTCGCGACCGCCACCGGCGGTGGTCCGGTCGGCCCGGCCGCGATCGGCGCGGGTTCCGTCCCGGCCAGCCGCTGTCTCAGACCCGCCGCGCCGCGCCGCGCGTCCCGCACGGACAGTGGCAGAGGCTTCCAGCCGGCGAGCCGGCCCAGCGCCACCACCGGCGGATACACCGGCGACACCGCCATGATCCGCTCCGGGTCGCCGACGACCGGTGTCTGACCGGGGCCCGGCAGCAGGATGACCTGGTCCGCGTACTGCACCACCCGCTCAAGCCGGTGCTCCGCCAGCAGGACGGTGGTCCCGAGGTCGTGCACCAGCCGTTGCAGTACCGCGAGCACCTCCTCGGCCGCCGCCGGATCCAGCGCCGAGGTCGGTTCGTCGAGCACCAGCACCGCGGGATGCGGCGTCAGTACGGAACCGATCGCGACCCGCTGCCGCTGGCCGCCGGAGAGCGTGGCGATCGGCCGGTCGCGCAGCTCGGCCAGGCCCAGCAGATCGAGCGTCTCCTCGACCCTGCGCCGCATCACATCGGGAGCGAGTCCCAGCGACTCCATGCCGTACGCCAGCTCGTCCTCCACGGTGTCGGTCACGAAATGCGCCAGCGGATCCTGGCCCACCGTGCCGACGAGATCGGCGAGTTCACGCGGTTTGTGCGTGCGGGTGTCGCGGCCGCCGACGGTGACACGACCGCGCAGCGTGCCGCCCGTGAAGTGCGGGACAAGGCCGGACACCGTCCCGAGCAAGGTCGACTTGCCGACTCCGGACGGGCCGACGAGCAGCACCAGTTCGCCTTCCGGCACGGTGAGATCGACGCCGCTGATCGCGGCCGTCCTGGCATCGCCGTACACCACCGACACCTGCTCGAAACGGATCACGGAGTCGTCTCCTTCCACGCGGCGGCCGTGGCCCGGGAATCCTTCGCCGGAGACCCGGACCCGTGCTTCGGTACGGGCGCGACGAACGCCGGCAGCAGGCCGATCAGCGCGCCGGCCGCCGGCCACAGCGGCAGCGCCGGCGCCACCAGCGGGACGACGCCCGGGTGCAGAGCCTCCGGATCGGCGGCGCCCGCCCGGATCATCAGCGCCGCCACGGCCGCGCCGGAACCGGCGACCAGCCAGGCGCGCGATCCCCAGCGGTCCGGGCGGTAGCGGGTACGGACGGAGCGCCGTCCGCCGAGCCAAAGCCCCGCCAGCGCGGCGGCGGCGCCGGCACCGAGCAGCGGCAGTCCGTATCCGGCGCCTCGCGCGGCGAGCAGCGCGTACGAACCGGCGCACACGCCCAGCAGCCCGCCGAGTGTGAGCGCGGTGGTGGTGTGCCGTACGACGGCCGGGACGTGGGCCGTGCGGCCGTATCCCCGGGCGTCCATCGAGGCCGCGACCGCGACCGACCGTTCCAGCGCGCCTTCCAGGACCGGCAGTCCGATCTGGAGAACCGCCCGGACACCGCCGGCCGGTCTGCCGCGCAGCCTCCGGGCGGTGCGCAGCCGCACCACGTCGGCGACCATGTTCGGCGCGAAGGTCATCGCCACGACGACGGCGACCCCCGCCTCGTACAGCGCGCCGGGCAGCGACTTGAGCAGCCGCGCCGGATTGGCCAGCGCGTTCGCCGCGCCGACGCAGCTCAGCAGCGCGGCCAGTTTCGCGCCGTCGTAGAGCGCGAAGACCAGTTGCTCGGCCGTCACCCGGCCGCCGAGGCGGATGCCCCGCACCCAGTCGGGCAGCGGCACTTCGGGCAGGGTCAGCACGGTGTGCGCGCCGGGCACCGGCGAGCCGAGGAGGACCGAGAACAGCAGCCGGACGGCGATGACGGCCAGGCCGAGTCTGACGAAGGCGCCGTACGAGCGGGCCCACGGCGCGTCGGTACGGCGGGCCGCCACCACATAGCCCGCGACCCCGACCAGCAGCCCGAGGAGCAGCGGATTGGTCGTGCGGGACGCGGCGACGGCCAGCCCGAGCGCCCACAGCCACCACGCGCCCGCGTGCAGGGCGTTGCCACGGTCGGCCTCGGGCGGACGCAGCGCGGAGAGCGCACGGCGGAGCGGAGTGCGGCGGCTTGCGGTGCGGCTCGTCGCGTACGGCGCGAGGCGGCTCATCGGCGCCGGCGGCGGGCCTGCCAGAACCCGGCGGCGCCCAGCAGGACCACGGCAGCGCCTCCGGCGAGCAGACCGACGGACGGCCCGCCGCCGTCCTGTGCTCCCGCGCTCCCCGCTGTGCTGGCGCCCTCGCCGGGACGCGCGGCCTCGGAAGGCTTCCGCGCGGGCGCCGACGACGCCTTTCCGTCGGACACCTGCTCACCGCAGCCCGACTCCGGATAACCGGCGATGGCGCAGAGCAGAGCGTCGCTGTTGTAGCGGAGCGGCTTGGCGACCGCCGCGAGGGCTTCCGCCGCGGTCGCGTCCTCGCCGACCAGCGCGCACTTCGCCCGCAGAGCGGGCGGTGTCCGGCCGTCCGCCGCGTCGGCGGACGTACCCGGGTCGACGACGACCGCGATCCGTTTGCCGCCGTCCTTCGCCGGTGTGTCGCCGCAGACCGCGTCGAAGCCGGGCGCTCTGCGAGGCTGGGCCGCCGCTCCGTTGTCCGCGCTCAGCGAGAAGCGAAAGCCGTTGACATCACCGTCGGCGGGCCGCGCCGTCGCCGGGCCCTGGGTGGCGTAGGTCCACTTCCCGCCGTCGCTCTCCCAGAACGACCAGTACCGGTAGCCGGCCGCCCGAGCCGTCCCGGCGCCGAGCACGAGGGCGAGGCAGGCGGAGACAAGTACAAGGCAGACAAGCGGAGGCAGCGGGACGCTGAGCCGATGGCGGATCACCGGTGCTGCGTCTTCCCGCGACCGCTGATCAGGAAGCCGGCCGCGACACAGATGACCAGAGCGATTCCCGCGAGCCACAGGACAGTGAGCCCACTGCCGGAGCCCGCGCCGCTCGCGTGGACGGCCGACGCACTGGCGGACGCCACGGACTTCGGGGCCGGTCCGGTCTCGTTCAGCCGCTGCACAAGATCGATACCGCCGAAGTTGCGCGGATCCGTGCCCGTCGCATGGGCGGCGAAGATCAACTGGGCGTAGGCGGCGGGCCCGTTCTCCTGGGCCCAGGCGCCGGAGTTCGCCTTCAGCCACTCCAGTGCGCCGGTCGCCTGGTTTCCGTATCCGGTGGCCATCAGAGCGACGATCGCGTCCGCGGTGTTCCCGGGATCGGGCACCGGAGCGCTGTCGGCCGCGCCGGGCATCGGCGGCTGGTCGAGATGTCCGGTCTTCGCGAGCGCCGCCGCCAGATAGGCGGCGCCGTTGCGCGCCGCCCGTTCCGGCGCGAGGTCCCTCATCGGCACGCAGGACGGCGCCGGGCCCGTGTCCACCGGGCCGGTCACCATGCGTTTGCCGACGCCGGCGAGGACGGCCGCCGCGGTGGCGTCCGCGTTGGCGGTCAACCGGCCGGACGTGTCCGGCTGATACGCGAAGGCTCCGGCGTCGTCCGAGCCGGCCGCCTCACCGTCCGCCGCACCCGGTGTCCCGGCGTCGCACGGGATCGAGAGACTCACCAGTGCGTCGTACGCGTTCTTCCCCGTGGCCGACCTCATCGAGCTGGGCCGTACTCCCGCGACCGTCAACGCGCCCGTCACGAGGGAGGTCGAGTTCGCGTCGCTGGGAGTGCCGGGAGTGTAGCCCCAGCCACCGTCCTGGTTCTGTACGGACCTCAGCCACTCGATCGCCCTGTCCATGGGCACGCGTTGACCACCGAGCGTGGAGAGCGCCTGCACGGCGGCAGCGGTGGAATTGGAGTCGACCGTCGTCAGCGCGTCGCACGCCGTGGCGGGATCGGCGCGGTACGCCGGAAAGGCGCCGTTGGCGCACTGCTGGCCCTTCAGCCAGGCCACGGCCTGGTCGGCGGGCCGCACACCGCCCGTGAACTGCCCGAGCAGCGCGAGCGATTGCCGCCACACGCCGTCGTAGGCCGGGTCCGTCTCGCCGTACAGCCCCGGCGGGATCACGACGGGCGCGGGCGTGGCGCTGGCCTCCGGCGTGGCGGTGGCCTCCGGCGCGGCAGGCGAAGGTGACGGGGTGGAGGAGGCGGACCGGGAAGGTGCGGCGGCGGGAGGCACATCGCCTCCCGCGACTGCGGCCGGAGCGACAGCCACGCAGAGCACGGCGGATGCGGCGAGCGCCGCTGCGCAGCGGCGGACGGTGGTCATGGCGGGCTGTGCCTCTCCTGCGGGAGCCGGGCGCCGGCACACTCAGGCACCAGACTCCGGCCCCGTAAAACTCGACGATGCCGGCCACCGGCGGTTTCCGATGGCACGAGCCGCTCACGACCGCGTACGGAACAGTCCGGTCCGCCGCCGGTGACGGCGGCTCACAGCTGTGGGCCTGCGCCGGTTTTGCACCGGCTTCTCACCGTACGGGCGTGATGACGACTCGCCCACTCTACCGACCCGTGGTCACCGGTCCCGTAGGCCCCGTCCGGAGCCGGAATTCCGGTGCGGGCGTCTCCGGCGTCTGCCATTCTCGCCGCATGCCCAGGTTCGAGGATCTTGTCGCCGAAGGCGCAGCCGTTCCTGTGGAGGGCTGGGACTTCTCCTGGTTCACCGGCCGTGCGACCGAGCAGCGTCCGTCCTGGGGATACGCGACATTGCTCGCGGGCCGGATGGCGGAGGCCGAGGACACTCGGCGGTCCTCCGGTCCGGCTCGACGGCACTCTCTTCCGCCAACCAGGTTAAATCCGGCGAACAGCGGGGAAACACTTGCCTCTTGAGTGGGGAAGCCTCTTGTTGGCGCGGTATCTACGCGCGTATCTTGAGCCGACTTCCGGCCCTCTCGCACCTCTCCTGCACGGCACGTCCACATGATTCACGCGAGGACACGCGAGGGAACCCGCGAGAGATTCACGCGAGATATCACGCGACAGAAAGAGTTCACCGTGCCTCCATCGATACCCTCGGCCCTGCGCGGCCGGCGGGCCAGGTTCCTGGCCCTGACGATCCCTGTCGGCCTGGCCGGATCGCTTCTCGCGCTCCCGATCAACGCTCAGGCCGCGTCTCCGGACGCGGTCATCGCGGAGGTCTACGGCGGCGGCGGAAACTCCGGTGCCACGCTCACCAACGACTTCATCGAGCTCGGCAACTCCGGCGACGGTGCGTTCGACCTCACCGGCTGGTCCGTGCAGTACCTCAGCGGGTCGCCCTCCTCCGGCTCCAAGTGGCAGGTCACCGAGATCAGCGGCGCCATCCCGGCGGGTGGCAGCTATCTCGTCGAGGAGTCCAAGGGCGCGGGCGGCACCACCGCACTGCCCACGCCGGACGCCGCCGGCACCATCCCGATGTCGGCGACCAGCGGCACCGTCGCACTGGTCCACTCCACGACTCCGCTGACCTGCCTCACCGCCGCCGACTGCGCGGCCGACCCCGGTATCAAGGACCTGGTCGGCTTCGGCACCGCCGTGGTCCGGGAGACCGCGCCCGCCACCGGCGCCGGCAACACCACCTCGGTCAGCAGGAACGCCGCACTCGGCGACACGGACGACAACTCCGCCGACCTCGCCGCGACCGCGCCGGCTCCGCGTAACAGCGCCGGCGGCGGTGGCGACGAGCCGTCGCCCACACCTTCGCCCACCGACACCACCCCGGGCGAGCTGCGCATCCACGACATCCAGGGCAGTACGCGGCTCTCGCCGAAGTCCGGCGCGACGGTCGCCAATGTGCCCGGAGTGGTGACCGGAGTCCGCTCCACCGGCTCCTCGCGCGGCTTCTGGTTCCAGGACTCCGAGCCCGACAAGGACCCGGCCACCAGCGAGGGCGTCTTCGTCTTCACCGGCTCGGCCACGCCGCAGGTACGGGCCGGCGACTCGGTCCTGGTCTCCGGCAAGGTCAGCGAGTACTACCCGGGCGGCGCGAGCGCCGGCGGACAGTCCGTCACCGAACTGACCGGCCCGACGACCATCGTGCTGTCCTCCGGCAACCGGATCCCGGCCGCCGAGCTGATCGGCGCCAAGACGCTCCCCGAGACATACGCTCCGGACGCGGACGGCGGCACCATCGAGCCGCTGCCACTGCGGACCGGCAAGTACGCCCTGGACTGGCTGGAGTCCCGCGAGGGCATGCTGGTGCGCGTCGGCGACAGCCGGGTGGTGGGCGCGTCCAACGAGTACGGCGAGACCTTTGTCACCACCAAGCCCCGGCAGAACCCGACCCCTCGCGGCGGCACCCTCTACGGCTCCTACGCCGATGTGAACTCGGGCCGTCTGCTGGTCACCTCACTCACCGGCGGCGCGCCCGTCGCCAACGTCGGTGACACACTCACCGGCTCGACCTCCGGCCCGCTGGACTACGCCAACTACGGCGGCTACAGCCTCCAGGCGACCACGATCGGCACGGTCAGGTCCGGCGGTCTCAAGCCGGAAGTCACCAAGAAGGCCAAGTCCAACGAGCTTTCCGTGGCCACGTACAACGTCGAGAACCTCGACCCGACCGACCCGCAGTCCAAGTTCGACCGGCTGGCCGTCGGCATCGTCAAGAACCTCGCGACGCCGGACATCGTGAGCCTGGAGGAGATCCAGGACAGCAACGGCGCCAAGGACGACGGTACGGTCACCGCCGACCAGACGCTCGCGCAGTTCACCGCCGCCATCAAGGCCGCCGGCGGTCCCTCGTACGAGTGGCGTTCCGTCGACCCGCAGGACAAGACCGACGGCGGCGAACCGGGCGGCAACATCCGCAACGTCTTTCTCTTCAACCCGAAGCGCGTCGGCTTCGTGGACCACGCGGGCGGCGACGCCACCACCGCGGTCGAGGTCGTCAGCAAGGGCAAGCACGGCAAGGACATCACGCTGTCCGTCTCGCCGGGCCGTATCAACCCGACCTCCGACGCCTGGCAGAACAGCCGCAAGCCGCTGGTCGGCGAATTCACCTTCCGTGGCGAGCAGTACTTCGTCATCGGCAACCACTTCAACTCCAAGGGCGGTGACCAGCCGCTGTACGGCCGGTTCCAGCCGCCGACCCTCAGCTCGGAGGTCCAGCGCCTGGCCCAGGCCAAGGAGGTCAACACCTTTGTCTCCGGCCTGCTCGCCAAGGACAAGAAGGCCAAGGTCGTCGTCCTCGGTGACCTGAACGACTTCCCGTTCTCCCCGCCCGTCGACGCACTCACCAAGGGCAGGGTCCTCACCGACCTGATGAGCACGCTGCCGAAGAACGAGCGCTACAGCTACGTCTACGACGGCAACTCGCAGACCCTGGACCACATCCTCGTCAGCCCGGCGCTCAAGAAGCCCGGCTACGACGTCGTCCACATCAACGCCGAGTTCGCCGACAAGGCGAGCGACCACGATCCCCAGGTGGCCCGCCTCCGCTGACCCCGGCCCGGCATGTGGCGTGTACGTACTCCGGACAGGAGCGCGTACACGCCACACGCGCGTCGAGGAAGCGCCGGGCCGGCCGCGATCACGACTCACGGTCCATGCGCTCGGCGAAGGTCACACCGTGCCGGCCAGTCGCGGTGTGCCGCTACCGGAGGCCGCTTTCCGGCCGGTGGCCCACCGCCAGCAGATGCGAACTGGCCGCCAGCAACTCCGGATACGGCTCCGCCATCCGCGCCGCGGCGAGCGCCGACTCGAACAGGCTCGACCCGACGACGGACTCGCCGGTGTGCTGCTCGGCGGCCTTCAGCATCCCCCACGCAGGGCCCTCGATCCCGTACACCGTCGTGTCGCCGAAGCCCGTCTCGCGCATCTCGGAGGCCAGTTCCTCGGCGCGGTGGAAGTAGGCGGTGGTGAATCCTCTTCTCCCGTCGTGGACGCTTGTGGCGAGGATCCTTCCGACGGCGCTTTGGAGCCGTTCGGTGTGCAGACGCGCGAAGGCGGTCTGCTCGAAGAGTGACGAATAGCGGTTGATCGCCGCCGCCGCTACGAGGCCACCGGGCCGTACGACGCGGTACGCCTCGGCCAGGGCCTGGTCACGCTCCTTCCGGCTGAGCAGGTGGTAGAGCGGGCCGAGGACCAGCACGACGTCATACGAATCGTCCTCGGCGCTCAGCGCTCCCGCATCGCCCAGTTCGACGGTGCAGCCGGCGGTTCGCGCCTGCTCGATGTGTTTTTCGACAGGGTCGACAAGATGGACCGTGTATCCGTCCTCGACCAGCCACCGGGCGTGCGTTCCGGGGCCGCCACCGACATCGAGGACACGCGCGGGAGCCGCTGGCAGAAACCGCCGGAGGAGTTCCCGCGTACGGATCATCTCCAGCACGCCGTCGGCCGAGCCGGTGAGCCGGTCGGCCTCCTCGATGGCGGTCGAATAGAACGCGACCACTTCCGGGGCTACCCGCTGAGGCGTCATGCGGCCATTGTGCTCCTCGCCATCGGAGGCTGTGCCGCGCTGCGACTTGGCTGATCTGGACGCCCGGGAGTCCCGCGGATCGCGTATGTCACAGCCGTGCCGGCCGGGTTCCGCTCCGACCGTGGCCGGTCACGGCCCCTACCGGGGCCCGGCCGTCCGGCACACGATCGGGCCCGCCGCGGAATAGCCGGACGCGGCCCGGGCTTGTGTATGTCGGCCGGTCGACGTGTGAGACGAGCGAGAGGTGTGCACAGCATGGGGGCAGCGGAGCAGGACGCCGAGCGGAAGTTCCTTTTCCTTCTGGCGAGTTCGCGCGGAGGCGGGAACACCGAGGAACTGGCCCGGCGCGCGGCCGACGGACTGCCCGACGGTGTGGCCCAGGAGTGGCTGCGGCTGAACGAACTGCCGCTGCCGCCGTTCGAGGACCTCCGGCACAGCGGAACCGGCCAGTATCCGGAGCCCGACGGCAACGCACGGCTGCTGCTCGACGCCACATTGGCCGCGAGTGATCTGGTGATCGCCTCGCCGCTCTACTGGTACAGCGTCTCGACGAGCGCCAAGCTCTATCTGGAGCACTGGTCCAGTTGGATGCGTGTGCCCGGTCTCGACTTCCGGTCACGGATGGCGGGCAAGACGATGTGGGCCGTGACCACGCTCGCCTCCGAGGACCGGTCGAAGGCCGACCCGCTCATCGGCACACTGCGCAACAGCGCGGAGTTCCTGGGCATGCACTGGGGAGGGACACTGGTCGGCAATGGAAGCGCGCCCGGCCAGGTCCTCAACGACAGCGCGGCGCTGGCGGACGCGGTGAACTTCTTCGCGCGGCGGCCCGCGTCCCTCGCGGTCTGACGAGGCGGCGCTTTCCCGGCGGAGCGGGACGGGCGGTCGCAAGCGGCACGGGTGTCGCGCGGGTTGCCGGCTTCCGGAGCGTGCCATGGGCCGATCCGGCGGACGGTCCCGCTCGGCCGCCGCCGGATCCGGCCGCGTCGCTTCCGCGCCTCCTCCGCGCCTCTTCCGGTCGAAGCGCGACAGGCGCGGGCGTACGGTGGTCTGTGCCGGTAAGTGCCTGAGATCTGTGAGGCCCACCGTGGGACCAACTGCGTCGAGCTACGACTACATCGTGGTGGGAGGCGGGACGGCCGGGTGTGTGCTCGCGTCACGGCTGTCCGAGAACGCGAACGTCCGGGTGCTGCTGCTGGAGGCGGGCGGCCAAGAACCCCTCAACGCGATGGCGGTGCCGGCGGCCTGGCCGACCCTGCTGGGAAGCGTGGCCGACTGGGCCGACACCAGTGTTGTGCAGGCGGCCACGGGAACGGTGATACCCGTGCCGCGTGGCCGGGCCCTGGGCGGTTCGTCCAGCATCAACGGGCTGAACTTCCTGCGCGGGCACCGTTCCAGCTATGACGTGTGGCCGGATTTCGGCGCGGCCGGATGGGGTTTTGACGACCTGCTGCCGTTCTTCCGGCGCAGCGAGACGGCGCCGGGACGCGACCCGGCGGTCCGGGGTGTGGACGGGCCGCTGACCGTGGCACCGGCGGCGGTGGCCAACCCGCTGGTGGAGGCGTGTGTCGAGGCCGCGGTGGAATCGGGGCATCGGCGGGCGACCGATATCAACGGCGGCCTGGAAACCGGATTCGGCTGGAGTGATGGCAACATCGTCGACGGTGCGCGGCAGAGCGCGGCCGACGCCTATCTCAGACCGGTCGCCGGACGGCCGAACCTCGACATCGTGACCGACGCGCGAGTGGGCCGTCTGCGGGTTTCCGGCGACCGGTGCACCGGTGTCGAGTACCGGAAGGCGGGCATGACCGTCTCGGCGAGCTGCACCGAGGAGGTCGTCCTGACGGCGGGCGCGATCGGTACGGCGCAGTTGCTGCTGCTGTCCGGGATCGGGCCGGAGGCCCAGTTGCGGCAGACGGGAGTGGAGGTCGCGCTGGATCTGCCCGGGGTGGGAAACGGTCTGCGGGACCATCCCATGTCGACCGTCACCTACAGCGCCGGACAGCCGGTTCCCGGGATCGTGGACAACCTGATGGGAGAGGCGCTCGGGCTCGTCAGGACCGATCCCGCTCTGGACATACCGGACGTGCAGATCCTCTTTGTCAGCGTGCCCTATCGCGCGCTCACGCTGCCGGGACCCGACAGTGGCTACACGATCGCGTTCTCCGCCATGAACCCACGCAGCCGGGGCTCGGTCCGCCTCGCGAGCGCGGACGCCGGAGTGCCGCCGCTGGTCGACCCGAACTATTTCGGGGACGAGGCGGACTTCGGGACGATGACCGCCGGTCTCCGGATCGCCCGGGAGATCGGCCGGGCCGCCGCGCTCAGCTCCTGGCGAGGTAAGGAGGCGCTGCCGGGACCCGGTGTCCGCGGTGCCGACGACAACACCGTGCGCGCGTATCTGCGCGAGAGCCTGCTGCCCTACTTCCACTACACCAGCACCTGCCGGATCGGCACCGACGCGACGGCCGTGGTCGACACCGACCTGCGCGTACGGGGCATCGGAGGGCTCCGGGTGGCGGACGCCTCCGTCATGCCCTCCCTCGTGTCCGCCAATACGAACGCGACGGTCTACGCCATCGCCGAGCGCGCGGCGGCCCTCATCGCGGCATAGAGCGTGCACGGCGGCCGGCCGCCGGCCAGGCGTCAGCGCGCCGGTGTCGCGGGCGTGGTCAGGTCGATCAGCCGGCAGACCGTCCCGATGTCCACCCGCACCTGGCCGGCCGACGCCCGGCCGGAGAGCCAGCCGATCAGTGCCGCGTGCCAGGTCTGTTCGATGACGCGGACGGCGGAGAGCTGCTCGGGCGTCGGGCCGTCGCCGCCGACGGCCCGGCCCATGGCGTCGAGGATGATCGCCGTCGTCTGCCGGGAGACCGTGTCCACCTCGCGGCTCGCGGACCGGTCGGCGAAGGTCAGCGCCCGCACCATCGCGTCCGCGAGCTGCGGATCGCGCTGGAGAGCGCGGAAGGCGCACATCAGCGTCTCGGCCACGCGTTCGGCCGGGTCCGCGCCGCCGGGCGGCCGTTCGCGCAGCGCGGTGTGCAGCCGCTCCAGCCGCTCCCGCGTAATGGCCAGCAGCAGATGGATCTTGGAAGGGAAGTAGCGGTAGAGCGTGCCGAGGGCGACGCCCGCCTCCTCGGCCACCTCACGCATCTGTACGGCGTCGAAACCGCCGCGGCCCGCCAGTTCGGCGGTGGCGGTCAGGATGCGGCGGCGCCGCGCCTGCTGGCGTTCCGTCAGCGGGGTGGAGGCCGGTTCGGCTTCCGCTGCCATATGTCCCACTCCATGCCCTTCGCCCGACGCACCCCGGGAGGGCTCCGGCCTCTCCGGGGTCGAGGGGGTGCCTCCGGACCGCACAGCATGGCAGACGCGTGTCGTGGCGCGAATCACCTGAGCGAGCCCGTACAGCGACGCTACCTGCCGGTAGATTCGAAGTCCGTGAGCGATCAACCGCGGCCGATCGCAGGCGAGCGGCCCCGGCCCGCCGGTCGACAAGAACTTGTTCTAGATTGGCGTCGGCGGTTACGCTCCGGCGAAAACGCGGAGTACGCAGTGAGAAGGGGGCCGAGAGTGACCGCTGAGGCCATAGAGGCGGGCACCGGAGCGGGGTCCCGAGGCGAGGACGACCGCCCGTTGCGTATCGCTCTCCTCAGTTACAAGGGCAACCCGTTCTGCGGGGGCCAGGGCGTCTATGTCCGGCATCTCTCCCGTGAACTGGCCCGGCTCGGGCACAGTGTCGAGGTGATCGGCGCCCAGCCGTATCCCGTACTCGACGAGGGCGTGCCGCTCACCGAGCTGCCGAGCCTCGATCTCTACCGCCAGCCCGATCCGTTCCGTACGCCGAAGCGGGACGAGTTCCGCGACTGGATCGACACGCTGGAAGTCGCCACGATGTGGACGGGCGGCTTTCCCGAGCCGCTGACCTTCTCGCTCCGCGCGCGCCGCCATCTCGCCGCCCGGCGAGGCGAGTTCGATGTCATCCACGACAACCAGACACTCGGATACGGGCTCCTCGGCGAGCTGGGCGCGCCGCTGGTCACCACCATCCACCATCCCATCACCGTCGACCGGCGGCTGGATCTGGACGCCGCCGAGGACTGGCGCAGACGCGCCTCCGTGCGCCGCTGGTACGGCTTCACCCGCATGCAGCGGCGCGTGGCGCGCCGGCTGCCGTCCGTCCTCACAGTCTCCGGCTCGTCGAAGCAGGAGATAACCGACCAGCTCGGCGTGCCGGCGGAGCGTATCGACGTGGTGCACATCGGCGCCGACACCGAGCGGTTCGCGCCGGATCCGGCCGTGCCGGAGATTCCCGGACGGATCGTCACGACCTCCAGCGCCGATGTCCCGCTCAAGGGCCTCGTCCATCTCCTGGAGGCTCTCGCCAAGCTCCGTACCGAGCACCCCGCCGCGCATCTCGTCGTCGTCGGCAAGCGCGCTGAGGAAGGCCCTGTCGCACAGGCCATGGAGCGGTACGGGCTCGAAGACGCGGTCCGGTTCGTCAAGGGCATCTCCGACGAGGAGCTGGTGGATCTGGTGCGCGGCGCGCAGATCGCCTGTGTGCCGTCGCTGTACGAGGGCTTCTCGCTGCCCGCCGCCGAGGCCATGGCCACCGGCACACCTCTGGTCGCCACCACCGGCGGCGCGATTCCCGAGGTCGCGGGCGCCGACGGCGAGACCTGTCTGGCCGTGCCGCCGGGCGACGCCGGCGCGCTGGCCGCCGCACTCGGACGACTGCTCGACGACGCGGAGCTGCGGGCCCGGCTCGGCGCGGCGGGCCGGGAGCGGGTGCTGTCGCGCTTCACCTGGGCCAGAGCCGCGCAGGGCACCGCCGAGCTGTACCGCGCGGCCGTCGCTCAGCGGGCCGGTGCCCGGCGTGGCCGCACCATCGCGGTCCATGGCGGCGCTCGCTGATGCCGCGTCCGCAGCCGCCGTTCCCGCGCGCCGCCGCAACTCGCCGGGTGCGCGCCCGAGTTCGTCTCCGTTCCCGCGCCCACTTCCTCGACCGCGAAAGCAGGACCCTGTGCTGACCGTGGACTTCACCCGCTTCCCGCTCGCCGCGGGCGACCGCGTGCTCGATCTGGGATGCGGCGCGGGCCGCCACGCCTTCGAGTGCTACCGGCGCGGCGCTCAGGTCGTGGCCCTCGACCGGAACGGCGAGGAGATCCGCGAGGTGGCCAAGTGGTTCGCCGCGATGAAGGAGGCCGGAGAAGCGCCGCACGGCGCCACCGCCACCGCCATGGAGGGCGACGCGCTGCGGCTGCCGTTTCCCGACGAGTCCTTCGACGTCGTGATCATCTCCGAGGTCATGGAGCACATCCCGGACGACAAGGGAGTGCTGGCGGAGATGGTCCGGGTGCTCAGGCCGGGCGGCCGGATCGCCGTCACCGTGCCTCGTTACGGTCCCGAGAAGGTGTGCTGGGCGCTCTCCGACGCCTACCACGAGGTGGAGGGTGGCCATATCCGCATCTACAAGGCCGACGAACTGCTCGGCAGGATGCGCGAGGCCGGACTCAAGCCGTACGGCACCCATCACGCGCACGCCCTGCACGCGCCGTACTGGTGGCTCAAGTGTGCCTTCGGAGTCGACAACGACAAGGCGCTGCCCGTCCGCGCGTACCACAAGCTGCTGGTGTGGGACATCATGAAGAAGCCGCGCGCCACCCGGATCACCGAACAGCTCCTCAACCCCGTCGTGGGCAAGAGCTTCGTGGCCTACGCGACCAAGCCCCACCTGCCCGCGACGGCCGCCAAGTGACCTTGCCCGGCCGCGGCCCCGAAGCCACGGAACATCTCGTCCTGCCCGGAGTCCTCACCGCCGGGCAGGCCGTCGAGACCGTCGCGGGCCTGCTCGCCGTACAGCGACCGGACGGTGCGATTCCGTGGTTCCGAGGACACCATCTCGACCCCTGGGACCATACGGAGGCGGCCATGGCGCTGGACGCCTCGGGCGAACACGAGGCGGCGGCCCGTGCGTACGAGTGGCTGGCCCGGCATCAGAACGAGGACGGATCCTGGTACGCCGGCTACGCCGACCTCGACGGAGAAACGGTCCTTCCCAGTGACCGCGGGCGCGAGACCAACTTCTGCGCGTATGTCGCCGTCGGCATCTGGCACCACTATCTGGCCACCGGCGACGACGCGTTCCTGGACCGGATGTGGCCCGTCGTGCACGCGGCGATCGAGTTCGTCCTGGTGCTCCAGCAGCCCGGCGGACAGATCGGCTGGAAGCGCGAGGCCGACGGCACACCGGTCGGCGACGCTCTGCTGACCGGGTGTTCGTCGATGTACCAGGCGCTGCGCTGCGCGCTCGCGATCGCCGAGGCACGCGAAGAGCCGCAGCCCGACTGGGAGTTGGCGGCCGGTGCGCTCGGGCACGCGATACGCGGCCATCCGGAGCGGTTCCTCGACAAGAGCCGCTACTCAATGGACTGGTACTACCCGGTGCTCGGCGGAGCGGTGACCGGAGCGCAGGCGAAGGAGCGGATCGAGACGGACTGGGACCGCTTCGTCGTGCCGGGCCTCGGAGTGCGCTGTGTGGTGCCGAATCCGTGGGTGACGGGCGGCGAGAGCTGTGAACTCGCGCTGACGCTCTGGGTGATGGGAGAGTCGGACCGGGCGCTGGAGATCCTCCAGTCCATCCAGCACCTGCGTGCCGACGGCGGAATGTACTGGACGGGTTACGTCTTCGAGGGCAACCGGGCCGTCTGGCCTGAGGAACTCACCACCTGGACCGCGGGTTCGCTGCTGCTGGCGGTGGCCGCTCTGGGAGGAGACGAGGCGACCACCGCCGTGTTCAGCGGCGAACGTCTGCCGCGTGTGCTGGAGCCCGACTGCTGCTGAGTTCCCGACCGGTCCACGCGGGCCGGTCAGATACGGCGCAGCCGGTTCGCCAGCCCATGGCCGACGAGCAGATAGACGACGGCGGCGAGGCCGTAGCCGCAGACCACGCGGGCCCATGCCTCGTCGAAGGTGAACAAGTCGTAGGACCAGCCGGCGAGCCAGCGGGCCGCGTCCTGGATGAAGTTGACCAGGTCGTTGGCGCGGTTGGCGTCCAGCAGGTACATCAGAATCCAGAGGCCCAGTATGAAGGCCATGATGTCCGCGATGACGATGATGATCGTCGCCGCGGAGCCACTTCCACTGCGATGACGTGAGGACATGCCGAACGTGTTGCCGGTTGTGCCCGGGTGAAACCGTCCGGGCGCGGCCGGGTTCCGGACGCGGGACGGCGCCTGCCGTTCGCGCGTTCTCTGACAGCACGCCAGATGAGCCGACACGGCCGCGGCCCTCGCCGGGAGGGCGAGGGCCGCGGTCCGTGGTGCTGAGGCGCGAGGTCAGCCGCGCTGGATGCCGGAGGTGTCCTGGAGGACACCGCGGCGGCCGTCCTGAGTCTGGGCCACCAGGCCGGGTCCGCGCTGCTCGACCGCGAGGTACCAGGTGCCGGGCGCCAGCTCGGCGATCGGCGACGGCGATCCGTCCTCGCCGTAGAGCGGACGGGCCACCGGCACGGCGAACCAGAACGGCGCGAAGTCGGCCGCCGGAGCGGCGCCCTGCTGCGGCTGACCGCCCGCCGACGGCCGGCCCGGCTGGGACTGGCCCTGCTGCCCGCCGAAGGAGCCGGGCTGGGCACCGTACGGCTGGGGCTGGCCCGGCTGTGTGCCGTACGGCTGCTGGCCGCCCGGGTAGCCGTAACCCTGTCCGGGCCCGCCCGGCTGTCCGGCGTACGGAGCCGGAGCCGCCGGCCTCGGCGTGCCGAGGAGAGGAGCCTTCAGAGGCGGCAGGAGCGGCGTCGCGACGGCGGCGGCCGCGAGGATCAGAGCGGCGATGAAGCCGAGGATCAGACCGCTGCCCGCGTCGAGGCCGTCCAGGCCGATCAGGGACCAGAGCGCGGTCCAGGCCGCGAAGACCGCCAGCGCGATACCGAACTGCCCGAGGTCGAGTCCCGCGATCTTGCGCGGCTGCGGCAGTGCGCGGGAGGCGACGATCAGTGCCGCGGCGATGACCCCGGCCAGGTGGATGCTCATCACGGTGCCCAGTGAGTCCCATGCGTTCGGGGCGTTCTCGGACCCGAAGGCACTGGACTCGTACAGATTGAGGAACGAGGCGATGAACAGCAACACCGCTGCTCCGATCACCACGCCGTCGCCTCGTGTGAGGGAGCGGATGTTCACGTGAAAAGTCCTTCGTCAGTTGTCTCGTCGGGGCGGTCGTCGCGGTCGCCGGTGCGGCGGTGCGCGGTGCGAAGCTCGGGGGCGGCTCCCTATCGTACGGATGAATGTATCGTCTGCCCGGTCGGGGCGTCTGCCGGGTATCAGGCCCGGTTCCGGCCTGTTACGAGGCGGCTGAACGGCCGGGTCCGCCCGGTCACTTCGCCAGAAACGCGCCGATGCCGTCCGCCAGACCCCGGGCCGCTTTCTGCCGCCATTTCGCGCTGGTGAGCAGAGCGGCGTCCTTCGAGTCGCGCATATTGCCGCATTCGACGAAGACCTTGGGCACGGTGGAGAGATTCAGGCCGCCGAGATCCTCGCGTACATCCAGCCCGGTGCCGCCGCCGAGGTAATTGGACGGCGCGCTGCCGGTGGCCCGCGCGAAACTGTCCACGACGCGTTCGCCCAGCTTCCGCGACGGGCCCACGATCGCCGTGGTGTCCGCGCCGCCGCCCTTGACCAGCGCGGGCAGGATCACATGGAAGCCGCGATTGCCGGCCGCGGAGCCGTCGGCGTGGACGGAGACGACGGCATCGGCCTTCGCCCGGTTGCCGATCCTGGCGCGCTCGTCGACACAGGGACCGAACGGGCGGTCGTTGTCATGCGTGAACGTGACCGTCGCGCCCTGTTTCTGGAGCAGTGTCCGCAGCCGGTGGGAGACATCGAGGGTGAAGCGGGCCTCCGCGTAGCCGCCGTTGGTCGCGGTGCCGGTGGTGTCGCATTCCTTGCTGCCCGTCCCGATGCGCACGGGCTTGTTGATCTCGGCGGTGTGATCGCGGTTGCGCGGATTGTGGCCCGGGTCGATGACCACGACCTTGCCCGCGAGCGGGCGGGCGGCGGGTGCGGCGGATTCGGTGGCGGCACGCGAACCGGTCGGTCCGGTGCCGCCGGGAGCGACATCGCCGACGCCCGGGGCCGCCGCCGCGGAGGTGCCGGTGGCCGCCGTCGCGGCGGCCGGACCTCCGCTTCCGGGACCGCTCGCTCCCTGCCAGACGAGCCATCCGGCCAGCGCGGTCGGCACCAGTACGGTGACCGCGACGGTGAGACTGCTCCGGCCGAAGCGGCGGCGGGCTGGGGGTTTGCTCTCGTCGTACGACACACAGCGATGCTATGGCCTGCGTGGCCGATCTCCGTGGACGACGGAGCGGCGTCCGGCGCCGGCCGGCACGGCACGGTCGGCCGGGACCGGCCGGTCAGATTCCCGGGGCCGTACGGCGCAGCACGCGCAGCGAGTCGGTCGCCGAGATCTCGGTGAAGGCGCCGGACGCGAGGGCTCGCAGACAGACGCGGTACGGAGCCTGGCCGCCGTGCGCCGGATCGGGAAAGACATCGTGGATGACGAGCAGCCCGCCCTCGGCGAGATGCGGCGCCCAGCCCTCGTAGTCGCCGTTGGCGTGCTCGTCGGTGTGGCCGCCGTCGATGAAGACCAGGCCGACCTGGCGGCCCCAGACCTGAGCCACCTGCGGCGACCGGCCGACGACCGCGATCACCTGGTCTTCGAGACCGGCCCGGTGAAGCGTGCGGCGGAAGGCCGGGAGCGTGTCCATCACACCGGTCTCCGGGTCGACCACGGTCGGGTCGTGGTACTCCCAGCCGGGCTGCTGCTCCTCGCTGCCGCGGTGGTGATCGACGGTGACGGCGACCGTCCCGGCCTCCTTGGCGGCGGCGGCGAGCAGCAGAGTGGAGCGCCCGCAGTAGGTGCCGATCTCCACAAGCGGCAGGCCGAGCGCGCCGGCGCCGACCGCCGCCGCGTACAGCGCCAGCCCTTCATGGACGGGCATGAATCCCTTGGCCGCCTCGAAGGCGGCGAGAATCCCGGCCGGCGGCTCCGGCGGCTCGGATGCCTGGACGGCGGGTGCCTGGGGTTCGGTCCCGACGGCCAACGCACTCTCCTCCCGCTGGTACGCGGTGTGGCCGCCCATGCTGCCGTACACCGACGGGAGCGAAGGCGCCGGGGTGTGGCCGAGGGCCGGAAGGACCACCGGAGCGGGCCCTGCGGGTCCGCTCCGGTGGTCCCTGGATCAGGACGGGACCACTGCCCGGCGCTCCGGAGCGCTCAGGGCCAGGACCAGATCGACATCGACCGGACGGCCGCCGCCGGGATACACCGCCGGGCACGCGTGCGGCGCGTAACCGGTGGCCGAGCCGGCCAGGACATAGTCACCGTCGGACGGCGGGAGCAGCGTGTAGCGGCCGTCCTCGTCGGCGACGGTCAGGCCGGCCTGCCGTCCCCGGCGGTCGATCAGCGTGATGTTCGCCCGCGGGACCGGCATGCCCTCGGCGTCCAGCACGCGTCCCCGGAAGCCGCCGGATCCGGCGACCAGCGTCGGATGCTGCCTGGTCTCGCCGGCCGGGGACTTGGCGGCCGCCGTCCTCGACGCCCGCTGCGACGGCAGGAACGACGCCAGCACCAGACCGCCGATCACCGCGCCGGTGGCGATGACGAACGAGATACGGAAGCCGCTCATCGTCGGTACCGCCATCCCGCCGGACTGGACCGAGGTGTGCGCCAGCACCATGCCGATGACGGCGCTCGACACCGAGGTACCGATGGAGCGCATCAGCGTGTTCAGACCGTTGGCCGCGCCCGTCTCCGACGGGTCGACGGCGCCGATGATCAGCGCGGGAAGCGAGGAGTACGCGAGGCCGATGCCCGCGCCCACGACCACCGAGATGATGATGGTCTGCCAGGCCGCGCTCATCAGGCCGAGGCCCGCTCCGTAACCGATGCCGATGATCAGCATGCCGAGCATCAGGGAGACCTTGGGGCCGTGCTTGGCCGAGATACGGGCGTAGAGCGGCGCGGTGAACATCATCGTCAGGCCGAGCGGTGCCACGCACAGACCCGCCACCACCATCGACTGGCCCAGGCCGTATCCGGTGGAGGCCGGGAGCTGGAGAAGCTGGGGCAGCACGAGGGAGATCGCGTAGAAGGCGACACCGACCATGATCGACGTGAGGTTGGTGAGCAGCACCTCACGCCGGGCGCTGGTGCGCAGATCGACCAGCGGCGCGGAGCTCCTCAGCTCCATCACGCCCCACAGCAGCAGGATGGCCACCGCCAGGCCGAAGAGTCCGAGAGTGGTGGACGAGCCCCAGCCCCAGTCGCTGCCCTTGGTGATCGGCAGCAGCAGGGCCACGAGTCCGGCGGAGAGACCGAGCGCGCCGAGCCAGTCGAACCGGCCCGGGGCGCGTACCGAGGACTCGGGTACGAAGAAGACGGTGAGCAGCATCGACAGCACACCGAGACCGGCGGCGCCGAAGAAGAGCGCGTGCCAGTCGGCGTTCTGCGCGACCAGGGCCGCCGCGGGCAGCGCGAGACCGCCGCCCACACCGATGGAGGAGCTCATGAGCGCCATGGCCGAGCCGAGCCGCTCGCGCGGCAGCTCGTCGCGCATGATGCCGATGCCGAGCGGTATGGCGCCCATGGCGAAGCCCTGGAGCGACCTGCCGACGATCATGATGACCAGATCGTCGGTGAATCCGCAGATCAGCGAGCCGATCACCATGACGGCGAGGCTCGCGAGCAGCATCCGCCGCTTGCCGAAGAGGTCGCCGAGCCGTCCCATGATCGGTGTGGAGACCGCACCGGCGAGCAGTGTCGCCGTCATCACCCAGGTGGCGTTGGCGGGCTCCGTGTGGAGCAGTGTGGGCAGATCCTTGATGACGGGTACGAGCAGGGTCTGCATCACCGCGACGGTGATGCCCGCGAAGGCGAGGACGGGGACGACACCGCCGGTGCCCCGTTCCCGTGAGTCCGGGCGAGTCCCGGCGTGTTGAGCGGTCGTCGTCTGCGGCATTCGTGCGGCCTCCGGGCGGCAAAAGGTGTTATGGGAATGAGATGCGGGCGGGCGCGCGGGCCCTGGCCGGACAGCGTTGTCCGTGAAGTCGGCGCGGGGATTCCATGAAGTCGGTGCACCATGAAACCTTCACTGGCGGCGCGATATTCCGACGAACGTGTTACGAACAGCACCTGAAGCCCGCGAAGCGGTTGTGCTGACGGTGCGTCAGGCGTGCATGGCGGGGGCGCTCGTGGGGCGCGAAACCGGCCGTGGTATCTTCCCGCGCCGTCAGACCGGTCGGCGCCGTCGCGCGGTCACAGCCAGCCCTGTCGGCGGGCGGTGCGTACCGCCTCCGTGTGGTCGCTGGCGCCGGTCTTGCCGATGGCCGAGGAGAGAGAGTTCCGTACGGTCGACTCGGGCAGCCGCAGCTTCGCCGCGATGTCTGCGATGTCTGCGAGGTCCGCGCCGTCCATGGACGCGTTCAGCGCGTCCCGCTCCCTCGCCGTGAGCGGGTTCGGGTCCGCGCTCAACGCGGCCGCTGCCAGGGCCGGGTCGATGACGGTCTCGCCGGTCAGCACCCGGCGGATCGCGGTGGCCAGCTCCTCCACCGGACCGTCCTTGACCAGGAAGCCCGCCGCTCCCGCCGCCATGGCCCGCCGCAGATGGCCGGGCCGGCCGAAGGTCGTCAGGATCAGGACCCGGCAGTCGGGCACCTCGTCCCGCAGCAGCGCGGCGGCGTCCAGCCCGCTGAGGCCGGGCAGATCGATGTCCAGCAGCGCCACATCGGGACGCGAGTGGAGCGCGGTCTCCACGATGGCGTCGCCGGTGCCGACCTGGGCGACGACCTTGATGTCCCGTTCCATGCCCAGCAGCAGCGCGAGCGCGCCGCGCGTCATGCTCTGGTCCTCGGCGAGAAGGACGCGTACGCGCGTGGCCGGCCTGCGGTCCCGGGGCATCTCCGTCACGAGCACAGGGTAGGGCGGCCCGGGCCGTCCGGCGCGGGCATGCGCCCGGGCCGGTGACGCCGGCTCGCCGGGACGGTCCTGTCTCACCGCCCGGCGGACAGTCCGTCCGGCGGAGACCGTCCTGGAGCCGCGCGACACCCGCCAGGAGCCGGCCCGTTCGGCGGTGGACGGGAACGGCTGGATTCTGTGGCCTTTTTAGGCTTTTGGCCTTTTTATCCCTCTCGGCTGCCGGGAGGTCCGCGGTGTCATATCGTCCTCGCCGAACGGCGGTACGAGACCACGGCGTAGGCGCCGAACACGAGCAGCCAGCCGAGCAGGACCGCGACGGTGACGGCGCCCGGGGCCGTGCCCCGCGCGGCGGACCAGCCCAGGTCGGCGAACCGGTTGGCCGGTGTGTACTCGGCGACCGAACGCAGCCAGCCGGGAAAGGCGTCCGCCGGGAACCACAGCCCGCCGATGATGGCCAGGCCCATCAGACAGCCCGTGTTCACCACGCCGGTCGTCTGGGCGGAGAGCCGGTAGCCGTTCGCGATGCCGAGCAAGGTGAAGGGCAGCGCGCCCGCCCACAGCAGGACCGTCAGTGCGGCCCACTGCCAGAGGCCGAGCCGTACGCCATTGACCACGGCTCCCGCGACGAGCACCGCCAGCAGCGCGGGCAGGACCGTCACGGAGCCGCTGATCGCGCGGCCGAGTACGACCTGACGGGGCAGCATGGGTGTCACGCGGAGCTGGCGCAGCCAGCCGAGGGACTTGTCCTCGGCGATGCCGGTGCCGGTGCTGACGGCCGCGCCGAGCGCACCGTACGCGGCCATGCCGACCATGGAGGTGGTCTTCCAGCCGTCGTCGCCGCCTCCGCCGAGGTTGGTGAACAGCAGATACATCAGGACCGGCATCCCGGCACCGAAGATGACAAAGCCGGGATCGCGCAGCGTCCGGCGCACTTCGAGCTTGATGTACTCCAGCATCACGCGGTCTCCTTCTCCGGCACGCTCTCCGTGGCGTTCTCCGGCACGTTCTCTCCGGCGTTCTCCGTGGCTGCCTCGTGGAGGCGTTCCGCCGTCTTCCGTGTGAGCGTCAGGAAGGCGTCCTCCAAGGTCGCCGGGGACACTTCGAGCCGGCGGATCGCGCCGAGCCCGGCGAGCGCGACCACGGTGGCGTCGGAGTCGTCCGAGCGGAGCCGGGCGCGAGCGCCGCGTATCTCGGCCGACACCACGCCCGGCAGCAGCCCGAGCCACTCCGTGTCGTCGCCGCTCGCGCCGTCCGGCAGGTCGAAGGCGACGAGATGGCCGCCGGCCGAGCGCTTGATCAGCTCACTGGTGCCGTCGGCGACGATCCGGCCGTGGTCGATGACGACGATCCGGTCGGCGTAGCTGTCGGCCTCCTCCAGATAGTGCGTCGAGAAGAGCACGGTGTTGCCCCGGTCGGCATAGGCGCGCATGGAGGCCCAGAACGCGCGGCGGGCCTCCACATCGAGGGCGGCGGTCGGTTCGTCGAGGACGATCAGTTCCGGGCCGCCGGCCAGCGCGACCGCGAATCTGACGCGTTGTATCTGGCCGCCGGAGAGCTTGTCGACGCGGCGGCCGGCGAGTTCCGTGAGCCCGGCGAGGGCGAGTGCCTCGGCCACGGGCAGCGGACGCGGAAAAGTACTCGCGACAAATGTGACCAGTTCCCGCACGGTCACGCGGCGGATCGGCCGGCCGTCCTGAAGCATCGCTCCGACCCGCCCGGCCGCGACGGCCCGCGCGGGCGGGCGGCCGAAGAGCCGTACGGCGCCGGCGTCCGGCTCGTCGAGCCCGAGGAGCAGCCCGATGGCGGTCGACTTGCCGGCGCCGTTGCGTCCGAGCAGCGCGACGGTCTCACCGCGCGGGATGTCGAGGCCGGCTCCGTCGACCGCCCGGACCGTTCCGAAACTCTTGACCACGCCGGTGAAGCTCACCGCGGGCGAGGTGTCCGCTGTCTGCGTCATGCCGATGACGCTACGGAACAGACCCGTGGTCCCGACAGATGTTCGTGTACGGACGTGGCCAGTACCGATGTTCCGCCGTCGGCGGCGGCGCGGATCACCGAATGGCGCCGGGAGAGAGGCCGTTGGGTCTCCGGCTCCGGATGAGTCGGCATGACGTGACGTCAATTCCGCTCCGTACGACCGGTGTTGGACGCCGTGTTGGACGCGTCCCGGTGCGGCCGGGCATGCCGAGAGGCCGGCGCGGAGCTGCCGCGGCGGCCTCTCGGTGTACGCGTGGGCCGTCAGGCCGCGTTGCTGGTTTCCGCTGGTCGGCGGTGGCGGCCGTACGCCGGAGACATCGAGTCCTCCGTCGAGGCCGCACCTCCTCGGTGCTTGCCGTGGTTGCCGAATTCGTCCCGGTCGGCCGCCGTTCCCTGCGGGCGCTTCTGGGTCGTGTCGGTTCGGGCTTCAGACATGTGGGAAGTCACCCCGTCGTGATCGCTGCTTGCGTGGCACAGGGCACCAGCCGTCCCGTACCACCCCGACAACGGCACGGTCACTGTCCACATCACAGTCACCGACGGCGTCCGGTCGGTACGGCTGCGTAGCCCCCGCGAAAGTCTATCCAGGTGCCGCCCGGCCGGTGAGCGGCGCCTGCTGCAAGGGCACCGGCCTGCACATCACAGGAGTGCGCGGAGCGCCGGACGGTTCCGTGTCCGCGGATTCCGTTCGCGCCGGTTCCGTGATCACGCCGGATCCGGAGCCCGGTCCGCCGCCGGAGCGCGGTTCGAATCCGGCTCCGGGACCGGGTGCGTCGGTCACGAGGCTGGCCAGCCCGCACGGCACCGCCGCTGTCGCGTAAGGCAGCCGCAGCACACCTTCGCGGGTCCACAGCCCTGCGCCCGCCAGCCATCCCTCGGGCGCGGGCAGTTGACGCAGCCCACGGCCCATCGGCCGCCACACTCCCACCCAGCTACCCGCCGCGCCGTCGATCCGGAACGCCACCGCGCAGCTCTCCGGCATCAGCGCCTGTCCCGGCTGCACCGCGAACGGTGTCACCGCGCAGTCCGCCTGCCGCAGGCTCTCGGGAAAACGCACCGGCCGCGGACTCCCGAGCACGCCCCAGCCCAGCCGGTCATGGCCGGGCGCGTCCGAGCGGATCAGCAGCAGTCCGCTGTCGGCGTCCGCGAGCAGCAGCCGGTCGTTGCTCTCCTCCGTGATCTGCAACAGAGGCGACACCTCGCCGCCGCGCTCCAGGTCGACGACGACGGCCTTCACCACACCGTCCCGCTCCCGGTCCAGGGCCAGCATCCGGCCCGTACGGTCCAGCCATACGCCGCCCGAGCAGCGGCCCGGGACCTCCGCGACCCGCTCGGGTCCGCGCCCGCCGTCCGCCACCAGCCAGACCGCGGTGGAGTGTTCACCCGGCGAAAGGGCGTACACGCACCGGCCGTCCGGCGACGGCGGCAGCAGCGTCAGCTCCGGACAGCCGATCGCGCCCACCGGGAGCTGCCCCGTACCCGGTCCGGTCGGATACAGCAGGGAGAAGTCATGCCGGTCAGCGACCCGACGGCGGATCAGCACCCGCCCGTCGGCCAGCGGAAGGACCTCGGTGCCGGGCTCCTCCGGCTGGTCGAGCGGAAGGGACACGGCATAGGGCTCGGGCCCGTCGAGGGTCCACCGCTCCGGGAACCACGCGTCCCCGCCCGCGTCGTCGCCGACGTCTCCGCCGTTCCGGGGCCGGCCGAGTGTCAGCCGTGCGGCATACGTCCCGTCCGCCGTCATCGCGAACTCCGTACGCCGTACCGCTCCGTCCTCGGCGGTCAACTCGATGGCACAGGCTGTCATCGGTTCGTCACCTCCGGCGACGAAGCTAGTTTTCGCACTTCCTGCCGAACAGCACGGGAGCGTCTACTTCACACATAAGGGTGGCCACGCCGCGATTCGCCTGAATGTGCGGGGGTGGGTGTGCTGGTCCGGAGGGCCACCGTTAAGGTAAGGCACGCCTAAGTGACCACCCTGAGCACCGCCCTGCATCGCTCTTCTTCGCCTGCACGCCTTGCTCGACCTCTCCATCAGGAGCATGTAGATGTCCATACGACGCCGTGGCGCCGCCGCCGTCGTCGCCCTCGCCGCCGCGCTCTCCCTCGCGGCCTGCGGCAGTGGCGACTCCTCCAGCAGTGGCTCCGCCAAGTCCGACGACGCCGGCGGCAAGAAGGCCGCCGTCGCCACGGGCGGCAAGGACTTCGCCGACGCGGCCAAGAAGACGGCCGGATACGGCACCGACGCCGAACCGGGCCAGTTCCCGCGCACGATCACGCATGCCATGGGCAAGACGGAGCTGAAGGCGCGGCCCGAGCGGGTCGTCGTGCTCGACGTCGGTGAGTTCGACAACGTGGTCTCACTCGGCGTCAAGCCGGTCGGATACGCGCCCACCGAGGGTGACGAGGCCATCCCCAGCTATCTGGAGAAGGGCGCGGGCGAACCGAAGAACGTCGGCACCATCAACAATCTCAACCTTGAGGCGATCGCCGGTCTCAAGCCCGACCTCATCCTCGGCAGTCAGCTTCGCGCGGCCGACAAGTACCAGGAGCTGGCGAAGATCGCTCCGACGGTCTTCGCCATCCGGCCGGGCTTCACCTGGAAGGAGAACTACCTCCTCAACGCCCAGGCGCTGGACCGCACCGCCGAGGCGAAGGCCGCGCTCGCCGCGTACGACAAGAAGGCGGCCGACCTGAGCGCGGCGATCGGCCCCGACAAGCCGAGCGTCTCGATGGTCCGCTACATGCCGGGCCGGCTGCGGCTCTACGCGAAGGCGTCCTTCATCGGCACGATCCTCCAGGACGTCGGTCTGCCGCGGCCCGCGAACCAGCAGATCAACGATCTGGCCGTGGAGATCAGCCCGGAGAAGATCGACGACGCGGACGCCGACTGGATCTTCACCGGTGTGTACGGCGACGCGAAGAAGACCGACCGGGACACCGCGCGTTCCAACCCTCTGTGGAAGAACCTGAAGGCGGTCAAGGCCGGCCAGGCGAAGGACGTCAAGGACGAGACCTGGTATCTGGGCCTGGGCGTCACGGCGGCCAACCTGGTCCTCGACGACCTCCGCGGCTATCTCGTCAAGTAGTACGACGGCCGGCGACGACCGCCGCACGGGGCCGCACGGCTCCGTGGCGCACGGCTCCGGCCCGGCGCCACGGGAAGCCGCGCGGCCCCGGTCCACACCGGCCGCACCGCACGGCGACCCGGGCGGCCGGTGGCCGTTCGCGCGGCCGGAGCCATGGTGGGCGGCGCACCCAGGACAGGTAGCCTTTCCCACGTGCCCCGTCTGTCCGAAGTCCTCGCCGCTCTCGACGCCCTCTGGCCTCCCGAGCGGGCCCAGCAGTGGGATGCCGTCGGGACGGTCTGCGGTGATCCCGATGCCACGGTGACGCGCGTCCTGTTCGCCGTCGATCCCGTCCAGGACATCGCCGAGGAAGCCGTGACACTCGGCGCCCAGCTCATCGTCACGCACCATCCGCTCTATCTGCGCGGTACGACGACGGTCGCGGCCTCCACCTTCAAGGGCCGCGTCGTACACACCCTCATCAAGCACGACATCGCGCTGCACGTCGCCCACACCAACGCCGACAGCGCCGACCCCGGCGTCTCCGACGCCCTCGCGGGCGCGCTGGACCTGCGGATCGTGCGGCCTCTCGTGCCGGATCCCACCGACCCGGCCGGCCGGCGCGGCCTCGGCAGGGTCTGCGAGCTCGACCGCCCCGCCACTCTCGGCGACTTCGCGCTGCGCGTCGCGCACCGGCTGCCCGCCACCGCGCAGGGCATCCGGGTCGCCGGTGACCCGGACGCCCTCGTCCGTACGGTCGCGGTCAGCGGCGGCTCCGGCGACAGTCTCTTCGACGAGGTCAGAGCGGCGGGCGTCGACGCGTTCCTCACCGCGGACCTGCGCCACCACCCCGCCTCCGAGGCCGTCCAGCACTCACCGCTCGGACTGATCGACGCCGCGCACTGGGCCACCGAATGGCCCTGGTGCGAGCAGGCCGCCGCCCAGCTCGACGAGATTTCCGACCGCCATGGCTGGGACCTGCGGGTCCATGTCTCGAAGACGGTCACCGATCCCTGGTCCTCCAGCCTCGCCCCTGCCACCGTCCTTCCAGCGGGCGCTTCGAGCGCCTCCGCCGATTCCCCAGGAGCCCCCAACTGAACGCCGCCCCCGCCGACCAGATCCGACTCCTCGACGTCCAGGCCCTCGACGTACGGCTGTCGCAGCTCGCCCACAAGCGCAGGTCGCTGCCCGAGCACGCCGAGATCGAGTCGCTGAACAAGGATCTCGTCCAGCTCCGCGATCTGCTCGTCGCCGCGACGACCGAGGAGAGCGACACGGCCCGCGAGCAGACCAAGGCGGAGCAGGACGTCGACCAGGTGCGCCAGCGCGCCGTACGCGACCAGCAGCGCCTGGACTCGGGCGCGGTCACCTCGCCCAAGGACCTGGAGAACCTCCAGCGCGAGATCGTCTCGCTCGCCAAGCGCCAGGGCGACCTGGAGGACGTCGTCCTCGAAGTGATGGAGCGCCGGGAGTCCGCCCAGGAGCGCGTGGCCGAGCTGACGGAACGTGTCGCCTCCGTCCAGGCCAAGGCCGACGACGCGGTCGCGCGCCGGGACGCCGCCGTCGCGGAGTTCGACCTTGAGGCCGCCTCCGTGGCCAAGGAGCGCGAGGTCGTCGGCGCGTCCATCCCGGCCGATCTGCTGAAGCTGTACGAGAAGCTGCGGGTGCAGCAGGGCGGGGTGGGCGCGGCCCGTCTCTACCGGCGCCGCTGCGAGGGCTGCCAGCTCGAACTCAACATCACCGAGGTCAACGATGTCCGGGCCGCGTCCGCGGACACCGTGCTGCGGTGCGAGAACTGCCGCCGCATCCTGGTCCGTACCGCCGACTCGGGTCTGTAGCGGATGCCGGAGCCGCAGCGGACTCCGAAGTTCGTCGTCGAGGCCGACGGCGGCTCCCGGGGCAACCCGGGGCCCGCGGGTTACGGAGCCGTCGTCCTCGACCCGGTGACCGGAGAGACGCTCGCCGAGGCCGCCGAGTACATCGGTGTCGCCACGAACAATGTCGCCGAGTACAAGGGACTGCTCGCCGGTCTGCGCGCCGCGAAGGCCCTGGATCCGGCCGCCGAGGTCCATGTCCGGATGGACTCCAAGCTGGTCGTCGAGCAGATGTCGGGCCGCTGGAAGATCAAGCACCCGGACATGAAGCCGCTGGCCGCCGAGGCCGCGCGGGTCTTTCCCACGGGACAGGTCACCTTCGAGTGGATCCCGCGCGAGAAGAACAAACACGCGGACCGGCTGGCCAACGAGGCGATGGACGCGGGCAAGAAGGGCAAGCGGTGGGAGCCGTCGGCGTCCACGGCGGCGCTGGACGCAGCCGCGGCGCGTTCGGCCGCCTCGACCGCGCCGCCGGCCGGTCCGCCCGGTGACGCGGCGGCGGGCGCGGCGAGGGCGCGAGCGGCCCTGGCGGGACGGACCGGATCACCGGGCGGTGCCGGACGTACGGCGCTGACCGAGCCCGCCGCGCCGGAGCGGGCCTCCGCGGCCACTCCGTCGGTCGGCTGGGGCGCCGCCGCCGACCTCGGCGTCCCCACCACCTTCGTCCTGCTGCGGCACGGCGAGACCGCGCTCACTCCCGAGAAGCGCTTCTCGGGCAGCGGCGGCAGCGATCCGGACCTGTCGGCGGTGGGCCTGCGCCAGGCCGAGGCCGTCGCCGAGGCACTGGCCGCACGCGGCACCGTGCAGTCCATCGTCTCCTCGCCGCTCGGCCGCTGCCGCCAGACGGCGGAGGCCGTGGCCACCCGGCTCGGCCTGGACGTCGGCGTCGAAGAGGGCCTGCGCGAAACGGACTTCGGTGCCTGGGAAGGTCTGACCTTCGCGGAGGTCCGGGAGCGGTATCCGGACGATCTGAACGCCTGGCTCGCATCGCCCGCCGCGCCGCCCACGGGCGGCGGCGAGAGCTTCGCGACCGTGGGACGGCGGGTCGCGGCCGCTCGCGACCGGCTGCTCGACGGCCACCGCGGCAGGACGGTGCTCGTCGTCACGCATGTCACGCCGGTGAAGACCCTGGTCCGGCTGGCCCTGGGCGCACCTCCGCAGTCGCTGTTCCGGATGGAGCTGTCGGCGGCCTCACTGTCGGCCGTGGCGTACTACGCGGACGGAAACGCCTCGGTGCGGCTGCTGAACGACACCTCCCATCTGCGCTGACAGCCCAGGTCAGTGACAGTTCACCGCGCCGGCGGCCGGGAAAAGCGTGTGCGGCGGAAGACAGCGGCGTAGGACCATCGGGCATGACCTGGCAACTGACCGAGGACGTCGAGGAGTTCCGCCGCGCCGCGGACTCGTGGCTCAGCCGCGATCCGGCGCGGAACACCGTACTGCTGACCGTCAGCGAGTCGCTGCGCGGCGACGGCGTGCCGGGCGCCGCCGTCGCTCCCGCGCTGTTCGGCTGGTGGCGGGAGAGCGAAAACGCCCCGGTGAGCGGCGCGTTCATCCAGACTCCGCCGCAGCCGCCGGGCCTCGGGCCGATGAGCGCGCGGGCGGCGGCCGAACTGGCCGGCGCGCTGCGAGCGAGCGGCCGGCCGGTGCCGGGAGTACGCGGCGAGCGGAAGAGCGCGGCGGCCTTCGCCGAGGAGTGGACCGGCGGCGTCGTACGAGCGGAAGGGCCCGGCGGCTCTGTCGGGATGCGGCTGTTCCGCCTCGGCGCACTGACTCCGCCGCGGCCCGCGCCCCGGGGCCGGGCGCGGCTCGCGGATACCGAGGACACCGCGCGGGCGGCGGAGTGGATGAGCGCGTTCGCCGCGGACATCGGGGAGCCGGCCGGTACGGACTACACGGCGGCGACGGCCCGGCGGATCGAGGAGGGACGCCTGCTGCTCTGGGAGGCCGAGGGCCTGCCGGTATCGATGGCGGGCCGTACACCGCTGGTCGCGGGACAGATCCGGATCGCTCCCGTCTCAGGGCTGTCCCGTCGTCCCCGGCGGGCGCGCGACGACAGCTACGGCGCCTCGCCGCGTTGTCGGAACTCCCGAATACGTCCAGTATTCGGGCGCCCCTCCGCCTTGCGATGCACCGCATCTGACGCCGCGCGCTGATCCACCAGGGATGACGGGACAGCCCTACCCCGCCGCTCCTGCGCGGTCAGGGATACGCGGGAGCGGTGACGGCCGCGGTGAGCGAGGCCGCGCGGAAGGCGGGCGCCGACGAGGTGGTGCTCTTCACGGATGTGGCCAATCCGACGAGCAACGCGCTGTACCGGCGCCTGGGATACCGGCCGATGGCGGAGTTCGTCTCGTTGGACTTCGGCGGCGGCGGGGACATCGCCTGAGTGGCCCAGGACTTCCAGGACCGGCCGCTCAGGACCGGCGGCTCAGGACCGGCGGCTCAGGACGGGCGGGCTCAGGACTGGCTGCTCAGGCGCAGCGTCGACGCCTCGCGCGCCAGCGACTCCACCCGGTCCCAGTCCTTCGACGCCAGCGCGTCCGCCGGGAGCATCCAAGTACCGCCTACGCAGCCGACGTTCGGCAGGGAGAGATAGGACGGGGCCGATTCCGCCGTGATGCCGCCCGTCGGGCAGAACCGGGCCTGGGGGAGGGGACCGGCCAGGGACTTCAGATAGGCAGTGCCGCCCGCCGCCTCGGCCGGGAAGAACTTCATCTCCGTCACTCCGCGCTCCAGCAGCGCCAGGACCTCCGAGGCCGTCGACACACCGGGCAGGAACGGCACGCCGGACGACTTCATCGCGGCCAGCAGCGCCTCCGTCCAGCCGGGACTGACCAGGAAGCGCGCGCCCGCCGTCACCGATTCGGACACCGCGTCCGGCGTGATCACCGTGCCCGCGCCGACCACCGCGTCCGGCACCTCCGCCGCGATCGCGCGGATCGCGCTGATCGCGGCCGGCGTCCGCAGCGTCACCTCGATCGCGGGCAGTCCGCCCGCGACCAGAGCGCGGGCGAGAGGCACGGCGTCGGCGGCATCGCCGATGACGACAACAGGGATCACGGGCGCGAGGTCCAGCACGGAGGTCATGTCCTTATCCTGCCGGGCGCCATCAGACTGTGCAACGAGCGTTGCGTGTCATGCAACAAGCTCTCGCGAGGGCCTCAGTGGATCTCGGTCACCACCACATCCAGCGCCCAGGTCCGGCCCGTCTTCGCCGGAGCCGTCGCCTCCACCGCGTACCCCAGCTCGCGCAGCGCCTCCACCAGCTCCGCCGGATTCTTCGGCCGGACGCCCGCCGACAGCAGGTCCCGCACCAGCCGGCCCTTGGTCGCCTTGTTGAAGTGGCTGACCACGGACCGCTTCTCCACTCCGGTCGTCCTGTCGGTCTGCGCGTGCAGCACCCGTACCGTCGCCGTACGTCCCGCCAGCTCACCCTTCGGCTTCCACGCCGCCGTGTACGCGGACGAACGCAGATCCAGTACGAGTCCCTCGCCGGCCGCCTCCGGCAGGGCCGACTCCATCGGCGCGCGCCAGTACGCGCCCAGTGCGCCGAGCCCCGGCAGCCGTACGCCCATCGAGCAGCGGTACGACGGGATCCGGTCGCTCACCCGTACCGCGCCCCACAGCCCGGAGAAGACCAGCAGCGACTTGCCGGCCCGCCGTCGTGCGGCGGTGTCCAGCGTGGCCAGGTCCAGTGCGTCGTACAGCACGCCGGTGTAGATCTCGCCTGCCGGACGCGTGCCGGCCGTGCGCAGCTCCGCGTTCTTCGCGATCTCGCCGCGCAGCCCTTCGCTCAGGCCCAGCACCTCGCGCGCCTTCTCCTCGTCCGCGGCGCACAGCGCGACCAGCTCGTCCAGCACGGCGGCCCTCGCCGCGGCCAGACCGGGCAGGGACAGGGACTCCGGCCTCAGCGGAGTGCCGCGTCCGGAAGCGGCCTTTCCTTCCGAAGGCGGCAACAGCACGAGCACGGTGGTTCTCCTCGGACGGCATACGGAACGGCGGAGCGGTTCCAGCGCCAGCGTAGGTGACCTCCGCGGCCCCGGCGGACGCGGTCCTTCACGGTGGCCGGCCACCGGCGCCGATGCGTACCGCTCCGCTCCCGCCGGGTAACATGGCCGACACGGCAGACGAGCCGGGCGGACGGCCGCGTCAAGATCTTCGATCTTGCCGAGGAACGTCCGGACTCCATACGGCAGGGTGGTGGGTAACGCCCACCCGGGGCGACCCGCGGGACAGTGCCACAGAAAACAGACCGCCGGGGACTTCGGTCCTCGGTAAGGGTGAAACGGTGGTGTAAGAGACCACCAGCGTCCGAGGTGACTCGGACGGCTTGGTAAACCCCACCCGGAGCAAGGTCAAGAGGGGCCATCGGCTGATGGCCCTGCGCGGACGACTGAGGGCTGCCCGCCCGAGTCCGCGGGTAGACCGCACGAGGCCGGCGGCAACGCCGGTCCTAGATGGATGGCCGTCTCCCCGGCCGCCGCGAGGCGACCGGGCGACAAAATCCGGCGTACAGCCCGACTCGTCTGCCGTCGCTTGCGGTTTTATGTACGGGCCGAAGTGAACGATCGGGCTGCCCACCGAGGCAGCGCTCCCAGGGGTGCGAGCGGCACGTTCATCAGCCAGGCCGCACATCCGGCGAAGGGTGGCGCCGGGCTGATGCCCGGAAGGCCCGGCGCACCGGTGCGCCGCAGGTGATTCTCCGGCCGGCCAACCATGACAGCCCTCTCGGTGTCAGTGCCGGGTGGTACACATACCACTGGCCATCTTGAATCAGGCCGGTAGAATTGATTCAGAAGGAGGTGCCACGTGGATCTCATGCTTGTGGGGGAGCGGATCCGCCGTGAACGTGAGCGCGCTGGACTCAACCAGCGCGACCTCGCTGCTCGCGCTCACCTCTCCCAGCCGACTTTGAACCGCATCGAAAAGGGCGTCCGCGCCAACGTGACGCTCGCTGAACTGGATTGCCTCGCAGTGGCACTGGACGTTCCTGTGCGGCTGCTGACCAGCGGAAATCCTGTGCGCACCCGAGTCCGGATCGCGGCACGAACCAATGAGGTGGTGGCTGAGGAGCGCGAGGAGGCGCTGCGGCACACCCTCGAAGTGCTGGAGCTGGATGCTCGCCTGGACAAGCTGGGGCCCAGTGCGGCACAGCGACGCAAGCCGAGCGGTTTGCTACCCGTGCCGGACGAGCAGCTCTCACTGCAGCGACAGGCCAAGGACCTGGCTCAATGTGTACGAAAGGCTCTTCGTCTCGGCTGCGCTCCCATTGCTGATGTCGATGAACTGATCGAGCAACTCACCGGCGTCGACACGGCGGTGTTGCAGCTACCCAGGACAGCCGAAGGGTTCACCGCGACTGACCCAGAGCGTGAGACCACGCTCATCGCCGTCCGCGCGTGTGACATCCCGGAACGCCAGCGTTTTAGTTTCGCTCACGAGCTTGGCCATCTTCTGTGGGATGACGGGGCGCAAGTGCATGAGTTGAGCGAGGCCAGGACCCCGGGCGAGAAACGATGTGACGCCTTCGCCCGTCACCTCTTGGCGCCTGAGGACGGCATCAAAGCCTGGCTGTCCGCTGAGCGCCTCCCCGAGAATGACAGTTTGGACGAACGCACGGTCGCACGTTTGGCACGTCATTTCCGGGTCAGCTTCATCGTGATTCTCATTCAGCTTGAGGCAATGGCGCTCATCACGACAGAGCGGAAAAGAGAGCTGCGAGGTCCGACCGGCGCTCAATTGGCGCAGCGGTACGGATGGGGGCCGGCATACGAACAGGAACAAGAGGCCGCCGAGGCGGTACGGGCCCCGAGGCGCATCCTTGAACGCGCGGTGGAAGCATATCGTCAGAATCTTATTGGGGTTCGAGCTCTCGCCATGCTTGAAGGCCGCAAGCCAGAGGAAGTCGAAGAGAGGCTAAGGGAAGCCGGCATACTTCCCGAGCCTCTGACTCCCAGGCGTGCCAATCTCTCGCGGCTGGTCGCTCGTGGGTTGGCGAAGGGCTAGAAAGGGAGTGTTTGCCGAGTCGTCCGCGTACGTCTGTACGAGAACGATCCTCCGCCCTGTGAACGTACGCGCCAGATGCCGCGAGCCTGCTCTGCGGGCGGACGGCACTACTTCTAAATCCGCCCTAGTAGAGTAGTTCCGACGTACGCGTCGGAGGGGTGGGGGCTTGTCCGAGGAACAGGGCGATACATCCAACGAGGATGTATCGCCAGAGCAGTTGGAACCGGTCTGCATTCTGGACGCGGTCATCTGTGTGCACTTCGTCGGCGCCAACCTTCAGCGCCTGCTGATTGATGTCCTGCAGAAGGCCGACTTGGTGCTTCTGGTACCGCAGGAAGTCTGCGACGAAGTCACCCGTAAGGACAGGAAGTACGAGGGACTCAAGCTCAGGTGGTCCCGGCTCACAAGCAGCCGATACATACGGATTCTCCCGGCGATCGAGGCCGAGTCGGCGCCGAGCCGTGTGGTCGAGGTCTTCGAGGACGTACGAGGCCGTCAACTCGAAGACGCCCTGCGGGAGTCGAAGGACCTTGGTGAAGCAGTCGTAGTGGCTCACGGAGTCCATCACCAGGACTTGGGGCACGAGGTTTATGTCGCCATCGATGACCAGGGTGGCCAGGCCCTCGCGGCGGTCCGTGGTCTTGACGTCCTCACCATGGAAGACGTCCTGGGAATGGCAGTGGAATTCGGTAAGTTTCCCACTGAGGGTGAATTGAAGAAAGTCTACGAGAAGCTGCGTGGGTTTGGCGATGGACTTCCACCGTACACGCGGACTTCGTTGGCTGTTTGTTTCAAGGAATGGCGGTCGCGCAGGGTGGATGATTAGTCTCGATTTTTCGACGCTTTATGTGCTTCGCGATGCCTGTCGAGCGGAAATCAAGGACGGTACCGTGGCGATGACGCTCAGCTCGATAGATAGCTCTGTTCATACGCTGCTTATGACCGCGTTCCCGTTGCCACCGGGTGAATGGTGACTGGACGGCCCGGTCCGTGCGACGAAGAGGCACGACGAAGGCCCCCACCGTGGTGGGGGCCCTGATCTCGCCTGCTCGACTGCGCCGGACGGCCGGCGGCGGGATTCGTACCCGCGTCGTGTGATCACTGTAGCGGTCGGTGCCACGGAGCGGCGGGAGGCCCGGCGGCGTGTCGGCATGTGCGCGGAGGGCAGCCGCCTCCGGGAAGCGGACACAGCGCATGGCAGGGATGATCATGGTGGTGATCCGCAATGGCACGCGGCAACGCGTCAAGGAGGATGTCTCATGTCGAAACCGCCGCTTCCCGAAGAGGCCGTCGCCCTGCTGGCGAAGGCCAACCCGGCCGTCATCACGACTCTGCGCTCGGACGGCCAGCCGGTGTCCGCAGCCACCTGGTATCTGTGGGAGAACGGCCGGGCGCTGGTCAACATGGATGAGGGCCGCAAGCGGCTGGAGCATATGCGCAACGACCCTCGGGTGACGCTCACGGTGCTCGACGAGGGCAACTGGTACACGCACATCAGCATCATCGGCCGCGTCACCGAGATCAGCGAGGACGAGGGACTGGCCGACAGCGACCGGCTGGCCCAGCGATATCTCGGCAAGCCGTACCCGGAGCGGGCCCGCCGGCGGATCAACGCATGGATCGAGGTCGACCGCTGGCACGGCTGGGGCACCTTGAAGGACACGGGCCAGCCCGGCTGACGCGCGCTTCCGCGCGGTGCTGCGGCCATCAGGCCGCTTGCGGCTGGCGGGACTCGGCGAACCGTTCGACGATGGCCGCGCAGAAGGCCGGCAGGTCGTCGGGAGAGCGGCTGGTGATGAACTGGCGGTCGATGACGACCTCCTCGTCGACGACATTCGCTCCGGCGTTGCGCAGGTCGGTGCGGATGCTGGGCCAGGAGGTCAGCCGCAGTCCCCGTACGACGTCGGCCTCGGCGAGAGTCCATGCGCCGTGGCAGATGGCGGCGATCGGTTTGCCGGTGGCGACGAATGCCTTCACAAAGGCGAGCGCGTCGGGATTCATGCGTAGCTGGTCGGGGTTCATGGTGCCGCCCGGCAGCAGCAGCGCGTCGTAGTTCTCGGGCCTGGCGTTGGACACCAGGCGCTGTACGGCGAAGCTCCCGGCCGGATCCAGGTCGAATTGGCGTGCCTGGATGTCGCCGTCGTGAATGGAGAGGAGTTCGGTGCGGGCGCCGGCGCCGTGCAGGGCGCCGCGTGGTTCTTCGAGTTCCACTCGCTCGACTCCGTCGGTGGCCAGGATGGCCACGGTGCGGCCGTGCAGATCGTGGTGTGTCATGAGGATTCCTTGTCCGGCCCAGTCGGGCAGGTGAGTTGGCGTATCGCCGACGCCGTGAGCGGGCGGCCCGCGCGACCGGGCGGGCCGCCCGCGTCCGGCCGTGGATCAGAAGGCGGGATGCATGACGACCTTGGTCCAGCCGTTGTCGCGGGCGTCGAAGTGCTGGTAGCCCTCGGGGCTCTTGTCCAGCGGCAGCTCGTGGGAGACGATCCAGGACGGCTTGGCCTTGCCCTGCTGGATCAGGTCGCAGAGCTCACGGTTGTACGCCTTGACGTTGGCCTGGCCGTTGCCCACGGACTGGCCCTTGAACCAGAACAGCCCGTAGTCGAAGGCGACTTCGCCCTGCTTGTAGAGCTGGTCGGGGCTGCCGGGATCCTGCGGGACAAAGATGCCGACCACGCCGATGGTGCCGGTGAACTTCACGGAGTGCACCAGGTTGTTCAGTGTGAGGTTGGGGTGTTCACTGCCCTGCGGGTCGTGTGCCTGATAGCCCACGCACTCACAGCCCCGGTCCGCGCCGAGGCCATTGGTCTCCTCGTTGATCCGGTCGATGGGCGACGACTTGGAGTCGTCGATCGGGATCGCCCCGATCTCCTCGGCCAGCTTCAGGCGGTCCGGATGGCGGTCCACGACCATGACCTTGGAGGCGCTCTTGAGGGTCGCGGAGAGGGCGGCCATCAGCCCGACCGGCCCGGCGCCGTAGATCACCACGGTGTCTCCGGGCTGCACGTTCGCGAGCTCGGTGCAGTGCCAGCCGGTGGGAAAGATGTCGGAAAGCATCACGTAGTCGTTCTGCTTCTCCCGCGCCTCCTCCGGCAGAACGAGGCAGTTGTGGTCGCCGTAGGGCACCCGCAGCAGTTCGGCCTGTCCGCCGGCGTAAGGGCCCATGTCCGCGAAGCCGTACGCGGCGCCGGCCATCTTGGGATCGTCCGGTGTCGTCAGACAGAAGGCGGTCAGGCCCTTCTCACAGTTGCGGCAGAAGCCACAGCTGATGTTGAACGGCAGACAGACCAGATCACCCACCCGCACCCGGTCCACGGCGTCACCGATCGCGACGACCTCGCCCATGTTCTCGTGGCCGAGGATCCGGCCTTTCTCGAAGTCGGTGCGTCCCTCGTACATGTGCAGATCAGAGCCACAGATATTGGTGGTGGTGATCTTCACCAGGACGTCCGTCGGTCGCTCGATCCTCGCGTCCGGTACTTCCTTCACGCTCACCGAGCGCGGTCCTTCATACACGACTGCCTTCATGGTGTACTCCCTTCGCTCCACCGCCCGTGTGCGTGTCCGCTGCTGAGGCCGCGTGTTCTCGCGACACAGTTCTCGCGGTACAAACGACACAGTTCTCGCGGTACAAAAAGGAATTTTCGCGGCACAAGGAGCGGTGGTTGGTGAGACACACAGCCGGTGAGGAGGCGCTTCCATGCCCGCCGCGCGAATCCCCGCGAATGGCGCGAGCGCTGTCGTGCCGCCGATGGCGGCTGCGGTGTGGTGTGTCCGCCGTTCTGAGAGGCGAGACACCGTGCTCCCTTCCAGCCTCTCACCAGGAATCCGCCTGTCAAAGCGGAGAGGAGGCCGCCGCGCGAAAGACCTTCGCTCACTCCGGCCCGGTCACCGCGAACGGAAGCGCTCGACGGAACGCGCTCAGCCGCCGAACTTGCCATGGATATGGTTGGCCGCCTCGGGCGGACAGTCCGGGCGTCTGGCCAGTGCCAGGCTTCGATGTCCCGGAGTTCCCGTCTCCACGCGCGCGAAACACTCCGCGATCGCGTACTTGTTGTCACTCGACGTGGTGGTCCAGAGCCGCTCCAGTGTCGACAGCACCTGTGGATACCGCAGGCCGGCGGTCTCCAGCAAGGACGCCAGGGAACGCCGTGAGCGGCCGCCGATCCTGCCCGAGTCGACGCGCGTGACGACCTCGGTCACCAACTCGGTCACCTGGTCGTGGCTGAGATGCCTGAGCCCGACGGCCGCGACCGCCTTGGTGTAGAGCAGGAAGAGAGCGGGAAGCTGAGCCCTTCTCTTCGGAGCGGAATCCGGCCCGAGGCCGTCGATCACGATGTCGAAATAGGTGGCGACCACGCTTCTCGCCACTCGCGCGTCGAGTTCCGAGGACTGATCGACCGCGATGAGGAGATCGAGCAGCGCGCTCTGCACCTGCGCGTCGGCGTCGCGCTGGGCCCAGGTGACGAGATGGCCGCTCACGGTCACACCGTGCCGGCCCGGCAGCGGAACGAGCGGTGCCGTCTCCGCCAGGCCCCTGGCCACCATCCGTACCGCGTTCGAGTGCGGCGAAGCCAGCAGACCGAACAGCCAGGGAATGGCGTCCGAGTGCGGCTCGGCGGCCGCCAGCTCCGGGAGTGCCTCCACCACGGCCCGCGCGGCAGCCGAAACGACCTTGGTGCCGTGCCCCGTGAGCAGCTCCGACTCGACCCAGTCCCGCGCTTCGGCGGAGCACAGCGCGATCGTCCCCTCCAGCCGCGCCCTCCTCACCCGGTCCACCGCCTTGTCGGAACACAGCACACGGAGTTCCTCCTTCATCTCGGCCACCTGTCGCCTGCTCAGAAGGCTGAGGAATCCGTCGAAGCTGCTCTGCAACACCGTGCGGACCATGGCGTCGCCTCGCTCCGCCCGCTCCACCATGCCCTGAAGCGAGGCCGCTCTGGCACGCAGCAGACCGATGTCGCCGGCGCAGAGTTTGATCGTCGTCGGCCACACCCGTCGTGGTTCGGCCGAGGCGTAGCGGTCGAGCACGGCGATCAGGTCCTGCCGCTCCCCGGCCGGAAGCAGCGGAGCGACATGGCTCGCCACCGAGCAGACCGAGCCGAGCGCACTCGCGGTGAGTCCGTCGCCGATGCTCAGGAGCATCCGGCGTATCACCTCCGGATTGGCGTCGGCGATCCTCTTGGCGGCATTGGTGTACCGGACACGCGCGACATTCGCTGGGCCGGTCACGGTGCCGAGCAGCTTCTGTGCGGCGGCCTCGTCCCGGCACAGCTCCGCGGCCAGCAGCACCTGACACGCGTCCCAGCGCGTCGGAAGGTCCATTTCCAGCATGTCGGTCCAGCCCGGCCAGTGGACCTCACTCCGGAACGCGGCGTCCTCCCAGCTCCGTATCAGAATGGCGGTCGCGTGCTCCACCGCACCCTGCGGGCACGGCAGTCGCAGCGCCTTCACCAGCAGGGAGCGATCGAGTACAGGATCCCTGGATCCGGCGGCGACCAGGCTCAGGACCTCGGCGCGAGCGGCATCGGGCAGCGCCGGATACTCGTCGGCCAGCACCCGCACCATGGCGGGCCCGGACGGCGACACCTTGACGGTCTGGGACAGCAGCCTGCTGATGACCGACGACACCACAGCGTGTCCGAGCTTCTCGGGTCCGGCCGCGATCCCGGTGACCACCCGGCGCAGTTCCCGCGCCTGTTCCTCGGGACGGCTGTTGAGAATCAGCGACGCGGCGGCGATGCCGACGCCCGAGAGGTCCTTCGCCGTCTCCGCCGCCGCCGCGCACTTCAGCAGTGTGTCGAGAGTGACACCGACACACTCCGGAGGGCTCTTGTCCAGCACACTGACACTGGTCAGCAGCGTGTGCGGCGACTGCGCCCACACTCTCTCCGAGACCCGCTTCACCAGAGTGGCCGAGCCACGGTTGAAGGCGCCGAGGAAATGGGCCCGTACTCCTTCGACCGCGTCGCACGGGACGGCCTCGGCCATGAGCTCGTAGCGGTCGGCGTTCATCGTCATCATCAACAGGTGCTTGGCGATGGGCCAGTAGGCCGACGAAGTCGACCGGAGATCCGCCGCCAGCCGCGCGAGGTCCTCGCCGTCCCCGGTACGGACGAGAAGACGGGCGACCGCGAACTCGGCGTAGGTCTGGTGGAAGAACGCGTAACGGCCCGTGGTCTTTGTCACCACGCCGTCGCTGAGCAGGCTGTTCAGCGCGCTCGGATCGCTGTTGGCCAGATCTCCGGTGACGGACTCCACGAACCTGGAGGTGCTGGCGGCCCATACCTCGGCGGCGAGCCCCTCGGCGGCCGTCTCCTGCGCGGTGGCGGCCGCGCCACCGCGGCCCCGGCGATCCTGCGCGATACGCCGCTCCCAGTACTGCTCGTACAACTGCGTGACGGTGAGGTCTTCCGGGATCCCACCGGACTTCGCGTAGATGTCGCACGCCATGGCCAGTCTCAGCGGTGAAGCGCAGACGTCCCGTACCCGGCGGCCGTTCCGGTCGGTCACCAGGCTCGCGAGGAACGTCCGTCTCTTTTCCACGTCGAGGTCCGACGACCGGAGATACGCCTCCGCCCACCGGCCGATCTCCTCCACTCCCAGGACCGGCATGCGGTAGAGAGACCGCGCGATCTCGCCGTCGCTGCCCAGATACGCGCCCCACTCCTGCTCGCGGCAGGTGATGACCAGCTCGCAGTGGCGCGCCAACTGCCTGAGGAGATAGGCGATGTCGTCGGCGTTCACCTCGCTCAGTACGAGATCGAGAGTGTCGATGAGGAGACGGACACGGCCGTTCGCGGCGAGCGCGGCGACGATGCCGGTCAGCGCCGGTGAATCACGGGAGTCGACCGCCGCGTTTCCCAGCGCGCGGTCCAGGGACTGAAGGTCCGACAGATCCGCCGACGCCGGAACGCGCCCGCACGGAAGGAGGAGTGTGCGGGCGCCGCTGTCCTTCTCGTCCCGCACCAGCGCGTCGAAGACCTGGCCGAGCAGCACACTCTTGCCGTAGCCGCCGTCACCGACGATGACAACGGGCGCTCTCAGACGAGAGACGGGAGCACCCAGCTTGTCCGTGAGACCGGCCAGCCGGTCCATGTTCGGCATGATGTCCGGCCATACGACGGATCTGGCCTGACGGCTGCTCGACACCACCGCTTCCAGCAGATGGTCCGGTGCGCCGGTGCCGGGCGGGTCCGCGTGGAGCACTGCCGAACGCGGCCTGGGCGGCAGTCGCGGCAAGGCGCCGAGCGGTGGTTTGAGGTACTCCGGCTGATCGGTCATCACCCGGACCAGCTCTTCGATTCCCGCCGGAGTGATCTCCGGGACCGTCACCCGCCGCAGCCGCTCCAGGTCCGGCGGGACGTCCTTCGCGTCGACTCCGGGAAGGAGGACGATCACGCATTTGTTCTGGAAGACGTCCTGGTTCTTGGTGAAGAGACCCTTCAGAGTGTCCGCTTCGACCACCACGCCGGCGCCTTCACGCGGGTCGTTGTGTCCCTGCCAGCGTTCGCTCCAGGCGCGGCTGATGACGATGAGCACGAAGTCGCACTCCACGACCAACTGCTGTCCGCGCCGTGTCCAGTCCGTGCGACTGGGCGCCCAGAGATCCAGCTCGGCGTCGATGCCGTGTGCGAGGAGAGTCTCCGCGAACCCGACCACCGATTCCCGCCAGGCGGCCGTCCGCTCGCTGTCCCAGCGGCGGTCCTGGTGCGCCCAGCTGATCAGCGCTCGGGGATGGTCCACTCCTCGCTCCCCCTTCTCCGCTCCTCGGGCGGCACGCTGACGCATCGTCAGCCCGATGGTCCGGCACACACGCCAGGATATGGCGCCCGCGCCGCCGGGACCATCGTGGTGCCCGGCGGCCACCGCGCGGACGTGACCGGCGTCATGGGAGCGTGCGCGGCCGGAGCTCAGGAACCCACCGCACCGAGCCCGACCGCGAGATGACGCGGGCCGCGCAGTATGGCGCTGCGCCGGTACGGAGGCGGGTCCTCGATCAGACGAGGGCGGTCGAGGTGCCTGATGAGCTCGGTCAGCGCGATCTGTGTCTCGACGCGGGCGAGCGGCGCGCCGAAGCAGTTGTGGATGCCGCTGCCGAAGCCGAAATGCTGGTTGTCCTCACGGGTCGGATCGAAGCGGTCCGGATCGTGGAAGCGCTTGGGGTCACGGTTGCCGGAGGCAATCATGAGGACCAGTGGCGCGCCTTTGGGCACGAGGGTGCCCGAGACGTCGATGTCCGTCAGCGGAGTGCGCTGCGGCAGCATCTGGACGGGCGGCTCAAAGCGGAGCAGTTCCTCCACCGCTCTCGGCATCAGCGAGGGCTGCCGGCGCAGCCGCTCCAGTTCGTCGGGATGGCGCAGCAGTGTGAGCATGCCGTTGCTGATGAGATTGACGGTCGTCTCGTGACCGGCGATGAGCAGCAGGACGGCGGTGGCCATCAGTTCCGTCCTGGTGAGGTGTCCTTCCGGGCTCTCGTCGTTGACGTACGCGGAGAGCATGTCGTCGGACGGATGTCCACGGCGTTTGTCGGCGAGCTCTCCCAGATACAGCCCCATCGCCTGCCGGGCCTCCACGCCGGCGCGCAGGCGCTCGGCGGAGTCGGCGTCGGAGACGGGGTCGATTCTGGCGATGATGGTGTCCGACCACGCGCGGAACCGCGGTTCGTCCTCGCGTGGCACGCCCAGAAGCCGGCAGATCACGGTGACGGGCAGCGGGTAGGCGAAGTCGTCGACGAGGTCGATCCGCTCTTTGTCCCGGAAGTCGGCGATGAGTTCCCCGGCGATCCTGGTGATGTCGCCGCGCATGGCGTCGATCCGGCCCGGGGTGTGAGGCGGGCCGAAGGGCCGCATCGCGAGGCGGCGGAGCCGGTCGTGTTCGGGATCGTCGACCGAGATGAAGGCCGGCTCCAGCTCGTAGGCGTCCTCGTCCGGACGGTTGAGCTTGCGGCGGTCCGAGCTGATCCGCGGATCGTGGAGCAGCGCCGCGATGTCGTGATAGGTGCCGACCACATAGCTGCCGTCGTCCTGGCGCGCGACCCGGTTCTGGCGCAGCTCGGCGTAGAGCGGATAGGGATCGGCGCGGTTGGCGTAGTCGGTGATCCGGTGGAGCAGGGTGTCGCCGGCCATGGGAGACGCTCCTTGTCGCTGGAGGTGCGGGCGGTTCAGTCGGCGTGCCGCACCAGGGTGAGGCGCCGGTCCGGCAGATAGCCGGTGAGCGCGACGGTGGGCCCGTGCGAGAGCACCTTCGGGTCCAGTACGTCGGAGGAGACGGGGCCGGCCGTGTCGGGATGGTCGGCGGCGCCGGGCTCGGGCGGAAACGGCGCCGCCGTCTCGATCTGGTTCTGGTAGTACTCCAGCCATTTGGTCCGGTTCACGCTCACCGCCGCGGTGACCCGGCCCCGGTAGCCGTAGACGGCGACGAGCCGGGCCTCCTTGAGGGAGCCCTGGGCGATGACCACCTGGTCGGAGAAGGTGGGTACACCGACGGACTTGATGTTGAGGCCGAACTGGCTGGACCAGAAGGCCGGCATCGCCAGATGAGGACGTCTCTTCGGCCCCGGGTTGACCATGTTGTGGGCCGCGACCTCGGCCTGCGCGACGGCGTTGCCCCAGTGCTCCAGGGAGAGCATCTGGTACTCGAAGAGCGGATGCGGGAAGCGGGCCACATCGCCGGCGACGAAGACATCGTCGGTGACGATCCCGTACATGTTGAAGGCACGGCATCCGGCGTCGCAGGTCACTCCGAGCGGGCCCGCGGCGAGTCCTGATTCGGCCAGCCATTCGGTGTTGCGGACGGCGCCCAGCGCGACCACGGCGACATCGGCGTCGATCCTGCTGCCGTCGGAGAGCGTCGCACCGGTGAGCCGGTCGGTGCCTTCCAGCGCGGTGACGGTCACTCCGCAGCGCAGGTCGACACCGTGCGCGAGCTGCAACTTCGCGGCGAGCGCGCCGAACGCTCCACCGAGCGCGCCGACCAGCGGCGCGGGACCGCGCTCGGCGACCGTCACCTCAAGACCGCGTTCCCGGCAGGCGGAGGCGATCTCCGAGCCGGTGAACCCGGCGCCGATCACCAGCACCCGGCGCGGCCCGGCGTCGAGCCGTGCGGCCAGGCGGCCCGCCTCGTCGCTCGTGCGCAGCGTGAACACTCCGTCCAGTGCGCCCTCGGCGGGATTCGGCCAGGGCCTGGCCCGGGTTCCGGTGGCGATCAGCAGCCGGTCGTACGGCAGCTCCTCGCCGTCGGCGAGGAGGACGCGCTTCTCGACCGGGTCGACACCGGTGGCCCGTACGCCGAGCTTCCAGCGCGCGTCCACGTCACGGCGGCGCGGCAGCCCGGTGTCCCGCGCGGCCACTCGTCCGAGCAGCACCTGTTTGGACAGCGGCGGTCTGTCGTACGGAGGATGGGGCTCGTCGCCGACCATGGTCAGCGAGCCGGTGAAGCCCTCCGCGCGCAGCGTCTCGGCGGCCCGCAGTCCGGCCAGCGACGCGCCGACGACGACGATCCGGCAGCCGCGCAGCTCACCGTCGCCCGGCATCGGCGCCCGCCTCCTCGCCGACGAGGATGGCCTGCACCGGACAGGCCGCCGCGGCCTGTGCGACGCGTTCGTGCTGGTCCGCGGGCACGACGGGGCTGTACAGCAGGGCCTCCTCGCCATGCATCTCGAACACCTGTGGAGCGAGGAACGCGCACTGTGCGTAGCCCTGGCATCGATTGAGGTCGACGACGACGTTCATCCCGAGCCACTCCTCCCACCGCGACGCCCGTGATGTCCGTCCTACTACCGATCGGACGACGGCGCGGACGGTGTTGCTCCGTCCGGGTGATGGCTGAGCGTGACCGGCCGGAGGCGGCCGTCCGCGCGGGCCGGTTCCGGGACGCACCGGCCTGTTGCCTTCGTGCGCGCTTCAACTCCTAGCGTGGTGCCCATGGAAGCCATGGAGAACAGAACGCTGGGACAGAGCGGAATCACCGTGAGCGCGCTCGGCTTCGGCTGCTGGGCGATCGGCGGTGAGTGGCAGGACAACGACGGCAATCCGCTCGGCTGGGGCAAGGTCGACGACGAGGAGTCCGTCGCCGCGATCCGGCGGGCTCTCGACCTCGGGATCACCTTCTTCGACACGGCCGACGTGTACGGCACCGGCCACAGCGAACGCGTACTCGGCCGCGCCCTCCAGGGACGGCGGGACGAGGTGGTGATCGCGACCAAGTGGGGCAACACGCTGGACGAGAGCACGCGGACGCTCACGGGCACCGACGACACCCCCGCGTACGCCCGGCGCGCGCTCACCGCCTCACTGCGCCGGCTCGGCACCGATCATGTCGACCTCTATCAGCTTCATCATTCCGACGCACCGCTGGACCGGGCCGCCGAACTCCGCGACGCCTGCGAGGAGTTCGTACGCGAAGGGCTGATCCGCGCGTACGCCTGGAGCACCGACGACCCGGAGCGTGCCGCGCTCTTCGCCGAGGGACCGCACTGCGCGGCCGTACAGCACGCCTGCAATGTCCTGGAGGACACGCCGGAGATGTTCGACCTCTGCGCCGAGCGCGGTCTCGCGAGCGTCGTCCGCAGTCCGCTCGCGATGGGCCTGCTCACCGGGAAGTACCGGCCCGGCGGCCGTGGCGCGGCCGGAGACATCCGGGCGGTGCCGCCGGCCTGGCTGCGGTGGTTCGGCGCGGGCGGAGCGCCGTCGCCCGAGTGGTCCGCGCGGGTCGACGCCGTGCGGGACGTCCTCACCGAGGACGGCCGCACGCTCGCGCAGGGCGCACTGGCCTGGCTGTGGGCGCGCAGCCCGCACACGGTGCCGATCCCGGGCTTCCGCTCGGTCGCGCAGGCCGAGGAGAACGCGGGCGCCATCGCGTTCGGTCCGCTGCGGGAACGGCAGCTCCAGGAGATCGCCACGCTGCTGGCCGCGTAACGCCCGCCCGGCGCCGGGCCGGTGCCCTTCCCGGACCGGACCTAACTACCGGACGGCTCCGGGATCCGGGCACCCGCGCCGCTCACCCGGACGCGCGGGTCGCCGGGACGCAGCTCCACCGTCAGGACGCCGGGACGGCCCATGTCCTCGCCCTGGTGCAGCGTGAGCACCGACACCGACTCGGCCGGTACGGCGGCGAGTTCGCGGACGTACGCGCCGAACGCGGCCGCCGCGGCTCCCGTCGCCGGGTCCTCGACCACACCGCCCACCGGGAACGGATCGCGTACGTGGAAGACCGTCGCGGACTCCCGCCAGACAAGCTGGACGGTCGTCAGGTCGAGGCGACGCATCAACGCTTCGAGGCGGTCGAAGTCGTACGAGAGATCCGCCAGCCGCGCCCGGGTCGCGGCGGCCAGGACAAGATGACGGGCTCCGGCGAAGGCGATCCGGGCCGGCAGCTCCGGGTCGAGATCCGTGGCCGGCCAGTCCAGAGCGGCGAGTGCCTCCCGTACGTCCTCCTCGGCCACGCCGCTGATCCGCGGCTCCACGCTGGTGAGCGTGGCCCGCAGCGTGCCGTCCTGCTCGGTGACCGTCACCGGCACGGTCCCGGCGCGGGTCTCGAAGACCAGATCGCCGGGACCGATCCGCTCGGCCAGCGCCACGGCGGTGGCGATGGTGGCGTGTCCGCAGAACGGGACCTCGGCCCTCGGGCTGAAATACCTGATGGTGAACGCCCGGCCCGGTGCGCCGAGCCCTTCGGGCGGCGCGGTCAGAAACGCGGATTCGCTGTATCCCAGCTTCGCCGCGACGGCGAGCATCTCGTCGTCACCGAGCCCGGCCGCGTCCAGGAGGACTCCGGCGGGATTTCCGCCGCGGGGATCGGTGGCGAAGGCGGTGTACCGGAGGACATCGGCGGAGGCGCCGGTATGCGGTCTCATGACGGGCCAACCGCGCCGGCGGCGTCGCGCATTCCCGCGCGCGCCAGGAGCGCCGGAGCCGCGCCGGAGCCGCGCGGCCGGCACGGCGCGGCGGGCCCGCGCTCCCGGCGGTCCTCAGCCCCGGCCCACGAAGGGCATCGCCGTCGCGAGCACCGTGGCGAACTGGATGTTCGCCTCCAGCGGCAGCTCCGCCATGTGCAGCACCGTCCTGGCCACGTCCGCCGCGTCCATCACCGGCTCCACCGCCAACTCGCCGTTCGCCTGCGGCACTCCGCGGCGCATCCGCTCCGTCATATCGGTCGCCGCGTTGCCGATGTCGATCTGGCCGCAGGCGATCCGGTACGGACGGCCGTCCAGCGACAGCGACTTCGTGAGCCCGGTCATGCCGTGCTTCGTGGCGGTGTAGGCCACCGAGTCGGGCCGCGGGGCGTGCGCGGAGACCGAGCCGTTGTTGATGATCCGGCCGCCTTGCGGACGCTGAGTCTTCATCAGCCGGAACGCCGCCTGCGCGCACAGGAACGTCCCGGTCAGATTGGTGTCGAGGACCTTCCGCCAGGCCGAGTACGGCAGGTCCTCCAGCGATATGCCTCCGGGACCGAATGTGCCCGCGTTGTTGAAGAGCAGGTCGAGCCGGCCGTACCGCTCGCTCACCGCCGCGAACAGCGCGTCGACGTCCTCGGGACGCGACACATCGGTACGTACGCACAGGGACTCGCCGCTCATGGCTCCGGCCGTCTCCTCCAGCGTCTCGCTGTGCCGTCCGGCGAGCGTCACCGACCAGCCCGCTTCACCGAGAACCAGCGCGACCGCCCGTCCGATGCCCGAGCCCGCGCCCGTCACCACGGCGAACTTCCGCTTGGTGCTGATGTTCCGCATGGCGTCCATGGCTACGCAGCGTACGTGAGATACAACTGTGGGCGCAGCTAGGCCCCGTCTGACACATCCCGCCTGGCCTGCGACGGCTGGCACGCACGCTGACCGCGTTGTCGGAGTCATCCGAGTACGTCCAGTACACGGATGATCCTCCGCCTTGGGATCGCACGCACCAGACGTCGCGGGCCCCGCCCTCCGGGCGGACGGCGCTATGTGTCAGACACGTCCTAGGCCAGGACCTAGCGGAAATCATCCATTCGCCACGTTGATGTTGTGTACGCGACATAGGGCGCTTTCGTCTCCCACCGTGATGTATGCGACAACCGCCACCAGGGGAGGGGCATATGACACCTGTTCAGCGCCGCACGACGGACATCCACGCGCCCGAGCTCAGGGCCGCCGCCGCGCACATCGCGCGCCGCCGGTTTCTGACCGGCACCGCGGCCGCCGCCGCCCTCGCGTTCGCCGTCGATCTCCCGGCCACCGGCACCGCGAGCGCCGCCGAACTGGACGCCAGGAAGATCGCGGAGAATCCATTCACCCTTGGTGTCGCCTCCGGTGATCCGCGCCCGGACGGCATGGTGCTCTGGACCCGGCTCGCACCGCGTCCGTACGAGCCGGACAGCGGACTGCCGACGAGCCGGGTGTCCGTGCGCTGGGAGCTGGCCCGCGACGCGAACTTCCGCCGGATCGTGTTCCGCGGACACACGCTGGCGCATCCGGAGCTGCACCACAGCGTGCATGTCGATGTCCGGGGACTGGCCTCCGACCGGGTGTACTACTACCGCTTTCGCGCCGGTACCTGGCTCAGTCCCGTCGGCCGCACCCGCACCGCGCCGCTGCGCACCGCGCGGATCAGCTCGCTCAGGCTCGCCGCGGTCTCCTGCCAGGCCTACCACGACGGCTACTTCACCGCGTACAAGCACCTCGCCGAGGAAGACCTCGATGTCGTCTTCCACCTCGGCGACTATCTGTACGAATACGCCGTGACCTCCTCCGGAGGCGCCCGCGCCTACACCGACCGCAGGCTGCCCGCGCACTTCAACCGCGAGACGGTCACGCTGGAGGACTACCGGCTGCGGTACGGCCTCTACAAGTCGGATCCCGATCTGCGGGCCGCGCACGCCGCGCATCCGTTCGTCGTCACCTGGGACGACCACGAGACCGAGAACAACTACGCGACGGAGACGCCGGAGAACGACGTGCCGCCGGAGGAGTTCCTGCTGCGCAGGGCCGCCGCCTATCGCGCGTACTGGGAGAACCAGCCACTGCGCAAGCCGCAGCAGCCCAGGGGTCCCGACATGCGGCTCTACCGGCGGCTGAGTTTCGGCCGGTTCGCGCAGTTCGACATCCTGGACACCCGGCAGTACCGCTCCAACCAGGCGTACGGCGACGGCTGGCAGACCCCGGGCCCGGAGTCCGAGGACCCGTCGCGCACGCTGACCGGCGAGGCCCAGGAGCAGTGGCTGCTGGACGGCTGGCGGACGTCCGGCGCGACCTGGAACGTCGTACCGCAGCAGGTGACCTTCGCCCGGCGGCGCAATCTCTCCACGCCCGACTTCAAGCTGTCGATGGACTCGTGGGACGGCTATCCGGCCTCCCGGCAGCGGCTCATGGACGGTGTGGAGCGGTCCGGCCTCAAGAACTTCATGGTGCTGACCGGCGATGTGCACACCGGTAACGCGTACGACCTGAAGAAGGACTGGAACGACCCGGGATCGCGCACGCTCGGCACCGAGATCGTGGCGACCTCCATCGCCAGCGGCAAGGACGGCAAGGACGAGCCGCTCGACTGGGCCGCGCACATGGCGGCCAATCCGCACATGAGGTTCTACAACGGGCGGCGCGGCTATGTGACCGTGACCCTCGGCGAGCGCCAGGCGCGGGCGGACTTCAAGACCGTCTCCGCCGTCACGAAGTCCGGCGCCCCGGTCACGACAGCGGCGTCCTTCGTGACCGAGGCGGGCGACCCGGGTCTCAAGCCGGCCTGACGGCCCGGCACCCGAGGACCGCTCCGCCGGCGCACCGTCAGATGCGGTCGGCCGGTCCGCTCGCGGAGCTTTCGCTGACGGGCGGCTCGTCCACCGGGAAGCGGACACCGACGCGCTCCCGCACCGCGTCGAGCGTACGCATCACCGCGAGCGTGCCGTCCAGCGGTACCAGCGGTGATTCCGTCTCGCCGGCCCGCAGGCAGCGCATCACCTCGGCCGCCTCGTGCTGCATCCCGCGCAGTCCGCTCGCGGCCGTGAACTCCTCGGGCTCGGCGCCGCTCCGGTGCAGGACGAACCGCTCCGGGTCGAAGAAACCGGCCGGCACCTCGATCCGGCCGGTCGTGCCCGTCACCGTCGCGGTCCTCGGAGTCTCGCCCGTCACCGAGCAGGACAGCAGCGCCGTCGCTCCCGAGTCCCAGCCCAGCAGTATTCCGGTGTTGAGGTCCACGCCCTCGGGAGAGATCAGCGCGTCGGCGTGCACACGGTCGGGCTCGCCCAGCAGAAGCTGCGCGAAGGACACCGGATACACACCGAGGTCCAGGACGGCGCCGCCGCCGAGCGCCGGGTCGCGCAGCCGGTGCTCCGGAGCGAACGGACCCTGGATGCCGAAGTCGGCCTGGACGGTCTGGACGTCACCGATCGCTCCGTCCCGCACCAGCTCCGCCAGGCGCAGGATGACGGGGTTGCAGTAGGTCCACATGGCCTCCATCAGGAAGACGTCCCGCTCCCGGGCGAGCGACACCAGTTCGCCGGCCTCCCTGGCGTTGAGCGTGAACGCCTTCTCGCACAGCACCGGCTTTCCGGCGGCGAGAGCGAGCCCGGTGGCGGCCCGGTGCGCGGAGTGCGGAGTCGCGACGTATACGACATCCACCTCCTCGTCGGCCATCAGCGAGGCCCAGTCGCCATGGGCCCGGGCGATCCCGAACCGTCCCGCGAACTCCCGCGCGGAGGCGTCATCGCGCGAGGCCACCGCGACGACCTCGGCGTCCGCCATCTCCAGCACGTCGGCCGTGAACCGCGCCGCGATTCCGCCAGTCGCCAGCACGCCCCAGCGCACGGCTCTGTCCTGTACCACCTGTCCGGCTGCCATATCCGCCCCATTAAAAAGGTCTCGACCACTCTCGCTGAGCTGAGAGCATAGGTAAGGATTCAACGACATGGAGATGCGGATGCCGGACGGCGGCCAGACAACCGAGGGACGTAAGGGGCATATACGGTCAGGACGGCGCCTGTCGGGAGAGGTGCCGGCTCAGCGTCCGGGACCGGCCGGGGCTCCGTCAGCCACCCACGCGACCGCGTCCGCGACCCCGCCCAAGGCGGCCGGGCGCGGTGTCGGACTGCTGGTCACACTGGTCCTCGGCGGGCTCACCGCGCTGCCGCCGCTCTCCATGGACATGTACCTCCCGGCGCTGCCCGAGGTCACCCGCGCACTGAACTCGCCCGCCGCGACCGTCCAGATCACCCTCACCGCCTGTCTGACAGGCATGGCCCTCGGCCAGATCGTCGTCGGACCCATGAGCGACAAATGGGGCCGGCGCAGGCCACTGCTGCTCGGCATGGTCGTCTATGTCCTCGCCACGGCCATCTGCGCGCTGGCACCCACCACGGAACTCCTGATCGGCTTCCGCCTCCTCCAAGGACTGGCGGGCGCGGCGGGCATCGTGATCTCCCGCGCGGTGGTGCGCGATCTGTACGACGGCGTCGAGATGGCGCGCTTCTTCTCGACGCTGATGCTGATCTCCGGAGTCGCGCCGGTCATCGCGCCCGTACTCGGCGGCCAGGTGCTGCGCCTCACGGACTGGCGCGGCATCTTTGTCGTCCTGACCGTGATCGGCGCCCTGCTGACACTGGTCGTCTGGAAGTATCTGCACGAGACTCTGCCGCCGGAGAAGCGGCACAGCGGTGGCGTCGGCGAGGCACTGCGCACCATGCGCGGACTGGTCGCCGACCGGGTCTTCACCGGTTACATGCTGGCGGGCGGGCTCGCCTTCGCCGCGCTGTTCGCGTATGTCTCCGCCTCGCCGTTCGTGGTGCAGGAGATCTACGGCGCCTCGCCGCAGACCTTCAGCCTGCTCTTCGGCGTCAACTCCATCGGCCTGATCACCGTCGGCCAGATCAACGGCAAGCTGCTGGTCGGCCGGGTCAGCATGGACCGCGTGCTGGGCTTCGGCCTGGTCGTCATCACGCTCGCCGGGCTGGCGCTGCTGCTGATGACCTCCGGAGTGTTCGGGACCGTGGGGCTCTTCCCGGTGGCGGCGGCCCTGTTCGTGCTGATGTCGGCGATGGGCCTCGCGATGCCCAACACCAACGCCCAGGCGCTGATGCGGACCCCGCACGCGGCGGGCTCGGCCTCCGCGCTCATCGGCACGTCGTCGTTCCTGATCGGTGCCATCGCCTCACCGCTCGTCGGTATCGCGGGAGAGGAGACCGCGGTGCCGATGGCCGTCGTCCAGCTCGTGTGCGCGGTCGGCGCGGTCGCCTGCTTCCTGGGTCTCGTACGTCCCTGGCAGCACCAGCGGCCCATGGAACAGCCCGCCGGCGCCTGACGCGCGGCGCCCGGCCGCGTCCGGTCAGCCGCGCCAGGCGTATCCGATGAGATGCGGCGTGTCCCTGGCGTCCGTCCAGCGGAAGACGCCGACCCCGCCGGTGTCCCGCTCGGCAGCCGGACGCCGGCGGTGAGGGCCGTCGGCGTGCCGGTCGCCAGGTCCACGGCGACCGGGCTGCCACCGCCCGCCAGAGCGTTCGCCGGGCCCCGGGCGTCCGACGCGCCGTACGCCGTGCCGTCGTCCGTCACGGCGGTCGCGGGACGCGCTGCCGGGAGGAGCCGTAGAATTCGGCGGTGAACGTCACCCTCTCCACTCCGGACGTCCTGCGGACCGCGCTCGCCGGACTGCTCGACGGGCTGCCGCCGAAGCAGGCCGGACAGGCCGTCGACCGGCTGATCGCCAACTACCGTGGCGCCACTCCCACGGACGCGCCGGTGCTCCGCGACCGGTCGGACGTCGCCGCCTACGCGGCGTACCGGATGCCCGCGACCTTCGAGGCGGTACGCGCGGCACTGGACGGGCTGGCCGGCGCCGCGCCGGACTGGGCTCCCGGCAGCCATGTGGATGTCGGCGGCGGGACCGGGGCCGCGATCTGGGCGGCCGACGCGATCTGGGCGGAGCCGCGCACCACCACCGTCCTGGACTGGGCCGAGCCCGCGCTGGCTCTTGGCCGTGAGCTGGCCGCCGCCTCCGGACTTCCCGGGCTGCGCGCCGCCGAGTGGCGGCAGGCCAGGATCGGAGCGGCGCTGAAGCTGCCGGAGAGCGATCTGGTGACCGTCTCGTACGTACTGAAGGAGCTGGCGGAGCGGGACCGCGGCGCGCTGGTCGCCGAGGCCGCGCGGGCCGCGCGCGCCGTGGTGGTCGTGGAGCCCGGCACTCCGGACGGCTATCTCCGGATCATCGAGGCCCGTGATCAGCTCATCGCGGCCGGGCTGCGGATCGCCGCGCCCTGTCCGCACAGCGGCGCCTGCCCGATCGAGCCGGGCGAGGACTGGTGCCACTTCGCGGCGCGGGTCAGCCGGTCCTCCCTGCACCGGCAGGTGAAGGGAGGCTCGCTGGCCTACGAGGACGAGAAGTTCAGCTATGTCGCGGCGGTGCGCTTCGAGGCGCGGCCGGCGCGGGGCCGGGTGACGCGCAAGCCGCAGATCCGCAAGGGACAGGTGCTGCTCGATCTGTGCACCGTGGAGGACGGGCTGCGGCGGGAGACGGTCACCAAGCGGCACGGCCCGCTGTACCGCGCGGCGCGGGACACGGCCTGGGGCGACGTCTGGCCGCCGCGCGCCACGGAGGACGGGCCGGACGCGTAGGACGCGTTCAGGCCCGTAGCTCCTGGGTGCAGCACTTCACGCTGCCGCCGCCCTTGAGCAGCTCGCCCAGATCGATGCCGACGGGCTCGAACCCGCGGTCGCGCAGCGGCGCGAGCAGCCCGGCCGCTGTGGCCGGCAGCAGCACATGGCGGCCGTCGCTCACCGCGTTCAGGCCGAGCACCGCCGCGTCCTCCTCCGACGCGACGAGCGCGCCGGGAAAGAGCCGGGCGAGCACGGATCTGCTGCCCGGCGAGAAGGCGCCCGGGTAGTACATGATCTCGTCCGCCGTGTCGTCCAGCACACAGAGCGCCGTGTCCAGGTGGTAGTAGCGCGGATCGATCAGATCCAGGCCGATCACCGGCCGGCCGAAGAACTCCTGTGCCTCGTCGTGGGAGAGCGGACTGGACCGGAAGCCGCGCCCGGCCAGCAGATAGGAGGCGGTGACGGCGAAGTCGCCCTCGCCCTCGTTGATGTGTACCGGCTCATGGATCTCGGCGTATCCCCGGGCGCGGAACCAGGCCAGATGCGCCTCGGCCTCCGGCATGCGCTCCTGATGCGCGAAGCGGGCGCCGAGCACCTTGCCGTCGACGACCGTGGCGCCGTTGGCCGCGAAGACCATGTCGGGCAGGTCCGGCCGGGGGTCCAGCAGCGAGACGGTGTGGCCGAGAGCGAGATAGCGGTCGCGGAGGTCTTCCCACTGGGCGAGCGCGAGCGGCAGGTCCACCGGTTTCGCCGGATCCATCCACGGGTTGATCGAGTACGTCACCCGGAAGTGGTGCGGCGGACACATGAGATAGCGGCGAGGCGAGGCGTCACGAGGCAAGGAGGGCTCCTCACGAGCGGTGATGCGCACAACATGTGCGTGCAAGCCATGCTCCGCTCCGCGGCGGCCTCGCGCTGTGATCCATTCGGGTGGTTCCACCGGACGGCCGTACACCGGTCAGCCGTACGGCGGTCATCGGGCACCGGCCGCCTGCTCCGGTGCCGAAATGAGACGATACGTATCGGCTCATCCCTCGGTAGATTTGGGCCCATGGCTGAGATCAAGGCACCCGACTCCACCCGGCGCAGCGAGCGCTCCCGCCGCGCCATCCATGACGCGGCCCTCGCCCTGGTGGGTGAGGTGGGCTATCCGAAGACGACGATCGAGGGCATCGCGGCCCGCGCCGGTGTGGGCAAGCAGACGATCTACCGCTGGTGGCCCTCCAAGGGAGCGGTGCTGCTGGATGCCTTTCTCGATCTCGCCGACCGCACGGCGCGGGAGGCGGCCGACGGAGAGATGGCGGACGGGATTCCCGACACCGGCGATCTGGAGGCCGACCTCAAGCTGGTGCTGCGGGCCACGGTCGACGAGATGAACGACCCCAGGTTCGACGTGCCGAGCCGGGCGCTCACCGCCGCGGGGATCGTCGACGCGGAGCTGGGCGCCGAGTTCACCGGGAAGCTGCTCGAACCACAGCTCCAGCTCTATGTGCAGCGGCTGCGGGCCGCCCAGGACGCCGGACAGGTGCGCCAGGACATCGACCTCCGGACCGCCCTGGAGCAGCTCACAGGACCGGTGGCGCATCGCTGGCTGCTGCGGACGCTTCCGCTGACGCACGAGTACGCGGACCGGGTCGTCGAGTACGCGCTGTACGGTCTGGCGCCGCGGCGCTGAGCCGTCGCGGCGCCGGTCCGAGTGGTGTCCCGCGAGGCGGCGGACGGCGCCGCCGTGTGTCCGACGCCATGGGCCACCGGCGGCCGAAGCCTTGTCGCATATCGGCATATACGGCGAGAAGTTCACCAGGGTCGCCGTTCGGTCTCCGTACCCCGGTTGGGGAGCACGGCCACCTGAGGAGCAGGATGGTGCGACGATGGGAGTGTCCGCAGGGACGAGCGTGAGGTGTGTGAGGGGATAGATGGGCGACGATTTCGGCCGCTACCGCGGCACGGAGAGCAGGATTCCCCAGTGGCTGCGCAGGCGCCCCAAGAAGAGCGCCGGTGACGCCGGGCTCGACGGAGACGCCGGTGGCCGGGAGGCACTGCTCCTCGCCGTCGCCGATGCCGGTATGCCGCTCTCGCCCGCCGCGCATCCGGTCGGTTACCGATGTTCCTGCGAGCGGATCGGCTGTCCGACCCCGGCCAGACACCCGATCTCCTTCGCCTGGGGGACCCAGTCCACCACCGACCGCGCGCAGATCGAGCGGTGGGCGCGGAACCAGCCCGAGGCCAACTTCATCACCGCGACCGGCATGGTCCACGACGTCCTGGACGTCCCGCTGGAAGCCGGCAGCCGGGCGCTGGAGCGTCTGCTCGAAGAGGGTGTCGACGTCGGTCCTGTGGCCGACTCCGGCGGTGACCGGATGCTCTTCTTCACCGCGACCCGAGGCACTCCGGAGGACGAGGACGAGTGGTGGCCCTGTGAGCTGGACTGCCATCCCGAGACGATGGACGAGCATCCGGGCCTGCGCTGGCACTGCCGGGGCAGCTATGTGCTCGTACCTCCGGCCCGGCTTCCCGGCGAACTCGCGCTGCGCTGGCTGCGCGGTCCCGAACACCCGCTGCCGGACCCGCTGACGCTCCTGGAGGCGCTGACCGACGCGTGCGCACGCTACGCCGGTGAGAACGCCGAACTGGACCCGCACGCGGTGGCCTGGCCGATGGGCCGCTGAGCGGACGGCGCCGCCTCTCGCCCGGCCTCAGGAGCCCGTGGCCCCGATGACTCCCTGAAGGCGGCCCGACACCACGACCTGAGACGCGCCCGCTCCGCCGCGCGGCACCAGGACCGCCTGGCTGGAGACCCACTCCTTGGTGAGAGTGGTCTTCACCTCACCCGTCATGAGCGCCTTCACATCCGCGTTCGCCGGCGGCCGGACACCCTTCGCGCCCGTCTGGCGTTCGAAGTAGCGCGTGGCGAAGAAGACAAGCGCGTCGCCGTCCTGTGTCATCAGGCCCAGCGGCGCGAAGTCGCCGCCGGTCAGCGGCTGGTCGACATACTGCGTGGTGAGACCGGGCAGCCGCGCGTTCCTCGCGCGGCTCTCCCGCCAGGCGTCCGTGTGCGGGCCGGCCGCGAAACGCGCCGGCTCGCCGCTTCCCAGATACGCGGCGTACTGCGCGCTCAGCTCCTTCGGCGCCACCGACAGCGCCTCACTGTCCGCCGCCACCGCCTCGCCCCAGCCGTCCTTGTCCGTCTTGAAGACCGGGACCTCGTCCGGAGAGAGGATCGTCAGATACGGCACCTGCCACTGCTTGCCGGGAGCCTCGCGGACGAAGACCAGCACCCAGCGGTTGTCCTCCGGGCCGCCGTCCCGGTCCCGGTTGCTGTCGGTGTCCGCGACGAACCAGCGCGGCCAGCCGGCCTTCTTCGGGATCGTGAACCTCGCGTCGGCCAGTTCGAGCGGCTGGTGCCCGGGATTGCCGTCCGGGCTCGTGATGCTCCGCGCCTTCAGACCGGCCTGGTTGATCGCGCCGAGCGCGCCGGTCACCCGGTCCGCGTCGAGCGCCGGATCGTAGGCCTTGTCCGCCTTGTTGTACGCGTCGGTGAAGTCCTTCAGCGCCCGCGCGGCCTCAGTCCGCTTCGCCGACGGTACGACCGCCAGCTCCCCGTGCACCGTCACGCACCCGCTCGCCGTCAGCGCCAGCGCCGTCACCGTCGCGAGCCCCGCCGCTGCCCGAATCGGCCTTCTCAGCCTGCTCATCGGTCGCCTTCTGCTCCTTGACCCCCACTGACCGTCCGAACCATACCGGGGACAGGAACAGCGCGAGCGTCGGGACCAGATACAGGCACCACACGACGACTTGAAGCACCGTCGGGTCCGGCTGGAAGTTGAAGACGCCCTTGAGAAGCGTGCCGTACCAACTGTCCGGCGGGACCGTCGAGCTGATGTCGAAGGCACGGTCGGACAGACCGCCGAGGAAGCGCGCCTCCTGAAGGTCATGGACGCCGTACGCGAGCACACCCGCCGCGACGACCACCAGCATTCCGCCGGTCCAGGTGAAGAACTTCGCCAGATTGATCCTGACCGCGCCCCGGTAGAAGAGCCAGCCCAGCACCACCGCGCTGGCGATGCCGAGCAGCACTCCGATCAGCGGCCCGTGCGTGCCGTCCGACGACGCCCGCACCGACGCCCAGACGAACAGCGCGGTCTCCAGCCCTTCCCGGCCCACCGCCAGGAACGCCGTCGCGACCAGCGCGCCCGTGCCCATCCGCAGCGCCGCGTCGAGCTTGGCGCCCAGCTCCGCCCTCAGATGCCGCGCGGTGCGCCGCATCCAGAAGACCATCCAGGTCACCAGCGCCACCGCGACGATCGACAGCGACCCGCCGAGCGCCTCCTGCGCCTCGAACGTCAGCTCCTGCGAGCCGAATTCGAGCGCGCAGCCGAAGCCGAGCGCGAGAGCCACCGCGACGCCGATACCGGTCCAGATGGGCCGCAGCGCGTCACGCCGGTCCGTCTTCACCAGATACGCGATCAGGATGCAGACGACGAGACTGGCCTCCAGCCCTTCGCGCAGACCGATCAGGTAGTTGCCGAACACGGCGTCGGGTCCCTTCTGCTTCTAGGAGATCAGGGTCCGGCCCCACCAGTCGTCCGTGTCCCGGACGCCCGGCGGGATCGCGAAGACCGCTGAACCCACGTGCTGGATGTACTCGTTGAGCGCGTCGGAGCGCGCGAGGCTCTGCTGTACGGGGATGAAGGCGGCCCGTATGTCGCGCTGGTACGCCAGGAAGAACAGCCCCGCGTCCAGCCGGCCCAGACCGTCCGTACCGTCCGTGAAGGAATAGCCACGGCGCAGCAGCCGGGCCCCGTGATGGGAGTCCGGATGCGCCAGCCGTACGTGCGAAGTCGGCAGCATGGCCTCCAGACGGGGCCGGTCGTGCTCGCGGGCCCGGCCGACCGCCGCGCCTTCGCCCTTGTCCCGGCCGAAGACGTCCTCCTGCTCCTGGAGGGACGTACGGTCCCAGGTCTCGATCCGCATCGAGATCCGGCGCGCGACCAGATAGGAGCCGCCGGCCATCCAGGCGGCGCCGTCCTGCTCCGCCGCCCACACATGCCGGGAGAGCGCGGCGGTGTCGGTGCCCGCGATATTGCTGGTGCCGTCCTTGAAGCCGAAGAGATTGCGCGGTGTCTGAGCGCCCGGCGTGGTCGACGACGTCTTGCCGAAGCCGAGCTGCGACCAGCGCACCGCGACCTTTCCGAAGCCGATCCTGGCCAGATTGCGGATCGCGTGCACCGCGACCTGCGGATCGTCCGCGCACGCCTGGACACACAGATCGCCGCCGCCGCGCGCCGGATCGAGATGGTCGCCAGGGAACTTCGGCAGGTCCACCAGCGCGGCCGGACGCCGCTCGTCCAGTCCGAACCGGTCCTTGGCGAAGAGCGACGGGCCGACGCCGAAGGTGAGCGTGAGCCGGGACGGCTTGAGGCCCAGCGCCTCGCCCGTGTCGTCCGGCGGGGCCTCGGCGAGACCGCCGTACGCTCCCTCGCCGACCGGGTGTCCCGCCGTCAGCCGCTCGGCGGCCCGCGTCCAGTCCTTGAGCAACCGGACCAGTTCCGCGCGGTCCTCCGTCGTCACGTCGAACGCGGCGAAGTGCAGCCGGTCCTGGACGGCGGTGGCGATACCGGCCTGGTGCGGCCCGTGGAAGGGAACCGCCGCGCCGGTGTCACTCGCGGGCCCGGCGCCGTCTCCGTCCCGTACGGCGGCCACCGCGCCGCCGGCCGCGGCGGCGCCCAGCGCGAGCCCGGCGCCGCCCCAGCCCAGCAGCGCACGGCGGGACGGCGCGGCACGGGACGGGCCGCCGTGGCCCGTCGCCGCGGACTCCGCTGTTTCATCGGACATGTCCCGGTATTCCCTTGCTCGACGGTTACTTGACGACGGCGGCGGCGAGCTTGGAGAGCGGCTCGGCCAGCGCGTTCACACCGTCCGACAGCTCCTTGCGCTGCGCCTCGCCGACCTTCTCGTACGAGGTGAAGTCGTACGAGTCCGGTGCGGCGCGGTACGTGTCGAGCAGCGTGTTGATCGCGGCGAACCGCTTGTCCAGCTCGGTCACCAGCGCCGGGTCGTTCTTCGAGGCGACCGGCTTGAGCAGCTCGTAGGAGTGCTGCGCGCCCTCGACATTGGCCTTGAAGTCGACCAGGTCGGTGTGGCTGTAGCGCTCCTCCTCGCCGGTGACCTTGCCGGACGCGACCTCGTCGAGGAGTTCCTTGGCGCCGTTGGCCATGGAGGTCGGTGTGATCTCCGCCTTGCCGACGCGCGTCTGCCAGTCGGTGAGGTCCGTGTCGAGGGCGTCGGCGAGCGCCTTCGCGTCCGGGCCGAGCTTCTTGTCCTGCCAGAGTTCCTTCTCCAGCCGGTGCCAGCCGGTCCACTTCTGGCCGTCCTCCAGGCCGTCGGCGCGGACGTCCACCTTCGGGTCGATGTCACCGAAGGACTCGGCGACCGGCTCGGTGCGCTCCCAGCCGATCCGGGAGGTGGCGTATGCCTTCTTCGCGGCCTCGACGTCTCCGGCGCGCACGGCGTCGGTGAACACCTTGACCAGGGGCAGCGTCTCGTCGGCCTGCGTCTGGGCGTACTTGCGGTACGCGGCGACCGCGGCGTCCATCTCCGGGCTGCGCTTCGCGGCGGTGCCGCCGGTGACGGTGATCTTCTGGCGGATGCCGTCGCCCTTCATGCCGGGCTTGCAGGCGATCTCGTACGTACCGGCCTTCACCTCGGCGGTGACCTTGGCCTTGGTGCCGGGGCCGATGTTCTCCCGCTCGGTGACGATGCGGTCGTCCGGGAAGAGGACATAGACCTCGGTGACCTTGGAGCCCTTGTTCTCGACGGCCAGTTCGACATGGCCCGCCGGGAATTCCGTCCTGGAGACCTCGCAGGAGTCGTCCTTCGCGGTGACCTGGACGGCGCCGTCGCCGGCCTTGGTGTCGCTCTTCTCGGCGCAGCCCGTGACGGCGGTCAGGGCGGCCACCGCGGCGATGGCGGTGGCGACGGAGAGGCGGACAGGTCGCATACAGGGCTCCACGATGGATGGAATGAGGTACTGAGGCGGACCTAACTTAACCGAGGCTTCCCTAAGCGCTACCCGCCGGTCAGGTGATTCAGATCTCACTCTTTTGGCCGGATACGGGAAGGTTACGACAGCTCCATCAAGGCCCCACGGCGACGCAAAGCGCCGGTCAAGTGGCCCGCTTCGGGATCACCAGCGGTACTCCGGTACCGGGATGGCGGAGGACCTCGACGGGCTGCCGGTAGACCCGGCTCAGCAGTTCGTCGCGGAAGACGCCTTCCGGCGGGCCCTCGGCCGCGATCCGGCCGTCGTGCAGGACGGCGGTCCGGTCCGCGTGCGCCGCCGCCAGTCCGAGATCGTGCAGTACGACCACGACGGCGTCGCCCGCCGCCGCGCGCGCCCGGCAGATCCGCAGCACCAGTTCCTGATGGCGCAGATCGAGCGCGGCGGTCGGCTCGTCGAGCAGCAGCAGTGGCGCCCGCTGCGCGAGCACCCGGGCGAGAGCGACCCGGGCCCGCTCGCCGCCGGAGAGTGCGGAGAAGGGACGTCCGGCGAACTCCGCGGTCTCGGTGAGCGCCATCGCCTCGGCGACGGCGGCGCCGTCCTCGTCCTCCAGCGCGGTCCCGGCCCATGGCGCCCGGCCCATCCGTACCACCTCCGCGACCGGGAACGGGAAGGAGAGCGTGGCGGCCTGCGGCAGCACGGCGCGGCGCAGCGCGAGTTCCGGTGCGGACCAGTGGTGCGCCGGACGGCCGTCGATCCGTAGCGCACCGCCGTCCGGACGCAGATCGGCGGCGAGCGCGGCGAGCAGGGTCGACTTACCGGCGCCGTTGGGCCCGACGAGCGCGAGCACCTCACCGGCGCGGACGGTGAGATTGATCCCGGAGAGCACCTCGCGCTGCCCGAGGCGGAGCTGAAGGCCCTCCGCTTCGGCGACGGCCGTGCCCGGCCGGACGGGCCCGGGCAGAGCGCGCTCACGCGCGGCGAACAGACTCTTGAGACGCATACGGGACTTCCTCGGATACGGATGCGGCGGATAGGGCGGCGCGGCGCGGGTCACGCCCAACCGCCTTGCCTACGACGGGTCCTGCGCAGCAGCCAGAAGAAGAACGGACTGCCGAGGAGCGCGGTGAGCACGCCCAGCGGGAGCTCGGCCGGGGCCGCGACCGTACGGGCCGCCAGATCGCCGGCCACCAGGACCAGCGCGCCGCCGAGCGCGCTGCCCGGCACCAGGAAGCGATGGCCGGGTCCGTGCGCCATCCGCAGCAGATGAGGCACCAGCAGCCCGACGAAGGTGATGATCCCGGCCACCGCGACGGCGGCCGCGGTGAGCAGCGCGACCACCAGGACGAGGACCGTACGGAGCCGCTCGACGTCCACTCCGAGATGGCGGGCGGGCCGTTCTCCGAGCGCGAGAAGGTCCAGCTTCCCGGCGTGGAACGGCGCGATGGCCAGCCCGGCCAGCGCGCACGGCAGCACCGCCAGCACCTTCGGCCAGGTCGCCTGCGCCAGCGAGCCGAGCTGCCAGAAGGTGATCTGGGTGATCTGCGCGCTGTCCGCGAAGAAGATGAACAGCCCGATCAGCGCGCCCGCGAAGGCGTTCACCGCTATCCCGGTCAGGATGAGCGTGACCACCTCCGTACGGCCTCCGGAGCGGGACAGCGCGTAGACGAGCAGCACCGTCGCCAGCCCGGCGGCGAACGCGCAGACCGTCACCGTCCAGTTGCCGAAGAAGCTCAGGCCCAGCGCGATCGAGGCCACCGCGCCGACCGCGGCGCCCGACGAGATGCCGATGACGCCCGGTTCGGCGAGCGGATTGCCGAACACGCCCTGCATCAGCGCGCCGGCGCAGCCGAGCGAGGCGCCGACGAGCAGCGCGAGCACGACCCGTGGCAGCCGGACGTTCCACAGGACGCTCTCGCCGACGCGGTCGAGCGCGGCGCCGCCGAGTCCGGCCCGGTGCTGGACGGAGGCGAGCACGTCCGCGAGCGGTATGTGGTAGGCGCCGGTCCCGGCGGAGAGCAGACAGAGCACGATCAGCGCGCCGAGCAGCCCGCCGGTCAGCAGGGATGTCTTCCCGGGCCGCCGCGGTCGGCTCCGGCACTCGGCGGGCGCTTCGGTGGCCGGCGCCGGCGGATCGTCCGTGTCCGGGACGCCGCCGGCCGGCGCCGGCGCGGGAGTCGTCGTCATATCAGTTCTCGTCTCCGTAGAGCTGGTCGACGATCGACCGCAGCACCCGGTCGGTGCGCGGGCCGTAGTTCAGCAGCACGCCGTCGTCGACGGAGACGACTCTGCGGTCCATCCCGGCGGGTGTCTCCGCGACTCCCGGGATCTTCACCAGGCCGTCCGTCCCGCCCACCGATTCAAGGCCCTTGGTCATCACCAGGATCGCGTCGGGCGCGGCCTTCGCCAGCGCCTCGCTGGTGATCGCGGTGAAGTCCTTCCGCAGCCCGGATTCCTTGCCCGCGTCGACCGCGCCGGCGGCCTCCAGCAGCGAGCTCGCTCCGGAGTCACCGCCGCCGATCAGATAGACGGAGGCCGAGCCGCGCAGATAGAGGAAGGCGACGCGGGGCCTCGCGCCGTCCTGCCGCGCGGGAATGTCCGCGCGTACGGCGGCGATCCGCTGCTCGGTACGTGCCTTCAGCTCGGTGCCCGCCGTGGTGACGCCGAGCGCGGCGGCCACCGTGTCGATCCTCGTCCCGACGTCGCCGAGGCTCTTCGCCGGTTCGACGACGACCAGAGGGACGCCGGCGTCCCGGATCTGCGCGATGGCCTCGGCGGGTCCGGTGGAGGTGTCCGCGATGACGACGGTCGGCTTCAGCGAGAGGACGCTCTCCGCCGAGACATCGTGCGCCCGGGTCACCACCGGCAGCTTCGCCGCCTGTTCGAACGTGGCGGTGATGTCGCGGGCCACGACCTTCGCGCCGAGGCCGAGAGTGAAGACGATCTCGTTCAGCGAGCCGGTCAGCGGCACGATCCGGTCGGCCGAGGTGACCGTGACCCGCCGGCCGTCCGCCGAGTCCACGGTGACCGGCAGCCGTGGCGCGGGCACGGACGCCAGCGGCTCGACCCGGTCCGCCGCGACGGCGTTCGCACCACTCTTGTCCGCGGAGCCGGAGCCGGAGCCGGAGCCGGAGCCGCTGTCACCGCAGCCGGTGGCGGTCAGGGCGAGGGCGAGTACGGAGAGAAGCGCACCCGCCAGACGTGATCTGCGCACGGAGTGCACCGTCCTGTTCGTTCTGCTGGTGGTTATGAGGTCTATCCATCGTTCTGCAACGCTTTGTTGAGGTTTCGCTGGACTGAGAGGTTCCGGAACGGCTTGAGATAGCTTAGGTTAGCCTTGCCTTGCTTGTCAGGTCCGGGGCTGCCCGGATTCCGGCTCGTTCAGACGTGGGAGTGACTTCATGCCGTCCTTCAGACCCTTGCGCGCGTTCGCCGTCGCGCTTCTCATGGCGCTGCCGGTGGCCCTGCTTCCGGCCGCCGGCGCACAGGCGGCGGACCGCACGGTCCAGGGCGGCAGACTCGACTGGGGCATCAAGTCCTCGTTCCAGAGCTATGTCACCGGGCCCATAGCGCACGGCAGTTGGAGCCTCACCGGCGGCGCCGCCACCGTGGGCGGCAGCCAGTTCCGCTTCCACTCCGCCACCGGCACCTACGACCCCGGCACCGGGGCCTTCCGCGCCGGATTCTCGGGCGGTGTCCGCTTCCTCGGGCACCGGAAGACCGACGGAACGTATGAACTGGACCTCACGATCAGCCGGCCCACCGTGCGCATCTCCGGTGGCGGCGGCACCCTCTACGCGGACATGACCAGCAAGGCGAAGGGATCGGGCAGGGTCACCACCGCCTCCCAGGTCCCGCTCGCCGCGCTCGATCTCTCCGGGATCACCATGGCGGGCGGCGGCAGCCCGGTCGCTCTCGCCAATGTCCCGGCGAAGCTCACCTCGACGGGCGCCACCGCCTTCGCCGGCTACTACACGGCCGGTACGCCGCTCGACCCGGTGAGCCTCTCCGTGGATGTCGCGGCGAAGAAGCCCGTGCAGAAGCCCACGAGCGATGGCGCCAAGAAGGACACCAAGACGGAGCCCAGGGCCGCCGGAGCGTTCCAGGACGCGGCCGTCGACTGGGGCGTACGCCGCACCTACCGCGAGTACGTCACGGGCTCCATCGCCCAGGGCCGGTGGGCGCTGAGCGGCGGTGCCCAGGACGGCGGCGCGCTGTTCCGCTTCCCTCGGGGCAAGGGCTCCTACGACGCCGCGAAGCGGACGCTCGACGCGGGCTTCGCGGGCAGCGTCCGGTTCACCGGGACCGGCCTCGACCTGACGCTGAGTCAGGTCACCGTCCGGGTGAGGGACGGCCGGGGCACCCTGTCCGCCGATGTCGCCGACGCCGCGGCGGGCCGGGCGGCCATGAAGGCGGTGCCGCTCGTCACCTTCGCGGCCAAGGACCTCACGCCGAAGAACGGCCTCGCCTCGGTCAACGAGGCTCCCGCCACGCTCACTTCGGAAGGCGCCAAGGCATTCGGCTCCCTCTACTCGGCGGGCACGGCGATGGATCCCGTCTCGCTCGCCGTCGCCGTCGACCGGACGGCACGCCTGCCCGCTCTGCCGGATCTGGGCAGCGAGGCCACGGCCTCCGCGCGGCCGGAGCCCTCGGCGGCCACCAGCCGCACCGCAGGCCCGGCCACCGAAGACGCGGCGGCGTCGGCGTCCTCCGCGCCGTCCGTCGGCACCGGAACGTACGCGGCGATCGGCGCGGGCCTGCTCGTCGTCGCGGGACTCGGCGTGCTCGTCGTCCGCAGGCGCCGCGGCGCCGCCGGACCCGGCGGCCACTGAACACCCACGCGATCCACGCGCGGCGCGCGTTCCGCGCCGTCAGGACGGCCGTCGCAGACGCACGGTCCGCGCCCGCGCGAACCACACGACATACGAACCATCGAGGAGAACACCACCATGCCAGCCACTCGCCGCCCCCGGGCCCTCGCCGCCGCCATCGCGACGGCAGCCGCCCTCGGCGCCACCGCCTTCACCCTCCCGGCCCTCGCGGCCGGTGTGCCCGCCGCCGCGCCCGCCGCGCCCGGTGCTCCGAAGCTGGAGCTGAAGGACGGCACCCTGGACTGGGGCCTGAAGGAGTCCTTCCGGAAATATGTGACGGGCATCGCCGCGGGCACGATCTCGGCCACCGAAGGCGCCACCCAGGCCGCCGGAAACGGTCCCTTCACCTTCACCGGCGGCACGGGCACCTATGACCCCGCGACACACAACGTGACCACGGACTTCGACGGCGGTGTGCGCTTCACCTCCGCCGCGCACGGCTTCGACATCCAGATCGCCGATGTGAAGCTGGTCACCGAGGGCACCGGCGGCGCCATACAGGCGGACGTCAGCCTCAACGGCACCACCCAGGACGACATCGAGCTCGCCGAGATCGATCTGGCGGGCATCCGTCCGGAGACCGCGGCGGGCACGATGGTCTTCAAGGACATCCCCGCCAAGCTGACCGCCGACGGCGCGAAGGCCTTCAACGGCATGTACGCGGCGGGCACGGAGCTGGACAAGGCCACGCTCGCCGTCGCGTACTCCACGGGCGGCACACCGACACCGACTCCGACGCCGAATCCGACCGAGTCCGAGCCGACACCGACACCGACGGCGACCGCGCCCACCGGCACGCCCACCGGCGGAACCACTCCGGCTCCCACCGCGCCGGCCAGCGACGCGCCGCCGGCCGCCGAGGACGGCGCGATCGTCGACGGCAATCTGGACTGGGGTGTGAAGGAGTCCTTCCGGTCCTATGTCACGGGACCGATCGCCAAGGGCAAGGTCGAACTCTCCGGCGGCGCCACCCAGTCCGGCGCCGCCTACCGCTTCTCCGACGGAACGGGCTCCTTCGACGCGGACGCGCACACGCTCTCCGCGTCCTTCGCCGGTACGGTCCGCTTCCTCGGCCACGAGGAGGCCGGTGAGTATGTGCTCGACCTCGGACTGAGCGGTCTCCGGGTCGAGGTGAAGGACGGCAAGGGCACGCTCGTCGCGGACGTCAGCACCAAGGACCGGGACACGCACAAGGTCGCCACCTTCAAGGACCTGACCTTCGCCACGCTGGACCTCCCGGCCGGTGGCCCGGTGGCCAAGGACGGCGTGGTCACGCTGAGCGGCGTCCCCGCGACCCTCACCGCCGACGGCACGAAGGCATTCGGCGGCATGTACCCGGCCGGCACGGCTCTCGACAAGCTGACCCTCGCGGTCTCGCTGGACGACGACGCCGACCTCCCGGGCGGCGGCGACTCCGGCGGCGACTCCGGCGGCACGGGCGGCGACTCCGGCACGACGGGCGGTACCACGGGCGGCACGGTCGGCGGCGGTACCGTCGGCGGCACCGGCTCGCTCGCCTCCACCGGCTCCGAGATCCCCACCGGCACGCTGCTGAGCGCGGCGGGCGCCGTCGCCGCGGCGGGCGTGGCCGTGGTCTTCGCCGCGAAGCGCCGCCGGACATCTCAGGAGGAGACCGCGTAACGCTCACGCCGCCAACGGCAGGGCCGCACCGACCGGAAGGACGGTGCGGCCCTGCCGTCGTGTCCGCCGCGATGCGCGGCCAGGGACATACCGCGGTGCCGCGAGGCGGGCCCGTGATGTTGAATGCCCGGGTGACAGACATCGACGTACTCAGCGTCTTCTGCGCCGCCGACGGCCGGCACGGCAATACGCTCGGGGTGGTCCGCGAGGGCCGCGCCCATCCGGACCGGGCGTCCCGGCAGGCCATCGCGGCCCGGCTCGGCTACAGCGAGACCGTGTTCGTCGACGACCCCGAGCGCGGCGTGGTCGACATCTACACGCCGGGGCTGCGACTGCCGTTCGCCGGACATCCGCTCGTCGGCGCCGCCTGGCTGCTCGACCTGGAGGCGGTCAATCCGCCGGCCGGAGAGGTCTGGGTGCGTCAGGACGGCGAGTTCACCTGGATCACGGCCCGTCCCGAATGGGCGCCGCCGCGCACGATCCAGCGGTACGCGTCAGCCGCCGAGGTCGACTCGCTGCCCGCTCCGCCGCCCGGCGAGGGCTGGCTCTACGCCTGGGCCTGGCTGGACGAGGCGGCGGGCCGGGTCAGGGCCCGCGCCTTCCCGCGCCGCGACGACGGCATCGTCGAGGACGAGGCGACCGGCGCGGCGGCGCTGTTGCTCACGGCGGAGCTGGGCCGCGCTCTGAACATCACTCAGGGCCGGGGATCGCAACTCCTCACGGCCCCCGGCCCCGACGGCTCCATCGAGATAGGCGGACGCGTACGCCTGCTCTCGGCCCACTGAGAGATCAACGTCCGACGCGGCGGGAGCCCGGTCAGGCACTCAGCGGGAACCGCGCGCCCAGCTCGCGGAAGACCGCGCCGTTGAAGTCGAACGCGCGCTTGCACTCCGCGATGATCCGCTGCTTCTCCAGATCGTCCGCCGCCACCTGGTCCAGCAGCTCGCGGTAACCCCGCTTGAACGCGGCCGGGTTGGAGATCCGCTCGAAGACATAGAAGCGGACGCCGTCGCCCTTGCGGGCGAAGCCCCAGGTCTTCTCCGCCGTGTCGCGGATGATCTGGCCGCCGGAGAGGTCTCCGAGATAGCGGGTGTAGTGGTGCGCCACATATCCGCCCGGCCAGACGCGCGCGCACTCCTCGATCCGCGCGGCGTACGCGGCGGTCGCGGGCAGCGGCTCAAGGTCCGTCCGCCAGTCCGCACCGCGCAGATGCGCCAGGTCGCGCTCCAGTTCGGACGTACGCAACAGCTCGTCCTGGATGAAGGGACCGGCGACCGGGTCCGTTCTCAGCGACTCGGCGGCGTCCTCCAGCGCGCGGTACACGAACCAGAGCTGCTCGGTGTACCGCGTGTACGCGTCCACTCCGAGTCTGCCGCCCAGCATGTCGCTCATGAAGGCGGAGGTCTCCGCCTCCGTGTGCTGTTCGTGCGAGGCGACTCGGATGAGCGTGGAGAACGGAGTGGCGGTGGCGGTGGCGTCCAAGGCGGGCCTCCAGGGACCGAAGGGGACGGGAGCAGGCAAAGGCCGGCGGCGACGGCACGGGGCCGCCGCCAGGACCGATACTCTTACTTAGGCTTACCTAAGTCAACTGGTTCCCGACGTCCTGTCGGTAAAAACGCTACTCCTCACCCGCCCGGAGGCAACCTCAGGGCAGCGTGAGGATCTCGGCGCCCGTCTCCGTCACCACCAGCGTGTGTTCGAACTGCGCGGTCCGCTTGCGGTCCTTGGTCACCACGGTCCAGCCGTCGTCCCACATGTCGTGCTCGTAGGTGCCGAGAGTGAGCATCGGCTCGATCGTGAAGGTCATGCCGCGCTGGATGACGGTGGTGGCGTGCGGGCTGTCGTAGTGCGGGACGATCAGTCCGGAGTGGAAGGACGAATTGATCCCGTGACCGGTGAAGTCCCTGACGACGCCGTAGCCGAACCGCTTGGCGTACGACTCGATGACCCGCCCGATCACATTGATCTGGCGGCCGGGCCGCACCGCCTTGATCGCGCGGTTCAGCGACTCGCGGGTCCGCTCCACCAGGAGCCTCGACTCCTCGTCGACATCTCCGCAGAAGTAGGTGGCGTTGTTGTCGCCGTGCACACCGTTGATGTAAGCGGTGACATCGAGATTCACGATGTCGCCGTCACGGAGCACCGTGGAGTCCGGGATGCCGTGACAGATCACCTCATTGACGGATGTGCAGAGCGACTTGGGAAAACCGCGGTAACCGAGCGTCGACGGATAGGCCCCGTGGTCGCACATGAACTCGTGCGCGACCCGGTCGAGCTCGTCCGTGGTCACACCGGGCGCGATGTGCTTCGCGGCCTCCTCCATCGCCTGCGCGGCGATCCGTCCCGCGATCCGCATCAGCTCAATCGTTTCCGGTGTCTGCACTTCCGGCCCGTTGTACGGGGTAGGAGCAGGCTTCCCGACATATTCGGGGCGCCGGATGTTTCCGGGAACGGAACGGATGGGAGAGAGCTCTCCTGGTACGAGCAGTGACTGGCCAGACATGCCAGCGAGTCTAGGGCGTGTTGGAGAAGTGGCGTCGTCCGCCCGCAGGGCCCGACCAGCGACCGTGGGGCAGCATGGCGTCAGAGGAAGGAGCCGATGATGGCCCTGTTCAAGAAGCGCACGACCGCTAAAGCCGGCGAGTGGTACTACTGCCTGGAGCACAAGAAGGTCGAGGAAGGCCCCGACTGCCCGGCCAAGGACCGCTTCGGCCCCTACGCGACCCGCCAGGAGGCGGAACACGCGATGGACACGGCGCGGGAACGCAACCTGGAGTGGGAGAACGACCCTCGCTGGCACGACGGCTCCCGCGGCGAGGAGGACGACACTCCGTCCGCCTGACGGCGGCGCGGTTCAGGCGGCGCGCTTCAGGCCGCGGCCTCCGCGCCCGCGGGGGCCGCGCCGGCCTCGGCCGTCGCCTCCCGAGCAGTCGCCTCCCGCTGGGCCCGGCGGCGCAGCGCGTCCTCGTCCGTGTCGGCGTTGTACGTCATCAGCTTCGGCAGTACGGCCGCCAGCAGTCCCACCGCCGCCACACAGGCCAGGCCGCCGCTCCAGATCGCCGGACGCGTGCCGGTCCAGCCGGCCACGGTGCCGGCCCGTAGCTGGCCGAGCTGCGGCCCGGTGCTGTACGACAGCACCTCTATGCCCGCGAGCCTGCCGCGCAGCTCCTCCGGGACGGTCTGGTCCCAGATCGTGTGGCGGGCCAGGCCACTGACCATGTCGCCGCCGCCCGCGATCACCAGACAGGCCAGGATGAGCCAGATGTTCGACATCCATCCGGCGGCGGTCATCGCGAGACCCCAGCCCGCCGCGCCCAGCGTGACCATCCGGCCGTGGCGGCGCACCCGGGAGGCCCAGCCGCTGGTCAGGCTCACCAGTACGGCGCCGAGCGGGATCGCTCCGTACATCAGCCCGAGCGCCCACTCGGCGTGCAGGTCCTGGGCCAGAAACGGGAACACCGCGATCGGATAGGCGAAGAACATCGCGGCCATGTCGATCGCGTACGTACCGAGCAGGACGGGCTTGCTCCAGGCGTAGCGCGCGCCCTCCACCACACTGCGCAGCGACGGCTTGCCTGCCGTGTGCGAAGGCGGCGCCGGCGACAGCCGCAGACACATCAGGACCGAGACCGTGAAGCCGGTGACCGTCACCGCGTACGCCGTCGGCGCGCCCGCGAAGGCGACGACGACACCGGCGAACGCGGGACCGACCACGGCCGCGATCTGCCCGCGCATGAAGTTCAGCGCGGCGGACGCGGTGAGCTGGTCGTGCGGGACGATCCGCGCGATCAGCGAGCCCAGCGCGGGCTGCTGGAGGCCGGAGAGCGCGGAGACGCCGGCCGCGACCACATACAGCGGCCAGAGCGCCGGACGCGGCAGCAGTCCGTTCACCAGCAGGACGGCGGCGAGCAGGCCCAGTCCCGCCTCGGAGAGCAGGATGACCCTGCGGCGGTCGACCGCGTCGGCCAGCGCTCCGCCGTACAGCCCGAAGACGATCAGCGGCACCATTTCGACGGCGCCCATCGCACCGACCGCGAACGGCGAGTTGGTCAGGTCCTTGATCTGGAGCGGCAGCGCGATCATGGCCATGGAGCTGCCGAAGGAGGTCACCAGCCCCTGGATCCAGAGCAGCCGGAATTCGCGCAGGGTACGGAGCGGAGTGAGATCCGGCAGGATCGCCTGGAGCTTTTTGGTCACGAGGGGCCATGTTCCGTGCTGATACGTGGAACATGCAAGCGAAATCCTGGTGACGCCGGCCGCTCCGCTACCAGCGGGCCGGCGGCGGCGCCGTGAGCTGCTCCGCCAGCCGCGACAGCCGGTCCCGGAAGCGCCGCCGCCCACGGGGTCCCGGCACGCTGTTCTCTCCGGCGGCCGCGCTCACGAGATGCTGCACGGTGTCGAGATCCACACCGTGCTCCAGGTCCGCCGCGGCCACCGTCAGCGCCTCGTGCGCCAGCCCGCGCACCTCCGCGTCCCCGCCGTCGAGCGACAGCACCGTCGCGCCGGCCCGCCGCGCGTCGTGCACCCGCTCCAGCAGCCCGCCGTCCGGCCGCTCCGGCGCCACGACGAGCAGCGTCTCGCCGCGGCCCACCGCCCTGAGCCGGCCCAGTCCGACGGCGAGATGCGCCGGATCCTCCGGCCGCACCCGGTGCCGCACCAGCGTGGGATTCAGCTCCGGCTGACCGGACCACGCGGCCTCGTCCACCAGATGCGCGGCGAGATGCCACGGCTCGTACTCCTCGGTGCCGACCAGCAGCAGCCCGCCGCCCTGCGGTACGACGGAGGACCGCAGGGCCCCGGCGAAGCGGCGCGCCGCGGACGGCCATTGCGTCCCGGCGAGGACTTCACGCAGCAGTGCGACGCGTACGGCATCCATGGGCCCGCATCCTGCCGCAGCCGGGCCTCCCGCGCGGGCCGGTCACCACGGGCTCACCCGAACGGGGACCGCTACCTACGAGTAGTGCGGGAAGTAGGGTCGGAGCATGACTTCACATGACAGTGGCAGCGCGCCCACGCCTCCGGCCAGGGAACCCTGGGACCTCCCGGACGTCTCCGGGCTGGTCGTCGGCGTGCTCGGCGGCACCGGCGACCAGGGCCGCGGCCTCGCCTACCGGCTGGCCAGGGCCGGGCAGAAAGTGATCATCGGATCCCGGGCCGCCGAGCGGGCCGAGTCGGCCGCCGCCGAACTCGGCAACGGCGTCGAGGGCGCCGGCAACGCCGAATGCGCGCGACGCAGCGACGTGGTCATCGTCGCCGTGCCGTGGGAGGGCCACGCCAAGACCCTGGCGGCCCTCAAGGACGACCTCGCGGGCAAGCTCGTCGTGGACTGCGTCAATCCGCTCGGCTTCGACAAGAAGGGCGCGTACGCGCTCACGCCGGAGGAGGGCAGCGCCGCCGAGCAGGCCGCCGTCCTGCTGCCCGGCTCACGGGTGACCGCCGCCTTCCACCACCTGTCCGCGGTGCTCCTCCAGGATCCGTCGGTCGAGCGGATCGACACCGATGTGATGGTGCTCGGCGAGGCCCGCGCGGACACCGATGTCGTGCAGGCGCTGGCCGGCCGGATTCCGGGAATGCGCGGGGTCTTCGCGGGCCGGCTGCGCAACGCCCACCAGGTGGAGTCGCTGGTGGCGAATCTGATCTCGGTCAACCGCCGCTACAAGGCGCACGCCGGACTGCGGGTGACCGACGTGTGACCGGCGGCCGGGCGACCGGCACCGGCGGGCATGGGGGAGACTTGACGGCGCCGGCCGCGTGGACGCGGTCCGGTAAGCCGTCCCCGACAGGAGCCGACCCCCATGCCCCGCCTCGCTCTGTACGCCTTCGCCGTCTGCGCCCTCGCCGTCGTCGCGGCGGTGGTCTCCTTCGCCGCCGGCAACTGGCTCGGCGTCGTCTGGGTGCTGCTCGCCGCGCTGTCGTCCAACATGGCCTGGTACTACCTGCGCCGGGCGAAGGCCGAGCGAGCGGCCCGTACGACCACGGCTACGAGCTGACAGGACCGCAGGCGAATTCGTTCCGGTCGGTCCACCAACTGAACAGATTACGTCCGCAGTAGGCGTCCAGATCCGATACGCCGAGCCCGCCGAGGATCGCGTGGATCACGTCGAAGAAGACCTCGTTCACGCCGGGGATCAGGATGATGACGAAGACGCCGAGCAGCCCGAACTGCGCGTACGGCTCCACCTGCCGGCGGATCCTGTACGACAGCCACGGCTCGATCACTCCGTAGCCGTCCAGACCCGGCACCGGCAGGAAGTTCAGGATCGCCGCGGTGACCTGGAGCAGTGCGAGGAAGCCGAGCGCGTACTGGAAACCGAGCGGTACGCCGTCCAGCGCGCCCAGCCAGAACGGCGCCGTGCACACGACCGCGAACAGCACGTTCGTCAGCGGCCCGGCCGCCGAGATCAGACTGTGCTTCCAGCGGCCCCGGATACGGTTCCGCTCGATGAAGACCGCTCCGCCGGGCAGACCGATCCCGCCCATGATCACAAAGATCACGGGCAGCACGATGCTCAGCAGCGCATGCGTGTACTTGAGCGGGTTGAGCGTCAGATAGCCCTTCGCGCCGATGGAGATGTCTCCGCCGTGCAGCGCGGTCCTGGCGTGCGCGTACTCGTGCAGACAGAGCGAGACGATCCAGGCGGCCGTGACGAACAGGAAGACGGCCACTCCGACGTTGGCGGAGAAGTCCGTCCACACGGCCCAGCCGGAGACGGCCATGACGGCGACGATGCCGAGAAAGACGGGAGAGATCCGCCGATCGCTGCTGCGGACGGTGGCGGTGGTCATGGACGGGGCTCCCAGGGATCGGTGGCTGTGCGGATCGACCGTACTAGGGCGTGTTGCGAAAGTAACGCCGTCCGTCCGGAGTACGGGGCTGCCCGCGGGTGGACGGTGCCGTGTGCCGGACAGGGCCCGGCGACGCCGGAAGAACGTCCCGCGAGGGCTCCGTGGTTCCTGACCGCGCGGACCGCCGCCGAGGAGGTCCCGGCCGCCGGGGGAGGGGTGCGTGGACGACCGGGCCGTGCCGGGGACAATGGGCGGATGCGCTATCGCGTCCTCGGCACCACACGAGCACTGCACGACGACGGCACGCCCGTCGCCCTCGGCGGAACACGGCTGCGTGCGCTGCTGACGGTTCTCGCCCTGAGGGCCGGGCGGACGGTGCCGGTCGGCGCGCTGGTCGCCGAGGTCTGGGCCGGCGATCCGCCGGCGGACGCGGTGGGCGCCCTTCAGGCGCTCGTCGGACGGCTGCGGCGGGCGCTCGGACACGAGGCCGTGTCCTCGTCCGACGGCGGCTACCGGCTGCGCGCCGACGAGGAGGACATCGATCTCCACCGGTTCGGACGGCTCGCCGCCGAGGGCGCGCGGGCCCTGGAGGAGGGAGACGCGATCAAGGCGGCGGCCCTTCTCGACGACGCGCTCGCGCTCTGGCAGGGCCCGGCCCTGGCCGATCTGCCCGACCGGGCGCCGGAAGCCGCCCGCTGGGAGACCCGCCGTCTGGAGGCCCGCCGGGCCCGGCTGACGGCCACGCTCGACCTGGGCCGCGCCGAGGAGGCACTGCCCGAACTGGCCGCGCTCTGCGACGAGTTCCCGCTGGACGAGCCGCTGCACGCGCTGCGTATCCGGGCCCTGCGCGACGCGTCCCGGCCGGCCGAGGCCCTGGTGGCGTACGACACGGTCCGCCGCGCTCTGGCGAACCGTCTCGGTACGGATCCGGGCCCCGGACTGCGCGCACTGCACCAGGAGTTGCTCCACGCGGGCGACCGGACCGACGAGCGGGGGAGCGGTCCCGGCCCGGACCGAGGAGAGAGATCCGGCCGGGAGGACGGTCCGGGCGGTGCGGTCCGGCGGGCCGGTCCGGCCGGCGGAACCGCGGACCGGCGGAGCCCGGCGCCGTACGGCAACCTCCGCGCGCGGCTGACCAGTTTCGTGGGCCGCGAGGCGGACATCGAGGCCATTCGCGACGATCTCGGGCGGGCCCGGCTCGTGACCCTGCTCGGTCCCGGCGGCGCCGGGAAGACCCGGCTGTCGCAGGAGGCCGCCGAGCGGGTCGCCGACGGCTGGCCGGACGGTGTGTGGCTGGCCGAACTCGCGCCCGTCGACGACCCGGAGACCGTGGCCGAGGCCGTGCTGACCGCGCTCGGAGCGCGCGAGACAGTGCTGCGCGGCGCCGGAGCCGAGGAGCTGAGAGCCGCCGACCGGCATGGCAGCGAGCCGCTCGTACGGCTGGTCGAGCACTGCGCGCGCCGCCGCATGCTGCTCCTTCTCGACAACTGCGAGCATGTCGTCGAGGCCGCCGCGACCCTCGCCGAGGAACTGCTCGCGCGCTGCCCCGAGCTGACCGTCCTGGCGACCAGCCGGGAGCCGCTCGGCGTCCCGGGCGAAGTGATACGTCCCGTCGAGCCGCTGCCGCCCGACCCGGCGCACCGGCTGTTCGCGGAGCGGGCCCGCGCCGTCCGGCCCGGCTTCGACCCGGCCGACGATCCCGGCGCCGTCGCCGAGATCTGCCGTCGGCTCGACGGGCTGCCTCTCGCCATCGAACTGGCCGCGGCCCGGCTGCGTATGCTCACGCCGCGCCGGATCGCCGACCGCCTGGACGACCGCTTCCGCCTGCTGACCAGCGGCAGCAGGACCGTACTGCCACGCCAGCAGACCCTGCGCGCCGTCGTCGACTGGTCCTGGGACCTGCTCGACGCGCCGGAACGCGCCGTGCTGCGCCGGCTGTCCGTCTTCGCCGGCGGCTGTGATCTGACGGCCGCCGAGTCGGTGTGCGGAGACGGCACGGCGGACGCCGCCGTCGGCCCTCGCGAGGTCGCCGGGCTCCTCGGCGCACTCATCGACAAGTCTCTGGTCGTCGCGGCGCCGTCGCCGGACGGCGACATGCGTTACCGGCTGCTCGAAACCGTCGCGGAGTACGCCGCGGAGCGGCTCGACGAGGCCGGCGACCGTGCCGCCGCCGAGCGCCGGCACCTTGTCCACTACCGGGAGCTGGCCCGCACCACCGACCCGGTGCTCCGCGGCGCCGGCCAGCGCGCCGGGATGGCCCTGCTCCGGCTGGAGCAGGAGAACCTGCGCACCGCGCTGCGCCGCGCCGTCGCCGCCCGCGACGAGGACGAGGCGCTCGTACTCGTGCTCTCGCTGGCGTGGTTCTGGCAGATGATCGATCTGCTCGCCGACGCGCGGCAGTGGTCGAAAGCCGCCGCGGCTCTCGGTCCCGATCCATTCGCACCGCCGGCGCGGCCCGCGCCGCCGCTGCCCGAGCGGTGCACGGACGCGCCGCCGCCGCTGGCCCCGGAGATGCTTCAGGAGGCCCGGCGCCAGGTGCGGCTGATCGAAATGGTCTCCCTGGAGCGTGAGGCGCACGACTGGACCTCGCCGGAGCGGCTCGCCTGGCTGAGCGCGGTGGCCACGGTCTACCGGCCGGGTCTGCCGCAGACCTGCCGCTTTCCCGGCACGCTGTGGTTCTTCGTGCTCATGTTCACCGGAGAGGCCGAGCAGCTCAGAGGCGTCCTGGACGAGACCGTGCGGGCCTGTGAGGAGTTCGGTTACGACTGGGAGCTCGCCGGAGCGCTGCAGATGCGGGCCAATATCCTGGCCAACCGCGTCGCGTCGGCGGGCGACGCGAGCCGTGACGCAGACCGGAGCCTGGCCATCTACGACCGGCTCGGCGACGCCTGGGGCACGGCGGAGGCGCTGGCGGCCCGGGGCGAGGCACGGGAGAAGCGCGGCGATTACGCTCTCGCCGCGGAGGACTACACGGCGGCCATCGGTCATGCCGAGGGGCTCGGCGCGCAGTCCCAGGTCGCGGTGCTGCGGTCCCGGCTGGCGTCGGCGCTGATCGAGACGGACCGGGGTGACGAGGGCGAGCGGATCCTCCGTGAGGTGCTGGCCGAGGGCCGGGACGGGGCCCATGAGGCGCTGGCCGCCGCCCGGCTCTTTCTCGCGGTGCGGCTGGGCCGTACCGGGCGCGGGGACGAGGCCCGGGAGCAACTGGAGGTGCTGATGGAGGTGTTCCGCTCCGAGACACTGGCCGTCTTCGGTGGCTTCGTGCGGGGCATCCTGGCCTGGCTGGACTGCGAGGACGGCCGGTACGCGGAGGGGCTGGAGGGAGCGCGCGCCGCGCTGGAGACATCGCTTTCGCCGCTGTCGCGGATGATGGCGCCGGAGATGGCCGCGCTCGATCTGGTGACGGCCGCCTGGGCGCTGAGCGGCCTGGCAGGCGAGGACCGGGAGCGCGCGGCCGGCCGGCCGGACCGGGCGCGGGACGCGGCGCGACTGCTCGGTGCCTACGAGGTACTCCTGCCCGAGGGACACTTCCGGGCCTCCATGGAGCGGGAGTTGCTGACGAAGGCGCGGAAGAGCGTGATCGCCGCGCTCGGCGAGGCCGCGTACGAGGCGGGACGCGCCGAGGGCGGCGGCCTCACGATGGAGGAGGCCGCCGCCCTCGTCTGAGCCGCCGGGCCGTCGGCGTACGCCGGAGCACCTCGCATCCGCTGTCCGGCCGGCCGCGTCCGTGCCCGCCGCTCTCAGGACTTCTTACGGAACCTGGCGACGGCCAGCGGGGCCGTCACCACCGTGATCGCCGCGGCCCACGCCAGCGTCACCCATATCGAGTGCGCGACCGGACCGCCGTTGATCAGATTCCGTGCCGCGTCCGCGAGGTTGGACAGCGGGTTGTAGTCCGTGAAGGTCTGCAGCCAGCCGGGCATGGTGGCCGGCGGAGCGAAGATCGACGAACCGAACTGCAAGGGCATCAGCACCAGCATGGCCACGCCCTGGACGGCCTGCGCCGTCTTCATGGTGAGACCCAGCAGGATGAAGATCCACATCAGTGAGGCGCCGAACACCAGCGAGAGACCGACGGCGCCGAACAGCTCCAGCACCGATGTCCTGATCTCCATGCCGAGCAGAAAGCCCATGCCGAGCAGGATCGCCGTGGCGACCAGCATCCGGCCGATCTCGACGACGATCTTGGCGATCAGTACGGAGGACCGGGCTATCGGCATCGTACGGAACCGGTCCATGACGCCCTTGCGGAAGTCGTCGTTCACACCGGTGCCGACCGCCATGGCGATGTTCATGCCCATCATCGCCATCAGACCGGGGACCACGTAGTTCACATAGGCGTCGCGGCTGCCGCCGAGGCTCGCGCCGACGGAACCGCCGAAGACGTACACGAACAGCAGCGTGAAGACGATCGGCATCAGCAGGACGTCGAACATCGACTCCGGGTCCTGCTTGATCTGGAGGACGTTGCGGCGCGCCAGCGCGCCGATGTGGCGCAGATTGGCGCGCACTCCGATCCGTGCGTCGTCGTCGGCGGCCGAAGCGGGACCGGGCGTCCGCGTGGGAGCGGAGGTGGGCAGTGTGGTCGTGCTCATGCCGCGATCTCCTCGGAGGTGGTGTCGGACGCGTGGCTGGTCTTCTGGCCGGTGACGGCCAGGAACACCTCGTCCAGGCTGGGCAGATGGGTGCCGATATGGGCGATGCCGAAGCCGCGTTCGCCGAGCAGGCCGATGACGGCGGTCAGTTGCTCGTCGCTGAGGATCGGTACGTACAGCAGACCCTCGTCCGGCACGGCCTGGGTGCCGGACACTCCGTCGAGTCCGGTCTCGGCGATCGCCCGTGCCATCGCCGGCAGTTGCGCCGGATCGGCCGGCCGGATCTGCAGCGTGCGTCCGCCGACCTTCGCCTTCAGCTCGTCCACACCGCCGTTGGCGATGACCTTGCCGCGGTCGATGACCGTCAGCTCGCTCGCCAGTTGCTCGGCCTCTTCCATGTACTGGGTGGTGAGCAGGACGGTGGCGCCCTCGGCGACCATGCGCTGCACCTCGTCCCAGACCTCGTTACGGGTACGGGGGTCGAGGCCCGTCGTCGGCTCGTCCAGATACAGCACGGACGGGCGGCCTATCATCGAGGCGGCCAGGTCGAGACGGCGCCGCATACCGCCGGAGTACTGCATCGCCGGCTTCTTCGCCGCTTCGGTGAGCGAGAAACGCTCCAGCAGCTCGTCGGAGCGGCGGCGGGCGTCCTTGCGGGACAGATCGAGGAGCCGTCCGATCATGTAGAGGTTCTCCCAGCCGGAGAGCTTCTCGTCGACCGAGGCGTACTGGCCGGTGAGGCCGATGGTGCGGCGCAACTGCCGGGGCTGGCGCAGCACGTCGTATCCGGCGACCATCGCGGTGCCGGCGTCCGGCTGGACGAGCGTGGACAGAATGCGTACGAGCGTTGTCTTGCCGGCGCCGTTGGGTCCGAGCACACCGAGGACGGTGCCTTCGCGCACATCGAGGTCTATTCCGTCGAGGGCCCGGGTGCCCTGGGGTCCGCCGTACTGCTTGACCAGTCCCCGCACCTCGACGGCGTTGCCCGAGCGGCTGCCGTTGGGGTTCTTGTCGATTCGCGTCATGCCACCATTTGACACGCCGCCACCGACAATCCGCCGACAATCCGCCGACAGCGGCCAACGACTCCCGACACTCCACCGACAGGCGCGCACAGGCACCGCACGAGCACCGGCCGGCGGGCCCGGGACGCGCGACAGCCCGCCGACGGGGGAAGATCGGCGGGCTGTCGTTCGTGCGGGCAGTGGCTCTGGGGGAGGCCGCCGCGCGGCGGCCTCCGGGCGTACGGCGCTGTCCGGCGCCGCGCCGGACACGACCTAGTGGAAGGTGTGCTCCTCCTGCGGGAACGTTCCGCCGACGACCTCGTCGGCGAACGCCTTCGCCGCGTCGCCGAGCGTCTGCCGGAGGTTCGCGTACTGCTTCGTGAAGCGCGGCACCTTGCCGCCGGTCAGTCCCACCATGTCGGTGTAGACGAGCACTTGGGCGTCCGTCTCGGGACCGGCGCCGATACCGACGGTCGGGATCTGCAGGACCCTGGTGACCTCGGCGGCCAGCTCGGCCGGTACCAGTTCGAGCACCACCGCGAAGGCGCCCGCGTCCTGCACCGCCTTGGCGTCGCGGAGGAGCTGCTGAGCCGCCTCCTCACCGCGGCCCTGCACGCGGTAGCCCATGGCGTTGACGGACTGCGGAGTGAGGCCTATGTGCGCCATCACCGGGATACCGGCCTGCACCAGCAGCTCTATCTGGGTGTGCGAGCGCTCGCCGCCCTCCAGCTTGACCGCGCCGACGCCGGCCTCCTTCACCAGGCGCGTGGCGCTGCGCAGGGCCTGCACCGGGCCTTCCTGGTACGAGCCGAACGGCAGGTCGCCGACGATCAGAGCGCGCCTTGTGCCCCGGACGACCGCGGCGGAGAGCATCGTCATCTCGTCCAGCGTGACGGGGACGGTGGTCTCGTAGCCGAGATGGCAGTTGCCCATGGAGTCACCGACGAGCATGACCGGGATGCCCGCCTCGTCGAAGACGGAGGCCGTCATCGCGTCATAGGCGGTGAGCATGGGCCACTTCTCGCCGCGCTCCTTGGCGGCGGCGATGTCGTGGATCGTGATGCGACGGGAGCTCTTGCCGCCGTAGAGCGCCTTGGCGCTGTCGGCGGGACCGCCGGTGGCCGGCGTCCGCTCAGCCTGAAGAGTCATGGCCAATGGCCCTTTCGTCATCTCGAGGCACCCTGACGGTGTCCCCGGACCGTATCCATGGTGGCATCCCGAGGCCGTCCACGGGAAGTGGGCCCGGCGCCGGACCCGGCGCCGCGGTCGCCGCACGGTAAAGACTTTCCAATACGAGACGGTCTCGTATCGGAATGCACCTAGTCTGTACGCCATGTCCACACCGTCCGGCGCCCCTGCCGCCGCACCTCGAATACCCGAAGCCGTCCACCGTCGCCGCTGGGCCATCCTGGGCGTCCTCATGTTCAGCCTGCTCATCGTCGTGCTGGACAACTCGATACTGAATGTGGCGGTCAAGACGATCGCCGCTCCCGCACCGACCGGCATCGGCGCCACGCAGAGCGAGCTGGAGTGGGCGATCAACTCCTACACGCTCGTCTTCGCCGGGCTGCTCTTCACCTCGGGCCTCCTCGGTGACCGCATAGGCCGCAAGAAGGTGCTGCTCTTCGGCATACTCGTGTTCGGCCTCGGCTCGGCGCTCGCCGCGATGTCCGGATCGCCCGCCGAACTCATCGGTTACCGCGCCCTGATGGGCTTCGGCGCCGCCTTTGTGATGCCCGCCACTCTCGCCGTCCTGATGAATGTCTTCGAACGCGACGAGCAGCCCAAGGCCATCGGTATCTGGGCCGGCAGCGTGGGCCTCGGCATCGCCATCGGCCCGATCACCGGCGGACTGCTGCTGGAGCACTTCTGGTGGGGCTCGATCTTCCTGGTCAATGTCCCCGTGGTCGTCGTCGCACTGGTCGCGATGGTGCTGCTGGTCCCGGACTCCAGGGATCCCAGGCCGGGCCGGCTCGACCCGCTCGGTGTCGCGCTCTCCGTCGTCGGACTCGTCCTGCTGGTGTACGGCATCATCCGGGGCGGCGAGCTGGCCGACTTCACCGAGCCGACGGTGCTGCTCCCGCTGCTGGGCGGGCTGGCCGTGCTGGCGGTCTTCGTCTGGCACGAGAAGCGCAGCACCCATCCGGCCATCGACGTCAGCTACTTCAAGAAGCCGGCCTTCGCCGCCGCGGTCGCCGCCATCGCGCTGGTCTTCTTCGCGCTGATGGGTGTGACCTTCTTCTCGGCCTTCTATCTGCAGAGCGTGCGCGGCTACAGCGCGCTCCAGTCCGGCCTGCTGATCCTGCCGCTGGCGGCGGCCCAGATGATCTTCGCGCCGCGCGCCCGGCTGGTCGTGGACCGGTTCGGCGCCCGCGTGGTCTGTACGGTCGGCATGCTGCTGGTCGCGGCCGGCCTCGCGGCGTTCGCGCTCTTCGACACCGGCACACCGGTCTGGGTCCTGTGCCTGGTCTTCTTCGTCCAGGGCACCGGAATGGCCCACATCATGCCGCCGGTGACCGTCGCCGTGATGCAGGCCCTGCCCCGCGAGAAGGCCGGTTCCGGCTCGGCGATCAACAACACCTTCCGCCAGGTCGGCGGCGCACTCGGGGTCGCGGTCCTCGGTTCGGTGCTGTCCGCGACGTACCGGGGAGAGATCGAGGGACACCTCGGTGCCGTCCCGGCCGCCGCGCGTGACGCGGCGGGCGAGTCGATCGAGGCGACCCTCGGTGTCGCGGCGAAGCTCGGCCCGGCGGGCAAGCCGCTGATCGGCTCGGCGTACGACGCGTTCCTCGACGCCATGCATGTCACCGCGCTCGGTTCGGCGGCCGTCGCGCTGATCGGCGCCGTGGTGGTCGCGGTGTTCCTGCCGGGACGGCCGCCGGCGGCGAAGCCGGCCGAGGCCAGTGAGGCGCCCGCACCGGCGGAGGCCGCCAGCCACTGAGGCCCGCTCACCGGCGCCGCCGTTCCCGGCCGTCCGTCCCGTGGCAGGGCCGGGACGGACCGGCCGGGACCGGACACCGCCGCTGTGTAAGAGAATCGTCGCAGCGAGTAGTGCGGCGAACGGGCGCGGTGGACGGCAGCGAGAGGGAAACACGTGCAGGAGCATGATCACGAGAAGGAGCACCGCCGCGGCAGGCCACGCAGTGAGGCGGCCGAGCGGGCGATCCTGGACGCCGTCGTGACCCTGCTGGAGGACGGCGTACCGCTGGGCACTCTCTCCATAGAGCGCATCGCCCGCACCGCGGGCGTCGGCAAGGCCACCATCTACCGCCGCTGGCAGGGCAAGGAAGAGCTCTTCGTCGATGTCCTGCGGGAGATCGAGCCGCCCGAGCCCGAGCTGCCCGGCACCTCCGCTCTGGACGATCTGACCGTCATCCTGGAATCACTGCGCAGGCGCGGACTGGCCCAGCGCTCCTCCGTGCTGCTGCACAACGTCTTCGCGGAGATGAAGAGCCGGCCCAAGCTGTGGGGCGAGTACCACAGGATGGTCATAGAGCCACGGCGTATGGCCACGCTGGCCGCCATCCGCCGAGGAGTGGCCACCGGGGAGCTGCGCGACGACCTCGGCGTGGACCTGATGAGCGACATGATCGTCGGTCCGATGCTCGTCCGCACCCTGCACCGGCCCGAGGCGCCGCTCGACGACGATCTGGCCGAACGCATGATCGATGCCGTGCTTCAGGGCCTGACACCGCGGAAGTGAGGCATCCGGGGCCTCCGGCACATACGGGCGTGAAAACGGCGGAACCGGCTTCGTACGGACGGCGAAACGCCCGGCCGGTGCGGCCGATCGTGCCGGAACCGGGCCCGTCCACGCCGTACGCGTTGTGTCACAGCCGCCGGTCATTCATCCTTGATCGGAACCCAGGGCCCCGTCGCTCTCGTCTGTGGCGGTACGGCCGTCCCCCCGACGGCGGAGAAGCGCCCGTACATCGCCTAGGGTCGGTGGCGGGCGTGCACGGCAAGGCAGTGAGGGCAACAGATGACGCAGGAGTACACGGCGCAGTCGGTGACGGCCGGCGGAGAAGACAACCGCTCCGGATCCCGCGTCAGAGCCCTGCTCGGCCGCTGGCGCCGTGATCCGGGAATCTGGCGGCGCGGCGTCGTCCTGGCGGTCCTCGCGGTGCTGGTCGCGCTGCTGATGACCCTGCACGCCCAGATCCCGAACAAGATCGGCAACCTGGGCAGTCTGACCGAGACCTTCCTGCCGTGGCTCGGGCTGTTCGTCCCGCTGCTCCTGGTCCTGGCCCTCGTGCGGCGCTCGGCCACCGCGCTGATCGCGCTGCTGCTGCCGGCCGTGGTCTGGGTCAATCTCTTCGGCGGGCTCCTCACCGACAAGTCCGGCGGCGGCGGCGATCTCATGGTCGCCACGCACAATGTCAACGCCGAGAACCCGGACCCGGAAGGCACCGCACGCGCCATCGCGGACTCCGGAGCGGATGTCGTGGCGCTGGAGGAGCTGAAGGACAGTGCCGTACCGGTGTACGAGAAGGCGCTGACCGGGAAGTACCCGTACCACTCCGTACAGGGCACGGTCGGACTGTGGAGCAGGTATCCGATGACCGCCGCCCGGTCCGTCGACATCCGGCTGGGCTGGGTGCGCGCGATGCGCGCCACGGTCAGCACGCCGCACGGTCAGATCGCCGTGTATGTGGCGCATCTGCCGTCCGTACGGGTCAAGCTGCACGCCGGATTCACCGCCAACCAGCGTGACGACAGCGCGGACGCGCTCGGTGAGGCGATCGCCGACGAACCGCTCGACGAGGTGATCCTGCTCGGCGACCTCAATGGCACGATGAACGACCGGTCGCTCAACGCCGTCACGTCCCAGATGCGCTCGACGCAGGGCGCGGCCGGAGACGGCTACGGTTTCAGCTGGCCCGCGTCGTTCCCGCTGGCACGGATCGACCAGATCATGGTGAGAGGCGTCGAGCCCACGTCGTCGTGGAGCCTGCCGGCGACGGACAGCGACCATCTGCCGCTCGCGGCCCGGGTCGAGCTGCGCTGAGCCTGTCTGGCCGCCAGGCAGGCCTGGCCGCCGGCCTGTCCTCGCGGCGGGTGTTCCCGGAGCGTCCGCCAGTCGCGGAGGTTTGACGCAATCCGGTGTTCATCTGCCGGAACAAACGGCCTGAGAGACTTTGTTCCGTGGAGGTACTTACTACGGAGAGGTCTGTTTCCATGCCCCTGGCCCTGCTGGCCCTAGCTGTGAGTGCCTTTGGCATCGGGACCACCGAGTTCGTGATGATGGGCCTGCTGCCCAATGTCGCCGACGATCTGGGCACATCCGTCCCGACGGCCGGTTATCTCGTCTCGGCGTACGCGATCGGCGTCGTCATCGGCGCCCCGCTGCTCACCGCCGTCGGCTCCCGCATCCCGCGCAAGCGGATGCTTCTGCTGCTGATGGGTTTCTTCGTCGTCGGCAATCTCGCCTCCGCGCTCGCGCCCGGCTTCGGCTGGCTGCTGGCGGGCCGGCTGCTCGCCGGACTGCCGCACGGCGCGTTCTTCGGCGTGGGCGCCGTCGTCGCCGCCAGGCTGGTGAGCGAGGGCCGGCAGGCGCGGGCCGTCGCGACCATGTTCCTCGGGCTGACCGTCGCGAACATCGTCGGTGTCCCGGCCGCCACTCTGCTCGGCCAGCATCTCGGCTGGCGGGCCACCTTCCTGGTCGTCACGGTCATCGGCCTGGTCTCGATGCTGGCGCTCGCCCGGCTCGTCCCGTACGTGCCCGTCGACGCGCGCCAGAGCGTGGGCCGGGAGCTGCGGGCCCTCGGCAACCGCCAGGTGCTGCTCGGACTGGCGACGGCGGTCTTCGGCTTCGGCGGTGTCTTCGCCGTGTACTCCTATCTCGCCTCGATGACGACCGAGGTCATGGGCTTCGGTGAGTCCTCCGTGACGCTGGTCCTCGCGCTCTTCGGCATCGGTATGACACTGGGCGCGCTCGCGGCGGGACCGCTCACGGACCGCGCGCTGCGGCCCACGCTGTACGGCTCGCTCGGCACGCTCGCCGTGGTGCTGGTCGCCTTCCGTTTCACCGCGCAGGTGCAGTGGGCGGCGCTGGTGACGGTGGTGGTGCTCGGCGCGGTCGGCTTCATGACGACCACTCCGCTCCAGATGCTGGTCATGCGGAAGGCCAAGGACGCTCCGACGCTCGCCTCCGCCTCCAACCACTCGGCCTTCAACCTCGCCAACGCGGGCGGCGCCTGGCTCGGCGGCGCGGCCATCGCGGCGGGCTGGGGCTGGATGTCTCCGACGCTGGTCGGCGCGGTGCTGGCGGTCGTCGGGCTGGCCATCGCGGTGACGGCCGGGCTGCTGGACCGAGGTGGCGCGGGCGAGCGGGAGACGACGGCGGGGGCCTCCCGCGTGGTCGCGGAAGGCCCCCGGCCGCAGGAGCGGGAGAGCGGGATCAGCTCGTTGTCGACTCCCGCCAGTGGTTCGTGATCGGCAGTCGCCGGTCCTTGCCGAAGCCCTTCGCCGAGATCTTGGTGCCCGGCGGGTACTGGCGCCGCTTGTACTCCGCCGTGTCCACCATCCGGAGCGTCTTCGTGACCATCTCTTCGTCGAAGCCCGCCGCGACGATCGCGTCCTTGCCCTGGTCGCGGTCGACGTACAGCTCCAGGATCCGGTCCAGTACGTCGTAGTCCGGCAGCGAGTCCGTGTCGACCTGGCCGGGCCGCAGCTCGGCGCTCGGCGGCTTCGTGATGGAGCTCTCCGGGATCGGCGGGATCTGGCCGCGCTCCTCGGCGGCGCGGTTGCGCCACCGGGCGAGCCGGAAGACCGCCGTCTTGTAGACGTCCTTGATCGGGCCGTACGCGCCGACGGAGTCTCCGTACAGCGTCGAATAACCCACCGCCAGCTCGGACTTGTTGCCCGGCGCGAGCACGATCTGACCCTCCTGGTTGGAGAGCGCCATCAGCGTCGTACCGCGCAGCCGTGACTGGAGGTTCTCCTCCGCGAGTCCGGTGAGCGCCAGCGAGTCCATGTACGCGTCGAACATCGGCTCGATCGGCACCGTACGGAAGTTGAGCCCGGTACGGCGGGCCAGCTCGGCGGCGTCACCCTTGGAATGGTCCGAGGAGTACTTGGACGGCATGGACACGCCGTACACGTTCCGCGCACCGAGCGCGTCGCAGGCGATGGCGGCGACGAGCGCCGAGTCGATACCGCCGGAGAGGCCGATCAGGACGGACCGGAAGCCGTTCTTCGCGGCGTACGCGCGCAGCCCCACGACGAGCGCGGAGTAGATCTCCTCGTCGTCGTCGAGACGGTCCGCGTAGCCACCGGTCAGCTCGGGCTCGTAGGCCGGCACGGGATCCTCGGAGAGGACGACCCGGTCGATCCGGAGACCGTCGTCCACCACGCCGGACGGCGGCTCGGCGGCGGCCGCCGGCAGATCGAGATCCAGGACGACACAGCCCTCGGCGAACTGCGGCGCACGGGCGATGACTTCGCCGTCCTTGTCGACGACGATCGAGTCGCCGTCGAAGACCAGCTCGTCCTGGCCGCCGATCATCGCGAGATAGGCGGTGGTGCAGCCGGCCTCCTGAGCCCGCTTGCGCACCAGCTCAAGGCGGGTGTCGTCCTTCTCCTTCTCGTACGGCGAGGCGTTGATGGAGAGCAGCAGCCCGGCCCCGGCGGACCTGGCGGCCGGCACCCGGCCGCCGTCCTGCCAGAGGTCCTCACAGATCGCGAGCGCGATATCGACACCATGGACCCGGATCACCGGCATGGTGTCGCCCGGCACGAAGTACCGGAACTCGTCGAAGACGCCGTAGTTCGGCAGATGGTGCTTGGCGAAGTTCAGCACGACGGCGCCGCGGTGCAGTACGGCGGCGGCGTTCCGCGGGGCACCGGCCGGCTGGCCGTACCGCGGCTGGGCCGTCTCGGAGCGGTCGAGGTAGCCGAGGACGACGGGGATCTCTCCGAAGCCCTCCTCGTCCAGCCGCGCCGCGAGCGCGCTCACGGCGGCCCGGGACGCCTCGACGAACGACGACCGCAGGGCCAGATCCTCGACGGGGTAGCCGGTCAGCACCATCTCGGGGAACGCGATGACATGCGCTCCCTGCTCGGCGGCGTGCCGGGTCCAGTGCACGATCGCCTCGGCGTTCGCGGCGAGATCGCCGACGGTCGAGTCGATCTGATTCAGAGCGAGGCGTAGTTGAGGCACGCGCTCCAGTGTAATCGTCTGTCTGACGCGATCTTCCGGCCCGGCGATGTGGTCCGTCCCACTCGCCGGCGGTCACGGACACAGCGGCCCGGAGCCGTGACCGCCGTGCCCGTGACCGCCGTGCCCGTGACCGCCGGGTCCGCGGACGGCCACGGACGGTCAGTCACGGGCCCCGGGCCGTACCGCGCCGAGGTGGCGGCGGTCAGTCGTTCGAGTAGACCCGCTCCGCCCACCCGGCGATCTGGATCTCGGTGAGATGGCGAGCGAGATCGGCCTCGCTGATGATCCCGACGAGACGCTTGTCCTCGATCACCGGAAGCCGGCGGATCTGATGGCTCTGCATTTCCATCAGTACTTCGTCCACGTCCGCGTTCGAGTCGATCCAGCGCGGTGTGCCCTGCGCCATCTCGCCCGCGGTGATCTTCGACGGATCGTGGCCCTGGGCCACACAGCCGACGACGATGTCGCGATCCGTGAGGATGCCGGTCAGCCGCTCGTCCGAGTCGGCTATCGGCAGCGCGCCCACATCCAGCTCGCGCATGAGCTGAGCGGCGCGGTCGAGGGTCTCGTGCGCGGGGATCCACTGGGCCCCGGGATGCATCATGTCTTTGGCGGTGGTCATGGGTCCGTACCTCCAGAGTGGCGTCACCCCCGAGCCAAATCCATCATCGTAGGGCCGTTCGGGTGACGCGACTCGTGGCGACCGAACGGGTGAGCGATCCGGGACGGAGGCCGCCGGTTCTCTCGAACCGGCGGCCTCGCCTGGTCAGCCCTCGCGCGGCTTCGCGCCCCGCTCCTTCAGCAGGTCGGCCATCAGACCGAGCTCCGCCTGCTGAGCCGCGACCATGCCCTCGGCCAGATTCCGCTCCGTACCGACCGTGCACATCCGGGCACAGCCCTGCGCCATCGAGACGCCGCCCTTGTGGTGGTCGGTCATCAACTGGAGATAGAGGATCTCGGCCTGCTTGCCACGGGCCCCGCGGAGCCGCTCCAGCTCCGTGTTGGTGGCCATGCCCGGCATCAGTGAGCCGTCGTGGGCCTGGTGCCCGGCCTGTCCATGGTCCATCCCGGCGCCGTCACCCGGCCCCATGTCCATGTCCATCGGCATCCGCATCCAGGCCATCGGCTCCTGGTCCGCCTGGACCTTCGGCAGTCCCCACATGTCCAGCCAGCCCAGCAGCATGCCGCGCTGGTTGGCCTGGGTGTTGGCGATGTCGTACGCCAGCCGGCGCACATCCTCGTCGTCCGTGCTGTCCCGCACGATGAAGGACATCTCCACCGCCTGCTGGTGATGGACCGCCATGTCACGGGCGAAGCCCGCTTCCACGGAGTCCGCCGCCGGGTCACGGGGCGCCGCCGGGCCGTCGTCACGTCCGGCGCCGACCACTGTCGCCGTACCGGCGAAGAGCAGCGCCAGCACGACGGCGGTGATCGCGGCCCACTGCGTGCGCGTCACGGCGGTCACTGCGCGCCCATTCCACCCGTGCAGGCGGCGCCCGGCTCAGGAGTCCCGGGGCCCTGGACATGCTTCGTGAGGAACTGGTCCACTCGCGGGTCCGAGGCGCTGTCCACCGAGACCTGCTTGCCCCACGCGCTCAGCATGATCACACCGGACTGGTCCTTCACCGGGCTCATCAGCGAATACGGGGTCTTCTCGACCTTCGAGCCGAGGGCCTTCACATCGGCGTCGCCGGCCTTGTCGTTGTACGTGACCCAGACGGCGCCGTGCTCCAGCGAGTGAACCGCGTTCACCTCGGGGATCGCGTCCTTGTAGACGTCACCGTCGCAGTTCATCCAGACCTGGTTGTGGTCACCGCCCACCGGGGGCGTCATCGGGTACTTGACCGCCTCGGTGACATGGTTGCGGCTGAGCTTCTTGGCGTCCCAGGACTTCTCGTCCTTTATGGGCGCCTTGGCCGCCGCCTGCTCCTGCTCCTTCTTGTCGGACTCCTTGTTGAGGACGAAGGCGCCGAAGCTGACGAGGCCCGCGACCACCACGGCGCTCACCGTGATCGTGATGATGCGATTGCGCCGCTCGCGGGCCTGCTCGGCGCGGCGCATCTGCTCTATTCGGGCCTTGCGCTCGGCCGACTGGGACTTGGAAGCCATGGTGTGTGTCCTTCTGCGATAACTGCGGAACGCGGATGACCGCGGAACGGAAATCTGGAGATTCGGGAACCCGGTGCGGGTGCGGGCCCGGCTACGTCCGCAGTACTTGAAGGACGTGGAGGTCCGGCGCGCGGATGAGCGGGCCGGAGCGGGGCACCTGGCCGGTGCGGTACGGCGGTTCACGGTGCGGAAGCGGGACATCGGTGGCCGCCGGAGCGGCCGGCGGCGGTACGGTGAGCACGGCCGGGCTGAGATGCGGGAAGAGCCCGCAGTCGCCGTTGTCGTACGGGCAACTGAACTCGGCCTCCGCCTGCGCGGGAGCGACCGAGACGAGGCGGGAACGCTCCTGGTGATGGGCCTCTCCGGTACCGGTGTCGGGGCCCAGACAGACAAAGAGCGCGGCGAACAGCGTCGCCACGGCACTCACCAGTGCCATGGGACGCGTGATGCCTGTGCGACGCGGTCTCCCCATGAGCGCAGATCGTAGTGGGCGCATCCCTGTCGGCAGCAGGGAGGAGCCGCCTCACCGGCTGGATCCGGCCTCCGGGCCGCCCGCAATCCGGTATAAACCGGACGCAGGTGCGATCCGAACCGGACACCGGCGCGGCACGGTCCTGGCACCGCCGTCGTACGGACCCGTCGACTCGCGTCCTGAGGACGGGCGCCGACGGGGTGCGGACCGGGCGCCGACGAGGTACGGACCGGACGCCGACGAGGTACGGACCGGTCGCCGACGAGGTACGGACCGGACGCCGACGGGGTACGGACCGGTCGCCGGCACGGTACAAAGAGGCATGGCCGATCATCCGGAGTCACCACCGACGCACTCCCCGGCGCCCGCACAGGGAAGCACGGACGACGTCGACGCGGTGACCCATGCCCTGCTGACCGCCTCCCGGCTGCTGGTCACGGTCTCCGCCCGCTCGCTCTCGGCGGTGGCGGACCGGGTCACTCTGCCGCAGTTCCGGCTGCTGGCGGTGCTCGCACGCCATGGCGACGCCAAGCTGGTGGAGGTCGCCGAGCGGCTGGGCGTCAACCCTTCCACCGCCATGCGCATGCTGGACCGGCTGATCGTCGCGGGCCTGGCGACCCGGCAGAGCAACCCGGACAACCGCCGCGAGACGATGCTGCGACTGACTCCGGACGGCCGAAGGCTGGTAGAGGACGTCTCGGAAGCCCGCCACCGCGAGATCTCGGCGATCGTCGAGCGGCTGGATCCCGGGCAGCGCGCGGCTCTGGTCGGAGCGCTGACCGCGTTCACCGAGGCGGGCGGCGCGCCGGCCGTCCCGGACGACGACGCGGAACCGTACCCGCTGGGCTGGTCGGACACTCACGCACGCCACCACGACGGCTGACGGCGACCGGCGAGAAACGACCGGCGAGGCGGCTGGCAGGAAATGACCGGCGAGAGCAATCGGCGAGAGTGACCGGCGAGAGCAATCGGCGAGAGCGGCCGACGAGGCGGCCGGCGGGAAACGACCGGCGAGAGCGGCCGATATGTGGACGGAAGCCTTCCACGCGCCGGGTTCAGGACCATGGATTGCGGTCACCTGTTACATGGGCAGCGGACGTACAGGCACTATGGGCAGAGACTCGTACACGCGCGCGACGCGAAGCGTTGGACGAGGGTTCGCAACGCGCCGGAAATCGTGTGGTGGGATGCTCGTGTGCCCCAGGGTGCCCCGCGGCATGGGAGCAGGTGGCCTGACCAGCAAGGATGGGTAGGACAGCAGATATGGACAAGCAGCAGGAATTCGTGCTTCGTACGCTTGAGGAGCGCGACATCCGCTTCGTGCGCCTCTGGTTCACCGATGTGCTTGGCTTCCTGAAGTCGGTCGCCGTGGCGCCCGCCGAGCTGGAGCAGGCCTTCGACGAGGGCATGGGCTTCGACGGCTCCGCGATCGAGGGATTCGCGCGAGTGTACGAATCCGACATGATCGCCAAGCCTGATCCGGGCACCTTCCAGATCCTGCCCTGGCGCGCCGAGGCTCCCGGTACGGCCCGGATGTTCTGCGACATCCTGATGCCCGACGGCTCGCCGTCCTTCGCGGACCCGCGCTATGTGCTCAAGCGGATGCTCGCCAAGACCTCGGACCTCGGCTTCACCTTCTACACCCACCCCGAGATCGAGTTCTTCCTCCTGAAGGACAAGCCGGTCGACGGCACCCGGCCCACACCTGCCGACAGCTCCGGCTACTTCGACCACACTCCGCAGAACGTGGGCATGGACTTCCGGCGCCAGGCGATCACGATGCTGGAATCCATGGGAATCTCCGTGGAGTTCAGCCACCACGAGGGCGCGCCGGGCCAGCAGGAGATCGATCTGCGATACGCGGACGCGCTCTCCACCGCGGACAACATCATGACCTTCCGCCTGGTCATGAAGCAGGTGGCGCTGGAGCAGGGCGTGCAGGCCACCTTTATGCCGAAGCCGTTCTCGGAGTACCCGGGCTCGGGCATGCACACCCACCTCTCGCTCTTCGAGGGCGACCGCAACGCCTTCTACGAGTCGGGCGCGGAGTACCAACTCTCCAAGGTCGGCCGGTCCTTCATCGCCGGTCTGCTCAAGCACGCCGCCGAGATCTCGGCCGTCACCAACCAGTGGGTCAACTCGTACAAGCGCATCTGGGGCGGCTCCAGCCGCACCGCCGGCTCGGGCGGCGAGGCTCCGTCGTACATCTGCTGGGGCCACAACAACCGCTCCGCGCTGATCCGCGTCCCGATGTACAAGCCCGGCAAGACCGGCTCCGCACGCGTCGAGGTCCGCTCCATCGACTCCGGCGCCAATCCCTATCTGACCTACGCGGTGCTGCTCGCCGCGGGCCTCAAGGGCATCGAGGAGGGCTACGAACTCCCGGCGGGCGCCGACGACGACGTCTGGGCCCTCACCGACGCCGAACGCCGCGCGATGGGCATCGAGCCCCTCCCGCAGAACCTCGGCGAGGCGATCTCCCTGATGGAGCGCAGCGAACTGGTCGCCGAGACGCTTGGCGAGCATGTCTTCGACTTCTTCCTGCGCAACAAGAAGCAGGAGTGGGAGGAGTACCGGAGCGAGGTCACGGCCTTCGAACTCCGCAAGAACCTCCCGGTGTTGTAGCCGCCCGGCCACAACACACCGGCGTTGCTCCGGGCCGGCGGTCGTGCACCGTCGGCCCGCAGTCGTATCGTTCCCGACGTCACGCGGCCACGTTGTCCTGGGATCCGGGAAGCCAAGTGCGGCAGCGGCTCATCAGCCGATAACTCGTCGGCGACCCGCACCCGTCGCGGGGCCGAAGGGCTGCGACCTCGCACTGGCGTCTTTGCTCTCCCAGTTCCCTACACGGTCCTCGCGTTGTTCAGGGTGTCCCCAGGGAAGCGAGTGAATTGGCCACCACCGCCAGGTGGTGCGACGTGGCCCATGCGCGCCACTCTGAGGCGGCTCCTGCCTTGGCACGGTGGCCATGGGCGCAGAGAGCGAACTGTTGATCTCCCCAAGACGTGGCTTCGCCCTGAGCGGCCCAGTGATCGGACTCCAGTAGGTGCGCGCAGAGGGCGAAGAAGTCGTCATTGCCCGGCCGACGTTGGGACGCCACGTAGACCTGCCAGTCTTCGCCCACCGTGTACCGAAGATTCGGAGAACCTCGCCAGCCTTTCGCCGGCATCGCCGGATGGCTGACGCCGTAGTCCCCGAAGACCGGGGGAGTGCCCTCGAAGCTACGGGCGACCTTGTGCCACAAGGCGGTCTCCCAGCGATGAAGCCGATTTGGGCGGTCGCGGGGCAGCCGAGCGAGAGTCTGAGGGAAGGACCCGCCGGCCGTCACCACCTGGCGCCAGGGCGCGGTGCGCGCCCAGTCCAAGGCATGCAGCATGGCGGGCACTGCCTGGGCGACCGCGACGTCGGAAGGGACATAACCCGCGTCCAGCACAAGGTCCACCTGTTCGGGAGTGATCCCGAGCGCGTGCAGTGCGCGGCGCACTTCGTGTGAGATGGCGGACGAATCCGCCGGGAGCGCGACGATGTCGAGCCGCAGCATGGCTCCTAGGCCGTGGGCGCGGTGGACGTCTCGCACTTCCCTCAAGGCTCCCGGAGGATCAAAAACACGGAAGACAGGCACCATGGGAAGAAGCCATGCGCCGAATGCCTCGCTGAGCCAGTTCATCGAGTGCCCGGTGAAGAATCCTCCGACCGGACCAGCATGCCAAAGAGCCCCGCAATCCACGGCGACTTCGAGTCCCTTCGGTAACTCTTTCCAGGCATGTTTTCGAAACGTCTCCAGGACATCTCGCCGACCTTCGTCCGGAACGACTTCGAGCACGGGACGGATCTGTGCCTGAACCTCCGGTGCCACCTTGCCAAGTGCGGTGAACTCGCCTCGCTTGCCTTTCAGGATCGGTACGTACGTCATCGGCCGCCCCCCACCGAGCCGCTGCGCCTACCCCTGCCGGGGTTCTCTCTCAGCGTGACTTCGGAAGTGAGCACTGAACAGAGCGCGAACCAGACAGACCGTCATCAGACGGCGGAAGGCGAGGCCGACGTCGCGTAGCGGCGCGTTTCTCCGCCTCGTGCTTCAGATCGCGCGGCCACGCGTCCAGTGGGCACGCCGGACTTGGGGCCCGCCGAGGACGGAGGGGCCGTATGCCGGTCGTACTCGGGTCGCCTCCTGTTGGGTCGTCCGTCATGCGCCACCTCTACCGTCCGCCGCATGAAGAAGCTTCTGATCACGCTGAGCGCTGCCGCGCTGACCATGGGTCTCGCCGCTCCGGCGATGGCCGACCGCGGCCACGCGGACTTCGGCCAGGCCACGCTGACCGGATTCGCGTCGCTTCCGGCCGAGACGTTCGTGCCCGGCAGCGCGCCGTCCGGTTCCGCTCTCGGAACCGCACCGAACAACGGGATCACGGCACCGTTCGCCGGCCAGCCCGTGCAGGGATTCAGCGGGATCCTCAACAGGCACGACGGCACCTTCGACGTGCTGTCCGACAACGGCTACGGCAACAAGGCCAACAGCGCCGACTTCCTGCTCCGCGTCCACCACATCAAGCCGGACGCGCGGAGCGGAAAGGTCAAGGTGCTGGGCGGTTTCAACCTGAGCGACCCGCACCGCCGTGTGCCGTTCGCGCTCACACGGGCCGACCGGGTGCTGACCGGCGCCGACTTCGACGTCGAGTCCATCGTGCGGGCCTCAGACGGTACGTACTGGATGGGCGAGGAGTTCGGCCCGTTCCTGCTGCACTTCTCGTCGAAGGGACAGCTCCTCCAGGCCCCGATCCCGCTCAAGGGCGTGCGGGCGCCGGAGAATCCGTATCTGAACGGCGACAAGCCCAACCTGGCGAGCAGCAAGGGCTTCGAGGGCATGGCCCGCTCGGTCGACGGCCGCCACCTCTACCCGCTGCTTGAGGGCACGGTGGACGGAGACGAGCCCGGCGACCTGCGCCTGAACGACTTCGACCTCCGCAAGGAGCGTTACACGGGCAAGCACTGGGTCTACCGCCTCGACTCGCCTTCGAACGCCATTGGCGACGCCATCGCCGTGGACAGCCACCGCTTCCTGATCATCGAGCGTGACGGCGGTGAAGGCGATGCCGCCGCGTTCAAGCGCATCTACCTGGCTGACAACCGCGACCGCGACCACGACGGCGTCATGGACAAGACGCTGGTGGTCGATCTGCTGAACGTGGCGAACCCGAAGGGGCTCGGCGGCTTCGGAAAGACCTTCCGCTTCCCGTTCACCACGATCGAGGACGTGGTTCTGCTCGACGACCAGACGCTGGCCGTCATGAACGACAACAACTTCCCGTTCTCCAACGGCCGTACGCCGGGCAAGCCGGACAACAACGAGTTCATCACCGTGCGGCTCGCACACCGCCTGGACGCCGACAGGCGCGCGTTCAACTGATACGCGTTGTCCGGCCGTCGGCGGCCACCGTGCGGTCTTGGCGAGGCGAGAGGATCGTCGCCTCAGGATCGCGCGGTGGCCGCGTGTCATTGCGCGGGCGGCAGCCGACTCCCGGCCGGGGGCCGGGAGTCGGCCCACTGGGCGGCGTGGCGTGATGCTGTGGTGCAACAAGACGGTCTGGGCCGAGGTTGATCTTGGCTGTTGAGCCCGTCCCACCGGATCGAGGTCTCCGCGACCCGGCGCTCCAGGACCCGGACCGGCCCGACCTCAGAAGCTTCAAGAAGCGGACCGGTCACTCCTCCGGCCGCGCCTCCATGAATGTGGCGGCATGGCGGAAGCCCAGCCGGGCGTAGATCCGCGCCACTGTCTCGTCCGTCGCGCACAGAAACACCGTCTTCACGCCGAGGCCGCGCGCCTCGGCCGCCAGCGCCGCGGTGACCGCGAGCGCCAGGCCCCGGCGGCGGGCGGCCGGGAGTGTGGCGACGGCACACAGCTCGGTGACGCCTCCGACGGGCCTTGGGAACAGGCCCGAGCAGAGCGCGAGTCCGTCCTCGATCGCCGCCACCACCGTGGTGCGGCCCGCGCGGATACGGTCCGCCGTCCTGGTGATTTCGGCGGTGTACGCGGGAATCGCCTCGGCCAGTTCGGCGGCGCCCGTCTCGCCGATGTGCGTACCCAGCTCGGCGAAGGCCAGCCATGGAGTGGTGACGGCGCTCGGGAGGCAGGGGTCGTCCGGTGTCAGCGTCCGGACGGCTGTCCCGGTCGGTACGGTACGGGCCGCCGGCACCGGCGCGGCCTCGGGAAGCACCAGCAGCGGGCGCGCCTCGACCCGGAGTCCGGCCTCCTCGGCGGCTTTCCGCAGGCCGGGCGTGGTCTGCGCGACCCATTCGAAGGTTTCCGGTAGGGACAGCTCGCGCTGGCGGGCGCGCACCCGCCGGACATCGGCGGCGGTGACCGGGCTGCCCGGCCGACCACGGGTCGGCCGGGCATGGAGCGGCGGGCCCGAGCCGTCGCGGACAAAGAGAGTCAGCGGCCCGAAGTCCTCGGCCCGCGCGTCCGGCCGGTGGAGAGCGTCCTGATAGTGGTCGATACGGTCCAGCAGAGCGTGGTCGTGGGCGAGGTCACGGCCGCTGCCGCTGTTCGTATCGCTGTTGCTCGTGCGGTTCGCGGTGGTCACGCGGGCAGACAATCACCTTGTGCACATCGCGACCACTGAGTTACGCGACCACTGAGTTATGGGAGCCCTGAGCTACGGGAGCCCTGAGTTACGCGACCACTCACTCCGGCTCAGGCGTCGTACCAACCGCCGTCGATCCGCAGGGTGGTGCCTGTGATGTATTCCGACATGGGGCTGGCCAGATAGGCGACAAGGCCGGCGAAGTCGCGCGGTCGGCCGATGCGTCCGACGTCGTTGGGCGAGAGCGCTTCGACCAGGTTGGGCTCGATCTGCTCCCAGGTGTCGCCCCAGCCGTTCTGCTTGCCCATATGGGTCAGGGCCTCCCGCACCGCGGGGACGAGGATGCCTCCCGCCGCCACCGCGTTCGATGTCACTCCGGAATGCTTCACATCACGCGCGAGAGACTTGGCCAGGTTGTTCCGGGCGGCATTGGAAGCCGCGTAATGCGGCTGGCTCGACTGCGGCAGATGGCCCGTGACACTGCTGATCTGGATCACTCGGCCCCAGTGCCGATCACGCATTCCGGGAACGATGCGCTGAATCATCCGGACACTGGAGACAACATTGATGTTGTAAATGTCAGCCCATTCTCCGGGTGAGGTGCTCTCCCATACCGCGGTGGGTTTGTAGACGCCGACATTGTTCACAAGAATGTCGATGGGACCGGCCTTGAGCGCCGCGGCGGCGACCGTGTCGGCGCCTTCGTCCGTGCCGAGATCACCGATCGCGACGGTTGCCTCGCCGGCTGCCTCGCGGATGGCCTTGGCCACCGCCGCGGTTCTCGCCTCGTCCCGTCCGTGCACGACGACGGAAGCGCCCTCGGCCGCCAGCAGCCTGGCGATTTCCTCGCCGAGACCGCTGCTCGATCCTGTGACCAATGCCCTCTTGCCGGCGAGCTGAAGATCCATCTGCTTCTTCCTTCCTTCGGCGCACCACGCGCGCGGTGCTCCACGGCATGGGCCCGAAGGGGTTTCCCGCAGGTGGGATGCCTCTGTTCGGCGGGGCCGTGCCTCGCGTCCAAAGTGCACTCCAAAAAATAGACCCGCAAGTCCAAAAATCAGGATCCGGCCCGTGTCACCAGTTCCAGCGGCGACTCGACGCGCTCAGCGGCGCCGCAGTGACGGGTCCAGCAGCGCGGGCGGAGTGTCGTGCTTCTCGTGTGCGGCGAGATCGGTACCCGGAGGGACGATCGCGTCGATCGCGTCCAGTACGTCGGCGGAGAGCACGGTGTCCGCGGCGGCGAGCTGTGAACGCAGGTGGTCCAGCGTGCGCGGACCGATGATCGCGGCGGTCACGGCGGGATGCGCGGTCACGAAGCCGAGCGCGAGCTGGATCATGGTCAGCCCGGCCTCGTCGGCGACCTCGGCCAACCGCTCGACGGCATCGAGCCTGGCCCGGTTGGAGGGAATGGCGGTGTCGAAGCGCTGCGGCATGAACGTTGAGCGGCTGGTGGTGATCTCCTGGCCCGCGCGGATCGCGCCCGACAGCCAGCCCGAAGCCAACGGGCTCCACGCCAGCACACCGAGCCCGTACTGCTCGGTCACGGGCAGAACATGGGTCTCGATACCGCGCTGCAGGATCGAGTAGCTGGGCTGCTCGGTGACATAACGGCTCAGGTGATGCTCGCGGGCGGCCCACTGCGCCTGCACGAGGCGGTAGGCCGGGAAAGTCGAGGAGCCGAAGTAACGGATCTTTCCCGCGCGCCGCAGGTCGGTCAGCGCCGACAGAGTCTCCTCGTCGCTGGTGCTCGGGTCCCATCGGTGGATCTGGTAGAGATCGACGTGGTCGACACCGAGGCGGCGCAGGCTGTTGTCCAGCTCGGTGACCAGCCAGCGGCGCGAACTGCCCTGGTGGTTGCGCTCCTCGCCCATGGGCATGTTCGCCTTCGTGGCCAGCACGATGTCGTCGCGGCGGCCGGAGATGGCTTTGCCGACCATCTCCTCCGACTCGCCGTCGCCGTATATGTCGGCGGTGTCGATGACATTGATCCCGGCCTCAAGAGCGGCATCGACGATGGCGGTGGCCTCGTCCTGGGTGGTGCGCCCGATCTTGCCGAAGTTCATCGCGCCGAGCGCGAGAGAGCTGACCTGCACGCCGGTGCGGCCCAAAGTGCGGTACTGCATGACTGTGTTCCTCCGTCGCGGATGAAGCCTGGTGGCATCGCGTGGTGGCAATGCGAGGCTTGGTTACCGGGCCCGTGCTCTGACATCATGGGCAAGCGGAACCTTGTTCCGGTAACGATACGGAACGTCGTTCCGTTTGGCTAGCCCGGCAGCGGAACCCGGCAGCGGAACCCGGCAGCGGAAGGAGTGGCGCGGTGAACGACAGCGACGAGGGCGCGGGGCAGGCGGCCCGGTCCAAGCGGGCGGACGCCCGGCGTAACAAGGAGACGCTGCTCGACGCGGCCGCCGCGGTGTTCGTCACGTCAGGCGTGGAAGCGCCGGTACGTGACATCGCGGCCAAGGCCGGTGTCGGGATGGGCACGATCTACCGCCACTTTCCGACGCGAGCGGATCTCATCATCGCCGTCTACCGGCATCAGGTGGAGGCATGCGCCGAGGCCGGTCCAGCCCTGCTGGCGACCAGCGCGACTCCGCACGCGGCACTGGGACGATGGATCAACCTCTTCGTTGATTTCCTGGTCACCAAGCACGGACTCGCGGCCGTGCTGCAGTCCGACAACGCCGGCTTCGACGCGCTGCACACCTACTTCCTCGACCGCCTCGTGCCCGTGTGCACTCAGTTGCTCGGCGCCGCGGTCGCCGCCGGCGACATCCGCTCCGACACGGACGCCTACGAACTCATGCGCGGCGTCGGGAACCTCTGCATCGGCGGGGACAACGATTCCCGCTACGACCCACGCCACATGGTCGAGCTGCTTGTCGCGGGACTGCTTCAACCGCGCTCGGCCTGATCTGATGCCCGTGGACGCGGCCGCGCCCATGGCGCCGAATCGGCCGACCGCCGGTCATGACCGACGAACAGGTGCGTCCGGACGGACGCAGCGTTCCGTCCGCGTCGGCGACCGGTGCGGCGATCAGTCCGCGACGGGCCGGCCGGTCGCCTGAAGCTGCCTGATGCCCCAGTCGAGCGCGGCCTTGAGATGGGTCGGCTCTCCGGTGGACAGCATGATCGACACTCCGCCCTGGATGCCGGCGAGAAGCGCCGCGGCGGCCTCGTCCACGTCGAGCGACGCCGACAGATGACCCTGACGCCGCAACGACCGGATCCCGGTGGCGAGATACTCCTGCCACTCCCGCATGAGCTGGATGACGATCGCACGGGCCCCGGGCGTGGAGCGTCCGACGTGCGCGAACAGCGAGCCCAGCGGGCAGGTGTCGCCCTGTGCCGTGTACCTCTCGACGACGACGTCACGCCACCGGTACCACGCCTCCCAGGAGTCGAGCGCTCCCAGGTGCGGCTGCTGGTCGTCCAGCACCCGGTCCGCCTCGTACCGCGCGGCGGCGAGCAGCAGGTCCTCCCTGCCGCCGGGAAAGTAGTGAAAGAGCTGGCCCTTGCTCGTACCGGTGCGCAGACAGATGTCGTCCAGGGTCGCCGTGGCGACGCCTCTCTCCAGCAGGACCTCGGCGGCACCGGCGACGATACGCGCCCGTGTGGCCTCGCCCTTCGCCGTCAGAATCCGGCTCAACGACTCCACCTCACTTCCGGAAGAGCCCTCACTTCCCGATCACTTCCAGAAGGCTCCACTGGTTCAGCGTACTCGCGGCGCCGCGCCTGACACCGTCGTCCACCTGACCGCACGGATGCTCCCGGACCCTGCCTGAGCTGCTGAAACGCCGAGGAAGCCGACCGTATCCGCCACTATGCCGAAGCGAGCCGAAGCGAGCCGAAGCGAGCCGAAGCGAGCCGAACCGAGCCGAACCGAGCCGGGCCGAGCCGAACCGAACCGGGCCGAACCGAACCGGGCCGAACCGAGCCGGGCCGCGACTGGGCGAGCCGCCCTCCGCCACAGGGGAGGTGGCGGAGGGCGGCTCGGTCAGGGGCGTCGGTCCGGTGGTGTCAGCCGCAGCGGCCGGCCGGCCGGGCGCGGGTCACCAGGTCGGTGTCGCTGGTGGTGCCGTCGATCCACACCACGCGCCTCCCGGTGTCCGAGGCCGCGAACATCTGCAGGCCGCGGTTGCAGGAGACACGGCCCAGCGGCTCGCCGTCGAGGCCGTACTGCTGGAGCTTCGGCGACGTCTCGTTGCGGTAATCGGTGTCGGGCAGCAGGGTGGTGAGCGTGAGCGTGTCGTCCGAAGCGGTCATGTCCATCGCCCAGACCGCGTCCGCGGCGGACTCCGGAAGGACATCGACGACGTTCTTGCCCTTGAGGTCGGCCCTGCGCACCGCCGTGTGATTGTCGTCGTAGGCGGTCTCGTCGATGATCCAGTAGACGGACTTCGGAGTGAGGACGGGCTGGCCGATGCTGTACGGCGCGCCGGCCTCTCCGACCCGGGTCACCTTGCCGGTCTTCACATCGAGCAGCTCGACGCCGATGGTGGTCCATCCGTTGTCGTCCGCGTAGGACCTGGCGTAGGCGAGCTTGCCGTCCTTGAGCGTGGGCAGCCGGGAGTCGGTGATCCAGTGGGAGTTCGGGTCTTCGTCGACGGCCTTCGGGAGCTTGTCGCCGTCCCGGAGGTAGTTCACATGCCAGATGCCGTAGTCGTCGAGGAGTTCGAAGGCCACCGTGTCACCGGAGACGCGGAGATTCTGGATGTCGTAGTAGTAGGAGGTGAAGAGCGTCTTCGGAACGCCGCCGTTGATCGGGCGCGACATGATGCTGACGCCCATGGGTCCGTAGGCGGCCCACACCACACGCTTGCCGTCGGTGACCGGGTAGACGTTGTAGTAACCGTTGTTGTCACTGATCTGCTTGGCCGCGCCCTTGCCGTCGGTGCGGCCGGCGAAGACCGTGTACGGCGCGGAGCCGTCGTCGTTCGACTTGGACGTGGTCCACCAGCCGGCGTCGGCGTCAGCGCCCGTGCCGCTGATGTTCAGCTTGCCGAGCAGTGTGTCGGTGTCCATACCGAGCGCCTTCTCCCAGCCCGGCACGATGCCGTGGGCGTCGAAGGACTGCTTCACGGTCTTCAGTTGCGCGCTCTTGACGTCGAGGTCCTTGGCGGCCGCGATCACCGCGGCGCGTCCCTCGGTGAAACCGTCCAGCGGCGTCATGTACGAGGTGAGCGCACGGTAGATGATCTTGTCGGCGAGCTTGCCGCCCAGGTCCTCACGCATGTCCCAGAGCGCTCCGCCGAAGATGGTGGAGTTCAGGTGCACGGCGCCGCTGTCGATCTGGAACGACAGACCGAGGAAGTTCTTGGACGTGGTGGCACCGTCGTTGAGATCGCGCAGCGCGCAGTCGCGCGGCGCGGCGGTACGGCACAGGTCCTCACCGATCAGACCGGCGTTCGGGTCCGTCATCGCGACACCCGAGGCGGTGACGTCGATGGCGTTGCCGAAGTAGTCGGCCAGCGCCTCGTTCATCGCGCCCGACTGGCCGGCGTAGACGAGCGCGGCGGAGTTCTCGACGACGCCGTGAGTCATCTCATGACCGACGACGTCCGTGTCGGCCGCCATGGGCCGGTACTGCGAGTCGCCGCTGCCGTACACCATCTTCTGGCCGTCCCAGAAGGCGTTCACGAACGGGCTGCCGTACTCGGTCACGCCGACCAGGGAGTCGATGGCTCCGCCGCGGCCGTCCAGGCTGTCCCGGTCGTGCTGCTGACGGTAGTAGTCGTACACCTGGCCCGCGGCCCAGTGCGCGTCGACCGCTCCGGCCTCGGTCGCGTCCGCCGCGAAGGCGGGCGTGGGCGACGAGAAGAGCGCGATGCCCTCGGGCCAGACACCGGACGCCTGGGTGACATCGACATTCGACGCGTCCCAGGTCGAGATGGCCGCCTTGGAGGTGGCGCTCATCCGGCTGTAGTCCGTCATCACATACTGGCCGCTCGACGCGTCCTGCCGCAGGCCCAGCGTCACCTCACGGCCGTTGACGATCTTGCCGGAGCCGGTGACATCGGCGGGAGCGGCGCTGCCGCCGCTCTTCGGCGCCGCGCTCGCGGTGGCCTTGCCGGCCTTCTCGGCCGGGACGACACCCTGCGCCGCGAAGGTGCGCAGACCGCTGTACTGGAGGACCGGGAAGCCCGACTTGGCGTCGACGTACACCTCCTGCATCAGAGGCTCGCCGGTCGTCGGACTGGTCCCGGTGACCCGCACATGGCGGGTGAGCACACCGGCGCCGCGCGCGAGCACGACCAGGCCCTTGTCCACGCCCTGGAAGGTGCTCGCGGCCTTCGCCGCGCCGTTCTTGCGTACCGCGGTGCCCTTGGTCAGCGTGGCCGAGGAGCCGCGCCTGACGGCCTCGACGGCGCGGCTGACGGCGGTCTTCTCGGAGACGCTGGGCGTGGTGCCGACCGTGAGATCCGTGAAGTACTTGCCGGAAGTGCCGGTGACGGTGCGATTGCCGTTCTTCCGCTCCATGCGGACGACATACTGGCCGCCGAGGACCTCCACACCGCGGTGGCTCTGCTGGAAGCGGACGGTCTCCTGACCGCCGCTCTCCTCGGCCACCTCGGCGGTGCTCAGGTCCTGGTCCGGGTGCGGGATGGCGTACCGCGCGCGGCGGTCCACCAGATGTTCACGCGCGGCGTCGTCGGCGTCGGCGGACGCCTCGGCGGGCTCCGCGATCCCCTCGACGAGCGCGGGCGTCCGGGTGTCCGTGCCCGGTACGACCTCGATGGCGGGCGGCTGTTCGGTGCCGGCCGCCTGGGCGGGCAGCGCGGGAACAGCCATGGCGGCGGCGCCGGCGAGCGCGATCGCGAGGGAAACGCGTCTCTGTCTGGATATCCGGGCGTCGAGTCGTGGCACAGGGGCCTCCAACGAGCCGAAGTGACTTCGGCTCACGATGAGTTGACCAGGGGGAGTGGCGCGTCATTGCGCTGCGGCTCGGGCTCACCTTCGCCGCCGCGTATGGCGCCGGGCAAGGCCCGAGGGAGGGCGGGTCCGCGCACTTGCGCAGATGAGAAGCGCCAGCCGAGGCGCACTCCGGTCGTACGGCACAAGTCCCTCCGGCGGAACGGCGGATGTCTCCCGGACGCGGCGGCGATCGGCTGTAACAGGCCGCGGTTACGCTTCCTCGACGCTGGAGATCACTCATCGACGGCTGTCGGTTTACGTACCATCAGCCCCACGTTCACCAGGGGGGAGACGTCGTGGATTCGTCATCCGACGCGGCATGGGGAGCGGTCGGTCTGGCTCCGCTCACGGGCCGGATCCTGGAGCATCTCATCGGCCGTCCCGTACTGACCGAGGACGAGATAGCGTCCGCCGTGGAGTACCCGGCGGAGGAGATCGGCGAGGCGCTGCGCGCGCTGGAGAGCGAACACCTCGTGGTGCGGACGGGTATCCGGCCGACCCGCTGGGCCGCGGGCCCGCCGCGCTCGACGCTCGGAGCGCTGCTGGCCCGGCGGCGGCAGGAACTGGCCAGGACCGAGCTGTACATGGAGCGGCTGCAGGAGGCGTACCGCTCGGTGCCGTCCCGGCGCGTCACCTCCGACCTCTTCGAAGTCGTCGAGAGCGCGGATCAAGTCGCCGCGCGTTACGCGCAGTTGCTGGCGTCCAGCAAGCGCGAGGTGCTGCATCTGGCCAAGCCTCCGTATCTGCAGCGGTCACCGTCGCCGGTCCGCGCCGCCGGCACGGAGCCGGTCGCGGGCCCGCAGCCGAAGCCGGATCCCGACCCGCAGCCGCCGGAAGGCGTACGGCTCCGGTCCGTGTACGACAGCGACGGATTCACGGACGCGGTGTCCCTCAAGACCGCCGTACGCGGCACGGCCCGGGGCGGCCGGCTCCGGCTGCTGCCCGGACTTCCCATGAAGCTCGTGGTGTTCGACGACACCGCGGGCATGATCCCGCTGAGCAAGGCGGACCCGGCGGCCGGGTCCGTCATCGTGCACGCGTCGCCGCTGCTGGACGCGCTGACGGCACTGTTCGAAAGCCTGTGGGAGCGAGCGACTCCGGTGTCCATGGCGGGCACCGCGGAAAAGCTCCAGGACCGTGCACGAAGCGAGGAAGGCGGGCTGAGTGGACGCGCGCGGGACATCCTGGACCTCATGGCCGCGGGCCTGACCGACGACGCGATCGCCCGCGCGCTCGGGCTCAGCCGACGGACCATCCAGAAACACATCAGCGGCACGGCGGACGCGCTGGGCGCCCGCACCCGCTTCCAGATCGCGCTGCTGGCGCGGGAGCGCGGCTGGATCGGCCGGCGCTGAACCGGCCGGTGCGGCGGCGCGACCGCAGGAGGTGCTGGGCGCCGCGAGGACGGGGCCGTCGCTTGATTACCATGACCCGCGGTCGCATACGGTCGTGGGAGGACGAACATGGGCGAGAGAACTGATGGTCCGTCGGCCGGGCGGCGAAGCGCCGGGTCTTCGCGTCCCGCGCTGCGCCACCTTGGCGCCATGCATCTGAGCGGAGCCGTACTCCTGCTCACATTCTTGGTGCCGCCGTCGTGGATGCTGGACGCCGTCGACGCGACGCCGCCAGGTAATCCCACCGCGGACGCTCCCTTCTTCCTCCTCTTCGCCGTGCCGCTGACATGCGTGAGCTTCCACGTGATGGTGCAAATCCCGGCCGGGCTTCTGGGCACCTGGCTGGGCAGAAGCCGCACAACACCGCTCAAGTACGGGAGCGCGGTCGTCGTGGCAGGCGCACTGAGCTGGCTCCTCCTCTGGAGTCTGGAGCGGAACGCCTGGGACGGCATCGTGCCCGTGTGGGCTGACGCCATGGTGCGCGGATCACTGGGGCTGGCCGCGTACATGTGGGTCATGCGGACGCGGTCCGGATCCGTGCGGCCCGGACAAGCCTGAACGCCAGGCGCCGTGCTCCGTCCCGTGCGTCAGGTGTCAGGCTCGCTTCCTCCTCGTTGTCTCCGCCATGGGCCGGTGACCTGACGATTGACGAGCGCGCGCGGCTGAAGACCAAAACGTCCCGGCCGTCCGCGTGCCCTCAAGATGCGCGACCCCATGATCTGTGCGTGTACGCGGCCGGTCCCGCGCCTCTTCCTGGGGCTACGCTCGATCTCTGGGCTTTGGTCGGACGGGGACGCGGACAGGAGACGGCGATATGACGCTGCCGGGACGCAGGAGCAGTACGTTCATCCGCCTGCTGCGGCACGGTTTCACCGATCCTTCCGCCGCCGAGCGGCTGCTCGACCTTCCCGAGATGTGCGCCGTACGGTCCGATCCGCTGCTTCTCGACGCGCTCGGCGCGACCGCCGATCCCGATCTGGCCCTGCGCGGGCTCGTCCGGCTCGCCGAGGCGGCGCGGCCCGAGGAGCGCCGGATCCTGCTGGACACGCTGGTCACGGCGAAGCCGCTGCGGGACCGGCTGCTCGGCGTACTCGGCGCGTCCGAGGCGCTCGCCGACCATCTCGCCAGACATCCCGAGGACTGGCGCGTTCTGGTCACCTATGAGCTGGCGGACCTGCATCCCGGCGTCGAGGAGTTCGAGCGCGGTCTCGCCGGCGCCAATGATCCCGTCTCGCTGCGGATCTCCTACCGCCGCTGTCTGCTGGCCATAGCGGCCAGGGACGTCTGCGGCACGACCGATGTCGCCCAGACCGCCGCCGAACTCGCCGATCTCGCGACCGCGACGCTGCGCGCCGCGCTGGCGATCGCCAAGGCCGCCGCCCCGGAGGACGCCGTCGCCTGCCGGCTCGCGGTCATCGCGATGGGCAAGTGCGGCGGCCATGAGCTGAACTACGTCTCGGACGTCGACGTGATCTTCGTCGGCGCGACACCGGAGACCGCGGAAGAGGGCACCGACGAGGGAAAAGCCATCCAGGCCGCGACCCGTCTCGCCTCCCATCTCATGCGGATCTGTTCCGAGTCGAACAGCGAAGGAGCCATCTGGCCCGTCGACGCCAACCTGCGGCCCGAGGGCCGCAACGGGCCACTCGTACGGACCCTGAGCAGCCATCTCGCCTACTACCAGCGCTGGGCCAAGACCTGGGAGTTCCAGGCACTGCTCAAGGCCAGAGTGGTGGCCGGAGACCCGGCGCTCGGCGCGGAGTACATCGACGCCGTGTCGCCGCTGGTGTGGCAGGCCGCCGAGCGCGACCACTTCGTGTCCGACGTCCAGAAGATGCGCCGCCGGGTCATCGACAACATCCCGGCCGGACAGGCGGAGCGTGAGCTGAAGCTCGGGCCCGGCGGACTGCGGGACGTCGAATTCGCCGTACAGCTCCTCCAGTTGGTCCACGGCCGCAGTGACGCGACACTGCACAGCGGTTCGACACTCGAAGCGCTGGAGGCGCTGGCGGCGGGCGGCTATGTGGGAAGGGCCGACGCGGCGCAGCTCGACGAGTCGTACCGCTTTCTGCGCGCGATGGAGCACCGCCTCCAGCTCCACCGGCTGCGGCGCACACACCTCGTGCCGGAGGACGAGGACGACCTGCGCCGCCTCGGCCGCTCGCTCGGGCTGCGCAACGACCCCGTCGCCGAACTGACCAGGGCCTGGAAACGCCATACCGCGGTGGTACGGCGGCTGCACGAGAAGCTCTTCTACCGGCCGCTGCTCAACGCCGTCGCGCAGCTCGCACCCGGTGAGATCCGGCTCAGCACGAGAGCGGCGGGACAGCGCCTCGAAGCACTCGGCTACGCCGACCCGGTGGCGGCGCTGCGGCACCTGGAGGCACTGTCGTCAGGAGTGAGCCGCAAGGCGGCGATCCAGCGGACGCTGCTGCCGGTGCTGCTCGGCTGGTTCGCGGACTCGGCCGATCCGGACGCCGGGCTGCTCAACTTCCGCCGGGTCTCGGACGCGCTCGGCAAGACACCCTGGTATCTGCGGCTGCTGCGGGACGAAGGAGCAGCGGCGGAGAATCTGGCGAGGGTGCTGTCGGCCGGGCGGCTCGCGCCCGACCTGCTGCTGCGCGCGCCCGAAGCGGTCTCGATCCTCGGCGACCCGTACGGACTGACACCGCGCGGCCGTGCCGCGCTGGAGCAGGAGGTGCTCGCCGCGGTCGGACGCGCGGAGACGGCGGAGGGCGCGGTCGCCTCGGCGCGCGGAGTGCGCAGACGGGAGCTGTTCCGTACGACGGCCGAGGACATCATCGGCTCCTACGGCACGGAGGACAGCCCGGCCGAGCAGGACCACGGCGCGCTGGTCGACCGGGTCGGGAACGCCGTCACCGATCTGAACGCGGCGACGCTGGCGGGCGCGCTCCGGGCCGTCGTACGCGAGCGGTGGGGCGACACGCTCCCGACCCGGTTCGCGGTCATCGGCATGGGCCGCTTCGGCGGCCATGAGCTGAGCTACGGCTCCGACGCGGATGTGCTCTTCGTGCACGAGCCGCGCGCGGGCGTCGACGAACACGAGGCGGCGCGCGCGGCGAACGAGGTGGTCGCCGAGATGCGGCGGCTGCTGCAAGTCCCTTCCTCCGAGCCGCCGTTGCTGATCGACGCGGATCTGCGGCCGGAGGGCAAGAGCGGCCCGATGGTCCGTACGCTCGCCTCCTACGAGGCGTACTACCGGCGCTGGTCGCTGGTCTGGGAGAGCCAGGCGCTGCTGCGGGCCGAGCCCATGGCGGGCGACGCGGATCTCGGCCGCCGCTTCATCGAGCTGATCGATCCGCTGCGCTATCCGGCGGAGGGACTGGGCGAGGACGCGGTGCGGGAGATCCGCCGCCTCAAGGCGCGGATGGAATCGGAGCGGCTGCCGCGCGGCGCCGATCCGACGCTCCACACCAAGCTGGGCCGGGGTGGTCTCTCGGACGTCGAGTGGACCGTCCAGCTCCTTCAGCTTCAGCACGGCTGGGCGGAGCCGGGACTGCGCACCACGAGCACCCGCGAGGCTCTCGCGGCGGCCCACGCGGCGGGTCTGCTCTCGGCCGAGAACGCACAGATCCTGGACGACGCCTGGGTCCTCGCGAGCCGGGTGCGCAACGGTGTGATGCTGGTCCGGGGCAGGCAGGCCGACACCTTCCCGTCGGACGGCCGTGAGCTGGGCGCGATGGGCCGCTATCTCGGATACGGCCCCGGCCACATCGGCGACATGATCGACGACTACCGCCGGACGACGCGCAGGGCGCGCGCGGTGGTGGAGGAGCTGTTCTACGGCGCGGCGTGATCCCGTAGCCGACTTCCTGCGCATGAACAGCCACCTCTGGCAGGTCTACCAGCTCGCCCGCGCGAAGGGCTCCGTGTACCCGATCGTTCGGGAGCAGCTCGTGGCCCTGAGCAAGGCGCTGGACGGGCGCTCGGACACGCAAGTTCAAGCTCTGTGCGGCGCGGCGGGCGACCTCTTCCAGCTCGCCGGAGAGCTGGCCTTCGACAGCAACCGTTACACAGACGCCGCGGCGTCCTACACGCTCGCCGCGGCGGCGAGTAAAGACGCGGGCTCGTTCGACCTCTGGGCCTGCTCGCTGGTGCGGCACGCGTACATCGACATGTACGAGCGCAGATACAAGGAAGCCGCAGGCATCCTGTCGGCTGCCGAGAGGCTCGCCGGACGAGGAGACAGCTCGCTGTCCACACGCCATTGGGTCGCCTCGGTCCAGGCCGAGGCGCATGCCGGTCTGGGTGACCTGGCCGCCTGCGAGCGTGCCCTGGACGAAGCGGAGAAAGTGCGGGACCTGACGTCTCCCGGTCACAACGGGGGATGGCTGCGCTTCGACGGCTCGCGGCCGGCCGAGGAGCGGGGTGCCCGATACGTACAGCTCGGCTGTCTCGACCTGGCCGAAGAGGCGCTCAAGAGCGCGCTGGACCAAGGTTCACTCGCGAGAGAAGGATCCTCGTTGCGACGCCGTGGGGCCGCGTTGACGGACCTGGCCGCGATCGGAGCCAAGCGGCGCGACCCGGACCAACTTCTCGTCTACGGCCGTGAGGCACTGCGACTCGCCAGGGAAACATCCTCCGGGTACGTCGCCCGTAGACTCCGCAACCTGCGAACCGAGTTCGGCCCCTTGGTCCGCGACCACCGCGTCGCTGAGCTGGACGCCGAGATCGGCGCACTGAGCATCACGCGACGAGAGGGGTAAGCATGCCGCAGACCGAGGACGGCCGCCTGTTCCGGGAGACGTGGATCGCCGGCGTACGAGCGCACTTTCCCGGTGAGCCGAAGCCCGGCTACGTGACTCCTTGGGAGGACACCCCGGAGTGGGAACGCCAGGCGGCCGCCGCCGTCCAGGGACAGGTGCGACAGTTCCTCCTCGTCAGCGAGGGGCATGCTTCGCGGCTGTCACGCGAGCAGAAGGGCTGGTTCGTCGCGACGTGCTGGACCGCCCAGATGTTCAAGCACTTCGAAGCCCCCAAGCCGGGCTACGTGGCTGACTGGCCGGACCTCCCCGACTGGCAGAAAGAGACCGACTCGGACATTTTCGAGGCGGTCGAGAAGTCCATCGAGTGAGTTTGCCGACCGGCGCGGCGTGATCCCGCCGCCGGCCGCGCGGGCCGTGTATCCCAGGTCCCGGCGCGTCCACGGCGTCAGGCCGTCAGCGGCCGGCGTCCGTGCTCTCGTCGTCGGCCGGGACCGACCTGGCGCGGGAGCCGGTACGGCAGCTCGCCGTACCAGGCGTACGAGATGCCGAAACCGAACGCCAGGCAGACCATGCCGCCCACGGCGTCCAGCCAGAAGTGGTTCGCGGTGGAGACGATCACGAGCAGGGTGACCGCCGGATAGAGCAGCCCGAGTATCTTCGCCCAGGGCGCCGAGGCGAGCGCGAAGACGGTCACGCCGCACCACAGGGACCAGCCGATGTGCATCGACGGCATGGCCGCGTACTGGTTCGACATGTTCTTCAGGTCGCCCGAGGCCATCGAGCCCCAGGTGTGGTGGAAGGCGACCGTGTCGACGAAGTGTCCTCCGGTCATCAGACGCGGCGGTGCCAGCGGATACAGGTAGTAGCCGAGCAGTGCGACGACCGTGGTCGCGAAGAGCACCAGCCGGGCGGCGGCGTAGCGGCCGGGATGGCGGCGGAAGAGCCAGATCAGCACACTGATGGTGACGATGAAGTGCAACGTCGCGTAGTAGTAGTTCATGGCCACGATCAGCCAGGTCACCGAATTGACGGCGTGGTTGACGGACTGCTCGACCGCGATCCCCAGGGCCTGCTCCGTCTGCCAGATCCAGTTGGCGTTGTGCAGCGCCTTGACGCGCTGCTCCGGTACGGCGTTACGGACCAGGGAGTACGTCCAGTAACTGACCGCGATCAACAGGATTTCGAACCAGATCCGCGGGCGGCGAGGTGACCGGAGGCGCCACAGCCGGACCCGGCCGCGGTTCTCCTCCTCGGCGCTCACCACGAGGGTCGCGCCGGCCGGCGGCGCGTCAGTCTCCTCGTCGGTGATGAGTGACGGGGCGGCCGTCCGGCCTTCCCGTGTCTTCACGGTCGATTCACCCGTCTCTCCCGGTGCAGTACTCTGCCTCCCCGCCCTTGGGCGGCGTCAGGGCCCGGCCGTCACGAGGCCTTGCCGAGCCAAGTGAGAAGCCACCCCATTCATGAGGTGGAGGAGTCACAGCGAGAGAGTCTGCCAGATTCCCCGCCACCGACCGATCATCCCCCGGTCGGGTTCGTGCCGCATTCGGTACACCCTAAAGTCGACCGCGCCGCTCCGTCGACCCGAGGGGTCCCGGAGCCGGCCCGGAAGCGGTTGAACCACGAACCACCAGCTCCGGCATGAACACGAACTCGCTGTGCGGAGCGGGTGTGCCACCGATCTCCTCCAGGAGCGTGCGTACCGCCGCCTGGCCCATCGACGGCACCGGCTTGCGGATCGTCGTCAGCGGAGGATCGGTGAACGCTATGAGCGGTGAGTCGTCGAAGCCGACCACCGACAGATCCCTGGGCACCTCCAGACCGAGCCGTCTGGCCGCTCTGATCGCGCCGAGCGCCATCATGTCGCTCGCGCACACCACCGCCGTACAGCCGCGCTCGATCAGCGCGGTGGCGGCCGCCTGGCCGCCCTCCAGAGTGAACAGCGACTGCTGGATCAGCTCCTCCGTCTCCTGCGCGGAGAGGCCGAGCAGCTCCTGGACCGTGGCCCGGAAGCCCTCGATCTTGCGGAGCACCGGCACAAAGCGCTTCGGGCCGACGGCGAGCCCGATCCGCTGGTGGCCCAGCGAGACGAGATGGGTCACCGCGAGCCTGACGGCCGCCCGGTCGTCCGGCGATATGAAGGGCGCCCGGACCTTCGGCGAGAAACCGTCCACGAGGACATACGGCACGCCCTGGGTGCGGAGCTTCTCGTACCGGCTCATGTCCGCCGAGGTGTCGGCGTGCAGTCCGGAGACGAAGATGATGCCGGAGACGTCCCGCTCGACGAGCATCTCGGTCAGCTCGTCCTCGGTGGATCCGCCGGGCGTCTGGGTCGCCAGCACCGGCGTGTAGCCCTGCCGGGTCAGGGCCTGGCCTATCACCTGGGCCAGGGCCGGGAAGATGGGATTCTCCAGCTCCGGCGTGATCAGGCCGACCAGACCGGCGCTGCGGCGGCGCAGCCGTACGGGACGCTCGTAGCCGAGGACGTCGAGTGCGGCGAGAACGGATTCGCGGGTGGTCGCGGCAACCCCGGGCTTGCCGTTCAGTACGCGGCTGACCGTCGCTTCGCTGACCCCCGCCTGGGTTGCGATATCGGCAAGCCGTGCGGTCATGGGAGTGGACTGTACCGGGCGTCTGTCGGATTGCACACCGGCTGCGGAAACCGGCCGTCGCGGCAAGGCCCTGCAAGATCTTGCGAAACCTTCCTGCGGTGCTCGTGCCGGCTGCTGAGGCCCCGACAGCCTGCGTAAACCGTCTCTGCCAGGTGATGTGAGTTCCCGTCAAGAGTCTGGTCGGCGCGGGCAGGGCACGCAGGTGTAACGATCGGCAGCTCTTGCGGAAATATTCCGCAAGGTCTTTCGGCCTTCTTTCATCGCTGTTACCTTCACGTCCGACCCGGCGCCGCAATGGAGCGGTACGGCAGTTGAAGGAGTTCGGATGCGACGTGGCATAACGGCCACCGCCCTGGCCGCGACCCTGGTCCTCGCGGCGACCGCCTGTGGCACTGACGAGGAGTCAGGCGGCGGCAAGAGCTCGGGCGGCGAGCTCTCGGGAACGGTCACCTGGTGGGACACCTCGACCGTCGGCAGCGAGGACAAGGTCTTCAAGAAGCTCGCCGAGGACTTCGAGAAGGTCCACCCGAAGGTCGACGTCAAGTATGTGAACGTGCCCTTCGGCGACGCCCAGAACAAGTTCAAGAACGCGGCGCAGTCCGGCTCCGGCGCTCCCGACGTGATCCGCTCCGAGGTCGCGTGGACACCCGAGTTCGCCGATCTCGGCTATCTCGCGCCGCTGGACGGCACACCGGCGCTCAAGGACGAGAAGGACTTCCTCGGGCAGGCCGCCGCCTCCACGGAGTACGACGGCAAGACCTATGCCGTGCCGCAGGTCATCGACTCCATGGGCATCTTCTACAACAAGAGGATCCTGAAGGACGCCGGCGTCGAAGTCCCGGCCACCGTCGACGAGTTGAAGTCCGTGTCGAAGACCGTCAAGGAGAAGACCGGCAAGACCGGCCTGTATCTGCGCGGCGACGACGCCTACTGGTTCCTGTCGTTCCTGTACGGCGAGGGCGGCAACCTGGTCGACGCCGAGAGCAAGACCGTCACCGTCGACAACGCGGCCGGCGTGAAGGCCATGACCGTCGTCAAGGACCTGGTCGACTCCGGCGTCGCCAAGACCGATGCCACGGACGGTTTCGAGAACATGCAGACGGCCTTCAAGGAGGGCGAGGTCGCCATGATGATCAACGGCCCGTGGGCGATCGCCGACACCTACGGCGGCCCGCAGTTCAAGGACCGCGCGAACCTCGGCATCGCGCCCGTACCGGCCGGCTCCGCAGGACAGGGCGCGCCGCAGGGCGGTCACAATCTCGCGGTCTACGCCGGCTCCAAGAACCTCGACGCCTCCTACGCGTTCACCGAGTACATGACGTCGGCGGCGAGCCAGGCCAGGGTCGCCGAGGAACTGAACCTGCTGCCGACCCGTACCTCCGTCTACTCCCGGCCGGGCGTCGCCGACAACGAGATCGTCAGCTTCTTCAAGCCCGTCGTCGACAAGGCCGTAGAGCGTCCCTGGATCCCCGAGACCGGCAGCCTGTTCGCGCCGCTGGTGACCGAGTACACCAAGGTCCTCACCGGCCAGGCCACACCGGAGCAGGGCGTCACGGCCACCGGCGACGCCTACCGCAAGCTGCTCAAGGGCTGGAAGTAACAGGAAGGCGGGCCGGCTGATGGCTGTCCACACCAGCCAGTCGGTGGCGCGGGCCGCGGGCGACGACATCGTCCGCGGCTCCGGCCCCGGCTCTGGCAACCCACCCGGCAGGCTCCGGCGGGGCCTCTCGACGCACTGGTACGCCTGGACCATGGTCGCGCCGGTGGTGGCCGTGATCGGCGTGATCATCGGCTATCCGCTGGTCCGCGGCGTCTATCTGTCGCTGACCGACGCCAACGAGCGCAATGTCGAGCGCCATATCGGCGTCAACCATCTGCCCGCCACCTACGAGTTCATCGGCCTCGGCAACTACACCGAGGCACTGACGGGCGGCCAGTTCCTCGCCACCCTCGGCTGGACACTGGTGTGGACGTTCTCCTGCGTCAGCGTGACCTTCGCGCTGGGCCTCGCCCTGGCGAACATCCTCAACCGCCGGATCGCCGGCCGCTCCGTCTACCGGATGCTGCTGATCCTGCCCTGGGCCGTACCGGGCTTCGTCTCCGTCTTCGCCTGGCGCTTCCTCTACAACGAGGACCGCGGATTCCTCAACAAGCTGCTGGCCGGCGGCGGAATCGACGCCGTGCCCTGGCTCAACGACCCGGACTGGGCCAAGTTCTCCGTCATCGCCGTGAACATCTGGCTCGGCGTGCCGTTCATGATGGTCGCCCTGCTCGGCGGACTCCAGTCCATCCCCGGAGAGATGTACGAGGCCGCCGAGATGGACGGCGCCAGCGCCTGGCAGCGGTTCTGCCACATCACCATGCCGGGGCTGCGCTCGGTCAGCACGACGGTGATCCTGCTCTCCACCATCTGGACCTTCAACATGTTCCCGGTGATCTTCCTGCTGACGCGCGGCGGCCCCGGCGAGGCCACTCAGATCCTGGTCACACAGGCGTACAAGTTCTCCTTCGAGATCAGCCCGCGCGACTTCGCGCAGTCCTCCACCTGGGGCGTGCTGATCCTTGTCCTTCTGATGCTCTTCGCCGCGGTCTACCGGCGAGTCCTCCGTCAGCAGGGAGATACGTGGTGACCACCGCCGCACGCCGTCCCGTCTCCAAGGCCGCTCCCGGGATCCCGCGCCGCGGCCGGCGCTCGCCGCTGGCCTCGGCCGCGCTGCACGCCACCCTCGTCGTGGCGTCCGTGACAGCCGTCTTCCCGGTGCTGTGGGTCTTCCTGACCTCACTCAAGCCGCCGAGCTACGCGACGACCACGGACTTCTTCAAAGAGACGACCTTCGAGAACTACACCAAGCTGCTGCGGGACACGCCGTTCCTCACCTGGTTCGGCAACTCACTGCTCATCGCGGGCCTCACCACCGTGCTCGGTGTGTTCGTGGCGGCCACCACCGGCTACGCCGTCAGCCGCTTCCGCTTTCCCGGCAAGCGCGGTCTGATGTGGACCCTGCTCATCACCCAGATGTTCCCGGTCGCCGTCCTCATCGTGCCGATCTACAACATCATGGCGGGCCTCGGACTGCTCAACAATCCGGCCGGTCTGGTGATCACGTACCTCACCATCGCCGTGCCCTTCTGCGCCTGGATGATGAAGGGCTTCTTCGACACCATTCCGATGGAGATCGACGAATCCGGCCAGGTCGACGGGCTGACGCCGTTCGGCACCTTCTTCCGGCTGATCCTGCCGCTGGCGAAACCGGGCCTCGCGGTGACCGCGTTCTACTCCTTCATCACCGCCTGGGGCGAAGTGGCCTACGCCTCGGCCTTCATGGTCGGCGACGAGAACCTCACTCTCGCCGGCGGCCTCCAGAAATTCGTCAACCAGTACGGCGCCCAGTGGGGCCCGATGACCGCCGCGTCCGTACTCATCGCCGTTCCCGCCGCTCTCGTCTTCCTCTTCGCCCAGCGCCATCTCGTCACCGGTATGTCGGCCGGCGCCGTCAAGGGCTGACCGGCGCCGGCCCGCGCGCCGGAATGTCCCACCGCATCACCGCGCACCACGACGGCGGCCCGTGGCCCATCGGGTCCCGGCGCCGCTTCCCATCGCAGACACTCCAGGGATGACATGACCCAGCACCTCGCCGCCCCTCTCACCGGCCCGTCCGACGACGCCCCGGGCGACCGCTCGGGCTGGTGGCGGGACGCGGTCATCTACCAGGTCTATCCACGCAGCTTCGCCGACGGCAACGGCGACGGAATGGGCGATCTCGACGGCGCGCGCCGCCGTCTGCCGTATCTCAAGGAGCTCGGCGTCGACGCCGTCTGGCTCAGTCCCTTCTACGCCTCTCCGCAGGCCGACGCCGGCTATGACGTCGCCGACTACCGGGCCATCGACCCGATGTTCGGCACCCTGCTGGACGCCGACGCGCTGATCCGCGACGCCCATGAGCTGGGCCTGCGCGTCATCGTCGACCTCGTACCGAACCACTCCTCCGAGGACCACGAATGGTTCAGGCGCGCGAAGCGGGAGGGCCCGGGATCCGCGCTGCGCGAGCGCTACCACTTCCGGCCCGGCAAGGGAGCCGCCGGTGAACTCCCGCCCAACGACTGGGAGTCCATCTTCGGCGGTCCCGCCTGGACCCGTACCACCGACCCGGACGGAACGCCCGGCGAGTGGTATCTGCACCTCTTCGCTCCCGAGCAGCCCGACTTCAACTGGGACAACCCGGCCGTCGCCGACGAGTTCCGCTCGATCCTGCGCTTCTGGCTGGACATGGGCGTGGACGGCTTCCGCGTCGATGTCGCCCACGGGCTGGTCAAGGCGGCGGGACTGCCCGACATCGGCGGTCGCGGACAGCTCAGGCTGCTCGGCAGCAGTGACGAGGGCCTGCCGTTCTTCGACCAGGACGGAGTGCACGAGATCTACCGGAGCTGGCGCACGATCCTCGACGAATACCCCGGCGACCGGATCGCCGTCGCCGAGGCATGGACCCCGACCGTCGAGCGCACCGCGAACTACGTGCGTCCGGACGAGCTGCACCAGGCGTTCAACTTCCAGTATCTGAGCACCTCGTGGGTCGGTCCGGCGCTGCGCGAGGTCATCGATGTCTCACTCGCCGCGATGCGCCCGGTCGGCGCTCCCGCCACCTGGGTGCTGTCGAACCACGACGTGACCCGGCACGCCACCCGGTTCGCCGGCCCGCCCGGCGGCGGCACCCAGACACGCGAGCCCGGCGACCGGACGCTCGGACTGCGGCGGGCCCGCGCGGCGACGCTGCTGATGCTCGCCCTGCCCGGCTCCGCGTACATCTACCAGGGCGAGGAACTCGGGCTGCCCGATGTCACCGATCTGCCCGACGAGGCCAGGCAGGACCCGTCGTACTTCCGCGCGAGCGGCCAGGACGGCTTCCGCGACGGCTGCCGGGTCCCGATCCCCTGGACACGCACGGGCAGTTCATACGGTTTCGGCACCGGCGGAAGCTGGCTGCCGCAGCCGGAGAGCTGGGCCGCGCTCAGCGTCGAGGCACAGACCGGCGACCCCGGCTCGACCCTGGAGCTGTACCGGTCGGCGCTGGCCGTACGCCGGGAGCATCCGGGACTGGGCGCGGGCACCTCGGTGCGGTGGCTGGACGCACCCGACGGTGTGCTCGTCTTCGCCCGGCCCGGCTTCGTCTGCACGGTCAACACGACGGACAGGGCCGTACGGATCCCGGTGCGCGGGGGCCTGCTGCTGGCGAGCGGCCCCATGCCGGCCGGTCCCGGTACGCCCGGCGAGACCGAGCTGCCGGCGGACACCACGGCGTGGTGGACGGTGTGACGGCGCCGCTCCGCCGGAGCGACGCCCGCCGCCGGCCCGACGACGCCGTCCGCGGGCGGCCTTGAGGGCGGAGCGCGTCGCGACGAGAGACCGCACCATCCGTCATCCGCACATCCCCCACCTCAGTGCAGGAGGAACCATGGTCCGCAGATATCTCGCCGCCGCGCTCGCCCTGGTGGCCGGCGCCACCGCCCTCGCGGTGCCCGCCGGGACCGCCCAGGCGGCGCCGCCCGGCGGCAAGGACGTCACCGCCGTACTCTTCGAGTGGAGATTCGACTCCATAGCCAGCGCGTGCACGGACACGCTCGGCCCGGCCGGTTACGGCTACGTCCAGGTCTCGCCGCCCCAGGAGCACATCCAGGGCGGCCAGTGGTGGACCTCGTACCAGCCCGTCAGCTACCGGATCGCCGGCCGGCTCGGTGACCGCGCCGCCTTCACGGACATGGTGAACACCTGCCACGCGGCGGGCGTCAAGGTCGTCGCCGACAGCGTCATCAACCACATGGCGGCCGGTGACGGCACCGGTACGGGCGGCTCGCCGTACACCAAGTACAACTACCCCGGCATCTACTCGGGCGCCGACCTGGACGACTGCCGCGCGCAGATCACCAACTACTCCGACCGCGCGAACGTACAGAACTGCGAGCTGGTCGGGCTCGCCGACCTGGACACCGGCGAGGAGTACGTACGCGGCCGGATCGCGGCCTATCTGAACGACCTCCTCTCGCTCGGCGTCGACGGCTTCCGGATCGACGGCGCCAAGCACATGCCGGCCACCGACCTCGCCGCGATCAGAAGCCGGCTGAGCGACCCCGGCGCCTACTGGAAACAGGAAGTCATCTACGGCGCCGGCGAGGCGGTCTCGCCGACCGAGTACCTCGGCACCGGAGACGTACAGGAGTTCCGGTACGCGCGAAGCCTCAAGCAGGTGTTCACCAACGAGAACCTCGCCTACCTGAAGAACTACGGCGAGGGCTGGGGCTTCATGGCGAGCGGCGAGTCGGCCGTCTTCGTGGACAACCACGACACGGAGCGCGGCGGCGACACCCTGAGCTACCGGGACGGCGCGAACTACACGCTCGCCAATGTCTTCATGCTGGCCTGGCCCTACGGATCGCCGGATGTGCACTCCGGCTACGAGTTCACCGACCGCGACGCGGGACCGCCCAACGGCGGCACCGTCAACGCCTGTTACAGCGACGGCTGGAAGTGCCAGCACGCCTGGCGCGAGATCTCGTCCATGGTCGGCTTCCGCAACACCGTGAGCGGCACGGCGGTGACGAACTGGTGGGACAACGGCGGCGACCAGATCGCCTTCGGACGCGGCGACAAGGGCTATGTCGCCGTCAACCACGAGAACTCCACGCTCACCCGCACCTTCCAGACCTCGCTGCCCGGCGGCGACTACTGCGACGTGCAGAGCGGCCGGCGGCTGACGGTGAACGGCTCCGGACAGTTCACCGCGACGCTCGGCACGAACACCGCGGTCGCGCTGCACACGGGCGCGCGCGACTGCTGAGAACCCGTCCGGGCCCTGAGGATCCGGTCAAGAGCTGATCTCGACCGGAAAGGATGAACCCTCGGTCGCTTCTGTGTGTTTCCCGCCATGGGTACCGGCTCTGGTTCCCAACTGGGCCAGAATGTACCCGTGGTGGGGAACCTTCCCGAAGAGACGACCAGCTTCGTAGGTCGCAGGGCCGAACTGGTCCTCCTGGAGCACGCACTCGAAGAGCACCGGCTGATCACTCTGACCGGCAGCGGCGGTGTGGGCAAGAGCCGGCTGGCGCTGCGCGCTGCCGAGGTCGCGGCCGGACTCACGAACGCACCTCGCACCGAGCGCCCGGACGGACCGGCCACCGAGCGGGCCAGGGGCCGCCATCCCGACGGAGTGTGGTGGGCGGACCTCTCACCGCTCTACGACGACCGGCTGCTGCTCGCCACCGTCTCCGACGCCGTCGGGCTCTCCGACTACTCGCTGCGGATGCCCATCGAGGCGCTCTGCGAATGGCTCGCGGACCGGCGGCTCCTGCTCGTCCTCGACTCGTGCGAACGCATAGTGCCCGCCTGCGCCCATCTCGTCGGCGAACTGCTCACCGCCGCGCCCGGCCTCACCGTCCTCACCACCAGCAGACAGCCTCTCGGCGCCAAGGGCGAGTACTGCCTTGAAGTACCGCCACTGCCGCTGGAGGGCGACGACGAGGTCCTCCAGCTCTTCCGCGACCGCGCCGCCGACGCCGCGCCCCAGGTGTCCCTCGACGATCCCGGGACCGCGGCCGCCGCCGTGCAGATCTGCCGCCGGCTCGAAGGCATCCCGCTCGCCGTCGAACTCGCCTGCGCCCGGCTCGACGAGAACTCCGTCGAGCAGATCGCCGACCTGCTCACCTCCCGGCTCGACATACTCACCAACGAGAACGTATGGCCCCAGCGCCACCGCGCCCTGCGCACCGCCATCGGCTGGAGCCACGAACTGTGCGCACCGCTGGAACGCCTGCTCTGGGCACGGCTCTCCGTCTTCCGCGGCGACATCGAAGCGGTGGACGCGCAGGCGGTCTGCGCCGGCGGTCCGCTCTCCGCCGAGGCCATCACCACGGCCCTGACCGGACTGATCGCCAAATCCGTGGTCCGGCAGGACGGCACCCGCTACCGGATGCTCGACACCATTCGTGAGTACGGCTTCATGTGGCTGGCCGAACTCGGCGAGGAGCGGCTGCTCACCGACCGGCACGCCGCACACTTCGCCGAGCTCGCCCGGCAGGCCCACGACGGATGGTTCGGAGCCGAACAGGTCGCCTGGTACCAGCGGATGGCCGACACCCACGCCGACCTGTGCGCCGCACTCAACCACCTGCTCGCCGTCGATCCGGAGGCGGCCGTCGGCATGGCGGGACGGGTCTGCTTCTTCTGGTTCTGCTGCGGCCATCTGCACGAGGCCCGGATCTATCTGGAACGCGCGCTGGCCGCCGACGACACCGTCGGGCCGCACCGCACCCGCGCCCTGTGGGCCCTCGGTATGACGGTCGTGCTCCAGGGCGACCACGAGACCGCGCACCGGCTCGGCGAGCAGTGCAGCATGGCCGCGTGGCGTGACCAGGACCCCGAGTCGATGCTCTCCGCGGCCTACCTCCTCGGCATCACGTACATGATGATGAGCCGTCCGCAGGCCGCCTACACCGTGGCCGACCGCGCCCTGCGCGCGCTGCCCGGCGAACCCTTCGACTCCCGCTCGCGACTGCGCTGCCGGCTGATCCGGATCTTCGCGCTCACCGCGACGGGACGGCTCGACGAGGCGGGCGAGGAGGCGGCCGATCTGCGGCGGCTGTGTCTGGAGCACGAGGAGTACTGGACCCGCTCCTACGCCGACTACCAACTCGCGCTGGTACGCCTGCTCCAGGGCCGGCCGCACGAGGCGGAGGGCCACGCGCGCTCGATGGTCAACGCCAAGCGCCTGCTGGGCGACAGCTTCGGTATCGCGCTCGGCCTCGATCTGATGGCCGCCGCGTTCGCCGCGCAGGGCGACGGTGAACGGGCCGCGCACGCGTACGGCACCGGCCAGGCCTACTGGCGCATGGTCGGTCATCCGCAGCGCGGCACACCGGAACTGGCGCCGGTGCGCGCCGAGTGCGAACGGCAGGCCCGCGCGGCGGCCGGGAATCTCGCGTACGAGGACGCGTTCCACCGGGGTCTGGTCGACGACGGCGAGAGCGGACTCGCCCGCGCGCTGCTGGGCCATCTGCCGTCGGAGAGCTGAACGGGCCCGGCTGTTTCCGTGTGAACCGCGCCGTGCTGGAAATCTGGTAGGTATGACGTCCACCGAGGTGAAACCGGAAGAGCCCAGGAGCCGGACGCGCGCCTCGCGGCTGTCCCGCTGGGGCAAGCTGCCCATCGCACTCGTCGTCGTGGCCGCGCTGCTGTTTCTCGGCAGCCGGCTCGATCTGCTGCCCGGGTTCGGGGACCTGTTCGGCGAAGAGACCCAGGACCGCACCGGGCCCACGCTGCTGCGGTCCATCCAGGACCTGGACCGGTACGAGGCGGCCTCGGGCAACTTCCAGGTCGTCGTCGACCTGGAGAAGGACGCCACATACCTGCCGGACGCGATCCGCGGCACCCGGACCCTCTATGTCGGAGCCGGCACGGTCGGCGCGTATGTCGACTTCGGCGGGATCGGCGAGGACAGCGTCCAGGTCAACGAGGCCCGTACGGCCGCGACGATCCGGCTGCCGCACGCCCGGCTCGGCAAGCCCGCGCTGGACCCGGACCGTTCGTACGCCGTCTCCAAGGAGCGGGGACTCCTCGACCGGCTCGGTGACCTCTTCTCCGACAATCCGGCCGACGAGCGCGCCGTGAACCGGCTGGCCGCACAGCACATCGGCGACGCGGCCAAGGACAGCGAACTCACCGCCCGCGCCGAGAAGAACACCACCGGCATGCTGGAGGGCCTGCTGCGGTCTCTCGGCTTCACCGAGGTCAAGGTGGTCTACGCCTGACCGGCGGCCACCGCTTCCGGACGGCCGTCCCGCGGCGTGTCTCCGGTGTCCTGTCCGGCTCGCCATGTCCGGTCGTCGGACGCACGGCCTGACGGGCGGCCTTCGCGGAGTGTCCGTTACGCTCCCGGTCCATGAGCGCATCTGACCACGAGGCCATGGACACGCCGATACCCGAGCCGGAACAGGAAAGAGCGGGCCTGACGCCACGTCAGGCCCGCGCCGTCCGCGTCGCGCTCGCGTCGGTGCTGCTGGTGGCGATGGCGGTGCTGCTCGCGGTGCGGCTGGCGCAGCGGACGTCCGTGCTGGTGGTCGGTGTGTACGGGCTGGCGATGATCCTGTGCGGTGTGGTCATCGAGCTGAGCCGGCACGGGCGTACGCGGCTGGCCAGCTGGCTGCTGGGCGTGGGCCTGGTGGCGGCGCTGGGCGCGGACTGGCTGCTGCTGCCGTGAGGTGAGGGCGCGCGGTGCCGCGCGCCACCGACTCGTGACGCTCAGCGCAGTGACTCCACTCTGGTGCCGTCCGACACATGGCCGTACAGCTCCGCGCCGGCGCCTCGGGCCGCGCGTACCGCCAGCAGAGCGCCCTTCGCGCTGCCTCGCACGCCGCCCTCCGTGGCCACTGAGCGGAACTGTCCGCTGCCCGCCGCCAGTACGTACCAATGGCCGCCGCGCGACTTCCACAGGACACCCGCCAGCACCCGGGGATCCCGGACGCCGCACGCCGGTGTGTCCTCGGCGCGCGCCGCGACCGCGCCCGGCGCCGCCGGCTCGCGGGACGGCGCCTGGAACTGTGCCATCACCCGGCTCCCGGTGCCGCGCCAGGTCTCCGCGCGCGTGCACAGCCAGGCCGCGGCGCCGTTGGCCTCCGGCAGCGGCTGGCGGGCGTACTGCCAGGAGTTCACGGACCGTACGCCGTGCGAGCGCACCGCCGGCAGCAGACAGGCCGTCCGGGCCCAGGCCGCGCGGTCCGCCGGGGCCGAGATGTCCTTCGGCGCGGACGGCGGCCCGGACGTCAGCCGCGCCGGTGTCAGCTCGCCGAGGTCGGTCAGCAGCCGGTCGGTGGTCCTGTCGCGTACATCGAGCGTGTCCCAGGACCGGCAGTCCCGGGCCGTCGCCGGGCTCGGCAGCGGATCGGTCACGCCGTCCCGGTCGCGGCGCAGCGGCCGCGCGGAGCCGTCGGGGTCGAGCAGATCCCGTACGGAGGTGCGCCGCAGCCACGGCGCCGTCAGATAGCGGACGTTGCCGTCCGAGCGGCCGACGACCAGCGCGCCGGAGACGGTGGCGTCCGCGCCGTCGACCCGGGCGAAGTCCAGAGCCGCGGCCTCGCCGCCGCGCGCGGACTCCGCGTACCGGACGATCCGCATCCCGTCGTGGAAGAGCACCACCCGCGCGCTGTCGACCCTGCCCGCGTACAGAAGCTGCGGCGAGCCCATCGGAGGTCCGGAGGGAGTGGCCGGGGTCGCGGAGACCTGGACGGCGGCGCCGGGCCGGGCCCAGACGGCCAGCGCCCGGCGCAGCAGGCCGTGATCCCGGGCCAGCGGGCCGCGGGTGGGCCAGACGGAGAAGTCGGTACGGGCGGAGATCTCCCATGCGGCGGGCGCGATCCGGCGCACCTTGGCCGGGTCCAGGGCCGATTCGGCCGCGGGGTTGCGGGCGTACGGCGGCGCCGCGGCGCCGTCAGGGCCCCATCCGTCACCGGGCAGAGCGAGAAGCGCTCCGCAGACCAGCGCGGCCGCGGTGGCGGCGGCAGCGGCCCTGGCGTACCGGCGGCGGCGCAGCAGATCGGTGGGCCGGGCCTGGAGCGAGCACGGGTCGAACTCGGGGGAGAGCAGCAGAGCGGCGGCCTCCGGCGCGTCGACGCCGTCCGCTCCGGCGAGCGCCGCGTCCGGATCCTCGGTCCCGGCCGCGGCGAGCACGCGCCGTACCTCCGGATCCGGCAGATCCTCCAGGGCGCGCAGCACGAACGCCGCGCGGGCCGGGCACGAGAGGCCGGACAGCCGCTGGTCCAGAGCGAGTTCGTCGGCGCCGCCGGCGCGCGGAAACAGCCGCAGGCCCCAGACGTGCGGCAGCAGCGGCGGCAGTTGGGCCCGCTTGGGCCAGACCGGCCGGCGCAGTGGACGTCCGGCGTCCAGGGCCTGGCGCAGCACCCGGCCGCGTACATAGGCGAAGCCGGGCTCGCGCGCCGGGACTTCGGAGCCGTCGCCGGCCGTACGGCCGTGCGGCAGTGAGCGCTGCACCAGCGCGTGCGCGGTCAGTACGCGCCGGTTGCGGCCCAGTGACGGCGGCAGGACGAGATAGGCGATCCGTACGAGACGGGTGTAGTGCTCGACGAGGGCCGCCTCGGCCTGTTCGATACCGACGGAAGTGGCGTACGGGCCTGAGGAGTCGGCGGGCTCTGGAGTGGTGACGGCTTCGTGTGGGCGCACGCTGAGGGAACGAGTGGATGGTCCGATGGTCACTCCGGTGCGGACGTTTCTCCACGCGACACGGTGCGCACGAGGCACGATGGGCGCATGCGTACGGAACGACCCCGAGTGGTACTGGCAGTCCTGGCCCTGGTTCTGGCGGCGGGCTGTGGCGCGAACGACGACGAGGCTCCCAAGGTGCCGAAGACGGCGACCGGGAGCCTCGAACAGATCGCCTCGAAGGCGGAGTGCGAGCCGGACATCCAGACCGACGCGACCGAGCTGCGGCAGGCCAACTGCGTCACCGGCGACGGGAAGTACGTGCTGGCCACCTTCGCCACCGACCGCGGCCAGCGGGAGTGGCTCAACGAGGCCAACGACTACGGCGGTTCCTACCTGGTCGGCAGGAAGTGGGTCGCGGTCGGGGACGCGAAGGTGGTCGCGACGCTGCGCGGCCGGCTCGGCGGGACGGTGGAGACCGGCTCGTCCCACCACCGCCCGGCGGGCGGAGGCGGGCACGAGGGGCACTCCGGTCATCGCATGAACTGAGCCGCGCCGGTCCGGATCAGCGGCATGCGCGCCCGCTGTTCAGGCAGCTCACCACCCTGTTCATCAGGCGCTCGTCGAAGACATTGATGAAGTCGCCGTGGTCGGTGACGGGCTTGTGGAGCTGCTCGGGAAAGGAGTCCACGGCGAAGCCGGGCCCCGGCGGCACGTTGTAGACAATGCGCTGCTGGAGCTGTGGAATCGCCTGGAATCCGTTCTGGCAGCGGCCGTTCCGATCGGCGAAGGCGACATGGGTGCGGTGGTTGGCGCTGTCGGTGTTCTGGCCGTCCCAGCAGCTCTGGAACTTGAATGTACGGACCACCTTGCTGCCTCTGGGACAGATCGGGTATTTGTCCTTGAGCTGGCGGTTCTCGAATCCGGTGCAGCTCCAGGAGGCATTGGCGTTGGCGTCGCCGTTGACAAACGCCTTCGCGTCACCGGTGATGATCCGCAGAAAACGCGGCATGGCGGTGACCCGGGAGACCGGGCTGCCGACGAATTTCAGGGTGACTTGAGCCGGAGTCTGGATCTCTCCGACATTGCCTTCCTTGCCGCCGCCGTCCGCATTGACATCGGCTTCGTCCTGACCGTTCTGGAGACGGAGCACAGGCCAGTAGTAGGTCGACTTGTCACCTTGATTACGGCAACTGCTCTCGCCGGCGGCGAGAGCGTCGTCGCTCGCGAAGGCGTCATTGGCCTGATTACCCACGTAATCATGCATATGGTGAGCGCCATTGCTCACACCTGGGGCGACGATGACATTGTCCGAATTGAACTTGCCGGCCTCGTTCCGCCCGCATTCGGTGGTGAAAGCACCTCTCGAAGCTCCGCGGCGCGGCCGGGGCTGCTGGACGTTCGGCCGGACGGACTTGATGTCGACGAAGTCGGACGCCTCCGGGCCGTTGCCGGCCGGTGCGCCGTCATCCTCACCGGGTGCCTCCTGGCCGGGGGTTTCCTGGCCGCTGCCCGGGCCGGGCGGCTGCCCGCCGTCACCGGCCGGCGCGCCCGCGTTGTCGTCGGCCCGCAGCGTGCAGGGCGCGAGGGCCTCCAGGCCCTGCGGGCGCTCCGCGACCCGGCTGATCGCGACGGCGATCCGGTCCAGACCGGCCAGACGCTTTTCCTTCAGCGGATCCAGGATCGCGTTGTAGGCCAATGCGGGATCCTGTTCGATCCGGGCCTTCTGGTCGGCGAACTGCCGGTAGGCGTCCGTGATCTGGCTGTCGATCGCCGCCAGTTCCCGGTCGACCTCCGGGCGCGCCGGTTCAGGAACATCCGTGACCTCGTTCGCGACATCCGGACAGTCGATGGTCGACATCGCCTGTCCGGCATTCTCGGTCTGCTGCTGTGCCGGTGGCTTGTCGGACCATCCTTCACCCGCGGACGCGTAGACATTGACCGCCACCAGCCCACCCCCGCCCAGGAGCAAGGCGGCGGAAGCGACAATCGCCCGCTTTGCCAGGGTGGAGCGTTTTCTCGATGTGCGTCCCATGGAACTCCTCAAGCTTCGTTGCCGTTTACAGGGAAATCTTGGCAGGGGGGAAGCGAAGCGCTCCGTTCCATACGGACGGCAATGGCGGCGTGTTCAGCCGCTCGATGAATTCATATGAATCTCCGTCAGCAAACCGGGCGGATACGCCTCATTGCGGTGCGAGCCGCGCGGGAGATCACCGGCCGTGGTCCAGATAGGCGAGGACCGCCAGGACCCGGCGGTTGTCGTCGTCCGACACCGGCAGGCCCAGCTTTCCGAAGATGTTCGAGGTGTGCTTGGCCACCGCCCTTTCGGTGACGACGAGTTGGGCGGCGATGGCGGCGTTGGACCTGCCCTGCGCCACCAGTTCCATGACCTCGCGCTCGCGAGGCGTCAGACGCCCGATCGGCCTGTCCTGCCCACGGCGGGAGAGGAGTTGCGAGATCACCTGCGGATCCATCGCCGTACCGCCGCTCGCCACTCTGCGTATCGCGTCGACGAACTGATCCGCGTCGAAGACCCGGTCCTTCAGCAGATAGCCGATCCCGCCGTCGCCGTCCGCCAGCAGCTCACGCGCGTACAACTGCTCGACATGCTGGGACAGGACGAGCACCGGAAGGCCCGGACGGGCGCGGCGCGCGGCGAGGGCGCACTGCAGGCCCTCGTCCGTGTGGGACGGCGGAAGCCGGACGTCGACGACGGCGACGTCCGGCTCCAGCTCGGCGAGGGCCCTGGTCAGTTCGGGCCCGCTCTCCACCGCCGCCAGGATCTCGAAGTCGTACGCCTCCAGCATCCGGACCAGACCGTCACGCAGCAGGAAGAGATCTTCGGCCAGCACAACTCGCAAGGCATCTCCAGGAGCACCGTGGCGGGGCCGCCGGCGTGACAGCCCTCGGGATGCCGTCGAATGTACCGAGCCGGCCGGCCCGGAGCCCTCGCGCGCTGAGCGCGGGGTATTGGCGGCGGATTGTCAGTGCCTCGTGGCACGATCGGGACGTCCGGATGAAGACCGACCAGGGGGCGGACCGATGGGTACGTGGGACACGGGGCATTTCGACAACGACAGCGCGGCGGACTTCGCCGGAGAGCTGGACGGATCCGCCGCCGGAGAGCGGACGGACCTCGTGCGCGAGGCGTTGCTGCGCGCGATCGGCGCCGGCCGACTGGACGACGAGGACGGGGCGGTGGCCGTCGCCGCGGCGGCGCTCGTCGCGGCGCAGTGCCCCGGCGGCCCGCCCGTGGAGACGGTCTACGGCCCCGACGAGCCCCTGCCGCTCTTCCCTGCGGAGCTGGGCGGACTCGCGGCCAGGGCCCTGGACCGGGTCCTCGCGGACGGCTCCGAGCTGCGTGGCCTGTGGGCCGACGCGGAAGGTGAGAGCGGCCCCTGGCTGCGCGGTGTCACCGCGCTTCGAACGGCGCTGACGGCAGCGGCGTCCGGGATACCGGGAGCGCCGGAGATGGCCCGGGAAGCGCACTGACCCGGAGCCGTCGGCTCGGTCCCGCCGGTCCGGTCGTCCCGGACCCGGCGGCCGGGGCCCGCGGCCGGTCCGGGCCGCGGGCCCGGGTCAGAGGTTCAGCGCCTTGGCCTCCAGCTCGGGAGCGAGACCGAGCTGCGGACGGTCCGGGCGCTGGGGCGCCTCGCCACCGATCGAGGTGAGCCAGGTCCAGGTGTCCGACACGGTCTCGGCCAGCGGTCGGTACCGCAGGCCGGCCGCCAGGGCCTTGGAGACATTGCCACCGAGCAGGGTGTCGTGCAGAGGGCCCGGCGGCACCCAGATCGGCAGGTCCGACCAGGACTTGATGCCCGCGGCGGTGATCACCTCCGGATCGGTCCAGCGCAGTTCCGCGTCGGAGCCGGTGACCCGCACACAGGTGTCGAGCAGTTCGCCCATGGTGGTGTATCCGGGCGGACTGGCCAGGTTGTACGCACCGCCCAGACCCTGCCGCAAGGCGTCCAGGGTCCACTCGGCGAAGTCGCGTACGTCGATGTACTGAAGCGGGTTGTCGCGAGGGCCGGGCGCCAGGACGGGACCGCCTCTGGAGATCCGTCCCAGCCACCACGGCAGCCGGCCGATGTTCTCCCAGGGACCGATGATCAGGCCCGGGCGCAGCAGCAGGGCCCGGTCGCCGAAGACCGCCTCGGCGGCCAGCTCGCCGCCGCGCTTGTCCTGCGGATAGCGGGTCTGTCCGGCGTCCGGCGACGCGCCCTCCACCACCGGACCGTCCTCGGAAAGCCCGGCCGCGGCGGGATACGCGTACACCGAGCGGCTGGAGACATACGCGAACCGGCCGACGCGGTCCGCCAGCAGCCGCGCCGCCTCGTGCACCGCGGACGGCGCCGCCGACCAGGTGTCGACGACCGCGTCCCACTCGCCCTCGGCGAGGGCCGCCAGACCGTCCGGGGCCGTACGGTCGCCGACCAGCCTGGTCGCACCGGCCGGGGCCGTGTGCCGTCCGAGATGGAAGACGGTCACCTGCCATCCACGGGCGAGCGCCTCCTCCGTGACCGCCCGTCCCACGAATTCCGTACCACCGAGAATCAGGAGTCTCATGAAAATGACTCTGCCCGCCGCGCGGCGGCGGGGCCATACGATTCCGCCGCAAGTGGAATCGTGGGCTTTTGGGATCTGCCCCAGGTGCCCACCGGGATGGCAGCATGTGCGGACCATGACAGATGCCCGGTCGCCGATGCGCGCCTTGCGGGCCGCGGTCTTCGCGGCGGTGTGCGTGACGCTGGCGGCGGCGGGCCATTCGTTCACATCCGGGCATGAGATCCCGTTCGATGCGCTCTGGACCGCTTTCGGAGTGACCGGAGTCGGGGCCTGGCTCGCCGGCGGACGCCGCCGCGGTGTGCGCGCCATCGGAGCCGCGCTCCTCACCGTCCAGGGGGCGCTGCACCTGATCTTCGCCGGGAAGCTGCCGTACGGCCTGTCCTCGCCGCCGCACGGTCCTCATGGCGACGGCGCCACGGGCATGCGCATGGACCCCGCCATGAACATGGACGCGGGCACCGGCGCGGACCCGGCGGTCCCGGTCGCGGTCCTCGACGGACCCGCCGGAATGATCGCCGCGCACCTTCTCGCCGCCGCCGTCTGCGCGCTCTGGCTCGCCCGGGGCGAGGCCGCGCTCTTCCGGCTCGCACGCGCCGCGGGCGCGCCGGCCTTCATCCCGCTCCGGCCGCCGCTCACCGCGGTCCGGCTGCCCGCGCCGCCGGAACCGGTACGCACCGGACCCGCGTCCCCGGCCCCGCACCGAACCGCCGGCGTCGTCCTCGCGCACACGCTGTCGCGACGCGGTCCGCCCGCGCCGCGGACATCTCGCGCCACGGCCCCGGAAGCCGCCGTCACCACCACTGTCTGACCTCTGGCAGGCCCGGGGCCCATGTCCCCATGCCGATGCCGACTCCTAGGACAGCCATGGCCATTGACGACCCCGTACAGGGCACCGAGACCGAACGGCCCACCGCCGTATCCGAGACCACGACGGACACTCCGTCCGCCTGGAGTTCCCTGCGCCCGCTCGTGCTGCGCCTGCACTTCTACGCGGGCCTGCTGATCGCGCCCCTCCTGCTGGTCGCCGCCACCAGCGGGCTCCTCTACGCCCTCTCCTTCCAGGCGGAGAAGGTGGTCTACCGGCATGAGCTGCGGGTCCCGGCCGGTGACCGTACCGTCCCGCTCTCCGCCCAGCTCGACGCCGCCCGAGCCACGCATCCGGAGGGCACGGTCACCTCGGTGCTTCCCTCGTCCGAGGACGGCGCGACCACCCGGGTCATGATGACCACGCCGACGACGGAGGAAGGCAAGTCCCTCGCCGTCTTCGTCGATCCGTACACCGCCGAGATACGGGGAGAGCTGACCAGTTACGGCAGCTCGGGCGCGCTGCCGCTGCGCACCTGGCTCTCCGAGCTGCACCGTCATCTCCACCTGGGCGAGCCGGGCCGTATCTACAGCGAACTCGCCGCGAGCTGGCTGTGGGTGGTGGCCCTCGGCGGACTGCTGCTGTGGACCGGCCGGAAGCGGGCCTCGAAGCGGGCGCTGCTCAGGCCCGAGCGGGGCGCCACCGGCCGCCGCAGGACTCTCTCGCTGCACGGTTCGCTCGGGCTGTGGGCCGTCACCGGGCTGGTGCTGCTCTCCGCGACGGGCCTGACCTGGTCGCGGTTCGCGGGCGAGAACATCGGCGCGGTGCAGGACCAGCTCGGCGGCGCCACACCCGTCGTCAGCGCCACGCTCGAAGGCGGCGGCGGGTCGGGCGGTGCCGGCCACGAGGGACACGGCAGCGGCGGCGGATCCCATGAGGGCATGGAAGGCATGGAGGGCATGGAAGGGATGGAGGGGATGTCTGGGAAGGAGATCAGCGTCGACCTGGCCGTCGTCGCCGCCCGCCAGGCCGGCCTCGACGGTCCGCTCGCGGTGACCCTGCCGGTCGAGGGCAGCGGTTATGTCGTGGCGGAGACGGACACCCAGTTCCCGGTCCGTCTCGACTCGGTCGCCGTCGATCCCGCCAACGGCATGATCATGGACGAACTGCGGTTCGCCGACTATCCGCTGCTCGCCCAGCTCACCCGCTTCGGTATCGACGCCCACATGGGAGTCTTCCTCGGGCTCGTCAATCAGCTCGCACTCGCGGCTCTGGCTCTGGCACTGATCCTGATCATTTTCTGGGGCTACCGGATGTGGTGGCAGCGCAGGCCCACCAGAGGCCGGAGGCTGAGCGCGGGCCGGGCGATACCGCGCGGTGCCTGGCGCAAGGTGCCACCGGCCCGGCTGGTGCCGGTCGTGCTGGCCGCGGCCCTGGCCGGCTGGTTCGTCCCGTTGCTGGGCATCAGCCTGGTGGCCTTCCTCGTCCTGGACGGAGCGCTGGGCCTGCTGTCCCGCGCCCGCGCCGCACGCGGCTAGGGCCTGTCCGGACCTCGCGGCTGTACGGAGCACTGCCGGTCGCCGGGCGGGGCTCCGTACAGCCGGGTACCGCTCAGGGCGCGTATTTGTATCCGACCCGCCGCACCGTCTGGATGGTGTGGCGATGCTCCGCTCCCAGCTTGCGGCGCAGCCGCGCCACATGGACATCGACGGTCCGCCCGTCGCCCACATGTCCGTAGCCCCAGACCGTGGTCACCAACTGATCGCGGGTGTGTACCCGGTGCGGATGCGCCACGAGATGGGAGAGCAGTTCGAATTCGAGATACGTCAGGTCGAGCTGCCGCCCGTCGACGCCGGCGGTCCGCTGGACGCTGTCGATCACCACAGGACCGCCACGGCTTCCGGTGTCGGCGGAGACATAGGGCGCTGAAGCCGCCAGCACGGCCGCCTGCTGATCGGCCGGCACGAGTACGAGATAGCCGATCATCGGCGGCTGTCCCGGCAGCGAGGGCAGGGTGTGCGGGGGAGCGGGCAGCCAGGTGGCGCCCGGCGGCAGGAAGTCCACGACCTGACCGGCCGGGAATCCGGCCGGCGGACCGGCGGAACCGCCGGCCGGGACGGTCTCGTCACGGTCGACGGCCCGGAGCCGGTGCCGGCCGGACGCGGCCGGCTGCTGGCCGAGTGCGGCGGCGCTCGCCGCGGAGAAGGAACGGGGGTTCGCCATGGAGGGTCAGCTCTTTCGCGCGAAGGAGTCGTCAAGTCGACAGGACGGACGGGACGTACGTCATGCGCGGCGGCCGAAGGCCAAGAAAGCTTTAGAGGGCCGGCGCGTTCCTTGCGCGGCAACACACCCGGTCGAAGTCGTGATGCTGCCGGGACGGCCAGAACGGCTCAAGGTCGGTGCGACCTGTCGCGGTTTGTTCGAAGCTGGCCATGGACCCATTGAAGCAGATACCGGAGGAGCGCAGCAGGCACCTTTCGGCTCTCCTGACGTCCGGACCGAGTGACGGGCAGCACAATGAGGGGGCGACCGCCGTACGGGCGGCCGCCCCCTCATGGAGCCGGTGCGACAAGCGCGCTGAGCCGGACGGTCAGACCTGGCCGGCCTTCTCCAGCGCGGTGCAGCAGGTGTCGACGATGAGCCGCGTCACCACGTACGGGTCGACGTTGGCGTTGGGACGGCGGTCCTCGATGTAGCCCTTGCCGTCCTGCTCGACCTGCCACGGGATACGGACCGAGGCACCGCGGTTGGAGACGCCGTAGCTGTACTCGTTCCACGGGGCGGTCTCGTGCAGGCCGGTCAGCCGGTCGTCGATGCCCGCGCCGTAGTTCTTGACGTGGTCGAGCGGCTTGGAGCCCTCGCCCAGCGACTCGCACGCGGTGATGATCGCCTCGTAACCCTCGCGCATCGCCTTGGTCGAGAAGTTGGTGTGCGCGCCCGCGCCGTTCCAGTCGCCCTTCACCGGCTTCGGGTCGAGCGTCGCGGAGACGTCGAAGTCCTCGGCGGTGCGGTAGAGCAGCCAGCGGGCGATCCAGAGCTGGTCCGCGACCTCCAGCGGCGCCAGCGGGCCGACCTGGAACTCCCACTGGCCCGGCATGACCTCGGCGTTGATACCGGAGATGCCCAGGCCCGCCTTGAGACAGTTGTCCAGGTGCGCCTCGACGATGTCACGGCCGAAGATCTCGTCCGAGCCGACACCGCAGTAGTAGCCGCCCTGAGCGGCCGGGAAGCCGCCTTCCGGGAAGCCGAGCGGGCGCGTGCCCTTGAAGAACGTGTACTCCTGCTCGATGCCGAAGATCGGCTCCTGGCCCGCGAACTTCTCCGCGACCTCGGTGAGCCCCGCACGCGTGTTGGACTCGTGCGGAGTCATGTCGATGTTCAGGACCTCGCACATGACGAGGACGTCGTCCCCGCCGCGGATCGGGTCGGGGCACGAGAAGACCGGCTTCAGCACCCGGTCGGAGGCGTGGCCCTCGGCCTGATTGGTGCTGGACCCGTCGAAGCCCCAGATGGGCAGCTCGGCGCCGTCCGTCAGGATCTTCGTCTTCGAGCGCAGCTTCGCTGTCGGCTCGGTGCCGTCGATCCAGATGTACTCAGCCTTGAAGGTCACGGGCCTCATCCTTTGCGGGTGCAGCAGTTTTAACCCGAAGCCTCGCAATATGTGATTTCCCGGCTGTTGCCTCACTGTGAACCACGTGTTACTCAGGCTTCTTTTGTTTCAGCGATCCCGAGCCGGGCAACTGCCCGCGCGGCCGCGTGGTCATTCGGCGACGACTCGGATCCGGTGTCCGGGAGCACGCGCGCCGGTCCGTCACGGCCGGTGCCCGAGACCTCGGCCGTAGATACCAAGTGCCCCTGTCCAGTGGCCGGTTGACTCGCCGGGTGCCTGCGCCTGATCCGTGCCCCGGGACGCCGGAGCGTCATGAGGCACGCCGTCCGCACGGTGAGTTTGTGATCGTTTTCGAAGCGCCGCTCTCGCCGGTCGGACGGACCGGCGGACGCAAACGGCATCGCTCGTACGAGACCGTCCGGTGCGTCCGTACGGAGGAGTATGGGGCCGGGAACAGCTCGCGCGCCAGTGCCGCTCGGTGTGGCTCGAAGCGACCGGCGCCGCTGTCCCGCTTTTTGCCCTCCCGGGCCTCTCTGTACTGCGCGGACGCGGCACACTGAGCGGCATGAGCAAGCCACGTATCGGACTCCTCGGCACCGGCCCCTGGGCGGAGCTCGCACACGCTCCCGCCCTCGCCGGCCATACCGGAATCGAATTCAGCGGCGTCTGGGGGCGGCGTCCCGAGGCCGCCGCCGCCCTCGCCGCCGCCCATGGCACCACCGCCCACTCGGGAGAGGCGGGACTCGACGCACTGTTCGCCGAGAGTGACGCCATAGCCTTCGCTCTTCCGCCGGACATCCAGGCGCCGCTCGCGGCACGCGCCGCTGCCGCCGGATGCCATCTCCTCATGGACAAGCCGGTCGCGACGACCGTGGCCGCGGCCCGCGAGGTGGCGGACGCGGTGGCGAGCGCCGGTGTCTCCTCGGTGGTCTTCTGCACCCTGCGGTTCGCGGCCGACACGGCCGGCTGGATCGACGAACAGGCCGCGAAGGGAGGCTGGTTCACGGCGCACGCGTACTGGCTCGGCTCCCTGTACGGCGAGAGCGCCGACGACAGTCCCTTCGCCGAATCGCCCTGGCGCCGTGAGAAGGGCGGTCTGTGGGACGTCGGCCCGCACGCGCTGTCCGTACTCATTCCGTTGCTCGGCGATGTGACGGAGGTGACGGCCGTACGTTCCGAGCCCGATCTCACGCATCTGGTGCTCCGGCACACCTCGGGCGCGGCCAGCTCGGCGGCGCTGAGCCTGAGCGCGCCGAAGGAAGGCGGCGGTACGGGGATCGAAGTGCGCGGCGAGCACGGTGTGGCCGCGCTGCCGGAGAGCGTCAGCGACCCGGTCGACTCGTTCCGGAACGCGATCGACGCGCTGCTGGAGTCGGTCCGTACGGGACAGCCGCACGGCTGCGACGCACGGTTCGGGCTGCGGCTGACGGAGATCCTGACGGAGGCCGAGGAGCGCGCGGCGGCGCGGGCGAAGGAGTAGCCGGCTCGGCGGGGTGTGCGCCATGAGGCCCGGCGGCGCACACCCCGCGCCCGGGCTGTCCCGGGATCTGTCCGACGGCGGGCGGCGCCATCCGCCGGACAGGGACGGTCAGGTGCGGTCCGGTGGGTCGTGTCCGTCGACGCACGCGGACGGTCAGCTCTTCTGCGTCTGCTGGTCGCGGAGCGTCTGCTCGACGGCCTCCCGTACGCGGGCGTCCTCACGCAGCTTGCGCCGTGCGCGGTTGCGGCGCGAGACGACGAGCGCTCCGACGATGACCGCGATCACCACGACGAGCAGCACCAGCAGCGTCCACGGGACGGCCCAGCCGTGCGTCGTGGCCTGGACCGGCTTGAGCGAGGTGGTGGAGCCCGACGCGTCGGCGAGCACGGGAGTGAGGGTCGCGGTGGCGGCCAGGCTGACTCCGGGCGCCACGCCGTGCACGGGCACCTTCACCTTCCAGCTCTCACCCGGCAGCAGCTCCGGCGGCGGTGCGATGCCGCCGGCGTTGGTCCGCAGCCAGCCGAACGGGCCGGAGACCGACACCGCCTGCTTGGCCGACAGCATGGCGTTGCCGGTGTTGTGGATCGTGTAGGTGACGGTGGCGTCGCCCTTGGCGAACGGGTTGAACGAGCCGTCGTAGTCGACGTGGAGGTCCTCGACCGCGAGTGTCGGCTTGAGCTCGCCGCTGACCCGCAGCTTGACCCGGATGCCGAGGCGCCGGTCGACATTGATGCCCTCGGCGTCGTCGGCCTGCTTCAGGGAGGTGAGGACACCGCCGACGTAGTCGCCGGGCGTGGCGTTGTCCGGAACGGTGACCGTGAACGGCACGTTGGCGGACTTACCGGGCTGGATCACGACGCTGTCGCGGTCGGCGTGGACCCACGCGCCGATTCCGACGGACTTCTTGTCCTTGGTGAGCAGGTCGAGCCGGCCCATGTCGGTGGTGAAGCCGTCGGCGGCGTAGACCGCGAGTTCGAGCGGGGACTTGCCGCGGTTGGCGACGGCCATGGTGTCCTTGACCTGTCCACCGGGGTTGACGTTGTAGCTGAAGCTGGACCGGTCGGCGCCGTAGCTGTTCGAGGCCGTCCTGACCGTCCAGGTGACGTTGCCGTCCTCTGCCTGAGCGGTGCCGGCGGACAGGCCGGCGACGGTCAAGGCGGTGAGCAGGACCAGGACGGCGGTACGAATGAGGGCGGCGACGGTGGTCGTCCGGCGTATTACGGGCGCGTGCATCGGGGTTCTCCTGGAGCGGGAGGCGGGGCAGGACACCAGAAGGTGCCCACCCCGCCAGGTGAGGCGGGGCAGGCACCGGAAGGCGCCTGCCCCGCCAGGTGGAACAGGTCCGATCAGCTGCTCAGCGCAGTGATCGTGAGGGTGGCACGGTAGCCACCCTTGTCGACGCTGTCCGGGATCTTCAGACCCAGGTCAGCGCCCAGCTTGGCCGAACCACGGGGGTGGCCCTGCTCGGCCGAACCGAGGCCGCGCGAGATGGACAGACCCTTGCCCTGGTCGTCGTAGCCGGAAGCCACCGGCTCGCTGGCCACGGCACCCGCGCCACCGTCAAGGAGGTGCGGAGCCCAACCGAGGTAGGAGCCGGAGAACGTCTTGTCGGCGTCCTTGAAGTCACTCACATTGGCCGAGACCGACCACGGAGCGAGCGAGCGACGGCTGTCCGACACGAGGATCGGGTTGATCTTGCCACTCGCCTCGAAGTGGTCGCCGTTGCGCTCCTGGGCGGTGCCGAGGTCCACCAGGCCGTTGTAGCCGTCGATCGTCCAGCCGAACTCACCCGGAGCGGCGTTCGGCACGTTGACCTGGAGGGACTGGCCGTCACCGTTGTACGGGTGCACGGTGACCTTGTCGACGAGCGAGCCGACGGGCTGGTCGGCCGTGGTGTTGTTGCACCAGGAACCCTGCGAGACCTCGGAGTTCGGGGCGTCACAGGTGCCGCTGCGGACGTTCTCGACGACGAGCTTGTCGTTGCGCACCTGCACCTTGACGTAGGTGCGGACGTGCTCCTGGTTCTGAACCGAGTTGTACCAGTAGCTGTCCGGGTTCAGCGGGTCGGCACCGTTGCCGGCGCCGCTCGTGCCGCTGCTGTCCGGCTTCGTGATGTCGTAGTACTTCGAGCCGGAGGCGGAGTTCGCCGTCACGTAGAGGACGCCACCAGGACCCGGGTACACGTCGGCGGCGCCGGGCTTCTCGTCCGGGTTCGCCTTCTCGCTGTTCTTGATCAGGTAGCTGCGGGAGTAGCTGTGGTCATGGCCCTGCAGCACCAGGTCGACGCCGAGCTTGGAGAACGTGGTCGGGAAGTCGACCCGACGCGTCTTGTTGTCGCCGTCCTTGGCGTGCGAGGCCGGCGAGTAGATCGAGTGGTGGTACGTGAGTACCTTCCACTTGGCCTCGGAACCGTGCTTGTTGATGATGTCGGTGACGTAGTTGATGTGCGCCGCGTCACCGCCGCCACCCTGAGAGGTGGCGTAGCTGTTGCTGTTGAGGTCGATGAACAGCACATCCTTGTAGATGTACCAGTAGTCACCGCCAGAGGTGTTGGACTCCGGGTTCCCGTTGGAGTACAGCGGGCCCGAGCGGTCGGTGTTCGGGGTGGAGAAGTGCTGCTCGTAGGCCTTGCCGCCGACGTCGTGGTTGCCGATGGTGGCGGCCCACGGGTACTGACGCAGCTTGTCCGGGGCCAGGAAGGAGTTCCACTGGGACTCGTTGTTGGCGCTCTCGACCTGGTCACCGCCCGACACCAGGAGTTCGGAGTTGGGGTTGGCCGCGAGAGCGACGTCCACGGTGTCCTGCCAGCCGGCCTGGTCCTGTGCCAGGTCGCCGGACGAACCGATCTGCGGGTCGCCGAAGAACAGGAAGTCGTAGTTGCCTTCGAAGTCCTGTGTCTTGAAGGAGTACGCCGTGGACCAGTTGCCCTCGGTACCGACACGGTAGGAGTACGCCGTGTTTTCCTTCAGGCCGGTGATCGTCGCGTGGCGGTTGAAGCCGCCACTCGTGGCGATGTTCGCTCCGCCGATGGCGTCGAAGGTGGCGGCGCCGGCCGGGAACTCGCCGTTGACGAGCTCAGTGGTCGGGGCGACCTGGAGCTTCTGCGCGGTGTCGGCCGAGGAGTACCACGTCACGGTGCGCTGGGTCTCGTTGGCGCCCACACCGAGGATGATGCCGGTGAGCGAAGCGGGCTCGGCGGCGGCGGCGGGGGACGCCATGCCGCTGCCGAGGGCCACTGTCAAGCCCAGGAATGCCGCTGTGGCGCCTGTGGCCAGGCGGCGCCGCACAAGCCCGGAGGCCTGCGTCGGGGTGCTCAATTTCATCGGTTTTTCGTTCCTTTTGCGCACACTGAGGTGCATGAATGGAGACCGTTAAGGTCTCATCGCCTGGTTAACTAGTCATAAATACGATCTTGGGACTGGTTGAACTTTCTACGGGGTCTGAGGCGGTCTCAGAACCCGAACACCCGTTGCATGAACCACACCAGCCCCATGGCGGCCACACCCGCGGAGATCGCGCCGGTGGCCCAGAGGCCGGCTGTCGGCGCCCGGTGGCGCAGCACGGTCAGCAGCGGGAAAACGATGGCGATGATCGCCAGTTGCACGCCCTCAATGCCCACGTTGAACACCAGCAAGGACCACAGCAGGGTCCACGACCACGCCTGGTCGATGCCCAGCGCGCCCGCGAAGCCCAGGCCGTGCACGAGGCCGAAACAGAACACGACCCCGAGGCGGGTCCAGCCCGCACGGTCCAGGCTGAAGTGACTGCCCTCCACCGCCTCCAGGTCGGCGGCATGGCCGCCGCGCCGCCAGATCCGCCACAGGTACCAGCCGGCGACCACGGCGATCGACAGCGCGATGACGGGCTCCACGACCTTCGACGGCACGTCGACCAGACCGAGGGCGGCGAGCATGAACGTCACCGAGTGCGCCAGCGTGAAACTCGTGGCCGCGAGCACGATCTCGCGCAGACGCCGTGAGCCGGCGATGAGCGCCAGCAGGAACAGGATGTGGTCGGTCCCGGTCAGCAGGTGCTCGGCACCCAGGCTGAAGAACTCCCAGAACCGCTCGTACCACGACTGACCCAACGAGAAGGACGGATGAGCGGCGTCGAGCGCGGCGCTGCCGGCACGGCCGTCGATCTCGTAGGTGACGATCGTTTTGGTGCTGGTGACATAGCCCTCGGAGTCGGGGAACAGTCCACTGCGCAGTACGTGATCGTCGCCCGGCCCGGCACAGGTCCAGTCGAGCAGCAGAGCGGCGTACGGCACGCCCTCCTGCCGGGTCATCGTGAAGTCGCCGACCTGGGTCGGCGTACAGACCTTGCCGTCCAAGGAGACCGGGAAGCGATCGGTGACATATTTCACGGCCGACTTCGAATGGGCGTTGAGCGCCGCGGCCTGTTCTTTGGTGTCACCGGCTTCGAATGCGGCGTTTCCGGTCTGGAAGAGCTGATCGTCGTCCTCGTAGTCGGCGGCGGAGGCGACGAAGAGGTCGTATTCGAGCTTCAGCGTCGTCCGTATATGGCCCTCGTCACCTGCGGTGACATGGGCGTACACGACCGACGTGAACCCGTGGGCGAACGCCGGCTGCCCGACGCTCAGGAAAGTGATTACCGCCGCAGTGATCCCGATGATGCTGAGGCGGACCCGATGTGACATGAGGGCTCCTTGAGGTTGCCAGTGCACGTTCCATGTCACGGATGAACAGGATCAGGCTCGCGGGCGAATTACGGAAAAACAAAGCCGAGAACGACACCCGTGGAGGAAAGCGACAGGAACTGGGATAGGAGGATGTAGGCGCACCATCCACCACCACACGAAGGACGATCGCCTTGCGCCCCTCGCTTCGGGCCGCTGCCACGCTGGCCGCGGCCGCCGCGCTGGTCACCGGATGCAGCTCCGGCGACGACTGGTCACGGCCGCATCCCAAGCCCTCCGCCATCGGTACTCTCGGCTCCGGGTTCATCGACCCCTCCGCCCCGCCCACCCCGGAGGCGACCGCCACGCCGCGGCCCGGCTCCTGGACCGGGGTCCACCCGTCGAAGGACTACCGCGTGGTACTCCTCACCGCCGGTGACGACCGCCCGACCAAGGCCCTGGTGAAGGCGGTCAAGGAGTGGGCCGAGACCGAGCACGTCGACCTCAGGACGGTGGTCGCCGACGGTCCGTCCGACCTCCTTCCCAGCGTCGTCAGCGCCCTTGAGCTGAGCCCGGACCTCATCGTCAGCGCGGGCAACGACCTCATCGATCCTCTCTCGACGGTCACGCCGAACCACCTGTCACAACAGTTCCTCGTCGTGGGAGCGGAACTGGCTGAGCCCACGCACAACGTCACGGCGGTCGACTGGTCCGGCGCGTCGTTCCGCGGCGAAGGGCTCGGCGCGTCCTCGACGTACGACGCCGACTCGTTCACCGCCGAGCGCTGCGCGGCCGCCATCAGGGCGGGCGTCGCGGCCGTGCTCAACGACTGGACCGGGATCGTGATCTGGCTCGACAAGCACTAGTGGAGCCGGCCGAGTGGCGTCGGCCGTGCCGCCGGACTCTCTCTCAAATGCCCTCTGGCCAGGGACGATTGTCAGTGCGAGGCAGTAAAATAGAGGGAGTTCGTGAGGGTCCAACCACGTGCCGGGAGGTCGCCGATGGCCGTTGCCACAATCACGACGAAACCCTTCGATACCCTGCCATCCCTCAAGCGCAAGCCACTGCCGGCGGGCCTGCCCCGTGAGTGGTACGAGACGCACAACCGCCGGCTCAAGGCCATGCGCCTCGCCATCGCCCTGCTCGACTCGGGCGTCTACCATCCGGCGAACGCGAGCAACCGCAGGATCCGCAGCACGGCGGCGAGGATCGGCATCCGCCCGCCGTCCGACACCACCTGCCATATGGTGCGCACCCTGATCCGCTGAGGGAGCGGACGCACGGCCGTGACAACGCCGGCCTCCGGATCCGTGCCCAGGGCCGGATCCGGAGGCCGGCCGCACCGCGCACGGCCCGGTGCGGCGCAGGCACACCTTCCGTCCCATGCGTCAGCCAGACCATGCGTCAGCCAAGCAGTGCGTCAGCCAAGCAGTGCGTCAGCCGATCACATCGCTCCGAGCTCCGACAGGCGGCTCTTCCGGGCCGGGCGGCGCCACCCATGGCTCGGCCGCGACGGCGTGCAGCCGCCCGTGCTCGATCGCGAAGCGGGGCAGGGAAACGCCGAACGTTTCCGTGAGAGCGCTGAGCGCCTCGTACTCGTCATCGGGATCCAGAGCCGGACCGCCGGAGCCAGTCGCCGGAAAGAGGTCCTCCGGTGCGAGCGACCCGGGAAGCGTCCCCCATCGTTCGATCTCTCCGCCGCGCGCGGTGAATCCGTACACACGCCGCCCGTCCTCGGCATAGGAGAAATGGAAGGATCCTGGGAACGCGCCGGACAGGCCGCCACGCTCGACCCACACCGCGACGGACTTCGCGCCCCGCGAAACCGACTCGTCCACGCCGTTCAGCCGTCCCGGCCGAAAAGCCTCCGGGCGGCTCTCGAAGGCGAAACTCCAGCCGTCTCCACTCGATCCGAGCCGGGCCACACCATGCTCGTCACTCCCGTGTCGCGAGGAGAGGTCCCGCTCACCGGACGGCGCCAGCAGCGGACCCTTTCCTATTCGCCCGGCCAGCTCCTCCGGCGAGACGCCATGAACCAGGACGAAGCGATAGGAACCCGCCGGCTCCGCGGGCTCCTGATCGGCGAGCCAGGCCAACCCGTCCGGTTCCGGCGCCGCCTCCTCGCCGTCGTCCCACGCCGGCGCCTCTTCGGCCCGCTCGCCACGAGGCGTTTCCAGGATGTACCGACCGCGCTCCGGAGTGATCACCGGCCCGAGCAGCGGATCCGCGAGCAGTCCGACCGGAGCCACGTGCTCACTGCCATACGGCTGCCAGTCGGGCACCGCGGCCGCGACGGTGCGCCACGCCGCGTCCGTATCGCCCCAGCGCGCCTGCTCCCGCGCCACGGCGACGGCATCTCCGAAAGGGCCGGGCGGCTCGTACCGGAACGTAAGCTCGCCGATCTCCCGGAACACCGCCAGGGCCCGCTCCCGGTCCGCACCGTCATGAGGCTGAACGAACTCCGCCTCGCCACGGCGGGACCGGAGATGCTCCCGAGCGGCCAGCGGCAGGAACTCGTGCGCGTACAGCGGATCGTCCAGGCCTCCCGCGACACGGGAACTCACCTCACCGCCGCCCAGCATCGCCTCCACCTGGACGCGCAGCCCACGGGCGCGAACTCTGCCGGACTCCTCGGCCTCGGCGAACACATCGAGCTGACCGTCGATGTCATCACCGCCCAGACACGCCACCCGCGCTCCTTCGACGGCCGCGTCGAGCTCACGGGTCGTCTCATTCACAAACCCGGGCCTGTCTCCGTTCACCCGGTGGAAGTCCTTGAACAGCGCCTGCATAAGCTCCGTGAACGACTCGTAGCGATCCGGGTACTCGCCCGACCAGCCACGATGGACATAGGCGGCCCATTCACCGTCCGCGTTCACATCGCCCGGGTCGAGCAGGACGTCGGTCATGTCCGAGTCCAGGGACAACTGGAGCGCCCTGCCCCACATGCCGGCCGTCAGCACCTCCTCCTCGGAGGGACTCTCACCCAGGTCGCTCTCGTAGATCTCCTGAAGACCGCCCGGGTCCGCGTGCCAGTGCACACCCTCCGCCGTCCCCATCAGACGAACGGACGTCCCGGCGGGCCGCCAGCCGTCGGTGGCCGCCAGAAACGACCGGTAGGTCGGCGGCAGAGCCACGCCGAGCCGCTCCTCAAGAGCCTCGATCCGATCCTCGTCAGCGGGCGCGAACCCCAGCCATCGCTCCCGCGGGACCTGTTCGTCCGCGACTTCCTGCCCCAGCGCACCGGCGGAGTCGACCCAGTCCTCACTCCACCGCTCAAGGAAGGGCCGCCAGTTGTAGATCTTCATGGGCTCATCGTGCCAGCGCCCACTGACAGCCGGGCCCGCGCGGACATCCGGAGGCACCACTTCCGTCTACCGAGTACCGGGCCGGTGGTGCCGCCGGCCTGCGGCGGGAGAGGATGGAGCAGCAAGACGCGAGAGCGATGCCGAGTCGCGAGAGTGACGTCGAGTCGCGAGTAGTGATGCCGAGTTGGGAGAACGTCCATGACCACAGTCGCCGTCACTGGTGCCAATGGGAAGACCGGCCGTGTCGTCGTCGCGGATCTGCTGGAACACGGTTTCGACGTCCTGGCCGTGGACATCGCCGCCGGGCCCGGCGACCGGGACACCATGGCCAAGATCGGAGCACCGCTGCTGCGCGCGGACCTGACGGACTACGGACAAGCGGTCGACGCGCTGAGCGAGGCCGACACGGTGATCCACCTGGCCAATATCCCCGCGCCCGGCCTTTTTCCCGCCGCCCACACCCTGAACACCAACCTGGCGATGAACAACAACGTCTTCCTCGCCGCCGCGCACAACAAGCTGTCCCGGGTCGTGTGGGCGTCCAGCGAGACCACGCTCGGCCTGCCGTTCGACGTCCCGCCCCGCTACGCGCCGGTGGACGAGGACCACTACCCGTACCCGACCACGACCTACGCGCTGTCCAAGGTGGCGAGCGAGACCACCGCCCAGCACATCGCCGAATGGTCCGGCATCCCCTTCGTCGCGCTGCGCCTGTCCAACGTCCACCTCGAAGAGGACTACCACCTGGTGCCCGGTTACTGGGCCGACGCGCGGCTGCGGAAGTGGAACCTCTGGGGCTATATCGACGCCCGGGATGTCGCGGCGGCCTGCCGCCTCGCGCTCGCCGCGCCCGTGACCGGAGCGCCGAGCTTCGTCATCGCGGCGGCGGACACCATCATGGACCGGCCCTCCGCCGAACTGCTCGCCGAGGTGTTCCCAGAAGTGGAGCTCACCCGCGAGATCGGCACATACGGAACACTGCTGAGCATCGACCGCGCCCGCGAAGCACTGGGCTTCGTGCCGCGGCACTCCTGGCGCGACATCATCGACCGCTGACGACCCGGCCCGCCGCCGGGAGGACGAAGCCTCCCGGCGGCCGGGACCGAGAGAGTCCTCGCGAACCGCCGGTGCTCAGACCGCCCAGGCCTCCCGGGTCGTGGTCACGGCGGCCCCGGTGCGTGCCGACTCCATGATCGCCAGGCTGATCAGATGGTCCTGGCAGCCCTCGGCGAGCGGATACGGCTGCGGTCCCTCACCGCGCACCCAGGCACCGGTACGCCACAGCAGGTCAACGACGGCCAGATCGTCCTCGGAGAGGTTCGCGCCGACGAATTCGTTCCGGTACACCACCCGTCCGTCGAACGTGATGTGATGCAGCTCGACGCCCTCCAGATTGAGGTCGGTCCCGGTCCGGCGGCGGACCAGCGCGGACTCCACCGGGGTGCGCGGGTCGGCCATCCGCACCACGCTGTCGTCGATGATCTCGCCCAGCGAACCGCGCACCACCATGCGCCGTCCGCGCAACGGATTCCACCACTGGTTGTCCGTGAAGTCATACAGTCCCATCCGCCCGCCGAAGTCCAGGAACGCGAGAGTCGTCGAGGCGTCCTTGGGCGTCAGATCGCCGGACCACCCGTCCCTGGACAACGGATCGGCGAGCGGAGCGGTGAAGTCTTTGGCCGTCACCGTGGCGGATTCGAAGCCGGCTCCGAGCGTGTGCCGGATCAGGGACACCGCGTGGTACAGGTGCGTGGAGGACATCTGGACGGACGTCACCTCTCCGATCACTCCCTCCCGCAGCAGTGCGAGCCGGGCCGCGTGTCCCGCCATCAGCGGATACTGCTCCGCCACCTGCACCAGGCCGCTGCCACCGGTCTCACGCCACAGGTCCCGCAGCCCTTCGAGGTCCGACGCCGGAGGCGTCTCCGCCAGTACCGGCACCTCGCGGCGTACGAGATCCTTCGTCACCTCCGGAGTGACGGACCACGGCACGGACGGGATGACGAACTCCGGCCGCTCGGCGCCCGCCAGCAACTCGTCGACCGTGCGGTAGGCGGGCACTCCCCAGGACGCCTCCACCTCGGCGCCGCGCTCGGCGGACCGGCTCACCACACCGGTCACCGCGAAGCGGTCGGGCAGCTTACGCGCCAGACGGACAAAGAACTCCGACCGCCAGCCGCTGCCGACCAGGCCGAAGCGTACAGGTGCTGCGCTCACGTGATTCGCTCCTCGAAAGACGGGCCGTGGGGTAACGGCTCGGTGCACGATAGACGCCGCTCGGTTCTGTCGTGCCAGGCGGTACCGGGCGCGACAGAAGCAGATCACCGACGGCGTGGTTTCCCGTGGCCGCCGCGTCAATGCCCGTTTGAACGCCTGCCGTGCTCAGCCAGGAGCCACGTTCCGGGAATCACGTTGTCGGTGCCGGGTGCCAGACTGAGCGTCATGTCCGTCGCTGACCTGACCTTCGAACACTGGCGCGCTCTGGACCACGAGGCCGCCGCGCGACATGCCCGAGAGGCAGCCCGCCAGGTGGGCGGGCAGCTCGTCCATTTCGACAGCGCCCCGCACCTGGACGGCAGGCTCCACCGCGCGCTGGTCGAACGCGCGGGACAGCGTTTCGCTCTCATACCCGGTGGCGAGGTGACGGTCGGCTTCGATCCGGACGCCTGGCAGCCACTGGCCGAGCAGCTCGACTCCTACCGGACCGAGAGCCTGCGGGGCGGTTACGGCTTCGACCCCGATCCACGCGCCCATCTCGCCCAGTTCCTCACCGCGCGGCGCACGGTCACGGTTCCCACACTGCTGATCGCGGTCGAATCCCAACAACTCACCGAACTGCCCGATAGGGTCCCGGCGGCACTCGCCGGACAAGGTCTGCGGCTGCCCAGCCCGGACGAGTGGGAGCACGCCTGTGGCGCGGGAGTGGCGACACTGTTCCGCTGGGGGGACCACTGCCCGCTCGACAGCTTCCCGTACGGCGCCGGACGCGGACCCCAGCACCAGCCCAACGCCTTCGGCCTGCACATCGCCTACGACGTCTACCAGGCGGAGATGACCTCCGACCCGGCGTCGGTGTACGGCGGCGACGGCGGAGAGGCGGTATGCGGCGGATACGGCACCTTTGTCCAATGGCTGCCTCTCGCCACCGCCAACCGCAACCCCGCCATGGCGGAGTTCCTCAACGGCCCGGACGGCGCGGACATGTACGAGGAGTTCAGCACCCGCCCCGTCCTCGAACTCGCCTGACAGCCGCGCGATGTGAGCCCGGCCCGGAGGTCGTCTGTACGAGACCCTCCGGGAAACCCTCACAGGCACCCGCCTGATCGGCACGCTCCGGAGCCAATGACTCTATGAGAGACGGCGGTTGAGCTGTGACGCCTCTGTTGCCGGAACTGTGGGCTCCGTCACAGCCGTCGTGATCTTGGCCTGATGGACTCGGCCGATGGCATTCCTGCTTCTGCTGTTCGTTCCGGCCGGACTGATCTTGGCCTTCGCCTTCGCCGGCCATGGCTTCGGCACCCTCGGCCGGGTCGGCCTTCGGAGTGCCGACCGCCGGGTGTGGCTCAGGAGCCTCGCCGCCATCCTGGGCGCCGTCGCCATCGCGCTGTACACGTGGGGCCTGCTCCATGTCGTCGGGGCGGTCATGTCCGCGGCGGACGGCGGCGCCGACTCGGCACCGATCCGGTCCTGCCGCACACCCGGCTGGCAGGAGCGGACAATGGCCAACATGATCACCGACTACACGGTGAATTACCTGCCGCTCCAATTCGTCTGCGAGACGAATGACGGTGGAGACTACGCCACCGGCGCCGTTCCGGGTTACGTCAATCCGGCGGTCCTGGGCTTCGCGCTGGCCGCCGTCATCGCGCGCGCCGGGGCCCCGGGAGCGGAGCGCCGCACCGAGAAGGATCCGGCCGTGTAATACGGGAAGACGCTGCGTCCACTCGACGCGACGACCGGGCCGCTGGGCGCGATCCCGCTCAACTACCGGAAACCGTCTCGCCATCCGCGGAGCGAGGCAGGAGAAGCTGGGGAGACCGAGCAAGGGCCCGATGTTGGTGTCGCTGACGTGGGGCCGTCGGCGAAGAGAAGCTCGTACGGCAGGTGATCGTCGTCCGGAACCAGAGGAACATAGTCGGGGGCCGTACACGCGGCGATGGCCGGCAGCCGGGCGGCAGCTTCCTCCTCAGTCACAGGAGCGAGCCCGAGGGCGGCCAGGAGACGGTCGCGCTCGGCGTCGAAATCGGGCCGGTCGGCACGTAGATCCGATCCCAGCTCCGTCGGAGTGAAGCCCGCCGCCAGCTCATGCCAGAAAGGCAGTACCACGATCAGCGTGACGGCCTCCACGAGGTCAGCACCGATCAGCGTGGCCCGGCCCTCGGAGTCGGCGTACAGAACAGGCCGTTCCTCGGCTCCGGCTTTTCCACAGAGGAGATATGTGCCGCCGGCACCACAGCCCGCTATCGGGTGCAGTGGCGCCCCAAACGCCCTCTACCACCACTACGCGAGCGTGCCGCTCGACGCGGGCGAGAGCGTCAAAGCCCTCTCCGAGTATCTCGGCCACTCCGACCCGGGCTTCACGCCGCGCACGTACACGCACCTGATGCCCGCCGGCGAGGAGCGGACGAAGAAGGCCGTCGACCGCGCCCTGACGGCGGCGGTCGACGGCCTGACATCTCGGGGGAGCGCCCCCGTTGTGCTCCAGGCGGGGGCCTAAAGGGCATTACCGCAGGTCAGCGGTGCTTCGGCTTCGGCCTAGATGTCGAAGAAGTGCCACCCGCCCGCCGCTGACCTGCGACTTTCTGCTCAAACGCCCGCTGACCTGGCGTTTCATCCTTCGTGACCTTGCACGGATGCGGGGCATTTTTGACTCCCGTGTGCCCTGCATGTGCCCCCGACTCGGGTCCTAAGCTCTGTAGATTCTTACGCCTCAAGCCGGGACGTCTGAGGGCGAATCCATGAAGCCCAGATGGAAGGGATGAAAGCGGCTGGATCAGACGGCTCCGGTGCACTCGGGCTTCCGAGGGGACATTGGATCGTGGCCACAGGGGTGCACTGACACTCTGGGCCTGGCCGGGCAGGCGGACCTATAGGCCAAGGTCGCGGCGTTGGGAAGATAAGTGTATTGGGATGGCCGTGCCGTGGTGTTGACACCGCCGCCCTTAATTGACCGTTGGAGTCTATTCCTCGTGGGTCCGCGCAGACGTCTCGATGACATGCCTTGTGAGGCTCCTGAGAGCGTCTGCCTGCTGCTTTTGAGATCTGGCCGACTTCTTCGATTGCTCGGCAAGAACGTGCGTGCTCCATTCTAAAGATTCAGTGTCCAATCCGGTATTTCTCAGAATCTCAAGGTCAATAACGTAGGTCAGCGGCTCCATGACGCCGAAGGGTCCGCTGGCCTGGACCTTGACCGTGTAGAGGAGCGGAAGGTTTGAAGAGAACACTTTGTGGCCAACGTCCATGACGAACGGAAGTCGCCGACCAGGAGGCAGCGCAGCGATCTTCCTGGTAACCGCTTGGTTGAGAATGGCCTCTTTCTCCGCACCGAGAGTTGTCCGCAGAGGAGGGTCGACGGACAGTTGGACATCGCGGGCGAGAGTCGGCCCGATGTTTTCGATGACGAAAACTAGTAGCGATGACCCGGGTACTCTCGGCCGAATATCGGCGATGACGTATGGCTCTGCCTGTTCGCGTTGTGCTCGCTCAGTGAGAGCGTTTGCTCTCGCGGCTGCTTCGGTTTGCTTGTGGCTGTACTGAAAGGTGACGAGAGCGGAGGGAACCGAGATTACAAGTGCGATGAGCGCGACGACTGACGCGGTATCCATCTCCCGAGTCTACGGTCGAACTGAACCCAGACGACCTCCACGTGTGACGGCGTCCTAGCTAGGCCCCGATGCGCTCGGCGCCCTCCGGCCACACCACGTCGACCGGGATGCCTGCGGTGCGGGCGTCAACGACCACGTCGGCTGTGCCGCCGCCCTTGCCACCCGGTGGCTGGCCGTTCCAGACGGCGACCAAGCGGTCGGCGCGGTCCAGGAGTACGCGGTTGGCTGCCTCGTATGCCTCTCTGCCGGCCGTTTCGAAGGGCATGGTCAGTACTTCGTCGGCGGCCTCAATGAGCTTGTCGAATAGGGGAGCGTGCTGCGGCCTGACCTTTGTTCGGCGGTAGTCGTGCGAGGGGATCACCGCTACAAGACGGCCGCCGGCCGCGAGTACGGCTTCGGCGAAGAGGCTGTCCGATCCGGCGGCGATGCAGGACACCCCGACCAGATTCGGGCCCCGGTATCCGGCGAGCAGGTCTCGTACTGCGTCGCGGACCAAGGGGACCGATGCGTCCGTCAGGTCCATGTGGCCGGTTACGGCAAGCGTCGTCACAGCGGCTTCTTCCTCTTTCCCAAGCGGCTTCATCAGTCGGCGAGTTGTTCGCGGAGTCTGGCCCGAGCTTCCCGGACCGGGCGGGACGCGCCATGTCCGACGGTGTACGAGTAGAGCCACGCCATGCCCTCCCGTACACGTCCGGACTGCACCCGCTCGGCGACGTCCAGCGCGGCGTGGGTCTCCTGGCACCCGGCAGTCAGGTCCCCGCTGAGGAAGTAGACCTCCGCGAGACCGAGCCGGTCGAGGGCGTTGCTTCGGCCCGCCTCCGGGCCGCGCTGTGAGAGGGCCTGCCGGATTTCCTCACCTGCGCGGTTGGCGTGTGTACGAGGATCTTGCCGGGCGAGTTCCAGCAGTCGGCCGCCGGTGGTGCCGGCGAGTTCGGCTTCGTCGAAGTAGGCGATCCAGTGCGGCTCGGTCTGCTCGGGAGCGGCCTCGCCCAGGTCCTGTCGCGCCTGTTCGGTCGCCCGTGTGAACGCCGAGGTACGCCCGAGGGCGGCCAGTGCCCATGCCTCCCGGGTCCGAAGCATCGCCCTCACCCGGGGCCCGGCCACGTCGCGGGCGCCGTCCTGGGCCAGGCGAACGAGTTCGAGTGCGTCCTGTGGTCGGTTGCTGTACAGCATCTGACGGGCCATGCCCGCCAGCACGTTGGCGCCCCACAGACGGTCGCCGCCCGCGTGTGCGGCCCGCAGGGACAGCCGGTAGTAGTCCTGGGCCCGCCGTTGCAGGCCGCTGTCCCACGCCATGGTGGCTGCCGTCCCGGCAAGATGCGCGAGCACCCGGTAGAGCCGTACCTCGACCGCTGGGGCCTGGTGCTCGTCCAGTACGGTCGCGACTTCCGAAAGCTGACCAAGGACTCCTCGGCGGCGCAGTCCGCCGCCGTAGCGATGGTCCCATGCGCGAAACGCTTTCGCGGTCTCCTCCAACTGCTCGACGTCCCGCAGGCCCAGACGCCCTGGGCGGGTGCGCCGTCGGCCTTCCTCGCCCGGGTGCATCCACCCTTCCAGGCTGTTGAGGAGGGGGGCGCCGGACATGGCCGTGGCTGCGAGGGCACGGGCCAACGCTCGCCGGTCCATGGTCAGATCGGCTCGGGTGAGCCGGTCGGCGAGTTCGATCGTGGTGTGGGTCTGCCAAGGACTGTCCATACGCACAGGCACCTCCGCCGTCTCCGCTCGGGGCGGGGCCTCGGTCTCCCATGGACGCGGGGCGAGGCCGATGAAGTCGCCGGGAACGCGCAGTCCGTCGGCGATGCGCGCCAGCACCTCGTACGAGGTGACCTGCGTGCTGCCGGACATGCTGGTGGCCGCCACCGGCCGCCACCAGCGTATTACCGCCGCGATAACACCTGCCGGTACTACTCCCGGATCTCCGGTCCGCCGAACCTGGATTGGTGACGAAACCCATCCGAACCGATCGGCCCTCCAACCCCGAGTGCGACCCTGCCCGGCTTACTGATCCTCTGAGTTGGGCCAGGAAGGTCGTGGATCATGCCCACCAACCAGTTCTCCAGACCAGTCGTCACGTCAACAAGGTGATGGCCATCCGGATTGGCGACGCGTCGCTCGTGGCGTATGTCCGGCATGCCGTGCGGGAGGCGTTACGGGCCTGGGACCTGTCCGAACTGGCCGACACGGTCGTGCTGGTCGCGTCCGAATTGGTGGGTAACGCGCTACGGCATGGAAAGACCACGGAGATTCCGGTGCGGTTGACGATCGACGGCTCGAACGTGGTGTTGGAGGTTGCCGACGACTCCGACGTCGAACCGTCGGTCGAGGCAACGGGGGCGGAGGACGAAGACGGTCGCGGCCTCTTGCTGGTCGCCGCGCTCGCCGACGCGTGGGGCAGCGAACCCCGCGACGGCGGGGGGAAGTCGGTCTGGGCCAGGTTCGCCGCCGACGTGGGCGGGGCGGCATAGGCGTCCGCGGCCTGATGCCAGCGCATTTGCTGGTTGTTGCTGGGGCTGACCCCCGGCTCGTGCCTGGACGTATGTGGGACGAGGGCTGCATGGCGGCACGCCGATTCCCGGCCGAGCGCAGGGACAGTCTCCAATGCATGTCTCCCTCAGTCAGCCATCGCCCATCTTTGGATCACATCTATTGAGAGAAGAACAGCAGCGTCATGACGACGAAGCCGGATCACCGAGGCACGGTGCACGGACGTAAGGCCGCGCTTCCTGCATCCCGAGGGTTTGCGCGGCCGGAGTTGGTGCCGTACATCACCCGGTGGAGCGAGGAGGGGGAAGCCAGTATGCCGGTGGTGGCTCGCCGGAACGGTCGAGGCATCGCGTACGCCGATGAGCGGTCGTACGACCGGGACGCGAACGGCGTCCTCTGGACCCGCACTCCTTCACAGCCGGGCCGGGGCCGGCCGGAGTACGGAAACGTGCACAGCCTGCGGCAGCGGCTGGCCATGAGTCGTCTCCTGTGTCAGATCTGCGGCAAGCCCGCCGACCGTAACCCCGACGGGGTGCTGTGGCTGCTCGATGCAGACGCGCAGGAACCCGAATTGTGGCAAGAGGAAGAGCACACCACTCATCCACCGGTTTGTCTGCCCTGCGCCGCCCAATCGGCTGCGGCCTGTCCTCACCTGCGTCGCCGGTACGTGGCCTTGCGGGTAAGGGCCTTCGCTTTGTCCGGTGTTCACGGCGCGCTCTATCAGCGGGGCGAAACCCTGCCCGTGCCTGTCGATGTCACGGGACTCCGCTTCGGCGACCCACGGATGCCGTGGATGCGGGGCGGTCAACTCGTCATGCATCTCAGTGATTTCACGACAACCGACCTGCAAATCGGAACTGGACCGGGCGAGCTGGCAGAGATCTCGTCGGGGCGCTCTGGATGACTTCGATCGCGACAACATGCTCTGCCGGGGCAAGGACTCCTTACCCCACAGCTTGCTCCGCCGGGGCCATGCGTGGCGGGGTACCGTGACCCCTCCCTTTGCGGTCCGATGGGCGTGGTGGTGTCGCACCCGTCCCAGTCGTTGCGTGCCTGGTCAGCGCAGGTACGTGTGGAAGCCTGCTCTCGCGCGGGCAGGCGTTGTCCCCATCAAGCCCGAGGGCGAGAACTGCGGCGAGGCCCGCAGCGATGGCATGCACGCTCTCCGCCACCACTACGCGAGCGTGCCGCTCGACGCGGGCGAGAGCGTCAAAGCCCTCTCCGAGTACCTGGGCCACTCCGACCCGGGCTTCACGCCGCGCACGTACACGCACCTGATGCCCGCCGGCGAGGAGCGGACGAAGAAGGCCGTCGACCGCGCCCTGACGGCGGCGGTCGACGGCCTGACATCTCGGGGGAGTGCCCCCGTTGTGCCCCAGGCGGCGGCCTAAAGGGCATTACCGCAGGTCAGCGGTGCTTCGGCCTAGATGTCGAAGTACAGCTCGAACTCGTGCGGGTGCGGGCGGAGCTGGATCGGCGCGATTTCCTTGGTGCGCTTGTAGTCGATCCACGTGTCGATCAGGTCCGCCGTGAAGACGCCACCCGCCTGCAGGTACTCGTTGTCCGACTCCAGCGCTTCGAGGACCGCGGGCAGCGAGGTCGGGACCTGGGGGACGCCGGCGTGCTCCTCGGGAGCGAGCTCGTAGAGGTCCTTGTCGATCGGCTCGGCCGGCTCGATCTTGTTCTTGATGCCGTCCAGGCCGGCCAGGAGCAGCGCGGAGAAGGCCAGGTACGGGTTGGAGGACGGGTCCGGGGCGCGGAATTCGACGCGCTTGGCCTTCGGGTTCGAGCCCGTGATCGGGATGCGCATCGCGGCGGAGCGGTTGCGCTGCGAGTAGACCAGGTTGACCGGGGCCTCGAAGCCGGGGACCAGGCGGTGGTACGAGTTCACCGTCGGGTTGGTGAAGGCCAGCAGCGACGGCGCGTGCTTGAGGATGCCGCCGATGTAGTACCGGGCGGTGTCCGAGAGGCCCGCGTAGCCCTGCTCGTCGTAGAACAGCGGGCTGCCGCCCTGCCACAGGGACTGGTGGACGTGCATGCCCGAGCCGTTGTCGCCGAAGATCGGCTTCGGCATGAAGGTCGCGGTCTTGCCGTTGCGCCAGGCGACGTTCTTCACGATGTACTTGAAGAGCATCAGGTCGTCGGCCGCGGCGAGCAGCGTGTTGAACTTGTAGTTGATCTCCGCCTGGCCGGCGGTGCCGACCTCGTGGTGCTGGCGCTCGACCTGAAGGCCGGACGCCTCCAGCTCCAGGGAGATCTCCGCGCGCAGGTCGGCGAAGTGGTCGACCGGCGGGGCCGGGAAGTAGCCGCCCTTGTAGCGGACCTTGTAGCCGCGGTTGTCCTCGATCGCACCGGTGTTCCAGGCGCCGGCCTCGGAGTCGATGTGGTAGAAGCCCTCGTTCGCGGTGGTGTTGAAACGCACGCTGTCGAAGACGTAGAACTCGGCCTCGGGGCCGAAGTACGCGGTGTCCGCCACGCCGGTGGAGGCGAGGTACGCCTCGGCCTTCTTGGCGATGTTCCGCGGGTCGCGGCTGTACTGCTCGCCCGTGATCGGGTCGTGGATGAAGAAGTTGATGTTCAGCGTCTTGTCACGGCGGAACGGGTCGACCCGGGCGGTCGACAGGTCCGCGCGCAGCGCCATGTCCGACTCGTGGATGGCCTGGAAGCCACGAATGGAGGAGCCGTCGAAGGCCAGCTCTTCCACCGGATCGAACGCCTTCGCCGGGATCGTGAAGTGCTGCATCACGCCAGGCAGGTCGCAGAAGCGGACGTCGACGAACTTGACGTCCTCGTCCGCGATGAACTTCTTGGCCTCGTCGGCGTTCTGGAACATCCAGCTCCTCCTCCTCCCGTCCCGGGGTGGGGCGGGGGTTGTCGCTCGGTCGTGCGGCCAGTGCGGTGGCACACGTTGGACCCAACTTAGGTTTCCGGGGTTTCTCAAGCATGACTCATTTGTTTCGCAGAAGTTAACCGGCCCGGGTGGGCGCCGGGCGCACGCCGGGCCGCACATGCCCCCTTACCCCCGTCCCGAGGGTGCGAATACGGCCGCAGTACCGTGGTCGGGTGGATAACAGGCAAGCAATCGGATCGTGGCTCTCCGGGCCGCGCGCGGCAGCCGAGGACATGGGCGTCGACTTCGGCTACCGGGGCGAGCGGCTCGGTCTGCCGGAGAACGGGCCGGGCTCCGTCGCCCCGCTCGGCCGGCGCTTCGGTGCCCTGATGGTCGACTGGGCGCTGTGCGTACTGATCGCATACGGATTGCTGGCCAGAGGTGACTGGCAGGCGTCCGGGAACTGGGCGCTCGGCATCCTCCTCGTACTGAGCCTGCTTACCGTCGGTACGGTCGGCTCCACTCCCGGCAAGCGGCTCTTCGGCCTGCGCGTCGTCGCCGAGGACGGCGGCCGGCTCGGCCTGGGCCGCGTGCTCGTACGCAGCGTGCTGCTGTGCGTGGCCGTCCCGGCCCTCGTCTGGGACCGCGACGGCCGTGGCCTCCACGACCGCCTGGCCCGCGCCGTACAGGTACGGATCTAGGGTCTGTCGCGAAAGTCCCGCCCGGCCCGCGAGGCCCGGCACGCCCGCTCGCCGCGTTGTCGGAGCCGTCCGAGTCGTCCGGGCGGACGGCGCTGCTTTCGCAACATGCCCCAGTGGCGCCACAGCCCGCAGACGTCAAGAGGGCGGTCCGGAACCGAGTTCCGGACCGCCCTCTTATGTGTGGATTTATGCGTGGATGAGATCAGCGCATCTTTCCGCCGCGTGGCATCCGCATGCCCTTCGGCATCGGACCCTTCGGCAGCGGCATATTGCTCATCAGGTCGCCCATGGCCCGCAGCCGGTCGTTGGCCACCGTCACCTGCGGGCCCGCCAGCACTCGCGGCAGCTTCAGCATGGTCGTACGGACCTTCTTCAGCGGCACCTGGCCCTCGCCGTCGCCGACGATGATGTCGTGCACCGGTACGTCCACGACGATGCGGGCCATCTTCCGCTTCTCGGCCGCCAGCAGGTTCTTCAGCCGGTTCGGATTGCCCTCGGCGACCAGCACGATGCCCGCCTTGCCGACGGCCCGGTGGACGACGTCCTGGCTGCGGTTCATCGCCACCGCCGGTGTCGTGGTCCAGCCACGGCCCACGTTCTGCAGGACGGCCGCCGCAGCGCCCGGCTGGCCCTCCATCTGCCCGAAGGCGGCACGTTCGGCACGGCGGCCGAAGATGATCGCCATCGCGAGAAACGCCAGGATGAAGCCCAGGATGCCCAGATAGATCGGGTGGTTGATCAAGAAGCCGATCGCGAGGAAGACACCGAAGGTGACGATTCCCACACCCGCGACGACAAGACCGACCTTCGAGTCGGCCTGCCGGGTCATCTTGTAGGTAAGGGCGATCTGCTTCAGTCGCCCGGGGTTCGCAGCAGAGTCTGCGTTTTCCTTCCTCGCCATGCCCAGAGTTTACGTGGCGTGGGAAGTGTGGTCCGACACGGCCTCCAGAACGTGCTGTGCCTCGACCCGGTCCTTGGCCCGGCGGCGGTCCTCCAGGACGGCCGTCCAGGCGTTACGGCGGGCTGTGCGCTGGCCGCCGCTGAGGAGCAGGGACTCCACGGCGCGCAGCGCGGTGGAGACGGAGGGCAGCACAGGGGTGATGCGTGTGGTCGCCGTCACCGCTTCGGTGACGGGTCGGGCCGGCGCGACCTGCATGATGGCGGTCCCCTCAGGAGCGGTGGTGACGAGCGTACGAGCTGCGTGCAAGCAGCCTTACTCATCGGTGTTACCAGGGCGTGACCGACCGGTCAAACGGCAATGAAACCTTGATGCGCGGCCCGGAAACGCTGACGCGGCCCGTACACCACCCCCGACCTGGGAGGAGGGTACGGACCGCGTCACGACTGCGTTCTACTGCTGAGTAGCCTCTTGTGCTCAGATTCACACAGCCCGGATCGGCACGGCTCACACGGCCTGGCCGGCGACCGCCGCGCCACGCCGCTCGACCGCCTGCTGGTACAGCCGTCCCGCGCGGTACGAAGAACGCACCAGCGGTCCCGACATCACACCGGAGAAGCCGATGGCCTCGGCCTCGTCCTTCAGCTCCACGAACTCGTGCGGCTTCACCCAGCGCTCGACCGGATGGTGCCGTACGGACGGACGCAGATACTGCGTGATCGTGATCAGCTCGCAACCCGCGTCGTGCAGATCACGCAGCGCCTCACTGACCTCCGCGCGCTCCTCGCCCATGCCCAGGATCAGGTTGGACTTGGTGACCAGTCCCGCCTCGCGGGCGCGCGTGATGACGTCGAGCGAGCGGTCGTAACGGAATCCCGGACGGATCCGCTTGAAGATCCGCGGCACCGTCTCGACATTGTGCGCGAGCACCTCGGGCCGGGAGGAGAAGACCTCGGCGAGCTGCTCGGGCACGGCGTTGAAGTCAGGGATGAGCAGCTCGACCTTGGTGCCGCCGGCCGCGCGCTCCGCCGTCATGGCGTGGATCTGGCGGACGGTCTCCGCGTACAGCCAGGCACCGCCGTCTTCCACGTCGTCGCGGGCGACGCCGGTGATGGTGGCGTAGTTCAGGTCCATCGTGACAACGGACTCACCCACCCGGCGCGGCTCGTCACGGTCCAGCGCCTGCGGCTTGCCCGTGTCGATCTGGCAGAAGTCACAGCGCCGGGTGCACTGGTCGCCGCCGATGAGGAAGGTGGCCTCGCGGTCCTCCCAGCATTCGAAGATGTTCGGACAGCCGGCCTCCTGGCAGACCGTGTGCAGACCCTCGCTCTTCACGAGCTTCTGCAACTGGTTGTACTCGGGGCCCATTTTCGCCCGAGTCTTGATCCACTCGGGCTTGCGCTCGATGGGGGTCTGGCTGTTCCGGACCTCCAGGCGCAGCATCTTGCGTCCGTCGGGTGCGACAGCGGACACGTCCGGCACCTCTCTCTGCTGGCGCGGCATTCGATTCTTCGGCGAATACCAGGTTACGCCCGTTGTTTACGTGGCATTACGTCTGGCCAACCGGCGGCCGTCGGGGCGCATTCCCTCCGATGGCCGCGGTGCCTCAGACGCTCGCGTGCTCGATCTCGCGCGGCTTCGGCTCCGCGTGCTCCAGCACGTCCCGCAGATGGCGCTCCACCACCGGGAGGACCTCCGCGATCGTGATCTCACGGCCGAGCTCGGACGAGAGCGATGTCACGCCCGCGTCCCGGATCCCGCACGGCACGATCCGGTCGAACCAGGTGTTGTCCGGGTTCACGTTCAGCGAGAAGCCGTGCATCGTCACGCCCTTGGCGACCCGGATGCCGATCGCCGCGAGCTTGCGGTCCTCCCGGCGCTGGCCGGCGTTGGACGGCGCGTACTCCGGGCCGTTCAGCCGCGGATCGAACTCCTCGTCCCGCAGCCGTGGATCGAAGTCCAGCGAGAGTCCGCCCGGCGCGGGACGGCTCTCCACCGGATCACCGAGCACCCACACGCCACTGCGCCCCTCGACCCGCGTCGTCTCCAGGCCGAACTCCGCGGCCGTGCGGATCAGGGCGTCTTCGAGGCGGCGGACATGCGCGACGACATCCACGGGCCGCGGCAGCTTGAGGATCGGATAGCCGACGAGCTGGCCGGGACCGTGCCAGGTGATCTTCCCGCCGCGGTCCACGTCGATGACGGGCGTGCCGTCCAGCGGACGCTCACTGTCCGCGGTGCGCCGGCCCGCCGTGTACACCGGCGTGTGTTCCAGCAGCAGACAGGTGTCCGGAACCTCTTCCGCGAAGCGGGCCGCGTGCACCCGGCGCTGCTCCTGCCATGCCTCCTGGTAGTCGACGGAATCCTCGCCGAACCCCAGATGGACGTACCGCAGCTCACCCACGGCAGTGCCTCCTTAGAACCCTTCATCGTGCGCCGTCAGTACCTTCAACGTGCACGGGTCGCGCTCTCGCAACTGTACGGCGGCTCCCGGCGGAGAGGCCGGGCAGGTGCTCTCCGGCCCCTTCCGCCGCGCTCGCGTCAGCGGTGGCTCGATCCTCACACGATCGGATGAATGTGGGACGAAGGTGACGGTGAGGGCGGTTTGTACCGCTAAATTCGCGCCGTTCCATGAGGGCTGCTCACCGGGCCCGGAAGGCAGGAGACCGTACAGCTGATGTCGGAACGACCTCCGCAGCGAATCCCCAACCGCCAGCTCGCCGCACTCATCGCAGAAGCCGGATTCTCCAACGCAGGTCTCGCCCGCCGGGTGGATCAGCTCGGCCTCGAACACGGCCTCGATCTGCGGTACGACAAGACATCGGTGACGCGCTGGCTGCGCGGGCAGCAACCACGCGGCACCACACCCGCGCTGATCGCCGAGGTCTTCACCCGCCGGCTCGGTCGCCGGCTCTCCGCACAGGACCTGGGTCTGGACGCCTGCGCCCCGGTCTACGCGGGCCTCGAATTCGCGTCCACACCCGAGGAAGCCGTCGACATCGTCGCGGGACTGTGGCGCAAGGACTCCGGCAGCCACAGCGAACTGCGCAAGATCGCGTTCACTCCGGCGGGCCTGGTCATTCCCAGTCGCGACTGGCTGATCGGACGCGCCGACGACCGCGTCGGCAGCCCCGGCCTCGTCGCGCACAACAACACCCGCGTCCCCGCCCAGTCTCGGCCCGAGGCCCCGGCGGTCCCGCGCTCGCGCACCGAACGCGCGGTCGGCCAGAAAGTGACGGCCGGAGACATCTCCGCACTCCGCTCGGTCGGCGACCTCTTCCGCACCCTCGACCAGACCTACGGCGGCGGCCATGCCCGCCACGCCCTCGTCCGCTATCTCGAACACGAGGCCGAACCGATGCTCCGCGGCCTGTACGGCGAGAGCGTCGGCCGGCGTCTCTTCGCCGCGGCCGCCGATCTGACCCGGCTGGCGGGCTGGACCGCGTACGACATCGCGGCACACGGCCTCGCCCAGCGCTACTTCGTCCAGGCCCTGCGGCTCGCCCAGGCGGCCGGCGACCGGGCCTACGGCTCGTACGTCCTGACCACCATGAGCCGCCAGGCCGTCTACCTCGGCCACGGCCGTGAGGCGGTGCAGCTCACCCGCGTCGCCCAGCAAGGAGTCGGCGCGTCCGCGCCGCCGGTGGTCCAGGCGCTGCTGCACTCCGCCGAGGCCCGCGGGCATGGTGTCCTCGGCGACGTACGGGCGTGCACCGCCGCGCTCGTACGGGCCGAACGCGCGCTGGAGACGGCCCGGCCCGGCGACGACGTACCGCACTGGGCGCGCTTCTTCGACGAGGCGCAGCTCGCCGACGAGTTCGGGCACTGCTACCGCGATCTGCAGCAGTACCGCGCGTCCGTGCAGCACGCCGAGCGCTCGCTCCAGCTACGCGCCCCCGTGTACGCCCGCAGCCGCCTCTTCTGCCGCGTTGTGCTCGCCTGTGGCCGGCTCGGCCTCGGCGAGCTGGACCAGGCGTGCCTGCTGGGCGCGGAGGCGGCCCAGGCGGCCACCGAGATGCGTTCGGCGCGAGCCGTGGAGTACGTACGGGACTTCGAGCGGCGGCTGGAGCCGTACCGGGACGCCGCGGCCGTACGGAACTACCGCGACCGGACCGCGGCGTTCGGCTGAGCCCGGCGGACCGAGCCGCCGCCCGGTCACGGCCGGACGGCGGCCCGGGCTATGCCACGGCCGGCAGCGGGACCGTGCCGTACGAGGGCTTCACACCCAGGTCGCCGAGGACCGCGTGGGCGGCCCGGCGGCCCGAGAACAGCGCGCCCTGGACCGTGCTCGTGTCCCGGTGGTCGCCGCACACATACAGACCGGACAGCAGCCGGACCGGACGGCGCGGATCGTGCGGCGGAGGCATCGCCGGTACCGCCTCCGGGTCGTGATGGACGGCCAGCAGCTCCCAGTCGCCGGTCGGCGTCCCGTACAGCCGTGCGAGATGCGCGCGGACCGTGCGGTCCAGCTCGGCGGCCGGCGGCGGGGTGCCGAGCACCGTCGACGAGATCAGCACCCGGCCGTCCGGCGCGCGCGAGGCGTCGACCGCGCTCATCACGGCGGTGTGCGCCACCGGTCCACTCCGCTCCGCGTCCAGCAACAGCGCCGGATCGGTCAACGGCGGCTTCGGCGCGGTGTGATGAAGGACCGTCACGGCGTGGAAGTCCGGCATCCGCAGCCCCGGCAGCAACTCGGCCGCGGCGCGCGCGCCGGTGGCCAGCACCAGCGCGCGGCAAGCGATCTCACCGTGCTCCTTGGTGGTGACGCAGTTGATCGAGGTGTCCGTGACGCACACCTCCTTCCGTACGGTGCCCTGCGGCAGCGCCCGCTCAAGCAGCTCCGGCAGCGTCGCGGCGCCGCCCGCGGTCACACACAGCCGGCCTCGCGCGAAGGCGCGCAGCGCGAGGTCGGCGTACCGGCTCGACGTGGTGAGTCCGGGATCGCAGAGCAGTGCGGACAGCAGCGGGCGGACAAAGCCGTTGACGGTACGGACGGGCAGGCCGCGGGCGGACAGCGCGTCCAGCGCGGTGCGTTCGGGATGGGCCAGCAGACGCGGTGTCGGCATCGTCGCGATGCGGCCGAGAGCCGCGCCGATCCGCGCCTGATCGAGCGCGCCGCCGAGCGCTGGACGGGGGGCGCTCGCCAGGGCGCGTGCCGCGGTCAGTGCGCTCCGCGCGCTACCGACCGCACCGGTCCGGTAGTTCCGGCCGTCACTGTGCACGAGCACGCCCGGCGAGAACAACCGCAGGACGCCGCCCTCCAGCCCCGGCGTCCGGTGCAGCTCCGGATAGGAGGTGTTGAGCAACTGTCCGCTCCGGTCGAGGCGGAAACCGTCGACCTGGTCCGTGGCCATGCGACCGCCGACGTACGAGGCGGCCTCCAGGACACTGACTGTGACGCCTGCGCTGGTCAGATGGTGAGCCGCCGACAGACCTGCGACTCCGGCTCCGATGATGACGACGTCCGCGTGGTGTGCGCTGCTGAGCACGTGCCCCTCCCCGAGGTCGGCGCGGCTGGTGGGGAGCTGATGCCTGGACCAGCTCCCGGTCGAGAGTAGAAAGGGAACGGGCGCGGGGCGGACGCGCGTGGGCGGGGGCACCGATGCATGAGGGGCGCGGTGTCGCCGTCCGGCGGGGGTTGCGGGTGCGGGTCGCCGTCCGGCGGGGGTTGCGGGTGCGGGCGGTGGTGGCGGCGGGCGGTGGGCCTCCGGCGGTGCGTTGTCCCGGCGGGGTTGTTGTTCGGGTGCGGGTGCCGGGGGCGCCGGAGGTGGTGTCCGGACTGCATGATTTACGGCGCGCTCGGGCGGTCGTGAGGTCGTCCGGGATGCCGCGCCGCAAATCACGCTTTACGTCCGGTCACCATCCTCCTGTGCCCCCGTCCCCCTCCCGCCGGTGGTCCTGCCGGTCACGACCGCCTCCGGCTGGTGGGGTGGG